>CAZBGA010000011.1:0-64263 GCA_964491385.1 uncultured Treponemataceae bacterium | reverse complement strand
ACGTCACCCTGCAGCGAAGCGAGCGCTCGGAGCTCGCCGAGCTCGCCGCGAGCCTCTTGTGAGACACCCGTGAACGTGCGTTTCTGCCCTGCCTGCCGCAGCCTCATCCTCGCGGATTTCCGCTTTTGTCCCTATTGCGGCGAGGCCGCGGCCGCGGCCAAGGGGCCCGGACTCGCGGAAGCCCTTTCGGGCCCTTTCGAGAAGATGAGCGGAAGCGAGCCTCCCGAGCCGGCCCCGGAAGACGGCAACCTGGCGAGCGCGAAACCCAGCGTCTTCGCGTCCGCGGAAGCGAGCCTCGCCCGCCTCGAGGCGGAGATGGATCTCATCCTCGAGGAATTAGAGAAGGAAGGGCGCTCGCCGCAGTAATCCTGGCCGATACGGAGGCACCGAGAATGTACGGAAAACTCAAGGGCGAGCTCGAGGGCAGACTGGCCGAAATTCGCGGCGAGGGCCTATACAAGGACGAGCGCGTCATAGCGACGCCGCAGGGAGCGGTACTGCGCGTCGCGGACGGGCGGGAAGTCCTCAACTTCTGCGCGAACAATTACCTGGGTCTCGCGAACGATCAGAGCGTCCGCGAGGCGGCGGCGAGGGCCTTGGAGGAGTGGGGCTACGGAATGGCGAGCGTTCGCTTCATCTGCGGTACCCAAGACCCCCACAAGCGGCTCGAGCGCGCCATGGCCGATTTCCTTGGGACCGAGGACTCCATCCTCTTCTCGTCGTGCTTCGACGCCAACGGCGGAGTCTTCGAGCCTTTGCTCGACGAGGACTGCGCGATCATAACGGACAGCCTCAACCATGCATCCATCATCGACGGCATACGCCTGTGCAAGGCCAGGCGCTGGATATACAAGCATGGAGACATGCGAGACGTCGAAGAAAGCGATCCCGAGACGGGAAAGGCCGCCAAGGGCCTCGAACGCTGCCTCAAGGAGGCCGCCGGCTGCAGGCTCAGGATGATCGCGACGGACGGCGTGTTCTCGATGGACGGGGACATCGCCCGGCTCGGCCCGATATGCGACCTCGCCGAGCGCTACGACGCCCTCGTGATGGTCGACGATTCCCACGCCACCGGCTTCGTCGGCAAGACCGGACGGGGCACGAGCGAGTACAACGCCGTCGAAGGGCGAGTGGACATAATCACCACCACTTTCGGAAAGGCCCTCGGCGGGGCTTCGGGCGGCTGCGTCGCCAGCCGTAGAGAGATAGTCGAGTACCTGAGGCAGAAGGCCAGGCCTTACCTGTTCTCGAATACGCTCGCGCCCTCGATCGTCGGGGGCACTCTTCGCGCCCTCGAGATCCTCTCGTCCTCGACCGCCCTGCGCGACAGGCTCGAGGCCAATACTCTGCGCTTCCGGGAGGGAATGGCCGCGGCCGGCTTCGATGTGCGGCCCGGAATCCACGCGATCTGCCCCGTCATGCTCTACGACGAGAGGCTAGCCCAGGAGATGGCCTCGGAACTCTTGGAGGAGGGCGTGTACGCGATAGGCTTCTCCTTCCCGGTGGTACCTCGCGGCAAGGCGCGCATACGGGTTCAGCTTTCGGCGGCCCACACGGAGAAGCAGGTTGATTTCGCCCTCGGAGCCTTCGCCCGAGTCCGCGCCAAGCTGGGGATAGGATGATACCGCGGGAAGGAAGGGACTGATCCAGCCGGAAAGAGTACATATCCGGCTCGATAAATAAAAAATTCAGCCGAAAGAATTTTGTTCTCAGCCTAAATTCACTTCATATCGAGCCTCGATAGCACAATCGGCTCACCTTATGCCTGGTCACTCCCAAGCTATTTTATTCTTGCGCGCTTCAAATGCCCGACTTTGGGGCACCCTTTAATTATTTCGTAAGAATTTCTACATGAACTTGTTAGGAATAATCAATACCATGCCCTGGGTCGGGGATGTAAATTGAGAATTGAGGTCGTCTCGAGAAGCTTTCTTGACGTCGTTCTCCGCGCGGGGCGATCCGGAGGTGAACATGCGCCGAAAAACATTGCTTGTCGTAGCATTGCTCATTTTGGGGATCTTCGCGCTCGCTCAGGATTCCGCATCGACAGGGACACTGAGCCCCGCCGCGCAGGAACTTCTCAAGATGGCTCGAGCCGGGGTCGGCGAGTCCGTCCTCCTGACCTACGTACGCACGAGTCCGACGCCTTTCGCCCTTTCTGCCGACGATGTCCTGACGCTCAAGGCGGCGGGCCTTCCTCAAAGCGTGATCGCCGAGGCCTTGAGCAGGAATACGAATTCGGAGAGCCCGGCAAGCCCCGCCCGAGAGGGAATATCGCAAGACCAGCTCTTCCGAATCCGTTTCGGCTACATCTTCTATCAAGGCGAGGCTTACCCGTACCGGAACGGGCTGAACCCGGCCCTGCAGGCGGTGCTCAGGACCGATCCCGTGGCGCAAGTCGATATCCATTCATTCGCCAAGCTCCAGAGCGCCTCGAATGTGTTCTCGTGGGGCGGATTGGGCTTGATGCTCGGCGGGGCGGTGTACGGCGTCGCGACGACGGATCAGGGATGGTCCAATGCGGATCTCAACGGCGGGATAGTCTTCGGCGCCATCGGCGCTGGATTGATTTCGGCCATCATCGGCGGAATCGTGAACCATGCGGCTTTCATAAATCTTTACGACGGCTTGGATCAATACAACCGGGACCTGTTGGCGGAAAATTCCAGGAGGTGAATCACATGAAGAGAATTGCATTCCTTGTCGCAGCCTTCCTGTTCTTCGCCCCTCTCCTAGTGGCGACGGCTCAGCAATCCGAAGCCACTTCCTCTCAAGCTAAGGCCGATATCATGAAGATGGCGGCGGCCGGGGTCGGGGACGATGTCTTGCTCGCCTATATTCGGAACTCCAAGACACCGTTCCGCCTCTCGGCCGACGACATCATCGCCCTCAATACGGATAAGGTCGGTTCTTCGGTCATAGAAGCCATTCTCAACCACGATGCGTCGGCGCCAGCGGATACTTCGACATCCCCGTCCGCGCCCGCCGCTACGACCATGAATCCCGACCCCGGCGCCCCTCCGGCGCCCTTGGTCGAAGCCGTGCCGCTGGCGCCGGGGCCCGACTACGAATGGGTGCCGGGCTACTGGATATGGGGAAACCGCGGCTGGGTCTGGGTGTACGGAACTTGGGAGCACTACGGTTTCTTCGGTTGGCATCATAGAAGATACTATTGGTGAGAGAGGGACTCCAAAGTTTGGCAGGCCACCGGGATGTCTCGGCCCGTTCCGCCCCGGTTCGCGCTACACTTCTGCGCGATCATCGCCCTCGCGGCGGCGTCGTTCGCCTATGCGGATCCGCCGGTCCCCGCCGGCGGTCCCTCCGGCTCCGATAGTCAGACCGTACGGCCTCGCTACGCGCTCGCCCTCGTCGAAATAGAGGGCAACAATATACTCGTCAACGCATTCGACCGCTTCCTGACCCCCGCTTTGCTCGACCTGACGGGCGACTGGGCCCAAACGGATCTCGAAACCGCGTGGGCCAATATCAAGGGACCGTGGGGTATCACCGACGAGGCTCCCTTCCCCGTCACCGAGATCGGCCATCCGATCCAAGGGTCCCAGTACTTCATCGCCGGCCGCTCGAACGGCTTCGATTTCTGGGAGTCGGCCGCGGGGACGGCGTTCGGAGCCGTGATGTGGAAGATATTCGGCGAGGTCGACGACCCGTATATAAATAGCCTGATAACCACGACTCTCGGCGGCATATCGCTGGGCGAGATGCTCCACAGACTGTATATCGAGGCGGATAAGGAAGGCTCGGCCGCGCGCTTCCTCGCGAGCCCCCTGGACGCCGGGAACGACGCGCTCTTCGGCAAGGATTGGGACGATAGGACCGGCGGCCGCGTCTCGCTTTCGCTCGAGGCCGGCTTCGTCGAGCCCTACCTCGAATTGGACCCCTCTCGAGGCATCGCGCCCGGCCTCGGCGATACCACCGGCGAAATCGGCGATACCTTGATCTACGGAGATCCCTTCGGCGATCGCCGGGCTCCCTTCGATTACTTCGAGCAGCGCTTCAACGTCGCCTTGTCCTCAGCGTTCTACGGATTGTCGTTCTTCTCCGACGGGACTTTGTTTTCCCTCCCGCTAGCGGATGATCAGCGGAACGAGCTCTCGCTCGCCGCCTGCCTTCACTACGACTATGTCTACAGTTCCCTCATCGAGCTGGAAGCCAACGCGGTGGGCCTGAGCCTCATCGGCGAGCGGCATGATCCTAACCGTCTCGTCCTGAAGGGCGAATTGCACTTGAATGCCGTCGTCCTCGGCGCCGACGAGAACGAGTACGCGCGGGAATTCAACGGCGTTCAGGGCATCAACGAACAGGGCCGCGACTACGACTTCTGCTTCGGCGAAGAGGCGAAAGTCTATCTCAGCGCCTCGCAGCCACGGGTCGGCACCTTCAGCCTCGAGTTCACCTGCTTCGACTTCCAGGCCATTCCGGGCGTCTACGACTCCACATCCCCTCCCGCTCCGGTCGATTACTCGATAGTCGGAATACTCGACATATCCTACGAGCACGATGTCGCAGCCCACCTCGGGATCGGCGCCGCCTATCTGCTCTACTTCAAGGACGCCTTCTACGGCTCCCTGCCTCGGATCGGCGAGTCCATCCAGACAGTCACGCTCTTCGCCGATCTGCATTCATGAGGAATACCTTATCCGGACAGGTGATGCGAAACAGTTCGATGAACGAATGATCATTCTACTTTGACCATAAAAGAATGAATGTTCATTTTTTATACCATGCACTCGCATGATAGCAAAAAGAAACCATTATTTTCTTGACACGAAAATGTCGCGGCGCGAATATACCCCTCGCTGATACCACCTAATAATTGGAGGCTCCAAATGCGAAAGGGTATTCTGGCAGTTTTGTTCGCGTCGCTTTCAGTCTTCGTCATCCCGCTCGCCGCAGCTCCCGGACTCAGCATCGAAGCGAGGGGAGGAGCCGGAATTACGCTCGGTACGTCCAGTGATCCGAACTCTACGGGAAGCGCCGATCTCGCCGCGGGAGGCGGCCTGGTCCTCGACTATTACGCATTCTCGTTCGGATCCTTCTCCCTGGGCCTCTCCGTCGGAGCCGAGTACGCTATGCTGAATTTCCACGGCGTCACGTCGAATTATCTGGCATCGCTGGTTGTCCCTCCTGGAGTAACTATTCCTCCGGGAATAACTCAGACATCGGACACCACATACAACTACATCCTCATTCCGGTCGCGATCGTAGGTCATTTTCAGTTGCCGGCCGGAACGGGCTTGACGCTGCGCGCCGGCGGCTTCGCCGGCTACTTCCTCGGCGGTCAGTCGAAAGAAAGCTACAACTCTCTCGGACAGTTGTACGGCTTTACCAATGGTACGAGCACCCTCGACACGGGCAACACGGCGCAATGGGAATACGGCCTGCATCTCTCCGGAGGACCCGACTTCAAGCTCGGGTCCCGCTTCACCTTCTCGCCGTCGCTCGAGTTCAACATGGGGCTCTCGAATGCGATCGTCCCAGTTCCTCTATATAACCCGTGGAACGTCACCTTCTGGTCCCTCGTCTGCAACGTCGGATTCAAGTACGATCTTTTGTGACCGCTTGGAACGCAGGCGGGCGAGAGCGCGGCGACTGCTATAGGTCCCGTGTGCTTACATAAACCGAAGAGGACTCGAGCGGGGAGAGGACTATCTGCCAGAGCTGATTTTGCCGGGCGCGGAATGCGGCCGCGCTGCAGAGGAGATAATAGCGCCACATCCGGAAGAAGCGCTCCCCGTATCGGTCCTTGATCTTTTCCCATCCCTCGGTGAAGTTCCGATGCCAAGCCATGAGGGTCGGGTCGTAGTACTGTCCGAAGCTGTGCACGTCCTCCACCCTGAACGATCCTTCCGCCGCTCCCGTGAGCTGATGCAGCGAAGGCAGCATGGAATCGGGGAATATGTACTTGTCGGTCCAGGGGTCCGTAAAGCGGGCGGATCGGTTCGAGCCGATCGTGTGCAGGAGGAATAGGCCGTCGGGCGCCAGGCTGCGCGCGGCGACCGACATGTAGCGCCGATAATTCTTGAAGCCGACGTGCTCGATCATGCCGACGGAGACGATCCGGTCGAAGCGCTCATCGAGGTCGCGATAATCCTGGAGACGGATCTCGACGGGGAGGTCTCGGCAGCGGGCCCGGGCTAGTTCCGCCTGCTCCCGCGAGACGGTGATGCCGACCACCCGTGCGCCGTGCCTCTCCGCCGCGTATCGCGCGAGTCCGCCCCATCCGCAGCCGATGTCCAGGACTCGCATGCCTTTTTCGATACCGATCTTTCGGCAGATCAGCTCGAGCTTGTCTTCCTGGGCCTCGTCGAGATTCTTCGCTCGCTTCCAGTAGCCGCAGCTGTAGTTCATGCCCTTGTCGAGCATGAGGCCGTAGAGGTCGTTTCCCAGGTCGTAGTGTCGCTCCCCGATATTGTACGCCCGACTCTTCCTCTGTACGTTCAGGAACACGGATTTCAGCCAGAGCGGTATGACTCTGAGAGAGGGCCGGACCTTCCGTTGAAGATCGTTCGACAGCATGCGCGTGATGAGCTCGTCCAGCCGGTCGCAATCCCACCAGCCATCCATATACGACTCGCCCAAGGCGAGGGTTCCGCCGGCGAGCACGCGGCCGAAGAATCTCGGATCGTGCACGCGGAGGTCCCAGGGGCGCTCCCCGTCCACGTCGATGTCCGCTACTTTCAGGATTTCCTGGGCGATACGCTTCGCATTGTCCATGACCGCCTCCTGCTTCTATCTTATCCGAACCCATCAGGCATGTCCTGTGCAGTCACTGGGCCGGATGGGCCGCTGATTCATCGGTGCGGATGGAAGGGATCTGGAGCTCGCTGATCATGCCATCTGATGCGCCACGGGAATGCGCCGTTCGCCTCCTCCCCGCGATGCGGGGGAGGAGGGAAGAACTCGTTTATTGATTGGCGGGAGCGGGAGCTCCATTCTCGGGAACGAACTGCGGACGGCCGAAACCCTCGTAGCCGCGCCAGGCTTGGAGCCGGTGCTGCCTCCGCTCCCTCATGAACATGGCGAGCTTGGCGTAGTCGTCCGCCCCGACGATCTTGACCAGCTGCAGCCGAGCCGATAGGCGATTCTTCTCGATATCGGTCCTGAGCTGACCCTTCTTATCGATCAGAGTATCGATCGCCTGGACGTCGGGGCTGGGAGAAAGCATCGCTTCGGCGATCTGCGCGTTGATGAGCCGGATATGGGTGAGATCGGCGTGCGTCGCTTCGCGAGTCGATTTCTGCAGCGCCACCACCTGGGTAATCTGGGTGTCGTTCAGCCCCAGGTTCTTCAGGGCGGCGTTCTCGTCGAACCTTCGTCCCTGGGCGAACATCGTCGCCGGTACGAGGAGCACGAAGAGAATGGGCAGGAAACGTTTCATGTCTGACCTCCTGGAAATGATCTACGGCTAAAATACAATGAGCGCGAGGATTCGTTTATTAAGAGTCCATGTCGAATTCCTTACGGGTTATTTAAGAGGGCGCTTCGGTCGTCGCCGCTCCATCGGGAGGCCAGGGCAACTTGCATGGTGGGGTGAACTGCATTAAATTGGGGCGCAGCATGGAAGGCGAGTCGCATCCGCATAAGCATTCCGCCGGTACGCCGTGGGAGGTCCTGGCAGTCGCGGGCCGCCTCGGCCTCACGTCCTTCGGTGGACCGATCGCCCATCTCGGTTATTTTCACGAAGAGTACGTCGTCCGGCGGAAGTGGATCGACGAGACTAAATACGGCGATCTGGTAGCCCTGTGCCAGATGATTCCGGGCCCCTCGAGCAGCCAACTCGGCATCGCGATCGGAATGGAGCGCGCCGGAATCCTGGGCGGCCTTACCGCCTGGCTCGGGTTCACCCTGCCGTCCGCCTTCGCGTTGACCGGATTCGCGCTCCTGGTGCACGGGTCGGGCATCGGAAACGCCGGGTGGCTTCACGGCCTTCTTATAGTCGCGGTCGCGGTCGTGGCCCAGGCGGTGTGGTCCATGTCCCGCGCCCTGGCTCCCGACGCGGCCCGGCTGTCCATAGCCTTCGTCGTAGCCGCCGCGAGCATTCTGGCGCCTTCTTCCGTCACCCAGGTATCCCTGATCGCGGGAGGCGCGATCGCCGGCCTGCTCTTCCTGAAGGCCTCTCCAGGCGGCGAGCCCGCCCGGGCGGCCGGCTTCGAGACGATCGGCCGCGTCCCCGCGATCTGCTGCCTGGCGCTGTTCGCCCTACTGCTGATCGCTCTGCCGGTCCTTCGCGTCTCCTTCCCCGCCCAGTGGCTCTCCCTCGTCGACGGCTTCTATCGCAGCGGATCGCTCGTCTTCGGCGGCGGGCACGTCGTCCTGCCCCTGCTCCAGCGTGAAGTGGTTCCGACCGGTTGGGTCTCGAACGAAACCTTCCTGGCGGGGTACGGGGCGGCGCAGGCCGTTCCCGGTCCGCTGTTCGCCTTCGCGGCCTATCTCGGGGCGGTCGGCGGTTCGCGGCCGAACGGCGTGCCCGGGGCCGCGATCGCGCTGGGGGCGATCTACCTGCCTTCCATCCTTCTCGTATTCGGACTGCTTCCGTTCTGGAATACCTTGCGGAGCCGGCGCTTCATGAGGTCCGCGCTTTCGGGGATCAACGCTTCCGTGGTCGGCATCCTTCTCGCGGCGCTTTACAGCCCGGTATGGACGAGCGCGATCCTGCGACCGGAGGATTTCGCCGTCGCCCTGGCGGCATTCCTGCTTCTGGCGGTATGGAAGGCGAGACCGTGGATCGTCGTCCTCGCAGGCGCTCTTGCGGGCGAGGCTCTCGCCCTCGCGGCGGGGCTTCGCGGCTGAGCTTTCTCGGCGAGGGCATTGAGAGGTCGGGGAGAGGGGAATGAAGAAGCTGCTAATATGCCTTGCTGTAGGCTTGGCGACCGTTTCGAGCGCCACGGCGCAGTACTTCTTTTTCAGGCCCGTGAGGGTCGAATGGGCCTACAATCAATACGGAATGGGCCCCGAAGTCGAGCTCGCCTTCCCGGCCGGAAACATGAACGTATCGCTCTTCCTCTCCGGGAGCGTATCCCTGACCGAAGCCGACTACGGAAGCCTTTCGATCGGGTCCCGTGTTTATCCCTTCACGTTCGAGGGCAAAGGACTCTATCTCTGCCCGATGGCGAGTATTCTGTTGGAAGGGGCGCAAACGAACAATTCGCTGGCCTTCGATCTCGGCTATCGCCTGATACTCTTCGACCTGGTGACCGGATTCGCCGAGGCCGGGGGCGTGATGCACTACAGCAACTATACCTATACGACTTCCTTCGGCTTCAATTTCTCGCTGGGGTTGGGGGTCGCGCTCTGACCTCCGCGGCCTGCTCGAGCGCGAGACTTCCGCCCGAGCGCTATTTCGCGTTCGCCCCCAGCTCGAACTTGTAGATCCTGCTCCTCCGCTGGGGATCGTAGCTTCGGCGGCGCTCCTCGGGGAGGTCGTCGACCGTCGCGGGAGAGAAGCCCAGACTCAGGAACCAGTCCGAGGTGCGCGTCGTGAGCACGAAGACCCCGGCGAGTCCCGCCTTCCTGGCGGCCTCGATGAGGTAGCCTACCATCCTATGGCCGATGCCGAGATGGTTGTAGCTCTCGTCTACTGCGAGGGCGGCGATCTCAGCGCGCTCGCTCCCGTAGCGGTGCAGGGCGCCGCAGCCCCGTATCGTGCCGTCGGTCTCGAAGACCGCGTAATCGGGGCACTCCTTCTGAAGATCGCCGTCCGTCCTGCGCACGAGGTTGCCCTGCTCGATGAGCGGCTCCATGATGCGCAGGACCTCGGGGATGTCCTCCTCAATCATCGGCCTGATGTTCTCGAAGGGGTCGGCGTGGACCATGGCGCCGGAGCCCAGGGTCGAGAAGACCTCCTTGAGCACGACGCCCTCGCTGCCCCCGTCGAGGAAATGGACGCGCTCGACGCCGTGGCGGCAGGCGGTGACGGAGTGGGCGAGCATGTCCCGCTCGGCGCGGCCCAGGGTCTCCTGATTGTCGGCGAGAGTCCGCTCGGCCGCCTGGACCGTGAGGCGGCTCACCAGTCCGTCGCGCGAGGCGACGCCTTCGACGGGCAGGCGAATGTCCTCCGAGGCGAAGAGCTCGCCGTCGGTGAGGAAGAAGAGCTTGCGCGCCTTGAGGCCGATCGCGAGCTCGGTGGCCAGCTCGATCGAGGAGATATTGTAGGGCTCGCCGATGGCGCTCCAGCCGATGCAGGGGAGAATGGGCACGAAGTCGTCCTCGATGGAGCGGCGGATGAGCTCGACGTTGACCTTGTCGACCATGCCCGTCGCCTGGAAATCGATTCCGTTGCGGACCCCGTAGGAGCGGGCGCGCACCCAATTGCCGACCACGGCCTCGACTTCGTTGCGCGCGAGTTGGTTCATGAGTCGCGTCGCCGTGTCGAAGGCCGCCATCTCGATGAGAGGCATCGCTTCAGGAGTGGAGATCCGAAGCCCCTCGGCGCGCTCGGTCTCGATTCCGTATATGGCGAGGAGCTCATCTATCCTCGCCCCTCCCGAGGGTACGAGGATAATCTTGATACCGTTCTCGTGAAGGAGGGCCAGGTCGCTTACGAGTCCCGAGAAGGAGGGAGTGTCCATGAGCCTCGCTCCGATGCGAAACACGAAGATCGAGCCCATGAACCGGTGGGCGTAGACGAAGACTTCCCGTATGAGGTCGGTCTCGCCCCGCCGCGATATGAAATCGTCGCTCATCCCCTCTCGCCTCCGCCTTGAAGTATATTCCAAGGCCTGGACCTTGCGCTACAATGCGGCATGGCGAACACCGAGAAGCTGTACTACTCGAGGCCGGAGCTGTTCGAGGCCGAGTCGAGAGTGCTCGCCGCTGGAGGCCCGCCCGAGGCTCCCGTTCTCGAGCTCGACGCCACGATCTTCTATCCCGAGGGCGGCGGCCAGAGCTGCGACTTGGGCACCGTGGCCAGCCTCGCGGGCGGCGGCGAGGTCCCTGTCGCGGCCGTCACCGAAGCGGGGGGACGAATATTCCACGCCCTTGCCGGGCCCTTGGCGGCCGGACCGGGCGACAAAGTCCTATTGCGCGTCGACGGCGAAAGGCGCCTCGACTACTCCCAGGCCCACTCGGGCCAGCATCTCCTGTCCTCGACCTTCATGCGCCTTATGGGGGCCGCGACGGTCTCGGTGCACCTGGGGCGGGAGCGCTGCCTCATAGACTTCGACGTCCCCGCCATCGCGGAGGGAGACCTGGCGGAGGCCGAGGGCCTCGTCGAGAGGATCGTCGCCGACGACTACCCGATCCGTGTCCATTCCTGCCCGCCCGAGGACCTGGATTCCTTCCCTCTGCGCAAGCGCCCGCCGGCGGGTGAAGAGGTCGTGAGGGTAGTCGAGATAGACGGGATCGACTTCACGCCCTGCTGCGGGACCCACCTGAGCTCGACCGGGAAGCTGCGCCTGGTCCGCATTCTGGGGACCGAGAAGTACAAGGGCATGACCCGGCTATATTTCGTCGCGGGGAGCCGCGCGGCGGCCGACTACCGCTCGGTGTCGCGCATCGCTCGGGAGGCCGCCCGCGCCCTTGGCACTTCGGTGGCCGAGCTGCCCGACGCGGCGGCGCGGGAGGCGGAGCGGCGCAAAGGCCTCGAGCTTGCCGTGGGGGCCCTCGAGCGCGAGCGCGCCGCCGCGGAGGCCGCGGCGGCGCCGGAGGCGCGAGCGCCCGATTCAGGCGCCCCGCGCGGGGCGCCCCGCCTCGCCGTACGGCGCTACGAGGACAGGTCGGCGGATTCCCTCATCCTGTCGGCCAAGGCTTTTGCCGCCGTCGGCCTCGATGTTCTGCTCGCCTCGCTGCCGGATCTGACGGTCCAGGTCCTTTCACCCAGGCCCCAGGCGAGGCTCGGAGAGAAGCTAAAGCCCTGTCTCGCGCTGGCGGGCGGCAAGGGCGGGGGTGGGCCTGCCTCGTTCCGGGCGGTCTTCCCCGACGCCGCGAGCCTTTCCGCCTTTATGGCAGAGGCGGAGCGGGAGCTGTCGTCCTAGTGCCTTCGACGGGACGGTTTTATACTTGTAAGCTCAATTTAATTAAATGCCTCAAATATATTGACATCATCGATCATATTTAGGCATCTTTGTTTCATGTCTTCCAGCGACCAGGCGAAGGACCTCGATTCCCTCGTGGACGAGATCGTCGATCTCTTCCATGAAGTGTGGAAAGCGCGCGGAAGATCGACGACTTCGGCCTGGATGGATCTCCAGCTCACCTTGCCCCAATTCAAGATGCTGGTCGTCGTGTCGCAATCCGTCTCCTCGACGGTAGGCTGCATCGCCGAGCATCTCGGGGTGGGCGAATCGACCGCCAGCTACCTGGTCGAGCGACTGGTGCAGGCCGGCTTCGTCGAGCGCACCGAGGATCCCTCGGACCGGCGCAGGGCGATGATCCGGCTTTCGCGGGGGGGCCGGACCCTGCTCGAGAAGCTCGTCGGTCCGCAGAACTGGCCGAGCGCGCAGCTTCGCGATATCGACACCGAGGACTTGGCGGCCCTGAGGCGGGGTCTGGAAGCGGTCGTAACCACGTTTAGAGAGATCGAACGCAAATAAGGACGGAGGATCGACATGTCGGACATTAGGAACACCGCTCAAGAGGCGGCGGCCATGGAAAATAGCCAAGGCAAAGACCCGAAGAAGAGGGGGAGGGGGAGGGTCGTCCTCATCCTCGTCCTCGTGGCCGCCGCGGTCGGGGCCTACTTCCTGTTCACGCCCGGCGGAACGCAGTTTACGGACGACGCCGCGATCCGCGGCGATCAGATCGTTCTCAGCGCCCAGACCCTGGGCCAGATAACGACCTTGACCGTCGAGGAGCAGGACCATGTCACCAAGGGACAGACCCTGGTCAAGCTAGACGATCTCACCCTCAGGGCCCAGGAGAGCCAGGCGATCGCGAACAAGGAGTTCGCCGCCCAGAACGTGGACCTGGCACAGGTCAAGCTGGACCAGGCGCAGAGCGATCTGGACCGGGCGACCGCCCAGCTGAAGGCCAAGATCATCCCCCAGGAGCAGTACGATCACCTCGCGATAGCGTTCTCGTCGGCCCAGACGCAGTGCAAGATCGCGCTCGCCCAACAGAAGATGGCCGAGGCGCAGTACGTGACGGTCGAGACCAACCTGTCTCATATGATCATACAATCGCCCATCGACGGCGTCGTCGCCAAGAAGTGGACCATGCCGGGAAACATCGTGCAGCCCGCCCAGCCGATCTATACGCTCTACGACCTCAACAGTCTCTGGGTCGAGGCGAACTTCAAGGAGACCCAGATCCGCTCCCTCAAGCCCGGCGACCCGGCGACCGTCGAGGTGGACGCCTTCCCCGGCCATCGCTTCGCCGGGAAAGTCGAGAGCATCGGAACGGCGACCGCCTCCGAATTCGCCCTCATCCCGCCCGACAATGCGACGGGCAACTTCACCAAGGTCACCCAGCGGGTTCCGGTGAAGATCGTCCTATCCGATCCCCCCGGCGCGGTCGACCCGAAGGCCGATCCGCTTCTCGTGCCGGGATTGTCGGCCGAAGTGCGCGTCGTGACCGGCGCGAGGTAGCCTTATGTTTTCTGGTCTTTCCAGGTTACGCGGCAGGCTGGTAGACTCGACGCCTTCGCTCCAGCCGGGGCACGCGAGCTATCCTTGGCTTGTGCTCGTCGCGACCTGCATCGCCACATTCATGGGTGTTCTCGACTCGACCATCGTGAACGTCGCGCTCAACAAGCTCACGGTCGCCTTCGGGGTCTCGACCGATATCACCGAGTGGGTCCTCACGGCCTATATGCTGGCCTTCGGCGTGATGCTGCCCGCCTCGGGCTGGCTCGCCGACCACATGGGCTACAAAGCTACCTTCCTGGCCGGAGTTTTCATCTTCACGCTCGGATCCTTCCTCTGCAGTCTCTCGTGGGACATGTCGAGCCTGATCTTCTTCCGGGTCCTCCAGGCCCTGGGCGCGGGCGTCATCATGCCCGTGGGCATGACGCTGATAACTCGCGAGTTCCCTCCGGAGAAGCGCGGCGTCGCCCTGGGATTCTGGTCCATCTCCTCGGCGGCTTCCGCTTCGCTCGGGCCCACGATCGGGGGCTATCTGATCGACAACTACTCGTGGCATACCATCTTCGACGTCAACGTGCCGGTCGGAATCCTGGCCCTGCTGGTAGGCTTCATCGTCCTGCGCGAGCACAAGAGCGAGAAGAGCCGCTCCTTCGACCTCCTCGGGCTGATCGCCATGACCGTCTTCCTCTGCGGCCTCAACCTGGCCCTTGCCGACGGCAACGCGGCGTGGAACACCGACGGCTGGACTTCGGACTTCATCCTATGCTGCTTCGGCGCTTCGATCGTCGGCCTCGTCGCCTTCCTCGTCGTCGAATCATGGACCGAGCACCCGCTCATCGACCTGAGCCTCTACAAGGACCGCGACTTTGCCCTGGGCAACATCGTGCTCTTCATCTTCGGGCTCGGGATGTTCGGCTCGACCTTCCTCCTCCCGCTCTACCTGCAGTCCTCCCTCGGCTACACGCCGCTGCAGGCGGGCATGGTCTTCCTTCCCATGGGAGTGCTCACCGCCGTCTCCGCGCCCATCGCGGGAGCCATCAACGACCGCATCGGCGCCCGAGTACCGATTATGTTCGGCCTCCTGCTGATGGCCGCGAGCCTCTTCGTCAACAGGTACCTCTCGCTCTTCTCCGAGATAGAGCAGGTCATGATCCCCATCTGTATGCGCGGCTTCGGCATGGGCTTCATTTTCGCGCCCCTTTCGGCGGTATCGATATCCCGGATCCCGCAGCGGAAGATGGCGCAGGCCTCGGGACTCACCAACATCCTGAGGCAGATCGGGGGCAGCTTCGGCATCGCCCTCTTCGGCACCATGCTCACCACGCGGGTCAAGTTCCACATCGGCTCGCTCGGCCAGGCGGTGAGCCTCTATTCCCCGAGCTTCAACGAAGTCATGGCGCGGCTCTCGCGCTTCGCGATCGATTCCACCGGAGGAACCGCGGGCTCGGCGATATCCAAGTCCCAGGCCCTCCTCATGGAGCGGCTCGGGAAGCTGGCCTTCGTCGCCGCGGTGGGCGACGTGTTCACGATCGCCGCGCTGGTGACGGCCGCCGCCGTCATCCCGGTCCTCCTTCTTAAGGAAAGCCACCGGCGGGCCGGCGGGCCGAGACCGGTGATGGTCGACTAAACTAATCCTGCTGATTCTACGAGGTACCTGATGCAACTGAAGACTTTGATAGCGCTGACGGCCATCGTTGCCGCTATCGGGCTCGCCGGAGCGCAGAGCGCGGCAGCTCCCGCGCCGGTTCCCGCCTTAAGCGTCGACGAAGCGATAGCCAAGGCGGTGTCGAACCAGCCTCTGATCCTCCAGGCCGAATCTAGCGTCGCGGCCGCCCGGGCCAAGGAAGAGCAGGCCAAGAGCGCCTACCTGCCCAACGTGTCCGCCGTGGGCTCCTACGTCTACCTCGAGCCGCAGGAGGGGATTGCTCTTCCCCTCGGGCCGCCTATAGGGCTCCTCCAAGCCGCCTTGGCGCCACAGAACGTGTTGGATTTCCATGCCGGGGCCAGCGAGCTCATCTACGACTTCGGCAAGCGCGAGCTCCAAGTCAAGCTCGCGGAGACCGGCGTGGACGCCGCGGGCATCGGCATCGACCAGATCAAGACGAGCATAGCCTTCCAGACGGCCCAGGTCTTCGATTCGGCCCTCTTCCTCAGGGCGGAGATAAAGGTCCTCGACGAGCAGCTCGCCACCCTCGATCAGCACCTCCAGGATACCGAAAAGCGCGAGGAGACCGGCTCCTCGACCCACTACGATGTCCTGACCACCCAGGTGCGGCTCGCGTCGGTGAAGAGCCAGCGCATAGACGCCATGGGCCAGTACGAGAAGCAGCGGATCGCGCTGAAGGAGCTCATGGGCCTCGGGCCGGCCGAGGACTTCGACATCCGGGGCGATTTTTCGCTCGCGACGGTCCCGAGCGATCCGCAGGCCGCCCTTTCCGCCGCGATGGACCAGCGGCCCGACCTCGCGCAGTCCCTCTCCTCCGAGAAGCAGGCCCAGCTGGCCTTGAGCCTCGCGAAGCTCGGGCACATGCCTACGATCTCCACGCAGTTCGAGGCCGGCTTCAAGAACGGAATTCTTACCTTCACCAACACCGACATCAACAGCCTTCTCTTCAACTGGGATTTCGGCCTCATGGTCAGCGTCCCTGTCTTCGACGGCCTGCTCACCGAGCGGCGCAGCGCGGAAGCCGACGCCAAGCTCGCGGCAGCGCGCAGCGGCACGGACGCGCTCAGGCGGACCGTGACGACCCAGGTGCTCCAGGCCCTCCAGGACGTGGAATCGAGCCACGAGCAGACCGACAATTCTCTGGCCCAGCTCGACCAGGCGCAGGAGGCCCTCAACATGGCCAAGGTCCAATACGACATCGGCGTGGGCACGAACCTTGAGTACCTGGACTCCCAGACCTCGCTGGAGCTCGCGAAGCTCAACAACCTTAGCGCCACCTACCGGGAGCTCCTGAGCCAGCTTCAATTGGAGCAGGCGCTCGGCACTCGGCTTTGGGCGAAAAGCTAGAATGGAGACCTCATGATGAATTATCGCGTTCTAGGGCGCACGGGCATCGAAGTCTCGGCCCTGGGTTTCGGCTGCATGCGGCTGCCCACCTCAGGCGCGCCGGACAAGATCGACGAGGCGGCCGCCACGCGGCTCCTTCGAGACGCGATCGAGGCGGGCGTAAATTACGTCGACACCGCGTGGTTCTACCACGCCACTACCTTCGGACAGGCCGGACAGAGCGAGCCCTTCGTCGGGCGCGCGCTTTCGGGCGGCTGGCGAGAGCGGGTCCGGCTCGCGACGAAACTGCCGCAGCAGATCATCCGTGCTCGGGAGGACATGGACCGCTTCCTCGAGCAGCAGCTCAAGCGGCTGCGGACCGATCACGTCGACTTCTACCTCGTACATGGACTCGACGGAGAGTCCTGGGACAGGATGCGGGATCTCGGCGTGCGGGAGTTCCTCGACGGCGCCAGGGCGCGCGGCCTGATCCGCTTTCCGGCCTTCTCCTTCCACGGACGGAAGGAGGACTTCCCGCGCATCATCGACGAGTACGAAGGCTGGGCCTTCGGCCAGCTTCAATACAACTACATGGATACCGACTACCAGGCGGGCTATTCGGGCCTGCGCTACGCCGCCGAGAAAGGCATCGGCGTCGTGGTGATGGAGCCGCTGAAGGGCGGCCGCCTGGCCGGGAACCTGCCGCCCGAAATGAAGGCCGTCTTCGACGGGCGAACCGAGGCCTGGAGTCCCGCCGAGTGGGCCTTGCGCTACGTATGGAACGAGAGCGGCGTCAGCCTCCTCCTGTCCGGCATGAACGATCCCGCCCAGCTGGAAGAGAACCTGCGGGTCGCCGCCGCGGCCCTTCCCGATGCCCTCACCGCCGAGCACCTCAAGGTGTACGACGCCGCGCGGGTCGCCATGCGGGCGAGAATGAAGGCCGACTGCAGCGCCTGCCGCTACTGCCAGCCCTGCCCGCAGGGCGTGGAGATTCCCGAGCTCCTGGCGGCCCTCAACGCGGCTTCGATGTGGGGCACGAAGGATCCGTGGCTCACCGGCTACACCAGGGTCGCGGGCAAGCCCGGCGCCTGCATCGAGTGCGGCCAGTGCGAAGGCATGTGCCCTCAGGGGCTGCCGATTCGCGAACTCCTGAAGGAAACCGCGGCTACCTTCGGCGGTTGAGGCTCGCCGATCCGGTCGAGCGAGGATTCTTAAGGATTTATTGCTTGACTTATCAAGTAAAAAAGATACTATACTTGATGAGTCAAGCAATACCTAAGGAAGTTCTGCCGGATGATTGGCGAGCCGAATCTAGTAATCAATAAAGTCGTCCGAATGGCCCAAGCCTTCATCAATGGGAGGCTGAAGGGCGTAGGGCTGAGCAGCGGCTTGTTCTATTACATCCTCGAGCTGTCCGAGAACGACCATGTGTCGATGCAGGAATTGAGTCGGGCGGTCCTGGTCGACAACGGCCATACGACCCGGGCGGTCGCCCGCCTGATCGACCTTGGCTACGTCACTAGGGAAGTCGATCCGCGAGATTCGCGCTCCTATCTGGTCTCGTTGACGGCGAAGGGAAGGGATACCTCCGAGCTGATTCAAAAGGTCCTGGTCGAATGGGCCAATATCGTCACGGTCGGCGTATCGAAAGACGACATCGCCACGGTGTACAAGGTGTTCGACAGATACTTCTCGAATGCCACGAACATGTTTCGCTCGAAGCAGTGAAGGAGGAGGCCACCCATGAAAAACTCCGGCAACACCGTTCTGATCACCGGCGGGGCGACGGGTATCGGCTATGCGATGGCCGAGGCCTTCCTGGAGCTGGGTAACGAAGTGCTCATCTGCTCGCGGAGGAAGCAAAGGCTCCAGGAGGCGCAGAGGATGCATCCGGCCCTCCGGATCAGAGTGTGCGACGTCGCCGACGCGAAGGATCGGAATTCGCTGGTCGAATGGGCGACGCTGAATTTTAAAGAACTCAATATCCTGATAAACAACGCGGGAATCCAACGGGACATCGACTTTACGAAGGGTATCGCGGAGTACTTGGCCGGATCGAACGAGATCGCCGTGAACCTCGAAGCCCCGATCGTCCTGTCCGGCCTGCTCGTTCCCCATATCGCCGGGAAGAACGACGCGGCCATCGTCAATGTCTCGTCGGGACTCGGCTTCGTGCCGGCGGCGAGGATGCCGGTGTACAGCGCGACGAAGGCGGGTATTCACGCCTTCTCGATGGCCCTCAGGCACCAGGTGAGGGACCTCGGCATCAAGGTGTTCGAAGTCGTCCCGCCCGCCGTCGACAGCGAGCTGAATCAGGAAGGAAGGGCGAAGAGGGGCAGCGGATTCAAGGCGGACCTCCAGCCAGGAGAGTTCGTGTCCGCGGTGATGAAGGGCCTGGCCGACGACGTCTTCGAGATCGGGTACGGGTCGACCCTGCGGTCCATCAAGGCGTCCAGGGAAGAACTGGACGAAGGCTTTCGACAGATGAACGGCCGGTGGTAGACGGTCCCGCATGGATGGATCGATCTACGCTCGAAGGCAGGAGGAGAAATAGATGGCGTCGATGAGAGCGGTGCAGGTGGGCAGGCCGGGCGGCGACTTTGAGCTCGTGCGGAGGGAGATTCCCCAGCCGAAAGAGGGGGAGGTCCTGATCAAGGTGGAAGCCTGCGGGGTCTGCCACGGCGACGCCATCGTCAAGGACGGGACATTCCCCGGGATCACGTATCCCAGGATTCCCGGACACGAAGTGATCGGGACAATAGCGAAGCTGGGACCGGCGACGGGCGATTTCAGGATCGGCGAAAGGGTTGGCGTGGGCTGGCACGGGGGGCATTGCGGCAAGTGCGCCGCCTGCAGGCGAGGAGAATTCTGGGCCTGCGAGAGCTCGATGACCACGGCCATCTCGACCGACGGCGGCTATGCCGAGTACATGGTGGCCCGCTCGGAGGTTCCCCTCCCCATTCCGGCCGAGCTCGATCCGGTCGCGGGGGCCCCTCTCCTGTGCGCGGGACGGACCACCTTCGGAGCCTTGCGGAACAGCGCGGCCAAGCCGGGCGACCTCGTGGCCGTCCAAGGCCTCGGCGGCCTCGGGCATCTGGGTTTGCAATTCGCGGTGAAGATGGGGTTCAGGACGGTGGCCCTGTCCCGTGGTAGGGACAAGGAAGAGCTGGCCCTCAAGCTGGGCGCGCACCTGTACATCGATACGGATTCGACCGACGCCGTGAAGGAATTGCGGCGCCTTGGCGGGGCGAAGGTGATCCTGTGCACCGCCCCCAACGCGAAGGCCGTCTCCGAGCTCGTCGGCGCTCTGGGGCGCAACGGACAGGCGGTCATCGTCGGCGCCTCTCGGGATATGCTCCAGGTCGCGCCCGGAATGCTCATCGGCGGCGGGCGATCTATCGTCGGATCGGGGGCCGGGGAGGTCGGGGACGCCATCGATTTCAGCATCCTCGCCAGCATTGTCCCCATGGTCGAGGTCTTCCCCCTCGAACAGGCGGCCCTCGCCTACGAGAAGATGATGACGGCGAAGGTGCATTTCCGGTCGGTCCTGAAGATGTGACGCTCGTGCGAAGGAGGGTTATGGCCATGGCAGACATTCTCAAGCTGATCCAGGGCAGGCAATCCGCGAGGGGCCCTTTCGATCCCAAGCGACCCGTGGCGGCGGCCGACCTACGGAGCATCATCGAGGCCGGACGCTGGGCCCCTACGGCCCATAATATGCAGAATTTCGAGATCATCGCGGTGGACGATCCGAAGATGCTCGAAGCATTGACGAGACTGAAGAATCCCCTCTCCATGGACTTCATCAGGGAGAACCGGGCGCAGCTGTCGTTCACCGAAGAGGAATTGAAAAGGAAGAAGGTCGGGGTCCTGGCGACGAGATTCCCTCCCGCCTGGAGCGATCCGAAAGCCACCGCGGCCGAATTGGACGCCGCGGCCAGGCCGCTGCCGACGAGCCCGACGATGCTCTTCATCGCGTACGACCCGAAAAGGAGGGCTCCCGGCTCCGAAGGCGACTTCCTGGGCGTCATCAGCCTCGGTTGCGCGACTGAGAACATGTGGCTCATGGCCGCGTCCCTGGGAATCGGATTCCACGTCGTCAGCTCCTACGCGGCGGCCGGCGTCGAGAAGGAAGTCAAGCGGATTCTGGGAATCCCCGAATCTCTCGTCCTCGTCTATGCGATCCGCCTGGGCTATCCCATCGCCTCCCCTCCGTCGGGCGATTATTTGCGTGTTCGGCGCGATATCGAAGACTTCGTCCATCGCAACAAGTTCGGGCAGCGAGGAGGATCGGCATGAGGACGATAGCCGTCGAAGAACACTTTTCGATCGCGAACGCGACTACCGTCGCGAACGCGACTACCGTCGCGAACGTTCCGATCGCGGGGCCCGTCGGGCAATATATGGCCGAAGTCGGCAAGAAGCTGGCGGACCTGGGCGAAGGGCGGCTCGCCGAGATGGACGCCGCCGGCATCCACATGCAGGTGCTCTCTCTCACCGCCGTCGACGCGGCGGCCGGATCGGGCGCAGCCGGCGCGGGCGATCTCGCGCGGCGCTCGAACGACATCCTCGCCGAGGTAGTGCGTCGCCGGCCGAGTCGCTTCGCCGGCTTCGCCGCGCTGTCGCTGCAGGACCCGGAAGGCGCCGCCGTCGAGCTCGAGCGATGCGTCGCGAAGCTCGGTCTCGTCGGAGCCATGATCGACGGGACCACCGAGGGGCAGTTCCTCGACAATCCGCGTTTCGAGCCGGTATTGGCCGCCGCCGAGAGGCTCGGCGCCCCGATCTATCTCCATCCGGCGCCCCCTCCCAGCCAGGTCTACAAGGCATATTACGGCGGCCTTCCCGAGGGTGTCGCCCGCGCCCTCTCCATCAGCGGATTCGGCTGGCACGCGGAAATGGGGCTTCATAGCCTCAGGCTGATCGTGGCCGGCGTGTTCGACCGCTTCCCGAAACTGCAGATCATTACCGGCCACATGGGCGAATTCATCCCTTACTGCCTCGCCCGCTCCGACATCCTCTTGAGCCGAGCGGCCCCCCATCTGCAGCGTAGGGTAAGCGACTATTTCCGCACTAACTTCTATATAACGACGAGCGGGTATTTCACGGTGCCGCCTCTTCTATGCGCGCTGTCGGTCCTCGGCGCCGACCGCATCCTCTTCGCCGTGGATTATCCTTATAGCCCCAACGCCGCGGGTCGTGCCTTGCTCGACTCCGCTCCGATTCCCGGCACTGATCTCGAGAAGATAGCGCATGGGAACGCGGAACGATTGCTGAAGCTTCCTTAAGGAGGAGATCGAATGGCTAAGACGACTGAAGGCCTGGGCGAGCTGCAGGCCATCGGACTACCGAAGCCCACGCTCGGCCGCGACAAATCGGTATTCGCGGCGCTTCGGGGAAGAAGGACGACCCGATCCATCGGCGACAGGAAGCTCTCCGCGCAGATGCTGTCGAACCTCCTTTGGTCGGCCACCGGGGTGAACCGGGCGAAGGGGCCCTTCGACATTCCGGGAATAACCGCGGCCTCGGCCAGCAATTCCCAGGAGATCGACGTCTATGTCGCGCTGAAGGAAGGCATCTACCTCTACGAGCCGATCCCGCACAGGCTCTCGCCCGTGGCGGCGGGGGACTTCAGGGTCTTGGCCCTCGGAAAGGGGCAGGGGCAGATGGGGGCCCAGGCGCCCGTCCGCCTCATCTACGTGGTCGATATCGCGAAATTCGGCAAGGCCGGATATCAGGAACCGGGTCTGACCGACCTCGAGACGCAGAAAGCGTATTACTATGTCGACACGGGTCTCATCGCGGGCAATGTCTACCTGTTCGCCGCATCGCAGGGCCTTGCCGCATGGTTTCACAACTGCAATAAAGCGGAGCTCTCCAAGACGCTGAAGCTGCGCGCGGACCAGCGCGTGCTCTTCGGCCAGACTCTCGGATACCGGGAGAGGGAGTAAAGCGCCCGATCCCGCCGCTCAGCCCGCCGGGGACCATTATTGCGGCCCTAACCGCCCGCGGCGCTTTTTCTCGATCACCCGCAATCCCGAGCCGAGCGGGATCGATATCCTCGCCTGAATCCACTTCGATTGCCGACGATCCATCGTTTCGTCGAACCCTTCGCGGACTTTTCGCGGCGGGCTCTTCCCTGGGTATATTAGCGATGGAGGGAATATGAAAAAGATTATCCAAATCGTAGCGGCTATCGCGTTCTCCCTGGCCTGGGCCTCGGCGAGCGCGCAGACCGCGGATTTCGTCGAGCTGGTCGAAGGTGGGACCCCCCAGGACATCAAGAACGCCGTGAACCAGGGAGCGGACGTGAACGCCCGGGACGCCGTGAACGGCTGGACTCCCTTGATGTACGCGGCCCGGTACAACCGGAATCCCGGCGCGATCGCAGCCCTCCTGGACTCCGGAGCGAAGATCGACTCCCGGGCCGACGACGGCTCGACTCCCTTGATGTGCGCCGCGGCGAACAACACGAACCCGGAAGTGATTGCGACGCTCGTGAATCATGGGGCTCAGATCAACGCTCGGGCCGACGGATGGACCGCGCTGATCTGCGCCGCCGATTCGAACGACAATCCGGAGGTGATCCTCGCCCTCCTCGCGGCGGGCGCCGACGCGAGGCTGAAGGACAATACCGGAAGGACTGCTTTCGATCGGGCCCGATTCAACGATGGGCTCAAGGGAACCGCCGCGTATCTGGCGCTGAAGAAGGCGTCGGATTAAAGGATATACGATTCGAAAGAACCGCGCGATTCGAGCCGAGATCCTGCTCGTGCTCGGCGTCTCTTTAGGGCAGAGCGCCGTCTACTCGATAGTGGACCTCGCCGGGAAGCTCACCGCCGGCAAGCCCCTATCGGCGCAGTCGACCACCCTCAACCCCTCGCAGGCATCGGGCCGTCCGTGGCTGGACCTGTCATTTCAACTGGCGGGGATTATCTTCGGAACGGTCCCTGCCTTGCTGGCGATTCATCTGCTCGGCCGGGATGGAGGAACGAGCTCGGACCCGATAGGCCTCCGATCTCGGAGGCTCGGCTTCGACGCGGCGTCAGGGGCGGCGCTCGCGGCCCTCGTCGGAATTCCGGGGCTCGCGTTCTACTTCGCGTCGAGGGCGCTGGGCATCGACACCTCGGTGATCCCGGAGGCGCTTCCCGCGGTCTGGTGGACCGTGCCGGTCCTCCTTCTCTCCGCGATCCAGAACGCGCTGCTGGAAGAAGTCGTCGTCGTCGGATACCTGATGACCAGGCTTCGCGAGATCGAGTGGCCATTGCCGGCCGTCGTGATGGCCGGCGCCCTGCTGCGGGGAAGCTACCATCTCTACCAGGGCTTCGGAGGATTCATCGGCAACCTGGTCATGGGGATCGCGTTCGCGCTGTTCTTCGTTCGCTTCAAGCGGGTCGGGCCCCTGATCGTCGCCCATGCCATATTGGATTTCGTCGCCTTCGCCGGATACGCCATGCTGAAAGATCGCCTGCCTTTCCTGCGCTGACGGATCCGATTGCCCTCTTTTTTTTTGATCGGCGATTGGGATATCCTCAGGCCATGAAACATGCATCAGCCAGGCGCCTTTACGCTGTCGCCGTCGCCGGATTCCTGCTCGCCCTTCCCCTCGCGGCTCAGACGACTCTCGTCGATCCGAACGACCCACTTTACGCTGATATCGACGCTTGGGCCACGAAGGGCCTCCTAAAGAACCTGCCCCGCCTCAGACCCTACACGATGACCATGACTCTCGGCCTCCTGAAGGAAGTCGTCGCGACCGGAGAGACGGCCGACATCGAGGAGGCGCAGCGCTACATCGACATCCTCGGGGACCACGCCGTCCATCCGCGCGCGGACGTCCGCGCGGATGCGGTCCTGTCCTCGTCCTCGGGGACCTCGAAGGCGGTCCTGGCGGCTCCTGGCGCCTCGGTAAACACGATCGTCGGAGATAATCTCGGAATCTCGGCCCGCATGGATGTATGGCTCGCCAAAGGCGAGAATGTAACGACGCTCAACCCCTATGGCATGTACTACGACCGCGATCTCCTCTACGGTTCCGGCTCCGGCCTGGGAAGCTCCACCGAAGTGTTACAGGACCTCGTGAGCGACCTGTCCTACGGGAACGCGGACCTCGGCATCCAGGCCGGCTACATGCGCGGCTCCTGGGGGCCCATCTTCGACGACGGCATCGTCATAGGACCGCAATCGCCCGAGTCGGGACAGTTGACCTTCTCGTGGCGCAGCCCCTCGCTGACGATGGACTTCGGCTTCTTCATGCTCGAGCAGGGCTTTGCGGCGTCCACGGGCGTCCTGGACAGACAGGGCAACCCTGTCGGCTTCAACAGCGGGAAGTACCTCATGATCCACGGCCTGAATTGGGCGCCGAACGGCTGGCTCGAGCTCGGGGCATTCGAATCCATCGTCTGGACCGACCGTATCGAGCCCCTCTACTTCATCCCCCTGTCGGAATACTTCATCTCCCACTCTTTTTCGAACTACACCGACAAGGCCCATGCGGGGCTTTCGGCGAGCGTCTACCTCCCGGATTCGATGAAGTTCGACTTGGTGGGCTATGTCGACGACATCAATTTCTCCGGAATACTCGGCGGTACCTGGGACACCAAATGGAAGCTCGCCGCCCAGGCCAGTCTCTCCTGGGCGCCCCAGTCGCCTATCGTGCAGCGCGTCTCCCTCGACTACACGGCCGTCCTCCCCTACATGTACACCTACGAATACGGGCAGGCCGGCTCGGACTCCTCCGGCAATCCCTACTACGGAGCCAACGCCTACACGAACGCGGGCCAGAACATCGGCCCCGATCTCGATCCCAACTCCGACAGGATCACCCTCCAGGCGAAGTCGAGGACTGTGGATGGAGCCCAAATCTCGGGTATTCTCCGTCTCATACGCCACGGCAACGACTCGGCGGGAGTGAACGGCTACGACGCCTCGACGAGCGCGAGCGGCGACGCCTCGGGCGACCTTGGGGATCCCGGCGTCATCAATTTGGGGAATGGCACCACCGCGTGGGTATTCCAGGGCAACTACCCGACCGGCACCTGGCCCATGTACCTGCGCTTCCTGACGCAGTCGGTGCTCCAGATCACCGCCCAAGCCGGCCTCTCCGTCGATTACACGAAGCGCATCGAGAATATCGGGACGCTCAACGCCAGCTTCGGCTACACTTTCGAGTACATCGCCAACGACGGCTGCATTGCGGGCCAGACGAGCGTCAATAACTATTTCTCGTTCGAGGTGGGCTTCGCGTTCTGAGAATCCGCGGGAGGATGAGATGACCGGAATGCGTCGAAGTACGATAGCGATCCTTTTCTGCGCGGCGCTCGCCGCCGTTTCGTGCGCATCGAAAGGCGCGCCGGTTTCCCTGGTCGGCACCTGGAAGAGCGATAAGCTCGTCTATATGTTCGACGCCGACGGAAGCTGCACCCAAATCGATCTCGGCATGGCAGGGGCCTATCAGAACGGAAAGTACAAGGTGACCGGCGACCGGGTCGACATCGCCTTCGATTCCGGCCTCGGTCTTTCGTATACATTCCGTCGCCTCGAATCTGGGAACCTGCAGGTGACCGACGGGTTGACGCGGAACAGCTTCGAATTCGCGCGGGAACGCTAGGAGAAAGCCTCGATGCGGGAACTTCGGTGGGCATGCGTACTGGCGATCGCGGCCGCCGCGCTCGGCGGCGCGGCCGCGGAGGGACGGTACGGAGTGCTGAGGACCGCCCGAGTGGGGGGCGAAGGCGGCTTCGACTACGTCTATGCGGATGAAGCCGGGCGCAATCTGTATATCCCGCGTCTGGGCGTCTCGGGCAGGATTTCCGTTTTCAACCTGGACACCCTCGAGCCGGTCGGCGAGATTCCCCATGTCGCCGCCCATGGCGTCGCCGTTTCCGCAGTGTCGCGTCATGGATTCGCGACCGGCAAGCCCGTCGCGATGTGGGATTCCGGGACGCTCGCCCTGATCAAGACTATCGACGTGGGCGGATCTCCCGACGGCATTCTCTACGACCCCTTCGACGATCGCGTCTATATATTCAGCCACAAGGCGCCGAACGCTACCGTAATCGACGCATCCGACGGGACCGTCGCCGGTACGATCGATCTCGGCGGCGAGCCGGAGCAGGCCGCGACCGACGGTCGGGGGCATATCTACGTCGATCTCGAGGACAAGGGCGAAATCGCGGTCGTCGACGCCGCGTCGATGGCGCTTCGCGGCCGTTACAGTCTCGCCGGCAGAGGCGGCGCCTGCGCGGGGCTGGCCATCGACGTAGAGCATCAGATCCTTTTCGTAGCCTGCCGTAAACCGCCTGCGATGGTGATCCTGAGCGCCGAGGACGGACGGATACTGGCGGCGCTTCCCATCGGGCAAGGCACCGACGGCGCGGTCTTCGATGCCCATACAATGGAAGCCTTCAGCTCGCAAAGGGACGGCACGCTGACGGTGGTAAAGGAGAATGGTCCGACGAGCTTTTCCGTCGAGCAGAATGTCCGGACCGTGGTCGGCGCGAAGACACTGGCTCTGGACGCCGGAACGGACAGGGTATTCCTGATCGCCGCCGAGAACGGTTCGCCGGCGACTGCGTCGTCGGGAGGCTACGGAGGCCGCGGACCGATGGTGCAGGGCCCGCTTTCGATATTGGTCGTCGGCAAATAGCTTTCGGCGCTATTTCGCCGCCAAGGCCATGGGGTGGTCGGCTCGGCCCCAAAACGCCTTCCAAGCCAGGGCCAGGGACCAGAGTCCCGGCGACTCCTTGTAGTCCCTGAGCAAGGTCCCGCTGTCGCGCAATATCCTCAAGGGTTCGGCGAAATGCTCCTTGGTGTAATCCGAGTCCCACGCGAAGCCCTGAGTCGAGACCTTCGCGTGCCCCGGATTCGGAGGGGAATCGTAGCCGTAGATTTCGGGGAAGAGGTACCTTCTCAGGTTCCGTGTGTCTCGGATAATCGCGGCATCCGGGAATCGGCCCAATAAATCGCCGGCAACAGCCTGTATCCGGTCCCACCTATGAGAGAATTCCGTCAAGCCTTTCTCGTCCCTCACGTAGGTGTCGAAATAGCGAATCGAGGCCGATTCCACCGTATCCAGCTGGGGAGCTTTCTGGACGGCGAGGATCCAGCCTGTAGGCGCCGGCTTGATGACAACGCTCCCGTCCAGGAGAAACGAGGCTTCCGTCCAGCCGTTCGCCCAATTGTTGAACCACGTTAGCCGCAGCAGGTCGATTCGCCAGGCCTCGCCTTCCCGTCTCGCCTCGCCTGCGATGACGGAGCCCTGCAGAGGCCCCCCCGAGAGCGTCGCCTTGGATACGCCCTTCTCTTCGGGGCTGAGCCTCAGGACCAAGGCGGAGTCGGTCGAAGGCCTGGCGCCGACCTTCGGCGAATCGGGCCGACTCTTGAATTCCGCCATCGGCTTCGGGCCGGTGGCGCAGGCCGCGAGGAGGAGGAGGCCGATGCAGCCAGCGAGCGTCTGCAGTCTTTTCATCCGCCAATTTCCTAGAAACTCAATTTGTAGCCCACCGAAGGAATGGGGAAGCCGAGGTCGAAGGAGGCCGCCGAGTTCGACCGAATGAAGTAAAGGAGGGCGAAGACGTCCTCGCAGCCGAAGTAGAACTCCCAGCGGACCTTGGACATGGGATAGAATCCGTGCCAGTCCAGCTTGATGTCAATCGGATACTGCCAGTTCGTCCAGCCGTCCGTGGAGTCCGGAGTACCCGAGGCGATGCTCCCCTGGGTCAGGATGGAGAAACCGTCGTTGGGCTTGATCGTAAGGTCCAGGTAGATGGTGTGGAATACTTCGTAGGAGGGGTAATACCAAGTACCCAGTGGGGAAGCCCAGTTCGTCGAGACCAGCTCCGAGCCATCAGGCCCCTCTCCCCCGGGGTTGTACAGCTGGGTTATATTGAAGGAATAGCTGAGCGAGAAATCCCAGAACTGGCTCTGCTTCTTCAAGCCCAAGTCGAAGCCGTAGGCGTTGCCGGTTCCATCGTATTTGAGAGCTGCCCCGCCCGAAGCGTCCGTCGCCGTGTAGAAGCGGTTCAGGTAGTACTTGTAGTAGCCTTGGATGTTCAGGGTCTCCCCGCCTGTCCCGAGGATGTCGAGACCGACGACATTGAACCAGGCCCTGGTCGGGCCGAGGTTCAGGCTGATTACCCCGAATTGGGTATCCATGTATCGGTTGTCGGCGGGGAATTGGGAATAAAGTCCGCTCCCCCCGTTGACGTCCATGGATTTTATCGGACCCCTGTCCTCGAGAAATGTATAGGTGAGCCTGATCCGAGGGTTCAGGACCGGATAGGTTTGGAGGACCTCGCCGCCGCCGTACACGACGGAGTGATCGACCCGCAGGCCTCCCTCTCCGGTGAGGATGTCGGGTACGAGAGTGAAATTATCGTCGATGTATATTCCGGATGTGAGAGTATTCTTTCCAGTCAAGTTCGAGTCGGCGACGCTCGGCGTGAAGTTTCCCTCGGAAGCCAAAGGGTAGGTGGTACCCGTATCGGTCTCCGACCAATTTTCCAGCATCTCGTCCACTCCGTAGCTGATCACCTGGCTCTTGGTCGCGGTCCAATCGAAGCTGGTCCGGACCTGGTAGCGGTACTCGTTCTGGCTCTGGTTCGAATCTTGAATCAGCGAAGTATCATAGCGGTCGGGGGCGGTGAAGCCCAGGCTCGTATTCAGGCTGTTGTAGCTTACCATCAGATTCCATAAGAGGTTCTTGCCAAGCAGGTCCTTGAGGGCGGAGGAGACGAGGATTTCCTGCTCATAGAGGTGGAAAACGAAGTTTCCCGTTGCGTTGCTGGCGACTCCATCTGTATCCAGATTGGCGTTCAGGGTCCAGTTAAGGTCGGGACTGGGGTTCCAATAGAGCTTCGCGGTGCCGTTTCGGATGTAGGGATCGGTGCTGAACAGATTCCCCTGGTCTATCAGGGCCAGGGGGACCTCCATCCAGGTGACCTTTCCTCCGAGGAGGATACCGGCCTGGCCGCCGAAAGCCTGCTGGTAGAACAGGTCGAGGCCGGTCGTGGAGAACCCGAAGTCGATATGCCGGTCCGTGTCGGTGGGGGTCTTGGACGTAACCTCCAGGAGACCCGACATGACTTGGCCGTAGGGAGCGCCGATGATGCCGTCGGAGAGCTTGATCGAGTCCACCATGTCGGGGTTGAAGATGGTGTAGGTGCCCGCCCATTGGTAGGGATCGAGAATGTAGGCCCCATCCAGCGTAGCCACGGTTTCGCTGGGATCCCCGCCGTCGATCGAGGGCCTCGAATCGAAGGCTCCCGTGTAGCCGACCCCCGGCAGGGTCTTGATGGCCGACATGGCATCCTCGACTATTCCCATCGTCTGCGCCTGTATGTCCTGGCTGGTCACGACCTGGGATAATCCGCCCTGGGCGTCGGTCGCCTGGGGCTTCGCCGCCTCGACCACCAGTTCCTGGCCCTGGACCTCTCCTTCCAGGACCATCTCGAGGACTATCTTCTGCTGCCCGGGATCCAAAGCCTTCTTCAAGGTCTTGTAGCCGAGGAGACTGGCCGTGAGGAGGACTCTTCCCTGTTCGGGGGGCGGGGGAAGCCTGGCTTCGCCTTGCGCGTCCGTCGTGAAAGACTGGTCGGATCCTTGGATCCGGATTTGCACTCCTTCCAGGGGACTGCCCAGCTCTTGGTCGGTGACGACCACGAGGACCTCGGCCGAGGCACCGAAGGCTGCGAGGAGAAGCAGAAGGCACAGGAGGCTTCTTGCCTTGACCACCCGCAGATAATACCACCCGGCAAGGCCGCGAATTACCGGACCCCCCTATTTTCCCATTACTTTATTATTAAGGTTGGCCGCGCCGCCGGCTTTATCCGAAGTCCCTCGATTGAGCCGACGGCTGAAGTTGGTTATTTTACAGCTAGTCCACGTGGGGAGATACAATGCTCAAATACCTGTCGAACATGAGTCCCGTCATCCTTGTCGTCCTGGCCGCCCTCGTCTTCTTCTCGATCGTCTCGTGGGCCATCATCGTCTACAAACTGGTCCAGATCAACCTGGTCAGGAAGAACACCCGAGTCTTTCTCGATTTCTTCTGGGAGACCAAGGAGTTCTCGCTCATCAATCGCGAGATCGACCGCTTCAAGGACAGCCCCCTCGCCCTGCTGTTCAAGGAAGGCTATAGGGAGACCGAGCATTTCCTCAGCGCGGATCCCGGCGAGGCGGGGACGATCAGGCTGAGCACGGACCTGAACGCGATCGAAAACATCAGCCGCAGCCTCCGCAAGATCTCCACGCAGGAGACCGACAGGCTGGAGAAGAACATCGGGTTCCTCGCCACGACGGGATCCACGACGCCCTTCATCGGCCTCTTCGGCACGGTGTGGGGGATCATGATCGCCTTCCGCAACATCGGTCTCGCCGGCTCGACCTCGCTGGATATAGTGGCCCCCGGCATATCGGAAGCCCTTATCACGACGGCTATCGGCCTGGCGGTGGCCATTCCGGCGGTCATCGGGTACAACTACATCCAGGGCGGGATACGGGGCCAGGTCAGCGAGATCGACAACTTCTCCTACGATTTCCTGAACATCGTCCAGAGAATCTTCAACGCGAAGAAGTAGGGGAGGCCGGTATGGACACGGGGAATCGCCGGGGCTCGGATCGCTCGCCCATATCCCAGATCAACGTCACACCCCTCGTCGACGTGATGCTGGTCCTCCTCATAATCTTCATGGTGACGGCCTCGGTGGGGCAGCAGGGGATCACCGTCAGCCTGCCCCGGGCCAAATCCCAGGCCCTGGACGTCTCCGAGGAGATCGTCACCGTCACCATCGACAGGTCCCTCCAGGTCTACGTCAATTCGAGGCCGGTCGCCCTAGGCGAGCTGGGCGACACGCTCAGGCAAGTGTACGCCCACCGCAAGAACAAATCGATCTTTCTGAAATCCGACTCGAGCGTCGCCTACGGCGATTTCATCAAGGTGGTCTCGCTCATCAAGGATTCGGGCGTCGAGCAGCTGGGCATGATCACGGAGATGCCCAAGTGATGAGGGCCCTCGGGCCCGGTCTCGGGATCCGGGACGCCGGGCTCAAGAGGATCGCGATACTGGGCTCGGTACTTTTCCACGCAGCCCTGGCGCTCACGATCGTCTCCACCGCTAGCCTCGACCTGAGGCGACCTCACGAAGAGCCGAAGGCGATAGACCTGGTCAGCGTCGAGGAACTGCTGCCCGAGCCCGCGAAACCGCCTGAGCCGCCGAGGGCCGAGGCGCAGCCCCTCGTCGCTCCTCCCGCCGCGACGGCCCCGGCAGCCGCCCCAGCTTCGGCGCCGGCCCCCGCTCCATCTGCCGCCCAGGCGCCCGCTCCGAATCCCCCGCCGGCACTGCCGGAGGATCTCGGGCAAGCCGCTCCGAACGGCGGCGGCATGACGGCGCCGACGGCCCCCGCAGTCGCGGGGGCGACGGCCCCCGGCGCGGCGGCGGAGCCGGATTACCTCCCGCAATTCAAGATCACCGACCTCCCCCTCCTTCCCGTGAAGGAGCTCCTGGCCAGGATCCAGTATCCGCCTCTCGCAGCCAAGCAGGGGATCGAGGCCACCGTCTATCTGGAGCTCCTCATCGACGAGACCGGCAAGATCCGAAAGGTCACGGTGCTTAAGGACCCGGGCTACGGCTTCGCCGAAGCGGCGGTCAACGCGTTGAGCGGCATTACCTGCGTGCCGGCCAAGGTCGCGGGGCAGGCCGTGGCCGTGCGCTACCGCTACCCCGTCCGCTTCACGCTCAAATGACCTGCGCCGATCGAGCCGCCCGTCGTCGTCGCGCTTACCATTTCCGACGATCGATCCTATAATCGGGGTCGCAAGAGCGGAGGATGGGCATGAGAGCGATAATCGTCACTTCCATGGCGCTCGCCCTACTCACGGTCGCGGCCTCCCTCTCTGGCGCGCGGGGAGGCTTGAGCTGATCGCGACCCTGAAAAGCTGAAGGACAGCGACGTCATCGGCGCGCTCGAGCTGGCACAGGGTTGATGAAGGCCGGCGATGTCTGCCGCATGCAATTCTTCCTCCCTGTATTGTGCTTTCGCGGGAGTTAACCAGTGAAAAATAGTTACAAGTTCACTTATTAGCCCATCATGACCAGGTTGGGCACGACAATTGACCGAGTTGGTTGGGCCTACTGACCAAGTTGGATGGGGCGGTTGACCAACTTGGTCAAGCCTCTGACAAACTTAATCGCAATCGTTTCCCAAGTTGGGCACGACTCATGATAGATTTGGTTGGGCCGGGAGGACAGGCGAATGGGAGTGGAGCTTTGAGCGCAGTAGCGATACTTCTCTTGCTTGCGGCTCTCCTCCTACTAGCAGGCGCAGCTTCGCTTGTCGTCGCCTGCTTTCCGCCATCGACGATCGGTCTCCTAGAGCGGCTCCCGCCCGGCTCCGGGGCGAAGGGCGAGGGCTTCGAGATCCAGGAAGCCGAGGGCATTCTCTTTCTGCGGGAGAACGACCTGCCCTGCCAAAGCTTTTTCGATTCGAGCGATCGAGATACTATCGTCCTGGACGGCCCCTGGCGCTTCAGGCTAGACCCCGAGGATCGGGGTCTGCGAGATGGCTGGCAGGTCAGCGATACTGCCGATTGGCAATGCGTCGACCTGCCCTCGACCTTCAACGCCGCCTCTTCGCCCTGGGCCGATTACCATGGGATCGCCTGGTACGCGCGCGACTTCGAGATACCGGGAATAGCGGGAGGCAGGCTGGCCCGCCTCGTCTTCGACGGGGTACTCATGCGCTGCGAGATATGGCTCAACGGGCGGCGCCTGGGTTCGCGGGAGGGGGGCTACTCGTCATTCGCCTTCGATGCCGGGCCTGCGGCCAGGAGCGGAGTCAACTCGATCGCCCTTCGAGTCGACGACCGCTTGACGCCGAGCTCCCTGCCGCCCCTGAATAGGCCGGGGATGCGTCCGGGATGGTTCGCCTACGGAGGCGTCTACCGCGGCGTCCGCCTCGAGATCCTTCCTTTCCCTTACGTCTTCAAGGCTGCCGCAAGCTGCCGCCTCGCGGCAGGGTCAGCCGATCTCAGTGTCGAGGTCCTTGTACACGCGTTCCGCGCAGGTGCCTCGGACTCGCCCGGGGCCTACGAGCTCTCCTGCATCCTTCACGGTCCCGGCGGCCGGCCCTTGGGCGAGCGGCGGGCCTCCGGGCTGGCCGATCGCGAGATCCTCGCTCATTTTTTTTCATTCGCGATCGAGTCTCCCTCGCTCTATTCCTGCGAGTCTCCCGCCCTCTACGAGTGCTCCCTGAAGATCTCCTCGACGGCCGGCACGGACGCGGTCTACTTCAAGACGGGGATTCGGAGCGTAGAGGTGCGCGGCGAGCGACTCGAGATAAACGGGGAGCCCGTCTTCCTCAAGGGCGTCTGCAAGCATGAAGACGATCCCCTGCTGGGGGCTACTCAGGACAAAGCGGCGACGGCACGAGACATCGCCCTGCTGCGCGGCCTGGGAGCCAATTACGCGCGGTTGGCCCACTACCCGCATGATGCCCGCGCCGTGGCCGCCGCGCGGGACGCGGGGATGTACCTGGGCGAGGAGATAGCCAACTACCAGGCCGGCATGGGCTTCGTCCACTGGTTCGCGCAGGGCGATGGCCTGCGGAGCTTCCCGCTGCGCGATTTCGGCCTCCGCCAGGTCCTGGACAGACGCTACCTCCTCGCTTGCCAGCGGGAGCTCGCCGAGCTCGTCGAGCGGGACCGCAACAATCCGGCGGTCATCCTGTGGGGCCTTGGCAACGAGACCTACGACCTCGGCCGCGCGGGGCGGAAGGCGTATGCGTGGCTTAGGTCGGTCGTCCGCGCTCTGGACGCTTCGAGGCCCGTTACGATGTGCGAGCAGACCTACGATAGGCCCCTCTTCGACTCGGCGCGGCGCGGATGCGCGGCGACGGACCTCGTATCCGTCAACCTCTATTCCGGATGGTACTACGGCGAGAGCGCGGAGGCCGCCGGCCACCTCGACCGCGTCCGCGCCCTCTTCCCCGGCAAGCCGGTCATCGTCTCCGAGTTCGGCGCGGATGCCGCCCCCGGCAGGCACGACTCGGACGGTGTCTGGATCGCCGAGCGCGTCGCCCCGGGCAAGACCTACTCCGAGGAGTATCAGGCCGAGCTTTTGCGCAGGTACTGGGAGATCGCCCGCTCTCGGCCCTGGGTCGCGGGCGTCTCGGCCTGGGTACTCGCCGACTACCGCTGTACATGGTTTCCCGGGAACCCCGTGCCGAACTACAACCTCAAGGGGCTGGTATCGGCCGACAGGACCCCCAAGCTCGGCTACTTCGCCCTGAGCGGGCTTTTTCGGGGGGAAGGCGATGCCTGAGACCTACGATTTCTCGAAATTCCAGATCGAGCTCTATCCCGAGTGGGAGGCTCGATTCGCCGCCGGAGCCGGCGTCGGCGAGTTCGGCTATCTCCCGGGCGCCACGACCTGCTCCTACGGGACCACCGACATGCTCATCTCGCGGTTCACGATGGGGGACCTGTTCCTGAGCGAGGCGGAGAAGGACGAGTGGGCCGCCGTCATCAACCGCTTCCAGCGCAAGGACGGCTGGTACGCGAAATCGCATACGAGCCATTCGAGGGAGCATACGACGGCCTATGCGACCGCCGCCCTCGCCCTCCTCGGCAGGTCTCCCGCGCGTCCCTTCGCCTGGGCCCGGACCATCCTCCGCGACGAGGCCTCGATGGAGCGGTGGATAGGAGGGCCCTACTGGTCCATCGTCTGGCCGGGATCGCACGCCGTCTCGGGGGTCCCGGCCGCGCTGGCGATGACGGGCGGCGCCCCGGAACGTTTTTTCGATTGGTACTTCGCCTGGCTCGACCGGGAGGCCGATCCCGCGAGCGGCTTCTGGCGCAGGGGCCTCGTCCACAGGTTCGGGCTCGTTCCCAGGCCGACCAAGCACGACATGGGCGGTGCCTTCCACATGTTCTACGTCTACGAGCGATTCGGGCGGGCCTGGCGCTATCCCGAGCGCGTCGTCGACGAGTCCCTCAGGCTCCAGCGCCGGAACGGCCTATGGGACGGCGACACCCCGTATTGCATCGACCTCGACGGCCTCTACTGCGCTCTGCGTTCGAGCCGGAATTCGGGCGGCTATCGCGAGGTCGACGTCCTCGCCGCCGCGAAGGCCTTCCTGGCGACCGCGGAGCGTGTGCTGAACGACCACGATTCCCTCTTCGTCGGCTACCCGAATTCGCACAGGCTGACCGGCGCACTCTCCGCGGTCGCCGAGTGCGCGCTCTTTTTCCCGGAACTCGTCCGGACGCCGAGGCCATGGCGGCAGAGCCTCGACGCCGCGCCCTACATCTAGCGATATTGCGAGGGAGTCCAACCATGGCGGCGACAAATGCGAGACTCGGCTCGGGCAGGAAGATCGGCTACGGCCTCGGGGATTTCGGCACTAATATAGCGCTCAACGCGACGACTCTCTACCTCCTCTACTATTACACCGATGTGTTCGCCTTATCCCCCGCCTTCGCGGGCGCCGTCTTCCTCGTCGCCAAGCTGTGGAACGCCGTCGTCGACCCCTTCGTCGGGCAGCTCGTCGACGGCGCCAGGAGCGCGCGCGGTCGCAAGCGCCCCTTCCTGCTCTTCGGCGCGCTACCCTTCGGCCTCGCTTTTTTCGCCGTCTTCGCCGGCCCGGCCCTCCCGCCCGCGTGGAAGCCGGTGTACGGCTTGGCGAGCTTCCTCCTCTTCTGCACGGCCCTCGCGTTCGTCAACATTCCCTACTCGGCGCTTACCTTCTCGATGACGGGCGACTCCGCGGAACGCTCCTCCCTGTCGGGCTACCGGATGGGCTTTGCTATAATCGGCACCCTCGTCGCGGGCGCGGCGGTAAAGCCCATCGTCTCGCTTTTCCCCGACGAGCTGTCCGGCTTCCGCGCCGTCGGGTTCGCATTCGGCGCCATCCTCGCCGCCCTCATCCTCGTGGCGTACAAGGCGAGCCTCGAGCGCGAGGAAGGAAGCGACGGGAAGCCGCGATCCTTCCGCGAGAACATCGAGGCGATGCTCGCCAACCTCCCCTTCATACTCCTCGCCCTCGCCCTCGTTCTCTGCACCGTTGCCAATTACATCCTCGCCTCGACGATCAACTACTATTTCAAGTACGTCCTCGGCGCGGAGAGACTGATACCTCTGGGCTTCATCGCGCTCTTCGGGGCCGCGGTAGCCTCCGTGCCTCTCTGGCTCGCCATGGCGCGCCGCTTCGGGAAGCGCTCGGCCTTCATCGCCGGCACCGCCCTCGTCATCGCGGTGCTATGCGCTTCCTATCTGGTCGGAAGGCCGAGCGCGAGCCTCTTCATCGCCATGCTCGCGATCGCCGGGACCGGCGTCTCGACCATCTACCTTTTCCCTTGGGCGACGATACCCGACACCGTGGAGTATTCGCGCTGGAAGAGCGGAATCGCGCAAGAAGGCTTTCTCTACGGCTTCTACACCTTCGGACTGAAGCTGTCCCAGGCCCTCGCCGGCTTCCTCGTGGGCCTCGCCCTCGACCTCGTCGGCTACGTGCCCAAAGCCGCTCAGGGCAGGAACGCGATAACCGGCATCACCTTCCTCATGACCATTGTTCCCTGTGCCTTCCTCGCGGCGGGAATAGTCCTCCTCGTCCTCTACCCGATCGGGCCGAAATTCTATGCGCGCATCGAGGCCGATCTTCGGGACCGCGATTCCCGCGATATTCTAACCGAACCATGACCGAATCCTTACGCCACGACCCGGCTATGTCCACGATCGACAACAAGGAGAGATGCGAAAAAGGCAATCAATTCGAGAAATGCTGACGGCGCGATCGCAGGCATCCTGACGGCCGCGCTCGTTCTTGCCGGGACTTGTGCCGAGGCCTTTGCGGATACCGCGAGAGCCGCCGATTCCGCGATTTTTCTGCCTCAATTTCGGGCCGGGCAGGAACGCCGGTGAGCTCGAGTTCGCGTGGCTCTCGAAGAGCGCGGCCAAGGCCGTGGTCCGGATCGCCAAAGCATCCGACAGGACCGGGGTCGTCGATTCCAGCTCCTACGTCTATCGCGTCGGCGACCCCCAACTCGGCGCCGCGTCGACCGGTCCCATGACCCTGGAGGCGGCGACGAAGCGCTTGGGATGGAGAGGACGCTTCGTCGTGGCCGCTGAGCGCCGCCTATCGGACGGACGATTATCTAGAGCTCTATCGGCCGTCTATTATCCGACAGGCGGCGCATGAGGTAGTCGCGGTCGAGGCCGATGTCGTCGACGACGGAGCGAAGCTGGTCCGCCGAAAGCAGGTTCTGCTCGGCGTAGAGGTAGGCGAGCTCGCGCTCGGCCAGGCAGGGCAGGCGCAGGGACTCCAGCATCTCGGGGCAGGGCTCGGCGCACTCCAGGTGGCGCGATCGGAGGCTGGCCGCTAGGCGCGACTTATCCGAGCCGCCGGCCACGGCCGCCATCTCCGCAAGGAGGGGCTTGAGGTCGCCGCGCGCGGCCGTCTCTCCCATCGGCTTGAGCGTGAAGAAAGTATATTCCTTCCCCGGCAGGAAGTGGTGCTCGTCGCAGCGCGTGCAGTAGTTCGGCTCGCGGCCGTCCTCCTTGGTCCTGTCGCCGCCGATTATTATGAGGGGGTCGAAATAGGGGGCCGGGCACTCGAAGCCGTCGACGAGGTAGTAGCGATAGGTATACAGCGAGTCGGCCAGGCACTCGCGCTGCTCGCAATAGGCGGTCAGCGGGAAGACGTCCGTCGCGATCTCGAGGAGGAGCCGGGCGGTCTGGTTGAATATCTCCTTCCGGAAATTGAGGACCAGGGTCGGGCATACGAAGACGAGGCCCCGGCGGCTCGACTCGTCCTTCATGAGGTAGGCGAGGCGCTCGTCGAAGAAGGCCGCCTCGTCGACGATCCACGTCCCCACGCCCGGGTTCTCGGCGAGGAGGCTCTCCAGGGCGAAGGAGTCGCGGGCCTGACCTATCCTGTCGCCGCAGCGCTCATAGCCTCCTCGGTAGGCGAGGGCGTCTGCCGGGTAGTCGGGAAAGCGGGCGGCGTCGAGGCTCGAACGCACTACGAAGATGTCGCGCCTGTCCGCGCCGTGCGTGCGGGTGGCGGCGCGCGCGGCGCCCGTCTTTGTTTTCGCGACGAGGCTGTCGCGCCACATCCGCGCGGAGAATTCGGTCTTGCCCGAGCCCATGGGCCCGATCACGAGTATGCGCCTGCCCGGTCTCGTGAAGTCGAAGTGGTTGAAAGGATGGTGGACCTGGAGGAGGGGGAAGCCGAGGTTGCGTAGGAGGCTCGAGGCTTCGCCCATCGCGCCGTCGGATGCTGTCGGCACCTATTCGAGTTCCTTGGGCTCGCCCATGCGCCTGGCCTGGGATAGGACTCCCCCGAGGCTCGCGCCGACGAGGCCCGTGATGAAGAAAGAGCGCGCAATCGGCCCGAGGACGCTCGCCAGATAGGCCCGAAGCAGGGCCCCGGCCGAGCCGCCGACCATGCCCTGGAAGCCACGGGGAAAGATGTTCTGAAAGATGAGGCCGCCGGGAATCGCCAGGGCCACGCCTATGGCGAGCACTATCAACGAGGGCACGAGGAGGTAGGTCCCCGCCCGCGACACTCGCGAGAGCGCGCTGCGCCCTCCCAGCGCGCCCAGGGCGGCTAGCAGGAGGGCCGAGACCGCCGCCATGGCTGCCGTCATCCTGTCGAGGAGGACCTGCGAGAGGCCGCGCGTCGCGACGCCCATTCGCGGGTCCGGCCGCTCGAGCTCTCGGGCGGCGGGGGCCTGTGCCTTCGCGGCGTCCGGCACCGCGTCTATGGCGGCCCTCAGCGCCTCGGCGACCGCCGCCGGCTGCGCGAGGCCCGGCTGCGCCGCGGTCCGCTCCGAGAGCGCCGCTGAGTAATCGCGGGCCATGGCCGCGCTCTTCGCCCTGAGGGCGGCTTTGAGCGGGCGCATGTCGACCGTCGCCGCGGATGCGAGGGGCCCGCCTTCGACGGCGTCGAGCATCGCGTCCACCGCCTTCGAGGCTGTCGACTTGATTTCGGGCAGGGGGAGGTCCTTCTGCGCCGCCGCGACGAGGGCGGGGCCCGCGAAGATCGCGGACCCGAGCCGGATCGTCTCCGGGGCGCGCGCCGCGATCTCGGGCGCGCGCAAGGCGGCATAGAGCCTGTCGTCCTGGACGAAGCGCCTGTAAACCTCGCGGTCAAGGGCCCATGGCCTGGCCGAAATCAGGAGGAGGGATGAGAGGGCGAGGGGCAGTCCCACGCATATGAAGAGGACCGTGGAGAGGAATTTGCGCACCCTTCCTACCTCAGCGCGGCTACATTGGACCTGACCTTGCGCTCGCCGAAGGCGAGGTATTTGAAGGGGTGAATATCGAGCGCGTTCGCGTACCAACCGTCGATGAAGTCCGTGTCGACGACGTTGGCCGCCAGGCTGTGGTAGATGGGCAGTACCGCGGCCCCCGCAAGGAGCCGGGTCTCGGCGAGACCCAGCGCGTTGAGGCGATCGTCGCCTGTCTTAAGGGCGGCATCGCCGAGGAGTCGGTCGTATTCGGGATCGGAGAGTCGCGCGTCGTTGAGGTTGGAATCGGCCTCCCACATCTGCAGGAAGGCGAGGGGATCGGCGAAGTCCCCGATCCAGCTCGTAGAGGCTATCGTCCAGCCCCCCGCCTGCGCCCCCGAACGGACGACGTTGAAATAGTCGGCCGCGGGCGCCGTCTTGAGCTCGACATCCAGGTCGGGCAGCTTTTCCCAGACGTCCTTCATCAATCCCGCGACTCGCTTGGCGTCGTCGCCGCCGTCGGGGATGAGGATCTCTATCTTCGGCAGGCCCGACCCGTTCTTGTGGCCGGCCTTCTCGAGGAGCCTCATCGCCTCGTCCTGATCGGCAGCGGCTATGCCCTTGGCCGACTGATAGCTCGCGAAGGGAAGGACGAGAGTCGTGGCGGGAGCCAGGTATTTGTCCTTCGAGCGGATCTGATCCCAGGGCAGGAGGAGGGCGAGGGCCCGCCTGACGTCCGGGTCGTTCCACGGGGCCGTGCCGCAATCGAAGAACCAGTAATGTGTGCTGAACATGAGCCCGACCTGGATCGAGCCCTGGGCGAGCAGGGCGTTGAGGTCCATCGGGCCCGCGAGCCAGTGGATGGCCCCGTCGTCGAAGCGCCTGGTGACGTCGGCGTCGTCGTCGGTGAATATCGCGCGGATGCGCGGGATCTTGACCGATGCGGCGTCCCAGTACTTCTCGTTTTTCACCAGGAGCAGGCCCGAGGAATCGAGGGACTTGAAGACGTAGGGCCCGTTGACGGGGAAGGGCAGGGCGGCGCGCCAGTCGGTGGCCGCCAGCATCGAGGGGTGGATGGGAGAAAAGGAGTGGTGGCAGAGGAGGCGGGTGAAGTAGTCGGCCCTGGACTCGAGCTTGACCTGGAGGATCCTGTCCGCGATGACAGAAATTCCGACCGAGGCCGGATCCGTCGTCTTGCCGGTGCGGTAGTCGTGCGCGCCGGCGATCACGTCGAAGAACTCGACGTAGTCGGCCTTAGTCCTGGGGTCGAGGGCGCGCAGCCATGCGTCCCTGAAGTCTCGGGCGAGGAGAGGCGATCCGTCGGACCAGGTCGCCTCGTCGCGAATGTAGAAGGTGTAGGTCTTGCCGTCCTGCGAGCGGCTGTAGGAGCGGCAGGCGGCCTTGACCGGGTCGAGGGTGTTCGGGTCGTATGAGAAGAGCCCCTCGTAAGTGGCGGTGAAGATCTGGGCCTCGGCCGAGTAGATGGAGTGGTGGGGATCGAAATCGAAATCGAGGACGTTGAAGGCGACGACGAATTCGTCGGGCTTGGGCGCTTCATCATCGCTCGCAAGGACGGCGCCCGCCGGGGCGGCGGTCGCCCCGGCGGACGGGACCGGCGCGCCGGCCCAGAGCGCCGGCGGGGCGCCGGCGGCGGCTATCGCGACGGCCGCGAGCGCCGCCCTGAGACCCGCCTTGAAGGGCGGGTGGAATGTCGTGGTATCGCGTATCCTTGCTTTCATGCGGTCTCCTTTGTCAGGGGGCGGGATCCTTGATGCCCAGGCGCTTCATCTGCTCGAGCTCCTCGCGTTGCGCGACGTACTCGTGTTTCTTCTGGTTCGCCTTTATGACTGCGCCCTTGACCGTCGTCATCTCGACGCGAATGCTCCTGACGCGGGCCTTGGACTCGCCCTGAATCTCCGACTTGAAGTATTCCTCGAGGGCGGCGAATGTCCGCAAAGCCCGCTGGAGCTCCTCGATGTTGCGCTGCAGGAATTTATACGCCTGATCCTCGGACATTCCCTCCACTCGGCGCGCGGAGGGGCCGCCGCGCTGCGCCAGGCTGCCGAGGAATCGGGCCTTGTTGCCCGTATCCTCCGCGAAGGCGCCGAAATCCAGGGACTCCGTCGAGCAGGCCCGCGTGACCGGATCGACGAACTGCAACTCGTAGACCTTCCCCGTATCGCCGGACGAGAAGAGCTTCCGGATCATGCGCCGCAGGCGCGCCCCCAGCCCTTGGTCCAGGGAGGAAAGGAGGGCGGAATTATCCTCGAGCTTGGATACGGCGCTTTCCAGGGCGTAGGAGGCCGCGGATAGCGTGCGGACGCCCTCTACGAGGAGGCCCTTGAACGACTTCACGGGAGCGCCCTCCGCCTTCTTCTCCTCGGCCGCCTCGAAGCGCCGGAGCAGTTCCTCGCGCAGGGAAGGGCCGTCGGAAGAGAAGTCCTCGAGGATGAGCTCCTCGACGAGCTCGGGATAGTAGGGCCGCTCGGACGCGACCTCCATGAATTTGCGCTTGATGAGCCTGGTCGCTTCCTCGCGCCTGCCGATCGCCATGTCGGCGTCTATCTGGAGGCCGGGCATGACTATCTGCCGCAGCTCGAGCTTGTAGCGCTCCTTGTGGTAATCGGTAAGCTCCTTGAGGCAGCCGAGGATGTCCCGGCTGGCCTTGTCGAGCTGGCTTGAGGCGTCGGCGATGAGGCCGGCGGAAAGCTGATCGGTTCCCTTCTTAACCATCCCCGCTATTTCCGCCAGCGCCCTAGTATTGAGCTGGGTGCTCGTCTCGGTGAATTGGGCGAAATTGAAGTACTTGACGAGGGCGAGGATGCGTTTTATCCGGCCCATGGTGAGGAAATCGCAGCTGAACTGGTAATAGTTGTTGAGGAAGTCCAGGTAAGCCTCGAACTGAGAGACCCGCACGCTCATCTGGTCGGCCTTCTCGGACTCGGAGAAGGGACCCTCCGACGGCGTCTTCACGTCGGATATCTTGAGGTCGTACTTGTAGGGGTCGTCGTGGAGCACGCCCTTCTTGTGCAGAATGGCGTTCAATCCTACGAAGGCCGATTGGAACAGCTTGCATGATTCCCTGAGCTTGGGCAGCTCGGTGCGGTCCAGCGTATCCCTTCTCGCGTCCAGCCGCTCCTCGAGCCTGCGCGAGAAGGCCTGCGAGTCTTCCATATTATAGAGAGTATCGTTTAAAATACACGTCGAGGCAAGCATGGGATCGGCATTCGCCTTCGCGCCGGCGAAGCTCGTCGTCGGCATCCTCAGCTCACCGCATTCGGCCCTTCCCTCCGCGCTAAAGGAGGAGCTCGAAGGGCGCTTCGGTCCCGCCGAAGCCGTCGGCCCCGACCTGGACTTCGCCTGGAGCGGCTATTATGACGAAGAGATGGGAGGACGGCCCAGGCGAAGCTTCCTCTCGTTCGCCGACCTCGTCGATCCGGCCGAGTTAGCCGATATTAAAACCTGGACTAACTCGATCGAGCGGGCCTACGCGGTCGAGGAGCGCCGACGATTCAACCTGGATCCCGGGCTTCTCTCGCTCTCGCGCTTCGTCCTGGCAACAACGAAGGATAGGCCGCAGCGAATCGCCCTCTCTGGCGGGATATACGCTGACCTCACCCTGGTTTACGAGCGGGGAGACTATCGACCTCTTCCCTGGACCTACCCCGATTGGGCCAGCGAGGAATACCGGGTCCGACTTCGGAGGCTCAGGGAAAGATTGAAGGCGGAGCTTCATTCGTATGGGCTTCAGGCGCGCGATTAGGGCGCATGAGGCTTCTTGCCGTATTATCCTCGCTGGTCCTGCTTCTCGCGTCCTGTTCTCCTGCCCTCGGGTCCGGACCGGCCTTCGGCGTCCTGTGTCGCCACGAGCTGATACTCGTCCTGCCGCCCGCGCCCGCGGCCTGGGCGATACTGCCCGATCTGCGCATGAGCGTGGCCTGGAAGGCCCCGGGCGGTTCGCTCCGATCGGCCTCCGCTGCGCCCGGCTCGTCTCTGCGCGTCGAGGTCGACAGGGGCATGCCTCAGGCGATCCTCGCCCTCCCATCCACTCGGGGAAGCGCTTTAATGCCGGCAGGAGCCCTTTATCCCGATGGTCTGGAGGCGCCTAGAGTTACATGCGAAGGCGCCGACGAGTTGGTCCTCGACTGGACGGGTGGCTATGCCGCGAGCGTCGCCGCCGCCCTCGAGGGCGCAGGACTGGATCCCTGGAGCTTCGATCTCTCGCGCCTCGCCAGAGAGGCCTCGGCCCGATGCGCGGACCCATGGCGCGTCCCCCCGCTCGAGGTCGCACGTCGCCTTTCGGCCCTCGAGTTCAGGATAAGCGCGTATGAAGATCCGACTCGCTCGGCGGTGAGCCTCCCCGGCCCCGGTCCCTGGGCGCCCGAGAGTCCCTTCGAGGCCGCTCCGGAAGGCGCCGTGGCTATGCTGTCCGAGGGGCTTTGGCGCTTCCTCTCCCCCTGCGGTGAGCTGCTCGCCGCTCTGGACGCGGAGGGCCGCTCCAGCTTCGTCCGGCGATAGATTTCCTCAGGATCATCCTAGGGGTATCCGTATCCTGAAGGTCGAGCCCTCGCCCTCCCAGCTCTCGACCGAAACGGTGCCGCCATGGGCAATGGCGATATGCCGGACGATCGCCAGGCCGAGGCCCGTGCCGCCGAGCTCGCGCGAGCGAGCCTTGTCGACGCGGTAGAAGCGCTCGAAGACTCGGGGCAGGTCCCTCGCCGGTATTCCTATGCCCTGGTCCCGCACCTCTATGACGAGGGACCCGCCCTCCGGTCGGGCGCTCACTCTCACTACGGTGGAGGGAGGCGAGTACTTCACAGCGTTGTCAATCAGGTTGACGACGGCCTGCTCCAGGAGGCCGGCTTCGACTTTCGCGGAGAGACCCGGCTCGGACTCCACGATCACCTGTGTCCCGCGCGCCTCGGCCTTCGGCAGGATAGCCTCGCGGGCGCCGAGGAGAATCGGCCCGATCTCCGCGCGTTCGGGCCGGAGCCGGCCCTCGTCGTCGCGTTCCAGCGAGGCCAGCGAGAGGAGGTCGGAAATCAGGGCCTCCATTCTGACCGCGTTCCGCTCGATGATGCCGAGAAAGCGCGACGCCTGATCGGGATCGCCCATCGCGCCCTCGATGAGGCTTTCCGCGAAGCCCTTGACGAGCTGCACCGGAGTCCTGAGCTCGTGCGAGACGTTGGCTACGAAATCCCGCCGCACCCGCTCGAGCCGCCTGAGCTCGGTGATATCGTTAAGTACGATGACAAGTCCCCCGACGCCTTCGGCGGTGCCGAGCGGCGCCGCGAAAGCCTGGAACCAGCGCTCGGAGGGGAGGAAGAGCGCAATTTCCCCGGAGCGTCGCTCGCCCGAGGAAAGCGAATCCGCGGCCACCGACTGAAGATCGCTCGAGCGGGTCGCCTCGAGGAGACTCCTCCCCGCCGCGTTCCCGTTGAGGCCAAAGAGCGCCGCCGCGGCGGGATTGGCAATCGTTATGCGCAGCGAAGGGTCGAGCGCGAGGACGGCCTCCATCATTGCGTCGAGGATCGCCTCGAGTTCGCGTCCCTGCTTCCTGGCGGAAGATACCCGCGCGCCGATCTCCGCGGCCATCGAGTCGAGGGTCTCGGCGAGGATGCGCATTTCCTCGGGATCCTCCGGCCGGATGGCCCGGCTCCCCGCCGTCGTGGATAAAGCATCGCCGGAGCCGTAGGCCCGAGCCGCCCGCGCCAGCGAAGCGAGCGGCCGCGCGGTCATGCGGCTGAAGGCCATCGCGGCCGCGATGGCGGCGGCGGCGAACGCGAGGGCGGCGGCGGCGATGGCCCAGCGCGAGGGCGCGAAGGCGCGCTCGAGACCGGGTTCGTTGAGAGCCAGCCTGAGGACTCCGGCCGTCTCGGAGGAAGCGCCGCGGCCGGAGCGTATCGGAGCGGCCGCGTAGAGCAGCTTCTCGCCGACGGTGGCCGATGCGCGGCGGGAAACGGCGGCGATGCCTGCCATGGCTTGGGCGACTTCCGGTCTACCGGCGTGGTTCTCCATGGTGGCGGGATCCGCTTCGCTGTCGGCGAGGACCTCGCCGCCCGGCAGGATCAGGGTGACGCGATAGCCGCTCGATGCCGCGCTCGCCGCGCAGATCAGCCGCGCCTCGACCGGATCGGACAGCGCGGAAGCCGGGAAGGCCGCCGCCACGGCCTCCGCCGCCCGCATGAGCGCGACGGCGTTCGCGTCCGCGTAGGCCTTCGCCATCACCGACATTCCCAGAGCGGCGAAGACGAGGGCGGCTGCGAGCACGGCGGCGGCGAGGATGGCGAGGCTGCGCTTGAACAGGCTGGCGGCCACGGCTTTTCAATCCCTGAGGCGGTAGCCGACGCCCCGCACCGTTTCTATTTCCTCGCCGGCCTCGCCGAGCTTGCGCCTGAGCGAGAGGATCTGGACGTCGACCGCGCGATCGGTGACCGGATAGTCCCGACCCTTGACCGCGTCGATTATCTGGCTCCGCGAGAAGACCCAGCCGGGATTGCGGAGGAGGAATTCCATGATGGCGAATTCGGTCGCCGAAAGATCGACTTTGCGTTCCTTGACGCGCAGCTCGTGGCGGGCGACGTCCAAGCGCATGTCGCCCTTGGCGAGAAACGCCTCCGCTCCGGAGTCCCTGGTCGGCCGGCTCGCCGCCCTTCGAAGCGCGGAGCGGATGCGGGCCGCCAGGACCTTGGGGCTGAAGGGCTTGACGACGTAGTCCTCCGCGCCGAGCTCGAGCCCCGCGACGATGTCGGACTCCTCCCCCTTGGCCGTCGCCATTATGACGGGCAGCCTCTTTCGAGCGCCGTCCGCCTTGAGGGCGCGGAGTATCTCGAGGCCGTCCATTCCGGGGAGCATGATGTCCAGGATCACGCAATCGGGATTCGCCGACCGCAGGACGGCCAGCCCCTCTTCGCCGTCCGAGGCCAGGAGTATCGTCCAGCCTTCCTTGGACAGGGAGAAGGAGAGGAGTTCCCTGATGTCGGGGTCGTCCTCGATGACCAGGATCGTCGCTTTCGCCATGCCGGTTCCGGAGCGTCAGTCGTTGAGCTCCACGTGGCGGCCTTCCACCATGAAGACGACCGCCTCGCAGATGTTGGTCATGTGGTCACCCAGGCGCTCGAGGAAGCTCGAGGCCGTGAGGAGGCGCGACGCGCGCTCGACTTGCTCGGGACGCTCCCGCATGAGCTCCAGGACCTCGCGGACCATCTGCTTGCGCTCCGCGTCGATGGCGTCGTCGGCCGAGGCGACCTTCCTGGCGTCCTCGGCGCTTTGATTGAGATAGGCGTCGACGGCCCCGCGGATCATCTCGCAGCCGATCTCGGCCATCCTGCCGAGCCCCTCGACCTGGCGAAAAGGCGGTTCGCCCGACAGCCTGATGGCCGCCTTAGCGAGATGTACGGCGTGATCGCCCGCGCGCTCGAGGTTGTCGGTGACCTTGAACACGGTGACCAGCTCGCGGAGATCCCGCGCCACGGGCTGCTGGGTCGCGATTAGGACGGCCGCCTGGTCCTCGATCTTGATCTGGAGGGCGTTCACCAGCTCGTCGGAGGCCTTGACCTCGCGGGCGAGCTCGACGTTCTGTCCCTTGAGCGCCTCGAGGGCCTTGCGCAGGCTCTCCTCGACTCTGGTTCCCATCGCGAGGACGTCGTGGTTCAGCCTGGAGAGCTCCTCGATGAAATGTACGCGAGTCTGCATGTCGTCCTCCGCTGCGGTAGTATAGCGCTTCTCGGGCCCGTCGAGGAGCGCTACTTCTCGATCCAATTCCATTCGATGACCTTGAGCCTGTTCTTCCGCTTGAGCCTCGCCATCTGGATATTGGTCCTGATGTACTGCTCGAGATAAGGAAGGGGCTTCGCGGGATCATCCATGTTCGAGGCCATGACGACCTTGGATTCCTCCGCGATCTCCGTCCCATCCGAGTCCCTCGCCTTCCACGCGAAGGAATACCCGTCGCTTCTCCTCTCGATCTCGACCGATGCGCTGCCTTCCGGAGAGTAGCGGTCGCCTGAGATGCGCAATATCGCTATCGCCTTGATGTCCTCATCCTCCTTCAGTCCTCGAGCATGCCCGCGATGTCCGCGATCCTTTCCACCCCCAGTTCCCGCATCCATCTTTCGATTCCCTCAAGCGCTGAGAGCGCGCTGCGGGGATCCACGAAGGTACCCGTACCCACTTGCACGGCCCGCGCGCCCGCGAGGAGGTACTGCAGGGCATCCTCCGCCCCCATTATCCCTCCGAGGCCTATGACCGGGATGCCTACCGCGCGGGCCGCTTTGTAGCAGCAGGCGACGCCGACGGGACGGATCGCCGGGCCGGAGAGGCCGCCCGTGCCCGTCGCGATCGCGCACTTGCGCCTCTTCGGGTCGATCACCATCCCGACGAGCGTGTTTATGCTAGAGACCGCGTCGGCGCCGCCCGCTTCCGCGGCCTTGGCGATCGAGGCTATATCGGTCACGTTGGGCGTCAGCTTCACGACGAGGGGCCGCTTGGTCCGGCCGCGCAACGAGCGCGTCAGGCGCTCGACCTGGGCCGGTTCCGTGCCGAAGGCGAGGCCGCCGTGCCTGACGTTGGGGCATGATACGTTGATCTCGTAGCCGTCGACGCCGCTCTTGGATGGGGCCGAACCCGTGTCGCCGGGGCCGTCGCCTACGGCATCCTCTATCCTCTCCAGGACCTCGAGGTACTCCTCTTCCGTGCTGCCCGCTAGATTCACGAACACGGCGCACTTCCTGCCTCGGAGCGAAGGGAGCTTCTCGCTCAGGAAGGCCTCGAGGCCCGGATTCGCCAGGCCGATCGAGTTGAGCATGCCGGAAGGAGTCTCGACGATGCGCGGAGCGGGGTTGCCCGCCCTCGGCGCCAGCGTCACCGCCTTCGTGTACAGGGCGCCCATCGCGTCTACGTTCGCGAGCTCTTCGTACTCGGATCCGTAGCCGAAGGTTCCCGAGGCCAAGCCGACGGGGTTGGCGAGCTCCAGTCGGCCTATCCTCACGCGGAGGTCGGGATTCATCGCGGCCGCCAATCGATCTCAGCGGCCTCGAAGACGGGTCCGTCCGAGCAGGCGCGCAGGTATCCGAGGCCGTCGGCGCGGGGAAGCGCGCAGCCCATGCAGGCGCCGACTCCGCAGGCCGTCCATTGCTCGGCGGAGAGGCTGGCGGGCCATCCGCGGCGGCCGGCCAGGGCCGCGAGGGCCGCGAGCATCGGCGCGGGCCCGCAGCCGTAGACTCGGATCGCGCCCGGCGACTGGTCCTCGGCGACGTTATGCGATATCCAATCGACGGGGGTGCCCCTGAAACCCGATGACCCGTCGTCCGTGCAGACGATCGTCCCCTCCGGGAGGTCGATCGACGGCAGGGCCGCCGCGGTCCGGAACCCGAGAACCGCGCGAAGGGGCTTCGCCGCGGCCGACAGGGCGCCGGCGAGGAAGAGGAGGGGCCCGAGCCCGATGCCGCCGCCGGCCAGGATGGCAGTCTCCCCATCGGCCGGTCGCGGAAAGGGCTTTCCGAGCGGGCCGATGGCGTCGATGCGCGAGCCGGGCGCGAGCTCGGAGAGAAGGCGGGTGGCTCCGCCTCGGATCTGGTAGATCGCCGAGACGCGCCCACCGCCGGGGCCGCCAGTTCGAGCGCGGCCTGAGTACGCCCGCCCATATCCCGAAGAGGCGCGCCAATATCCCGAAAAGGCGAAGGGCCTTCGGAGGAGGGGAGCGGTGAACGAGGAAACCCGAAGAGTGAGGAACTGCCCCGGTCGAGGCTCGTCGGCGGCCTCGTCCCAGGAGATGACCAGCTCGCGCCATGATTCGGCGACGACGCGGTTTTCCAGGATCTCGGCCTCGAATTGCGTCACGGCGACATGATAGGGTGAAGGCGGCGCCTCATGTCAACCGTTCTGTCCCGGCGGGAGCGCGGAGGAAGGATTCGGCAAGGTCGGCGGCGAGAGCGCCTCCATGGGTGTTGAGGTGTATGCCGTCGACTAAAATATGGAAGCGATTCGCGGCCGAGATCTCGTCGAGGCTCTTGCCCAGGTGGCGCTGCATCCGCCCCGCGCGGAGCTGGGCGGAGCCGAACTCGCGAAAAGCCAGAGGCCTGAGGGACGAGGGGGGAAGGCCCTCGATGAAAGCGCAGATGCGCTCGCGCAGCGGCAGGTACTCGACCCCCTCCTCCTTCGCTATGCCTTCGATTATCAGCGAATAGTCCTCGGTCCTCACGTAGGCGTAGTGCCCCGGCTCCTCTCCGATCGGAGGTATCGAGAACAGGGCGATGCGGGCCTCCGTCTCCCGCTTCAAGGTCCGCACGATGCCCACGAGGTTCTCGCGGAAGAAGTAGGGGTTCGGCCGCTCCGGCAGGCGCTTCGCGGCCATGTAGCCGAGCGCCGCCTGGAAGCCGAAGGTTGCGTTGACGTCGTTCGTGCCGATGAGGATCGTCACCGCGTCGGGCTCGAGGGCGACGATGTCGCCCTCGCGTCCGGCGAGGTTGAAGGCGAGCTCGGCGTTCGCGCCTGCGTTCACGAAGTCCCAGTCGGGCATCCGGGCGGCGAGCATCGCCACGTAGTCGGCGCTCACCGTGCCGCGCGTGATCGAGTCTCCGGCGCAGACGGCCAGAGGCCGCCTGCGCGCGTCGGGCCTTCCATCCGCCGACCGCCGCGCCGCGAGAAAGGCTTTTGGGTTGTTGGGCGCGAGGTCGTTGCCCGAGCGCGAGAAGAAGAACACGGTGAGCGCGAAAAAGAGGAGGGCGCCGAGGACGATGAGGTCGAAGAGGCTGAAGGTTATCACGCGCCCGCTCCGCCCAGTCTGGCCAGCGCCTTCTCGACCTCGCCGAGTCGCTCCCTCAGGTTCCGGATCGTGCGCTCCAGCCTTTCCTTCTCCTTCGCCAGCCTCTCGGCCGTCTCCTCGGGCGGCTTGGACGCCGCGAATCGGGACTTGACGGCGGACGGGCTCGCGCCGCCGCGGAGCGCCTCGAGAGCCAAGGCGCGCGCCTCGGGGTCCCGCATGCCCGCGGCCATCCGCATGCCGTCCCATCCCACGTCGGGGTCCACCTGGTAGACCGCCGCCCTCGCGGCCGAGTTGGCCGTGGCGCGGGGAATACCGAGGGCCCTGTCGACGTAGTCCTCGAAGCGGGCCTTGTATTTCCTGCAAAGCGCCTGGGCTTCGACCAGGAGGCGACCGAACTCGAGCATGACTCGGCCGTTCTCGGCGATGCAGGCCCCGCGTATCCTCTTCGTGAGCGCGACGAATTCGGGCTCTTCGTCGAAAAGGTTCCGGTAGTGGCCCTTGGCCTCGGCCTCCACCAATAGATCGTGGAAGATCCCCCAGAATTCGTTCGTGTGAGCCCTCCCCGACGAGAGCCCGCCCTTGCGCTCGCAGTGAAGGTGGTGCGCGTATTCGTGGATGGCCGTGTAGACCAGCTGGTCATCGGAAGAGAAATTACGGTTGTGGATGATGATCTCGCGGCTCTGCGGCTTGTAGAGCCCGTTGACGAGCGAGCTCTCCTTCCCCGAGAAGATGAGCGTGAATTCGGTCTTGGGATCGGCTATATCGAGCAGGATCTGCCTCACGCCTTCTTGGTTCATCGCTTCGGTATCCTATGGCTTTCCGCGATGGTCGACAAGTAACTCCGAGCCGTTAGGCCTTCAATCGACGCATGCCGCAACGGACGTTCTCCGTTCATGGGAATTCTCCGCCCCTCGAGGGCCCTCCTGCTTGGCCTCTCCGTCGCAATCCTCTTCTTCTGCCCGTCCGCGAGCGCTCAAGACGGCCGAGGCATGCGGGCTTCGGCATATTCTTCCCTCGGCGCCGGCGATCTCTCGATGCGCCTATCCCTCGGAGGCCCCTTCGGCTACGCCGGGGTCGGCCTCGAGGCCAAGGGGGAAGAACTGGGCCTCGAGGGGGCCTTGAACCTCCAAGCACCCGATGGGGGAGGCGCGCGATTGATCGCCGGGCCAGGATCCGCCTCGGGGCCATTGCGGCTCCTCGTCGATCCCACTTCCCCGACGCCCCTCTCCGCCGGAGAGACCGTCGAGCTCGACCGGTCCTTCGAATCCCGAACGTCCGTGCTCGAGTTCGGCGCGGGGCCTCTGTCATTGTTCGCGCTTTCCAAGGGGAATGGGATTGCGCGGGCGCTCGAGGCGGCGGCGGCGGGTCTCGCCTGCGGATTTTCCGGTTCGCGCGGAGGCATCCATTTCGTCGCGGCCGCTTCGCGCGAGGGGGAGGCCGCGGAAAGCTCCGGATGGCGGCCCGATCCTTCAGGCGCACCCGCCTCGAGCCTCGTCGACCCCGCGCGGGCCGGCTACGGCGCCGCCCTCGTCGCCGACAGGCGGAGCGGATCGAACGTCTCGGCCTTCTCCGTGGCGGCTACGTACGGCCGCCTCGACGTCCCGAGCCTCGCCTTCAGGCTCGAGTCGCGGGAAGTCATGGGGCTCTGCGACATTCGATTGGCCGCGTCTTCCGCGGCGCCGGGCTTCCGAGAACTCGCGGGGCCCCGCGAGGAGCGCCTCCTCGATGCCTCGGCGGAGGCGCGCCTGGCGATGCGCCGCGCCTCCTCCCTCGCCGTCTCGATCGAGGCGCAGGCGAAAAGCGGGAGCCTCCTTTATGCGCCGATGTGGGGAAGGAAGGGCACTTTACGCCTGATCCTGCCGGTCGGCGGAGGCGGCATCCTCGACACCAGCCTCGATGCGGAGCGCAAGCCGGAAGGCGCGGGAGCGGGGACCTGGTCCCTCGCCCTGGTCGAGAAGGCGGAGGAGAAGGGTGCGTCGAGGATGAAAACGAGCTTTACGAGCTCGTTACGGCTCTGCGGCTCCCTCCAATGGGACTCGTCCTTCCGGGGCCTCGGCCTCGAAATCGAAACGGAGCTGGCGGGCGACGAGGGACTGCCCGCCCTCGGCCTCGACCTTTCCCTAGACCTTTTCGACGGGGGCAGGCGCGAATCGCCCGCGCTCGCCACCGGCGGCGCCAGCCTCGAATTTCCCTTCGGCCATGACGCCTCGCTCGAGCTGAAACTATCGCTTCCGGAAAGGGGCATCGTACTAGCGCCAGCGCCGTCGACGGGGCCCTCTTCCGTCGAGCGGCCCGTCATCCGCGTCCGCTATCGAGCCTCTCTTCCGGCTTCGATGCCTTCCGCGAGGAGACGGCCCAGGTCGAGCAGCTCTGGCCGATCGAAGGCGAGGTCTATCGCCCATCGCGCGGCATCGTAGAGACCCGCGCTTTCGCTCGAGAGGGCCCGGCCGGCGGCGAGGGCATCGGCGATCACCGAGTCGCTCGTGGCGACGATGGATCCGCGGGGAGCCGCCTTCAGCGGATAGTCGGCGCTCCTCTCGAGCCGGACTTCGGCCTCGATCCCCTTGGCCGCGAAGAGGGCGCGAAACAGGCTCGCGTGGCCGGCGCTGCCCGGAATCGGAGCGTCGAGGAAGACCGCGACGAGAGGCGAGTCCAGTAGGGAGATTCGGTCAACGAGAGCGCTCACGGACCGAGAGAAGAGAGCCGCATCGGCTATGCGGCCGTGCGAGCCGCCCGCATCCCTCAGAAGGCCGTCGCTGGCGATGAATAGGGGTCGTCCCGTCAGGTAATGCATCACGGTAAAGGCCTGATTGTAGCCGTCGACGAGGACGGGTCGCCTTTTCGCCCCGGAGGTGATTGCGGCGGCCCTCGACGCCGACGCCGCGCTCGACGCCACGCCCCGGAAGAGAATCATCCTCTCGTCGCGAGTCATCTGGCGCCGGTCGCCTACGAGCTTGAGGGCGGCCCGAGGCGGATAGCCGCGGTCCAGGAGCCATCGGTAATCGATCGCCGCCCGGGCCAGGGAGGGCGAGACCATGAGCATCCTCTAATGATAAACCTCATGCCACTACGGGGAAAGTCCGACCCGCGCGCGCGCCCAGCTTGGCTATTCGCGCCAGCTCGGCCTCCATCATGAGATCGCCGTATTCCTTCTTGGAAAGGATATAGAGTTCCTCGAATCTCAGCGCCTCGTTGAGCGCCTCGGGGCTTTGGAGCATGCTTTCCTTCGGAAGGACGACCTTGCGCGTCTCGATGGAATCAGCGTTCCTGATGGCCGAGGGATCGCCGCGGAATCTGTCGATCGTCTTCTCGCTGATTCCGCCGCCGACGGTGAAGGAGAGCCCGTACTCCCCCGCCCTGCGTCCGACGGCTCGGACGAGATCCGTTATGAAATCGCAGTCGGGAGTCACCGACTCGTCCATATACGAGGAGCTTAAGTCCGTCCTACCCAAGGTAACTCCGTCGATGAAGCCCGCGGCCAGGCCGAGTATCCCATCGAGCTCCTCGATGGATTTCCTGGTCTCGATATTGATGGCGAGCCTGATTTTGAAGTCTTTGTAGATACTCCGATACGCATCGATGAATTTTCTCAGTCCGAAGCGGCTTTCGACCATCGGAGCGACGAGTCCGTCAACGCCGAGCTCCAGCGAGTCTTTGATGTCCCTCAGCGCCTCGACGCCCCCGATCTTGAGGAACAGCTCGACTCCTGCCTTGTCCGTCAGCCTGCGGAGCCGCGTCAGGTCGGCGTAGGTGGAGCCTTCGGCCTCGAACTCGGCTTTTATGGCCCTCAATCGGTACTGTTCCTTCAAGTAAAGGAGTTGACCGAACAATTCATTCTCGATGCCGAACATATCTCCTCCGATCGACACGTCTATTCAATTCTCGATGCTTTGGTATACTTCGATTAGAGGAAAAACCGGACGGGCGGCATGCCGCGAAGTCATAACGGAAGGGAGGCGTCGGTGAGGCTCAGGCAATTCCTCGGCGTAGTGGAGGCGCGGACCAAGGTCGTGTCGATCTCCACACTGTCGGCGGGCACGATATTCGCGGTACGCGAAACCGGAAGAGTGGACCTCCTCGTCCTCGCGCTCACCCTGCCGGCCGTTCTGCTCGTGGACATGGGCACGACGGCCTTCAACAGCTTTTTCGATTACTGGAGGGGCGACGACCGCGGCGGTCGCCTTCGGGAGCCCGACAAGGTCCTCGTGACCGAGGGCGTGCCGGCCTTGGCCGCCTTTCTCGTCGCGTCCGCATGCTATATAGTCGCCGTCTGCCTCGGCTTCGTTCTCGCCCTGCGCACCGGCGCCTGGGTGATCGGCTGGGGCGCGGTCTGCCTCGCGGCGGGCTTCTTCTATAATGGCGGTCCTCGGCCCATTTCCCGAACGCCCTTCGGCGAGCTGGTCGCCGGGGCCTTCCTCGGGACGGCTCTCTTCCTCATCGCCTACAGGCTCCAGGCAGGAAGCTACGGCGCGAAGCCCCTCCTCGCTTCCATCCCCGGAGCCTCCTTCATCGCTTCCATCCTCGCGGTCAACAACGCCTGCGACATCGAAGGCGACTTCGCCGCGGGGAGGAGGACATTCGCCATCGTGCTCGGCTCGCGGCGGGCCGCCGCGCTGCCCGCCGTGCTCGGCGCCGCCTCATACGCCGCCACGATGGGCTTGGCCTTCTCGGGCATGGTGCCGATCCGGGCGGCGGTCACCGGCGCCGCATCGGCCCTCGCTTCCCTGCCGATCTACGCGCGGATGCGGAAGCGGGGCTTCTCCCACGAGACGAAGGGAGCGAGCATGAAGGCCATACTGGGCGCATTTTCGCTTTGGAGCGTCGGCTTCATCGCGGGTATCATCCCGATCTGACGCTGCGCTTCTCGGGGCCTATGGCGGCGTAGAAGGGCGCGATCAGGGCACGCAACTCCTCCGCCGCGCCCGGAGCCCCCGTCACGATGCTCGAGCTCGCGAAGGGATCGTAGGGCGACCCGTCGATCGCGGAAATCGGGCAGCCCGTCTCTTCGAGGAGGAGGAGGGCGGCGGCCACGTCGTAAGGCTTCAGGTCGACTTCCCAGAAAGCCTGGAGCCTTCCCGCCGCCACCTGGCAGAGGTCCAGAGCGGCCGACCCGAGCCTGCGGAGGTCAAGGGCGGCCGCGGTCACCGCCGCGGCGGCGGCGTAGAAGGCGGCGGCCGTGTCGGGCGAGCGGTAGGGCGTGCCGGTGCACACGAGGCTGCGACGCAGGCTCATGGCCGCGACGGGTCCGAAGCGTCGCGTATGTTCGCGACGCGCCTCCCATGCGCCCCCGCCCCTCGTCGCCCAATACCATTCATCCGCGGCGGGCCTATGCACGAGCCCGAGGACCGGCCGGGCCGGCCCTCCCGGACCGGCTTCGAAGAGGGCCACCGATATGCAGAACCAATCGAGGCCCGAAACGTAATTCGTCGTTCCGTCTACGGGGTCCACTATCCAAGTCAGTTCGCCGCGGCTTTTCTCGCCTTCCTCGCCGTAGAAGGCGGAGCCGGGCGCGAGACTTCCGAGAGCCTGCGCGAGGCGGCGCTCGGACTCGACGTCGACGAAGCTCACGAGATCTTTGGCAGACTTTTCCTCGGCCCAGCCGGCCGGACGCTTGCGCCATTCCGAGAGCTGGAAGGCTCCGACCTCGGCAACGATCTCGCGGACATTCCCGAGCAGGCTCGAAGGCTCGATCATGGGAGGGAGCATAGCCTTTCCGCCTTGAAATCGCTACTATTGCATCTAACGGGCCTCGATAGCCGGACAGACTCGCGCATCGCGATCGCGCAAAAGGATTGCCGTGGACGTCGATAGGAAGAAAAGCGCCCTCATAGTCGTCGACCTGCAAAGCGATTTCTGCGAGGGTGGGGCTCTGGCCGTGGAGGGCGGAGCCCTGACGGTGGGCCCTGTCAATGCGATATCGCCATTGTTCGACCTCGTCGTCCTTACCCAGGACTGGCATCCTCGAGGGCACGTTTCCTTCGCCTCCTCGTGGCCCGGGCGCAAGCTTTACGACAGCGTCGAGGCGGACGGCATCCCCCAGGTCCTTTGGCCCGATCATTGCGTGCAGGGCAGCGCGGGCGCGGACTTCCACCCCGACCTGGAGACCGACAGGGCCTCGCTCATCATCCGCAAGGGGATGCGAGCGAGGCTCGATTCGTATTCGGGCTTTTTCGAGAACGACCGGACTACCTCGACGGGGCTCGACGGATGGCTGCGGAGCGCGGGCGCCTCCGAACTTTATATCGCCGGCCTCGCGACCGACTTCTGCGTCCTGTACACGGTCCTCGACGCCCTACGCCTGGGCTACAAGGTCCATGTCGTCGAAGACGCGATCCGCGGCGTTGACATACCTCCGGGAGGCTCGCCCCGCGCCGTCAACGCCATGCGCCGCGAGGGAGCCACATTCGTCGAATCGAGGTTCCTGCCGTGAGCGATGCCACCTGCGTCGAGGAGGGCTCCGTAGCCAGCGCCCTGTTCACCGATTTCTACGAGCTCACGATGGCCCAAGGCTATTGGAGGCTGAAGCGCGAAGGGCACGCGGTCTTCGACGTCTTTTTCCGCCACCACCCCTTCGGTGGCGGATATTCCCTCTTCGCCGGACTCGAGCCCCTCCTGCACGACCTTGAATCGCTTCGCTTTTCGAGCAGGGACCTGGAATACCTCGAGTCGCTCGGGACCTTCGAGAGGGGCTTCCTCGATTACCTCTCGGGCTTCAGGTTCCGCGGGGAAGTCTGGGCGCAGGCCGAAGGCGAGGTCGTCTTCCCCCACGGCCCCCTGGCGCGCATCGAGGCCGACCTTATAGAGGCCCAGGTCATCGAAGGGCTGGTCCTCAACCGGCTCAACTTCGGCTGCCTGGTCGCCACCAAGACCGCCCGCATCTGGCGCGCTTCGGGCTACGGCCACCTCATGGAATTCGGCCTGCGCAGGGCCCAGGGCCCCGACGGCGCCATCACGGCCTCCCGCTCGTCGTTCATAGGCGGCGCCGACGGCACGTCCAACACCCTCGCCGGAAAGCTCTTCGGCATACCCGTCATGGGAACGATGGCTCACTCCTGGGTGATGTCCTTTCCCGACGAGCGGGAGGCCTTCGAAGCCTATGCCGCGATCTACCCGGACTCCACCGCCTTCCTCATCGACACCTACAACACGCTCGAGAGCGGCGTCAGGAACGCCATCGCCGCGGGCGCCGGCCTGGCGGCGAAGGGCAAGCGCTTCGGCGTACGCCTCGACTCCGGCGACATAGACTACCTCTCGCGCGAGGTTCGCCGGGAGCTCGACGCGGCCGGCTTCAAGGACGCCTACATCGTCGTCTCGAACGAGCTCGACGAGGACATCATCGAGCACCTCGTCGCTGCCGGCGCTCCGGTCGATTCCTGGGGCGTCGGCACGAAACTCGTCACCGGCGGCGGCGACGCCTCCTTCCCCGGCGTCTACAAGCTCGCCGCCGTTACGCGCGACGGACATGTCGAGCCTACCATGAAATTCTCGGACAATCCCGACAAGTCCACCAACCCCGGCGTCAAGCAGCTCTGGCGGCTCTACGGCGAGGACGGCCTTGCGCTCGCCGATCTCATGACTCTCGCGGACGAGGAGCCGCGCCCCGGCGAGGAGCTCGTCCTCCATCACCCCTCCGCCGATTGGCGGCGCCTGCGCCTGCGCCCCGCCGAGGTGCGGCCTCTCTTGTCCAAAGTCATGGAAGGCGGCAAGGTCTGCGCCCCGCTGCCCTCATTGGGGGACATCCGCGCCGGCCTGCGCGCCCGCCTGGAGCGCTTCGACTCGACCTACCTCAGGCTGCTGAACCCGCACGTGTACAAGGTCTCCATTTCTTCGGCGTTGCGCGATCTCAAGCTGAGCTTCATCGGGAAGTACATGCAGGACGGGAAATAGGAGCGGGCGCCGCCGGGTAAGGCGGCCGGCACCTTGCGGCTCGGCCCGCCTTGCCGTACCATCCATTCCGAGGAAGGTCCTATGCGGAAACTCTTGATCGCCGTAGCTCTCGCTTTCCTGGCCGGCCAGGCTTTCCCCGAATGGCCGAACATGAAGGACCTCAAGGTCGCCGTGCTCGACGTGGTATCCCGAGTGCCGGGGGAAGCCATCGATACGGCCACGCTGACCGAAATGCTGCAGGTGGCCCTGGTAGATCGCAACGAGTTCCAGATTGTCGAGCGCTCGCTGCTGGACAAGATCGTCAAAGAGCAGGAATTCCAGGGCTCGGGCATGACCGAAGGCCAGGCGGCCAAGATCGGAGAGCTGGCCGGCGCCGACAAAGTCATGCTCGTCTCCATCGCCAAGTTCGGCGAAAAGTACCTGGTCATCGTCAAGGGCATCGATACGAAAACCGGAATAGTCGACTTGAGCGATCAAGTCCTGAGCCATACCGTCGACGGCTTCATCGACGTCTTCCCGGTACTGGCGGATCGACTGGTGCGAAAGGCCCGCGGCGAGACCGTGGAGGCCTACAGGATTCCGGCCGATCAAACGCCGTCTTCCGCCGTCGGCGCCGGTTCCCAGGCGGTAGATCCGGCCAGCATCGGCGGCAGCTATCGGGCGACGGGGACGAATCCGGACGGCACGGCCTATAGCGGCAGCTGCGTCATCGCAGCAAGGCCCGACGGAACCTATAGTTTCGACTGGAAGGTCGGCGGGTCCGCCTATGTCGGCATCGGCCGCCTCGAGAACGGTGTCCTGACAGTGGACTGGGGCGACAGCTATCCGGTCATCTACCAGATCCAGGAAGGCGGTAAAGTGCTGGTAGGGACCTGGTCCGACGGCAAGGCTACCGAGAAGCTGGTCAAATAAGGGCCTTAACCGGGCAATTGCCCGGGCGCGGACGCATCGATGGACTGAGGGTCTCCCCTTGGATATATTCAATATATAGTCGCTACTATATCTTGTAGCGATGGGAGGTCTCCATGCGCTTCGCTTTCGATCGACCGGCTCGCCTGGCAAAAGCATTATTGCTCGATATCCTTCTCGCGGTCCCGCTGCTTACGCTCTCCGCCCAGAGCGGCGGGACGCAGCCCCAAGGGACCATGTCGGGACCGGCGCCCGCAGCAGCGACCGCCGGTCAAGCCCCTATCGCGGGAATCATCGCCTCGATCGAGGGATCTACTCTCGTTCTCGCCAGGCCGGACGGGAGTTCTTCGAGGATACTTCTCCAATCCGACACCGTCATCCTGAAGCGCGAACCCGCGACCATCGACTCGATCAAGCCGGGGGAAGCCCTCGGCGTAGCGGCGACGCCCGGAGCGGACGGAAGCCTGACCGCGACGGTCATCAACATCTTCACGCCGGAACTTTGGCGGCTGCCCGGCACCCGCAAGGGGCAATTCCCCTGGCCCCACGGCCAATTGATGACCAACGCGGAAGTGGATAGGGTAGTCGATAAAGTCGAGGGGCGGACGATCTACCTGAAGTACGAGATGCTCAGCGCGGCTATCTCGGTGCCCGCGGGAGCGGATATTCGACGCATGATTCCGCTGCGGCTTTCCGACCTGAAGGCCGGATTGAAAGTCTCCGTGCGCCTGGCGAGCTCTTCGGACGGCAGCTTGCGCGCGGCGGTGGTCAGCGCGGAGCTGCCTGCCAGCTAGCGGAGCCTGGTCGGCCCGGCGGCCATGCGATTCTATGTAAAGTTCTAGTAAGCTCCTCGTTTTTTCCACCCGGCAGACGCATATTGGCCGCGGCTGCCGGGCTTCCATATCTCGGCGTCAAGAGCTACCCTGGTCACCTTCCACGTACGGAGGCCTCGAGCATGGACAGACTCACGAAGCAGGAGAAGAAGGAAATATACCGATTCCTGGTTTTGGTCCTCGTGGTCGCGGTGATGCTCTGCATCATGGGTCTCATCCTGGGCCTTCTGGCGTCGAAGCTGCCGGTAGGGACGGGAGAGAACTGACTTCATCGCATAGTAGAAGAGCGACCCTTGCGGCCGCGGCGGCGAACGTCTATTGTTAGGGAAGGGGAAAACATGGATGCAAGCATCGTCGCGGCCTTCAGCCACGCCGCCAAGAGCACCTTCAAGGACATGTTCGGTCTCGAGGCCGTCGATGCGGAGTCGCGCGAGCTCGGCGGGTCCGAGGATCACGGCTGGGACCTCACGGGGCTGGTGGGGCTCGCCGGCCAGGCGCAGGGCGTCGTCGCGATACGGCTCACGCAATCGCTCGTCGCCGGGCTTCTCGCCGGCTCGGGCGTAGCGGCGGGGGGCGACGATGAGCGCAGCCAACTCGAGGGAGGCCTCGTCGGCGAGATGACCAACATCATCGCCGGGTCCGCCATATCGGCGATACACGGCCTCGACATGGAAATCGCCCCTCCGGTCGTCGTGCGCGGACCGAACCACAAGATCGGTTGGCCGGCCATAGCTCCGGTCGTTGCGCTTACCTTCAAGCTCCCGGGGAAAGGGCCTTCGGGGGGCTTCGAGGTCGATCTCTGCATAAGGCATTGATCCCATGCCGGCGCGAGCTTTGCCTCGCGGCTCCTCCTTAGTATATTGAACCCCGATGTACGACATCGCGTTGCGCGCCGCAAGGCATGATCCCTTCCTCAACCTAGCGCTGGAAGAGAGCCTACTGGAGCGGGGATTCGGGCGCGATCGCGCGATACTCGTCTACGTGAACGATCCCTGCGTGGTCGTCGGGCGCAACCAGAATCCCTGGGCCGAGGTCGCTCCGCGCTCCGACCTTCCCGTCCTGCGGCGCGTATCGGGCGGCGGCACGGTGTACCACGACCGCGGCAATCTGAACTGGAGCATCATCGTGCCGCGCAACGACCACGATCGGGACGCGGAGCTGGGCCTCGTCGCGCGAGCCCTCCGCAAACTGGGCGTCGAAACCGAGCCGGGCCCGAGGGGCGGGCTGTTCGTCGCGGGCGGCGGACGATGGAAAGGCGCGAAGCTCTCCGGCACGGCGCGCAGGTTCTCCGCCTCGCGCGTGCTGCACCACGGGACTCTTCTCGTCGACGCCGACCTGGCCAGGCTCGCCTCCGTCCTCGGCGGATTGGAGGAGGAGAGCTCGCATGCCCTTCCCTCCGTGAGGTCCACGAGCGTCAACCTCGCGAGCATGGTCCCCGGCCTCGGCGTCGACGAGGCCGCGCTCGCGATCGCCGGAGAGTTCTCGGGCGGCGACGCCCAGACGGCCGAGCCCTTCGCCGATCGGGCCTACGCCGACGCGGCGGCGCGCCGACTGGCGAGCTGGGAGTGGACCTGGGGTTCCACGCCCGCCTTCTCGCTCGGGCTGCAATGGAGCGGCGGGCGTACCCGCATCGACGTCAGGGGCGGAATCGTCGCGACGGTCCGCGGGCCGGGTGCGGATAGGATATCGGGTCTCGAAGGTCGGCGCTTCGGCTATGGAATGCCGGCGGCCGCGATCGAGGCCCTCGAAGGCCGCGGCGCCTCGCTTGCATAGGAGTCGAACATGGAATATTCGCAGATCCTGGAAAGGGCCATCGCGCTGATAGGCGGGGGCAGTCCGGCCCTCTTTTCTACCCTGGGCGAGGGAGGCTATCCGCACACTCGCTGGATGGTTCCCGCCGCTTTGCCGCGGCTGAAGGGCATGGTCTATGCCGTGACCGCTCGAGGTTTCCCGAAGGCCGCCGAGGTCGAGGCGGACCCCCGAGCGCAGTGGGTCTTCCAAGCCGCCGATTTCTCCGAAGTGACGACGCTGAAAGGCAGGGCGCGCATCGTCGACGATCCTTCCTTCTCCGCCGAGGTCCTCAAGGCCATAGGTCCGCACCTGACCGCCTTTTGGCGACTCAATAGGGACGCTTCGGCGCTGCGCGTGATCGAGACGGAGGTCGAATCGGCCTCGATCCTCTTTCCGCTTCGCGCCGAGCGGTACTCGGCCTACGCGCCCCACATCGCGGAGGCGCGCCGTGAATGACTCCCTCCTCGCGATGCTCGAGAGTATGCAGCTCATAAGGACCTTCGAGGAGAAGGCCGGGATGATGTACGGCCTGCGAAAGATCGGGGGCTTCTGCCATCTCTACACCGGCCAGGAGGCCGTCGCGGTCGGCGCGGTCTCCGTCCTCGACCTCGAAAAGGATTACGTGCTCACCGGATACAGGGACCACGGACATGCCCTGGCCCTAGGTATAGAGCCGCGCGCCATCATGGCCGAGCTCTTCGGGAAGGCTACGGGTGTATCGAGGGGCAAGGGCGGGTCGATGCACCTCTTCGACCCGGCCAGGCGGATGCTCGGCGGGAACGGCATCGTGGGCGCGCAGATACCGGTGGCCACGGGAGTCGCCCTCGCCCAGGCCTACCGAGGCGACGGCGGCGTCACGCTCTGCTTCTTCGGCGACGGCGCCTTCCACCAGGGCGCCCTGCACGAGAGCCTCAACCTGGCCAAGATATGGTCCCTGCCGATAGTATACGTCATCGAGAACAACCAGTGGGGCATGGGCACCAATTGGAAGCGCGTATCCGCCGAGGAGGATTTCTCGCTCACCGCGGCCGCATACGGGATGAAGGGCCGGTCTTGCGACGGCATGGACGTCGCGGACGTGAGGGACGCGATGAGCGAAGCCGTCGCCAGGGCCCGGGACGGCCGCGAGCCCAGCCTGGTCGAGGCGCGGACCTACCGCTACAAGGGCCACTCGATGAGCGACCCGGGCAAGTACCGCAGCCGGGACGACATCGAGGAATACCGGAAGCGCGACCCCATCGCCTCGCTCAAGGGCAGGTTGACGGACGAGGGAACCTTGTCGGATGCCGATTGGAACGCGATCGTCGCCCGCGCCGAAGCGAAGGTCGAAGCCGCCGTCGCCTTCGCGGAGGAGAGCGCCGAGCCGGCTCCCGGAGAGCTCTACGCCGACGTGTACGCCGGCGCGCGCTAGGGGGAGCGATGGCCGTCATTACCTACCGCGAGGCCCTGAACAGGGCGCTCGACGAAGAGATGGCTAGGGACGCCCGTGTCTTCCTGATGGGCGAGGAGGTCGGAGAGTACGACGGCGCCTACAAGGTGTCGAAGGGTCTCCTCGCGAAGTACGGGCCCGACAGGGTGCGCGACACCCCCATAGCCGAGCTCGGCTTCACCGGGGCCGGCGTGGGCGCCGCGATCGCCGGCCTCCGGCCGGTCGTCGAATGGATGACGCATAACTTCGCCTTCCTCGCCATGGACCAAGTAGTCAACGAGGCCGCCAAGATGCGCTACATGTCGGGCGGCCAGCTCTCCGTGCCCATCGTGCTCCGCGGTCCCAACGGTCCTGCCGAGTACCTGGCGAGCCAGCATTCGCAGGCCCTCGCGAGCTTCTGGGCTCACGTGCCGGGGCTCAAGGTCCTCGCCCCGGCGACTCCCTCGGACGCCTACGGCCTCCTCAAGAGCGCGATCCGTGACGACGACCCGGTGATCTTCCTCGAGAACGAGCTCATGTACGCGTGGAAGGGCGAGGTAGCCGAGGGCGAATTCCTCGTTCCGATAGGCAAGGCTGCGGTCGCGCGGCCCGGCGCGGACGTCACGATCATCGCTTTCTCCAAGCCGGTTCAGGCCGCGCTCGACGCCGCCGCCTCGCTCGCGGCCAGGGGCATCGACGCGGAAGTCCTCGACCTCCGGAGCCTGAGACCCCTCGACGAGGAAGCATTGTACGAATCGGTCGGGCGGACGGGGCGCTGCGTCGTCGTCGACGAGTCATGGCCGGTCGCGAGCGTGGGCTCGCACGTCGCCTACCTCGTCTCCCGCGGGTGCTTCGACTCTCTCGACGCGCCCGTCGCCCTCGTATCGGGCGAGGACGTGCCGATGCCCTACAAC
>CAZBGA010000010.1:0-66925 GCA_964491385.1 uncultured Treponemataceae bacterium | reverse complement strand
GAAGTCAGACCTGGCAAGTTTGTCAAATAGCGGAAAATTTACTTGGCCGGCAACAATATGCGCTACAATGCCTGCTTCATATCATTGGAAATGTATGCTAAGGATATATATCGCAGATTGGCAGTGCGACATGCAAATAGCCCGTTATTCGGAAAATACAATCAAGTAATAACCATGAAGAAACTGATCAACGGAGAATTCACCAAAGATGAAGAAGACCTCTTTTACGGTAAGGTTGTCCCTGATCTGAATCGGAACCCCAAATACGGGAATATCATGGTGGTTGATAGTCTTGAAATAGGTGTGCAAAAAATTGACCAGGTCGCAGCGTATGTTGATGACAAAATGGCAGGGGAAGAGAGGAAACAGAATGGCTTGCATCTTTTGATTATTGACTATATCCAGTTGCTCGCGCAGTGGTGGGGCGACACGCTCCAGGTTGATCGCATTACAGCAACGGGGAAGATGGCACGATGGCTGAAAGAGCTTGCTATGTCGTTCAAAGGGAGGGGACTTACGGTCTTTGCATTGTCCCAGCTGTCGAGAGCTGCGTTCATGTCCGCGAAGGAGTCGATAAAGAATAGCCATGAGAATAACCCATACCAATACGTATACAACGTGACGAGCTTTGCGGAGTCGTCGGAGATTGAGAGGGCGAGCGATGCATGTATTACGATATATTCCGATGACAAGCTGAAGGAGCAAGGGCAGGCGCTTGTGCAGCTGATAAAGAACCGCGACGGCGAGACAATCGATGTGGGGATCAGGGTAAGGGCCTTGCCTAATTTTGGGTATATCGGCGACATGGAAAGGGGAAAAAACGTGGAGACGCACAATGAGGCAGTCGGTGAACTCTTGGCTGATGTTGCAAATATATGAGCAACGAAATCTGTCCGAAATGCGGCGGCAAGGGATTTACATTCTCGGAAGATAAGTTCGTGCAATGCGGATGTCAGGTAAAGAAAGAGTTGCGAGAGTATCTGCGGCCATTAAAGTTCTTCGCAATTGGCTTGGACACGAAAGGGAAGAAGCCAGTCGAGCTCGAGGATAGGGTACAGGCTGTGGTGAAAGGCCCGGAGAATATCCTCGGGGTGATCCAATATATCGGGAGAATATGGTTCCCAGGAAGCTATGATATCGTGTCGCCGGTGAGACTGAACTATATTGGATTCGGGAATGACAGCGAATATAAAACGGTGGGAGAATATGCGCGGACATTCGAGTATTGCATCGTGGACATGAGCCTGATGGACAAGGCACGGATAAATGAGCCTAAAGTAAAATCGAAAGATGACATGTATGTGTTGGAGTTGATCCGGGACATGAAAAGCCACCGGGCGGGCAAGGTGATAATCGTGATTGATGAGCGCGTCACGACATTCCTAAAGAAGAATGTGGAGCTATGCTCCGGGCTGGCGGAGCTCGATGTGCCGTATTGGGATAAAGGCAAGTATAGAGAGTTCGACAAGGTAGCGTGGGACTAAGATGACGAAGGCGATGAAGGAACTGATCGAGGACTTCAAGGACGTGTTCAAGCCAAACGATGATGATTACGCACAGAAGATGCCGAACGGGAGATGGCCCTGGCAATACAAGAAGTTGAGCGATAGCGTATTAGAGGAGCACTTCAGTGGGAAGAAAACGATAGGGTTCAAGTGCCAGGAACGGGTGAGCTACTTCGCGATCGATGTCGATGATCACCGGCGGACCGGCGGGGACAGCGGATGGAATGGGGCAAGCCCGACGGAGAAGCTGAAGAAGAAGGCCGACGAGGTCATGGATAGGATCGGGGTTGACCCGAGCGGGATATTCAGGAGCAATGAGGGGCTGCATGCATATTGGATCATGGATGAGGTGCGGGCGTTCAAGAACATCAGAGAGGCGCTAGGGGAACGGCTGGCGGACGAGATGGACCCAAGGAAGAAAATAGCGGAGCACCTGCCGACCTACGGGCATGCCCTACGGGTGCCCCGGCCAGAGATGTTCCTCGATAATGAGCTCAAGAAGGCGGTGTTCCCAGGGTTCAGGAATCTGCCGGTGAGAGCCTTGAAGGAGATATTCGGGGAGGAGTTGGAGCCCGAGACGCTCAAGGCGAAGCGAGAGGCGAACAAGGCGGCGAGGATCGCGGCCGGGGCGGGAGCCAGTGTGGCGGCCGGGACCGGAGCCGGGGCAGGAACAAGCGCCAGGACGGCGGCGGCGCTGGCTAGGATCGAAGCTAAGATTAAGGCTATGGGGCCGATAAAGAACGGCGAGGCGAATGAGTACTATAAACCGATAGCGGGCATGTGCCGGCGGGCTGGATTGTCCGAAGAGCAGACCATAAAGATATTCGAGGACTGGATCGATGCGAGCCCTGGGTATGTCGGCGGCCTCAAGGACGAGGTGACGGACAAGGTGGCGAGTACCTTTAGGAGCTTGAAGGGCGGAACCGGTGGGGCGAGCGCTGACTTGGCGATGCTCAGCGGGGATGAGGGCGCGCTGGAGTTCGTAGAGTTCGTCCTCGGCGAGATTGATAAGAAGAGGACGAAGAAGCTGACAACCAGGCAAAAGCAGGCGCTCAAGGAATTCCTGTTGAACCTGTGGACCTGGAAGATATTCTTGGATCGGAAGGCGGGGAACCCGGTAGAGGCGGCTGCGTGGGAGGATGCAGGGCATCCGAAGTTCCGAGAGCGATATAAGCAAGGGTATTACCCCGTGCCGACAGTGAAGCTAACAGAGTGGGCAGGCCACATATATATGCAGCATCTGAGGATGCTCGCAGAGATAGACATTATGAACGAGAGCCCATACGGTTATAAAAGTCCGGGGATTACACGTGCGGGTGAGTCGGGGTATTGCAAGATGTATGAGCTGAATATAAGCAAGTTCAAGCTATTGCGAGGGAACAGTATTGGCCTTGCCGGGACGTTGACGATAACAAAAGTGTGAGGGATGGCGGACAGGCGTTCAGCCGTTCCAAATCCATCGATTCTGCCTATCGGCCTCATCGACGGCTATTGAAGGGCCTCACGCGAGTGGTAAGCATATTAGATATAGATATTCTCTTATATTATTCTTCCTAGGGCGCTGTATATATGTTATACACTTGTGGATGGTGGTCTCACGCATCCTTATGCTCTTCATCGGAAACCACCTTAGCCTTCTTGGAAGGCCTCCGCCGCCGTGAAGGGCAATGACCAGCGGCGAGCCAAGCGTCGATCTCATCCTTCAGAAAAAACGGAAACCCGTTCGCCCATGTACGCTGAAAGGGGATGCGGCCTTCAGACACATAATGGCGAACAGTCCAGGGTTTGCGCCCGATATATGCTGCGACTTCAGTTGTATTCATGACGGGCTTGGCGACGACAGCAGGAGGGACCGGAGCGCCTTCGGCGACAGCCGGGGAGGCCGAGGTCCGGCTCGTACCCTCCGGCTCGAGATCCACGTGCTCTAGACAGCGCGTTAAGTACATCAGGGTAATATCCGCCGCTCTCAGGTAGGCGGAATACGGGACCGGATCGTCAACACCACGCGAGTTCGTGAGGAACAGAAACATGACCGAGCTTGCTTCGGCTATGTAGAAAATATCATCGATAGCTGCCTGAATGAATCTCTTCTTGTCCTCAGAGGTCTTAGCCCGCTCAACCTTGCCCTCAGCAGCACGGACAATGCGCTGGATGTCCGGGAAGCACTCCTTCGTCCCGAGCTTGTCACGGATGGCCATGACAGTGGCCGACAAGTCCGCCGCTGATAGGGCTTCAGGATCGAGTGGAGGAAGCAACTGAGGCGTAACCATGTCAGCCTCCTTGGGTCATACTATCACGCCAAGAGGCTCCAAGTGAAACGTGTGGAACATCGATCGAGGCCTTAGGTGCCCTCAGAGTCCGTTGGCTCCGTGCCCTCTCCTGGCTTCTTGCCGAGCTTGAGAGCCTGCCTGCCCTTCTCAAGGAGCTCCTCCGAGGTATGGGCCGCATAACCTTCGAAGGCCGTCGTGGTTCGGTGACGGGTAAGTCGGGCTGCCGCACGCTCACCGATCTCGTCAGCAAGCCGAGTCGCAAAGCCATGACGCCCTGAATGTGGAACGAGGTTCCTGCGCTTGCGCTCCTCGTCGGAAATGCCGATAGCCTGGAGCGCCCGCCGGTAGCCGCGGGCGATGGTGATCTCATTGATAGGGACATCAGGCCTGGCGCCCATGAGCACGTAGTTGTCAGGGCCGTCGAGCTTAAGACGATGCGCGATATTCTTGAGCTCTTGCAGGACGGGGCCGAGGTCCTCAGAGATCGGGACCGCGCCGACGCTGCCGGTCTTGGGCTTCTTCGCACCGTCAACAGGGACATAGTTGTCGACGACTTCGATCCGGCCGCGATCCAGGTCGACGGCGCCCCATGTGAGAGCACGAATCTCACCTCGACGGAGCCCCGCAAGCTCGGAAAGCAGAAGCGCTGCCTTCTGGCGGAGATCGAGCAATGCTGGGCCTTCGTTCTTCTCACCCTTCGCTCGCCGAGGACGGGGATGAACATCAACGTGGATGTTCTTCGCCTCCTTACTCTCCCACACCGGCTCGACGGGGAGAGCGACGAGGGCGACGACTTCCTCGGCGGAGAGAACGCCTCTCTTGCGGAAGGTCCCCTTCGGTCGATCGATCGCGGAGAAGCTGAACGGCGAATCGATGAGGCCACGCTTCTGTGCCCAGGAAATAGGCGAGCGCAGAGAGTCGAGCGCGACATTGCGCGTATTGGCCGGGACTCCCTTGTTACGTAGATAGTCGCGAAAGCCCTCGAGCAGTAGCAGGGATGTCGCCCGGAGGGGTGTCCGCTGAAACTGCGGGTATACAGAAGCGAACCGCTTGACCGATGAGCGCTTGTTGGTGATGTACATCCCCGAAAGAGGCTTGCCAGCTTCTTCTCGGGCGCGTAGGTATGATGACCCTTGAGCCCAGAATTGCGTGAAGAAGGTCGAAAGCATTGTGTCACGTAGCCGCTCAGTCTCAGAGAAATCGGCAGCTGATTGGTCCTCACGAGCTCGAACCATCGCATCCAAGGGAAGTTCCGTTAGTAGCCGGCCTGCAAAGGCACCGGCATCGCGTTCATTATCTGCGCCGGTTGAGCGTTGCGCGAGGACCTGCCCCGTCTGCTTATCGATAATCCTGACGTAGATGACCGGCGTACCTGACTTGGTTGCCCGGTTGAAGAAAGTAAATGAAAAACGGCTCTCTTTGGGCATCTTCTTGGAACTCATGCTAGGCCCCTAAAAAGTCACAGTTGCAAGTCACAGTGACCTTTCAGGGCCTAGCATATCACGTAATTCGTTATGGGCGATACTGGATTTGAACCAGTGACTTCTACCGTGTGAAGGTAGCACTCTCCCACTGAGTTAATCGCCCTTAGCCCGAACTTGGAGAGACCCTAGCATCCGCGAAAGCGGCTGTCAAGGACTGCGCCTTACCTGCCTTCCTCGAAATGGAGCCCTGAAGTGTCACCATTATCATACAGCTCCGGGTTTCTTACAGGGCCTATACTATGCAAGTGATTATTATTGCAGGACTTAATTATTGATATTATCTCTGGATCCAATGGCATATTTACTGCTATACTATAGGCGGTAAAGACTGATGGAATACCTTTCAACCGCTCAAGGCAAAACTAGCCCAAGAAGCCTAGGTCTAGTGTCCCAAGACATACAAAAGGAATTCCTCAGGAAAGGCATCCATCTTCTCATCGCATTCGTACCCGGGATAGCGTACATGAACCTGGGCTTGGCGATGGGCCTCCTATCCGGGGGAGTCCTTTTCTACGCGGCCTGCGAGCGCCTGCGGATCGAAGGCTACTATGTCCCGGTGATCTCGAGGGTCACCGCCCTCGCCGCCAGGCGGCGCGACGGGAATCGTTTCGTGCTCGGTCCCGTGACTCTCGGCCTCGGCGCCCTTCTCGCCCTCCTTTTCTATCCGAACCCGGCGGCATCGATCGCGATCTACGCCCTTGCCTTCGGCGACGGCCTTTCCAGTCTCGTCGGCAAGAGCTTCGGCAGCATCCGCCTCCCCTTGACCGGGGGCAAATCGCTCGAGGGGAGCCTCACCTGCCTCCTGGCCGTCTTCACGGCCTCCATAGCCATCACCGGCGACGCGAAGCGCTCCCTTATCGTGGCCGCGACGGCCTCCCTCGTCGAAGCGGCGCCGACCAGGGACTTCGACAACATAGTATTGCCCGTGGCGGTCGGAGCCGTCGCTACCCTTCTATTCTGATCCAAGGTCCTCCGCCGAGCCCGATTCGCGCGTTCGCTACTGCCAGAGGTAGTAGGCATGAAGGCGCGAGACGAAGAGCCAAGAGCCGGCGACGAGGAGCACGAAGCCCGTGACCATCCAGAGAGGGTTCCAGTCAGTCGTGAGGAGGCGATGCCCCACGAGGAAGACGGCGACGCCGAGAGCGACCACCCGGTAGGTGACCTCTCCCGTCGAATGCGCCGCATACAGGAAGTTCGCTACAGTGACGATGGCAGCGGCGAGGACGAGGATGGAATTGATCCCCGCATAGCCGGCACGCAGATCCAGCGTGGGGGCGAAGGCTCCGGTATTGACGGGCATGGCCGTCGCGAGGCCGAAGGAGATAGCCACCACTACGGCCGCCGCCGCGCCCAGCTTCTCGTTGCGGAAGCCGGCGGCGTAGAGGCCCGAGGCGAATAGGGAGAAATAGCCGGCGTAGCGCGCGAAAAGCAAGGCCTTCGTCGCGGCAATCTGCCAATATACCGAGCCTTCGCCGGCCGCCAGATCGAAAACCGAGAGCCTCAGGACTTCGAGCCCCACCGTAAGCACCCAAAACGAGAAAAAGTAAATTTCCGCCGAAACCGTCTTTCGAAAGGAATAAAGGATGAAACCGAGGAGGAGAGCCGAATATAAGGCGCAAAGGCCTATACCGGCGGCGGCGAGGTAGTGGGAGGAGAAGACTGTCGAGCCGAGACGAAAGCTTCCCAGCGCGTTCGCCTTGACGAGAAAGGCCGGGCTTTTGGCGCCTTGCGACAACTGCAGATATAAAGGGAAGAAAAGCACGAGACAGGCGCAAGAAGCGAGGAATAAGACCCAGTAAGTCAGGCGTCGAGATGCTATGGTCACGGTGTCAGGATACTACGAGATCCCCGCTCTTAAAAGACCGGCCGGCTAAATCGGCTATTCTGCTTGAAAGATCTCATGGACGAGTATATATTCTCAATGACCAATTTATCTTTTATGGTCATTGAGGTTTTGTGCCACGGCCCTTCAAGGATTCCGAGCGAACGCGCGTCCGAGAGACTGGCATCTCTAAAGGAAACTTTTACTCCTTCTTCCCCTCGAGAGAGGATTTCATCCTCTCAGTCCTCGAATCCAGGGGGAGCGAGTATCGGGGAGCCCTTCTCGCCGAGACGTTGGCGATACGGCTCGCTTCGTGGCCGAAAGGCGGAGAAACGTGACGAGCGCGATCAGCGCCCATGGCTTGGCGAAGAATTTCGGCAGCGTCCGAGCGGTGCGGAAGGTGGACCTCGAGGTCCGGCGAGGCGAGATCTACGGATTCCTCGGCCGTAACGGAGCAGGCAAGACGACGACGATACGCATGCTCCTCGGATTGATACGGCCCGGCGCGGGAGAGGTCCGACTCCTCGGGATCGACCTGCGCAAGGATCGCGCGGAGGCGCTATCGCGCGTCGGCAGCTTCGTAGAATCGGCGGCGGCCTATCCTAACCTTACGGTGCGGGAGAACCTGGATATCCAGCGCAGGCTGACGCGGGCGCCGAGATCCGCCGTCGGCGAGGTCCTGGGCCTTCTCAAGCTCGAGGGATACGCGGACCGCAGGGCGGGAAGGCTTTCCTTCGGCAACAAGCAGCGGCTCTCCCTCGCCCGCGCGATGCTGCACAGGCCCGACCTTCTCGTTCTCGACGAGCCGGCCAACGGCCTCGATCCCTCGGGCATAGTCGAGGTGCGAGAACTGCTGCGCCGCCTCGCCGATGAGGAAGGCGTCACGATCTTCATGTCGAGCCACCTCCTCGACGAAGTCGAGCAGCTCGCCGACCGCGTCGGCATCGTGCATCGGGGCGTGCTGATCGAGGAGCTGGACCGCGCGGAGTTGCGCAAGGATTCCCGAGTGGCGATCGAAATCGCCTCGTCGGAGGCCGCGGCGGCCGAAGCCGCTCTCGCCGGCGCCGGCATCAAGCCGCTGAGGATCGCTCCCGCCCCAGAAGACCTCGAGAGCCGATTCATGCGCTTGACCGGAGGAAAGACATGAAATTCCTGAACGTCCTTCAGGCGGAGCTCATCAAGCTCCGAAGGAGCAAGGTCACCTGGCTGTCCTTCCTGATCTACGCGCTCATGGTCCTCATGGCGGGGTTCTTCCTTTGGATCATGAAGAATCCCGGGCTGGCCGAGAGCCTCGGCCTCCTCGGCCGGAAAGCAGACCTGACGGTCGGGGGCCGGACCGCGGACTGGTCGACCTTCCTCGGCCTCGTGCTGGAGATGGACGGCATGGGGGGCATGATCTTCCTCGCATTCATGGTTGCCTTCGTATTCGGACGCGAGTACGCCGACGGCACGGCGAAGAACATGCTCACGCTGCCGATCCCGCGCGGGCTCTTCGTCCTGGCCAAGCTCGTCGTGACCGCGGCCTGGTTCGCCCTGCTCTCGGCCTGGCTCCTCCCCCTCGCCCTCGCGGTCGGCAAGGCCCTCGGCCTCGCGAGCTTCGACCCTCTCCTCCTCGGCCGGATCGCCGGTGAGCTCTTCGTCGCGAGCCTCATGGCCTTCTGCCTCTGCCCCCTCGTGGCATGGATCGCGACGGCGACTCGGGGCTACTTCGCCCCTCTCGGCTACGCGATATCCACGTTGGTCCTCGCCTCGGTCTTCGCTCATACCGGCTGGGGTCCCTGGGTGCCCTGGTCCATCGTCGGCCTCTATACAGGGGCGACCGGCTCGGGCCCGACGCTGGCGGCCGGAAGCTATGTCGTGCTGGCCGCGACCTTCGCCCTCGGCCTGGGTCTGACCCTTCGCCACCAAGCGCTCGCGGACAATGTGCAATAGCGCCTATCGCATTATATTGCCGGCTCGGCATTTCCGATAAAGTCGATCTCCCCCGCGGCCGATATAGTGGGAAGGAGAGCGCCATGAAGAAAGGTAGCATGCTCGCGGCGGCATTTTCTCTCGCAGCCCTCGCCCCTGTCTTCGCGGGCGACGTCGCTACGTTCGTGGACCTCGGCTTCTCTCCCGATTCGGCCTACTTCATGTTCGGCCAGTACGGGATCGACCAGACCGCGGGCAAGCCTTACGCCGAGACCTACCTGGTCGACGACAGGCACAACGATTTCGTCGTAAAGGGAATCGCGCGCAAGACCTTCGACGCGGCCCTCGAGCCCGGCCAGGACGCGTCCGGCGCCCTCTTCGCCCTCGTCGGCGACGAGCAGGCCCTCGTGAAGAAATACAAGATCGACCACCTGAGACCCGGGCGTCTCCTATACGTCCTAACGGACGGCCAGGAGCCCCCGGCGAGCCTTTCGTTCCGGGATTTCAAGACAGGGGCATCCTTCGAGGTGTCCCTCAGCCAAAGCTCCTCCGAGGCCAAGGGGACCATGCTCTCGTCCTTCGGCGTCGCCGTATCGTACACGGCGAAAGACGGCGCGGCCAAGCGCATCGTGGGCGGCAACCCCGACATAAAGAGGCAGGGCGTCAAGGAGTACGTGATCCGCAGGATCATAGCCGCGCCCGACGAGAAGACTCTGGTTTTCATCGTCGAGAAGCGGATGGTCGACAAGGGCGATCAGGCCGTCCGCTACATGGTCGAGGCGCTCAAATTGCCCTGACCATCGATTTACCTCCGTTGGTAGGCCCCGAACCCGGGACCCGCGCGAGCGGGTGCCGGGGGAGGGGCTAGTTTTTTATCTCTTCTTCCGCTTTTTCTTTCCCTTCTTCCCGCCCTCGCCCTTCGGCCGAGACACGATCGTCGGCGCCGCGCCCCCCGCCGGCCCCTCGTCCCCGCCCTCGGACCCCTCGCCGGCGACGGCGAGCGGATAGATCCTCGGTATCCATTTCTGGCCGTCTATCGGCGGCCTCGCGTAGCCTCCCGCCTTCTGCCGGGGCGGCAGCTCGATGGGCTCGGGCGTGAGGTCCTCGTAGGGGATACTCTTGAGGAGGTGAGTGATGACGTTCAGCCTGGCGCAATACTTGTCGTCGGCGTCCACGACGTGCCAGGGGCTATCGGACGTGTCCGAGAATTCGAGCATCGCGTCCTTGGCGCGGGAGTAGTCCACCCACTTCGAACGCGCGGTCATGTCCATCGGGGAGAGCTTCCAGCGCTTGGCCGGGTCCTTGAGTCTGTCCTCGAACCGGGCTTCCTGGACGTCGTCGCTCACGCTGAACCAGTATTTGAGGAGGATTATGCCCGAGCGGATGAGCATGCGCTCGAACTCCGGCACGGAGCGCGCGAACTCCCCGTACTCGGCTTCGGTGCAGAAGCCCATCACCCGCTCCACGCCGGCGCGGTTGTACCAGCTGCGGTCGAAGAAGACCATCTCGCCGCCGGCGGGCAGCTCGGCGACGTAGCGCTGAAAGTACCACTGAGTCTTTTCCTTCTCCGTGGGCACCGGCAGGGCCGCGATCCTGGCGGATCGCGGGTTGAGGCCGGCCGTGATCGCCTTGATCACTCCGCCCTTGCCCGCCGCGTCGCGGCCCTCGAAGATCGCCACAACCTTGAGGCCCTTCGCCTTCACCCACTCCTGCAGCTTCACGAGCTCGACGGTCAGCCTGTCGAGCTCGTCGAGGTAGTCCTTCTTCCTGATGGCCGATGATTCGCCCACGCTTCGCCCCAGCCTTACATGCTCGCTTCCGCGGCTTCCGAGCCTATGAGCTCAAGCACCTTCGCGGCCACCTGCTCGGGGCTGTCGATGACGGGCGTCCGCGAGCCCGAGCCGCCGGAAAAGGAAGAGCGGGCGCCGATCGCGTTCTCGCCGAATCGGGTCGCGGTCATCTTCGGGTGCATGACGCTGACGACGATCCTGTCCTTGGCCAGCTCGGTCCGCGCGGTGAAGGAAAGGGCGTTGAGCGCATATTTCGTGGACGCGTAGGCGCCGAGCGAAGGAAAGGCATTCTTTGAGACCATCGAGCTGACGTTGACGATCATCCCGCCGCCGGCCTTGCGCATGTGCGGAATCACGAGCTGCATCGCCCGCAGCGGAGCGTAGACGTTGAGCTCCATCATCGACTTGTACGATTCGATGTCCACGCTCTCGACCGGTCCGTACATTCCCTGGCCGGCGTTGTTCACCAGGACGTCCACGCGCCCGTGCGCCTTCATGGCCACAGAGACCAGCGCCCCGATGTCCTCTGCCTTTCGCATATCCGCTTTCAGGACCACTGCGCCCGGCATCTTCGAGGCGAGGGCCTTGAGCTTGTCCTCGGAGCGCGCCGCGAGGACGAGTTTTCCGCCTTCGGCGGCGAGGACCTCCGCGATCGCCCTCCCGATGCCTTCCGAAGCTCCCGTGACGATGACGACCTTGTCTTTGATGTTCATAGTAGCCTAAAGATACTGCCGAAGGCGCTGAAACGGTAGGCGGCCGACCACCTTTGAACCGTCTCGGGCCTCCGCAGTATATTTAAGCGATGGATGCCGACATCGCGGCGGACTATAAGCGCGATCGCGCCCTCGACTCGTTCCGCGGGCTCGCCGTCTTCACCATGGTCATCGCGAATTTCCTGGCCGACAAGGCGATAGTTCCGGCCTACCTGAAGCACGCCCCGGACATCGGGCTTACGGTCATCGATCTCATAGCCCCGCTCTTCATAGTCGCGATGGCGGTGCCTTTCCGGGACTCTTACGAGAGGAAGCTGCGCCGCGACGGAAGGACGGCGGCGGCCTGGGAGACGGCGGGTCGATACCTCGCTCTGATCGGAATCGGGGCGATCCTCTCCGCCGGCCAATCCTTCGCCCTTCCCGCCGGCGGGATGATCGACTGGGGAGTCCTCCAGGCCCTCGGGGTCGCGGGGCTCGGCCTCCTCTGCGCCGTCGGCCTGCCTCCGATAGCCAGGCTGGCGATCGGAGGAGCCTTGCTGGCGGCTTATCAGCTCCTCATGCCTTCGACCGCACAGCTCGTACTCTCCCGGACCCACGGCGGGATGATCGGCGCCGTCTCGTGGGCCTCCATGATCCTAGTCGGGGAGGCGGTCGTCGACATCGCGCGGCGCCGGTTCCGGGGCTTCCTCCTCTCCGCCGGCGCGCTTATCGGAATCGCTGGGATCCTGCTCTCCTTGGCCGCGCCGATCTCGAAGAACCGCGTGTCGGCCAGCTACGTCCTGATCAGCCTCGGCATCTCCCTATCCATCCTGGCCCTGTACCGGCTGGCCTTCGCCGCGAGGGCCGGCAAGCCGGGGCCGATGGAGATATGGGGCCGCAGGCCCCTCGCCCTCTATCTAGCCCACCAAATGGCGCTCGCGTTCTTCGTGCTCCCGGATTCCTCCTGGTGGCACGAGGCCTCGCCCGCGTGGCTCGTCGCGGCCCAGCTGGCCGCCCTCCTGACCGGGCTGACCGCCCTGGCCTACGCCATGGACCGGAAGTCGATCAGATTCAGGCTTTGAGCCTCATGTCGATCTGGATCGCCCTCGCGCTCGTCACCCTCTGCGCCATCCTATGGGACGTCGGCATCGTTCTGCAGAAGCTGGCCGTCGACGAGCTCCCGCGGATCCGCTTCGACCGCTCGCTGCCGGCGACCGTGGCCTCGCTCCTGCGATCCGGCCGCTGGCTCGCGGGACTTGCGGCCTCGGCCCTCGGCTGGGGCCTGTTCGCCTTCGCCCTCGTCTTCATTCCGGTATCGGTCGCCCGAGCGATCCAGGGTTCGGGCTTCGTGGTCCTCGCCGCCTTCTCCCTCGTCTTCCTGCGGCATCGGCTGTCGGCGGGGGAATGGATCGGCGTCGCGCTGGTGGCCGCGGGAATCGCGGCCTTGGGGATATCCGAGGCTCCCGCGGAAAGCCTGCAGGCGGGTCCCTCGGCGGCGCGCCTCTTGCCGGCGCTCGCCGCCTGCCTTCTCGTCTGCTTCCTGGCCTATATCCTCCCCGGCGCGCTGAAGGTCCGCCTGCCCCGTGCGGTCTCCTTTTCCGTCATGGCCGGCATCCTCCTCGGGCTCGGCGACGTCGCGACGAAGATACTGATCGAGATCCTTCAGCGAGGCGAATCGAGCCTCGCGGCCGTCGGCGCCGGCGCGGGCCTGATCGCGTCCTACGTAGCCGGCTTCCTCGTCCTCTCGCGCTCCTATCAGCACGGCCGAGCCATCCTGGTCACCGCGGTCTCGGACCTGTGCTCGCGACTCGTCGCGATCTGCGTCGGCATCGGCGCGCTCGGCGAGGCGCTGGCGAAGGATCCCCTCCTCCGCGCCCTGGCCGTCGCCGGCTACGCCGGAATCATAGCCGGCGCGGCTCTTCTCGCCCGCTTCTCGGGAGAGGAACTAGCGGACGGACTCGCGAGGACCCGCGCATCCCCTCGGTCAGGGGCGGCGCAGGTCCTTGGTCAATCGGAAGAAACTGTAGCCGCCCCGCCGCCCGAGGTCGATGCGGAGCCTTGAATCGAAGCGGTAGCCCGAGCGGGCGTAGAAGGCGCGGGCGCCTTCGGCGTCCTGCTCGACGTCGAGGACCATGCGACGCCCTCCTACTCGTGCGGCTCGCTCTTCTCCCGCCCGGAGGAGTTCCCCGCCCTCGCCGCGTCCGCGATGCTCCGGCAGGACGGCGATGTGCGACAGATAGAAATCGTCGGGCCGCAGATCGTCGAGGGCCTTGCCCGCCCGGGCGAGCCGGGGGAAGCGAGCCAGCGCGGCGGGGCCGTACCAGCCGAGCAGCAGGACTGCCGTCCTCATTCGCTCGGCCAGAGTCCGTCCGGCGATGGATCCTACAAGAGCGCCGCGGACGCCCGGGGATCCGGGCCCGCCGGCGATCACCAGGATATTCTCGGAGGAATAGGGGTTGGAGGGCGCAGCCTGGAGACGACCGAGAAGCGAGGCCACGGTATCGCCGAAGAGGGCCGGGAGAAGGCCGCAATCCGATTGGAGGATGAGCTCGGAGACGACGCCGCTCTCCGTCGACAGCGGACTGCGAATCGCTCGTTCCTTCATCCCGTCTCCCCGCTTGAGGCTATACGATACCGGAATCGCCCTTCGCCGCCAAGGATGACCCCGTTTGACTCCATCGATCCCCGGAAGTAAATTAAGTCCCGGAATCGATCACAGCAATGACACCGCGGCCTGCCGCGAGAGGATAGCGCAAGATGGCGAGCAAGGCGGAATACGTTCCCGGAGTCTGCAACATCGGGCCGGCCGAGATCGGGATGCGCAAGAGAGTCGGGTGGCTCGGATTGGCCGCGACTGTCCTGCTCTGGGCGGTCTTCATCTTCTTCCGGGTTCCGGCCCCATGGAGATTGTTCCTCTTCCTGCCGGCTTCGATGGGGGCTACCGGATTCCTCCAGGCGGCGATGCACTTCTGCGCCGGTTTCGGCATGCGGGGTCTGATCAATTTCGGATCCGAAATCGGAAAGACCGAAAGCGTCGAGCAAGCCGAGTTCAGGCTCAAGGACAGAAGGAAGGCTCGGCTGATCGGCCTTTACTCCGTTCTGATCGGCATCGTCATAGCGATCGCGGGGGTCCTCGCGGCTTTCCCGCTCTAGTCTTTCCGTTTCCCGCTCATTTCGTCGACCGCGAGCCTGAGCACCTTGGTCGCGGCCAGGACGCCAGGCGAGTATTCGCCCTCGCCGGCCCAGCCGTAATGCCGCATGACGCGGTCGAGACCGTCGCGCCTCTCGCTCTCGCCGTTCAGCTCGCCGAGGACGCCGTAGCCGACGAGGCTCGAATAGCTCATGCCCCAATCGCAGGGAGCGGGACCCTTCTTAAGCCCGTGCCCGGCGTCCAGCTCGAAGCAGACTCGGGGGTTGGCGCGCATCATCTCGAGCTTGCGGCCTTCCCGCGCGCAATGAAAGTAGAAGACCGGAAGGCGACCTTCCCACTCGTAGCCGAAGTTCATGGTTACGATATACGGCGTATCACCGGCGGCGAAGGCGAGGCGGCAGGCATCTGCCTCTTCGATTATCGCCGCCAGACTCTCGCGGTCGCCGATTGCGCGGTCCTTGCGTCTCATTCAAAGCCTCCTTGTCTCGTTCACGGGAACAGATCGGGATGAAGATACTTGGCCACTACCAAAAGACCCAGGACGATCCGCGGGCCGCCCCGCGAGACCAGGGCTTCGGGGACGAAGAGCACCTTGCCGTCGCGGATCGCGGGAATGGAAGCCGATTCCGGCGACGGGGCGAGAGCGAAGGATTCGCCCCGACGCGTCGGCGCGACGATCACTTGCGGCGCTCGCTCCGCCAGGTCCTCGGAGCTGACTCGGGCTCCCTCCCCCGCGAGATCGATGAAGGCGTTCCTCCCTCCCGCGACATCCATGATCGCCTGAGGCAGGGAACCGCGGCCGTAGGTCCACAGCGGCTCGCTCGACGACAACCAGAATATCCTCGGCCGTCTCCCGGTCGGGATGGCGTCCGTGATGGTCCGGAGCCGGCGCACTCCCTCCGTGACCGACTCCGCCAGGATGATCGACGCTTTCGCTTTCCCCGCGAGCGCCCCGAGCGCCATTATCGATCTCGCTACGCCCACGAAATCCGTCGGCGAATAGGCGAACACGAGAAGTCCCCTCGCGAGGAGCCGCGCGTCGATCCCCCGATCGTCCGGGCCCGACGTGACGACGAGATCGGGCTTCAACGCGAGGACCTTCCCTTCGTCGATGGTACCGGCGTCGGAGCCGTCGACCTTCGGGACGAGGGTCGCAGCCGCGGGATAGTCGCAGGAACTCGCGTCGGCGACGACCGCGGCGCCGGCCCCGATGGCGAACAGGCACTCGCAACCGCCCGGCGATATGCAGACTATCCGCGACGCCGGCGCGGGAATCGTCACTCGCCTGCCCAGGGAATCCGTGACGTCGATCCGTCCCGCGGAGGCGGAATCGCCGTCGCCGGCCGCGGAGAGGCACTGGAGGAGGAAGAAGAGGAATATAGCCGCTGTCGACGCCGCGCGTCCCAGGCATCCGTCGGCCGTCATCGCGGACCTCGTATCATTCCTTGTTTCGCCGCCAAGAACCCGAAGCCTTCGCGGGATCGAGGCCTTTGGCGAATCGCTCGAAGAAGTAGCTCTCCACGAGGCCGATGAACTTCTTTTCCGGTTCCAGCAGGTCCGCGTCGCGATAGCAGAGACCGAGGATTATCGTCTCGGACAGGGGGATCGAATCGACGCCGGCGACACCTGCTTCCTCGTACTCGAGGTTGGGCACCAGCGACCAACCCATGCCCGACGCGACGAGCCTGACGATCGAATAGGAGTCGTTGCTCTCCAATCCGACGGTCGGCTTGGATCCGTAGCCGCCGCAGATCTCCAGGATACGACTGGTGAAACCGGGCGCGGCGGAATGCGAGATCGTCAGGAAGGGGAGGCCGGCGAGACTCGCCATGCACGACTTCGGGTCGGTCTCGGCGGAGCTCCCGGTCGGGTAGATGAGAGCCAGCCTCTCTTCCATGATAGGCTCGAAGACGAGGTCCTCCTCGTTTATCCACGATCTCGCGAACCCGATGTCTATCGCCTTGGTACGAAGGGCGGTCTCCTGCTCCTCCGTCGACATGACGAATATCTCGAGTCTTATTTCCGAAAAGGCGGATCGGAATTTCTCCAGGAAGGGGGGGAGGATCGAATAGAGGAGGAAGCTCACGCAACCTATCTTCAGGCTGGTCGTGCCCGTGTCGCCGATGCTCTTCGCGGTCCGGCAGATCGCCTCAAGGCGCTCGAGGTTGCGCTCGATCTCGACCATGAGATACTCGCCCGCCTTCGTCAGGGCGGTCTTGTGGCTCTTGCGATCGAAGAGCGGCGTGCCGATCTCTTCCTCGAACTCCTGGATCTGCCTGCTCAAAGGAGGCTGGGATATATGGAGGGAGTCCGCGGCCTTCACGAAGCTCAGGTTCTTCGCGACCGCGAGGAAATACCTCAGGTGCCTGAGCTCCATGGCATCAGGGTATGGCAAACGGCGCCGGGGCGCAAGTCATCCCCGCTTCGTCAGAAGTTCTCCTTGCGGAAGCGGAAGCCGCATCTGCGCGCCTCGTGCTTGACGATCTGCGCGAGGGGATAGGGGCCGCAGAAATAGACGTCCACGCCGTGAAGCTTCTTCCGACGCGAGATCTCCGAGAAGATGCCCCGCCAGTCCGGTCGCCCGAAGTTCGTTATGGTCTTGAGCCCCGTCGTCAGATCGCGGTTCTCCTGCTTGCCCAGCAGATCCATGCCTATCTTCACCAGGCCCGAGGTCGCGTCGATCCGGGCGTCGGTCATGTAGATGTTCAGCTCGATGAAATCGCTCATCCCCGCCGCTTCGATTTCGGCGAGCATGTCGGTGAACCATTCGAAGGATCCGGGACCGCGATTGAGCCAGAAGAAATACACCTTCTCCAGCTTGAGCTCCTCGCCGCGCTCCCGGCGGTAGAGGATGCTGCTCAGGATCGAGGCGAAGGGCGTCACGCCGATGCCGGCGCCGATGAGCACGGCGCACCTGGAGCGGAATATCCTCGTGCTGGGAGTACCGTAGGGACCGCGGATCTCGACCGGCAGGCGATGGTCCTTGCGCGGCAGAGTCTCGACGAGCCGATAGAGGGCGCGAGTCCAGTTGCCGAGGCTGCGGACGTGGAGGCTCAGGCTCTCCTGCCCCTCGGGGTTGCTGCTGATGGTGAAGGGATGCCATTCGAAGCGGCTCACGCGGGGAATCTTGAGGAAGAGGTAGTCCCCCGGCTGGAAGGCGAAGCCCTCCGGGCGGCGTATCGCGAGGCGGCTGACGCCCGAGGGAAGGGCGGCCGCGGATTCGATGAAAGAGACTTCCCTCTTCCGGTTGCGCTTCAGGTAGAGCTCGAACCCGTAGGCGACGAGGGGAATCGCGCCCCATTTCCAGAAGTTGGGCGCGTGGACGAGGAGGGCGGCGAAGAAGACGAAGTACAGGGAATGGGTGACCGAGAAGGCCTCGAACCAGCCCCGCTTGCGTATGAAGTTCTGCGCGAACAGCCACATGAGGCCGAAGGCCGAGATGAGGATCACGCCCGTAAGCCCCGCGCGGGTCGCGAACAGACTGTCGCGGAACGGGACTGTGGCGGACATGGCGTTGTAGTTGAGGAGGTGGGCCGCCGAGTGGATTATGGAGAAGGCGAACATGACCTGCCCGATGAACCTGTGGATGTCCACGGCGTGGTCGACGGGCACGAAGACGGCCAGGAAGCTCTTCCTGATCCAGGTCAGGAAGGTCCTCATCATGGGGACCAGGATCAGGGCGCCGTTCAGGTTGAGGCAGGCGCCCGCTCCCCGCGCGATCTGGATGTAGATATTCGCGCCGAGCGCCGCGTAGTGGCTCTGGGCGCGCCAGAACAGCCAGGCATTGAGGGCGATGTACGCGAGGATGAGGATGTTCTGATAGACCAGATAGGGAAGGACCAGGAATGCGAAGCGGAAGATGGCGACGAGCTGTGGACCTCCGCGGGACGCGCTCGGGCTCTCCTTCCAGAACCAGGCCGCGATGCTTTTTACCAGGTCATTGCGTATGAGGGGGTATCGCGCCAGGAGCTGCTTGAGCTCGCCGAAATCGACGCGATTGTCGCGCTTGCGGTCCGCCGCCTCGAAGAGGAGCTTGGTCATGGCGCGGCGCTGCCGCTGCGCTATGCGGATATTGTTGTGGTGGAGCGAGGCCTCCACCATCCCGGTGAGGTCGCCGCGGCTGATAGCGCCGTCGCCGTCCTGATCGAAGAGATCGAAGACGAATTTCAGCTTGGCCTGGTCGTCCCCGAGGACGAGGGAAATGACCGAGGCCTGGAAGCCGGATTCGTCGATGCCCTTCCGGTCTCCTCCCTCGAAGATCTCGTACACTCTCTTCGCGATCGTCCTATCCTTGATGCCGAGCAGATCGCCCATCTGCGAGCTCGTCATGCGCCCCGCCCGCCCCGAATGCGCGGCGAAGGCCGAACGAACGTGGTTCAGGAACTCCTGGTCCAGGTTCGTGATGAGTTTCCGGCTTCTCCTGCGCTCTTCCATGCTCAGCCTCCGACCGACGGGCTCCCCGCGGTCAGTACAGCCCGGGAACTATCCGCCGGGGGACGCGTCGGACGTACTCCTTCCACAAGTCGCCGTACTTGGCCGCGCATCGACGCTCGTCCGCCCGCTCTCGAGGAAAAAGGAGGGCCACGTAATAAAGGGGATAAAGCCAGGCCGCCCAGACGGTCGGCCGACCGAGGGCGAGAGTCAGGCCGGTGGCCATCAGTATCTCGCCGAGGTAATTGACATGGCGCGACACTCCCCAGAACCCGCTGCACAGGAGGGCGTATTTCCCGTCGGAGACGGTCCTCGGCTTGAGGATGCCGAGGAGGGCTCGCTCGGGGCTGGTCTTGAAGAAGTACTTTTGCATATTGGCGCCCCGCGACAGGATCCAGCCCGCGAAGAAGACGCATCTGCAGACCATGAGGAGCCAGGGGGCCGCGCGCGGATCGGGGAGGTCGGCCGTGACCCAAAGGCCCACCGCGTAGAAATAGGGGTAGAACACCAGGCAGCCCCATCCGAGCTTGAAGCCCACGCGCTCGGCGAAGATGTCGTAGGTGTAGAGATGGACGCGCTCGAAGACCAGGTAGTCGACCACGAACCAGATGAAGAGGAAGCAGTAGATCGATATTCCCGGCGACGCGCCCGAGCCGAAGACCAGCAGGTGATGGGCGAGGAAGGACAGGAGATTCAGGCTCAGCATTATGGCGCCCGCGAGGTAGAGGAACATCTTCGCGTCGACCCGTCCTCCGAAGAATCGCGGATTCTCCAGTCGGCCGAAATACAGATCGGCGAGGAAGGACCGCCTCCCGCCCTCGGCGGGCAGCATCATGGCGAGGCTGAAGATCAGGCCGAGAGCGCAAGCGCCCGCGAGGCCCGGCCATCGGTGGTAATAGAGCCAGTCCCAGGACAGCAGGTGCGAGCGCCCCGCCAGCCCCCAAAGCGCGACGGCGACCGCCATGACGAGCGGGCCGTTGAGCCGGTATCTCAGCGGCTCGCCGGTGCCCGCCTCGCGTACGTACCCGTCGACCTTGCGCGCCGGGAGGGCGATATGCAGCGCCAGGAGCAGCGCGTAGATGAGCCACGGCGCGAAGAATCCCGCGATGAGGTCCCTCATGACGGCGCCTTCGCCTCCGGAGTCCGCGCCAGGCCCTTGGTCGAGCCCGCCATGATGCCGATGGCCGCGCGCCGGGACAGGAGCCGGGACAGGGCCCAGGCGGCGAGAGCGTTGACGAAGCCGGGAACCACCACCGGGCCTCGGCCCAGGGCGCGCAGCGCCCTCTCCGCCACGAACTCGGGATCGACCGTGCCGGGCGCGTCCTTGGCCGACGCCTGCGCGAAGCCGGGCGTGCGGATGGCCCCGGCGCAGCATGCGACGACGTCGATCCCCCGGCCTTTCAGTTCGCGCCACAGACTCTCGGCCAGCACCCTGTTGAACGCCTTGCTCGCGGCATAGGCTGCGATTCCCGGCGCGCCGCAGTTGCCCGCGAGAGAGGACATCAGTATCGCCGCGCCGCGTCCTCGCTCGACCATCGCGGGCAGGAGCGCCCGCAGCAGTCTCGCCGGTCCGCGCACGTTGACGTCGATCACCCGCGAGATGTCCGCGGGATCGGCGCCCGCGAAATCGCCGACGGGGGCGTAGGCCGCATTGTATACGGCGATACCCACCTCGAGCCCCGAGACCGCACTCAGCAAGCTTTCGGCGAAATCCGGCGCCGCGAGATCGGCGTCGAGACAGATCGTCTCGACGCCGAAGCGCCGGCGGCAGTCCTCTGCGACTTCGTTCAGCAAGTCCCGGCGCCGCGCTATGAGGAGCAGATTCACGCCGCGGCCCGCCAATGCCCCGGCGAAAGCCGCTCCGAGTCCCTCCGACGCTCCGGCGACGAGCGCCCACGCGCCGTATCGTTCAGGTAGACGGTTCGCCATCATCCATCCCCTCGGTCCGGTGCCATCCGTACTCCATCTCTTCGACGACTGTCGCCCTCGCTTTCTCCCCGAGAAGCTTCTCGACGACGAACAACGACATGTCGATGCCGGCCGATATGCCCCCCGACGTGATGATGCTCTTCGAGGATTCCACGAAACGCGCATCCAGCACGATCTCGGTAGTGGGCGAGATCTGGGACAGGTGCTCGAAGGCCCCGTGGTGCGTAGTCGCGCGCTTGCCCGCGAGGAGGCCCGCCTTCGCGATCAAGAGAGCCCCGGTGCACACGGTAAGGAGGAGCTCGACTCTCGTCGACCGCTCCGCGATCCACGCGATCAGCCTCTGGTCCTTGAGCAGGGGCCTGACGCCCATCCCTCCGGGAACGATCAGGATGTCCGGATCCGGGCACATATCGATAGTATAGCGCGGAGTCGCGAGAAGTCGGCCCCGCGCGACGACGGGTCCCGCGGCCAGGCCAACCTCGTAGGTGTAGAAGGGCTGGGGGCGGATCATGTCCCCCGCGACGCTGAAGACTTCGTGCGGGCCGGCGAAGTCGAGGACCTCGACATCGTCGAATATCAGGATGGCTACGTTGCGCGGATTTACGATGGAGGGATTCATGGCCGGCTCCGCCCCCTCTCTACTTGAGATCGGCCAGGAGCTTGGCGGCTTCGGCCTTCCCCATCGAAGCGGCCTTCTGGAGATCGGCCCTGGCCTCGTCCTTCCTGCCAGTGTCCTTGTAGAGCTGGCCGCGGAAATACCAGGCATCCTTGTCCGCGTCCTTGCTGTCGCCGAAGAGCGAGATGTACTCGTTCAAGAGCCGCTCGGCCTTCTTCATGTCGCGGCCCGCAATCCCGGGAAGCACTTGCCAAAAACGCCCGAGGGCGAGGATGGGACCGCCGTTGTCGAAGGTCTTGTCGGTCGCATACGCGATCTCGAAGCCTTTCTGCGTCTTGCCTTTGAGCCCTTCGGTGAGGGCCGTGATTATGCTGACGCCGTCCGAGTAGGTACCTACCGACAAGCCGTAGTAATACCATCCCTCGATGCCGCTCGGATTGAGCTTGGTCGCCATATCCCCGAACTTCATTCCGTCCTTGCCCGCGCTCTTCGCGATGTCCTTCCATCCTTGCACTTTCTGGGTCACCGCCTCGTCGCCCCAGAGGCGAAGGGCCTTGGCAGCGTTCCAATTCGCCGCGTAGTCGCCGGGGGCGGCGACCGCAGCCTGGACCGCGGCGTCGGCGCCGGCCTTCAGCGCGGCGACGTCGCCCGCGGCGAATGCGACCGGAGCGACCAAAGAGAGGGCCAAGGTGAAGACCGCGAAACGGAATCTGATCATGAGCTGTTCCTCCTCCGAACAAGGTGCCTGAGTGGAAAGCCTAGCCGCGTCGGGCCTCCGGGTCAAGGTCGATCTTGACGTCACGCCCGGGCGTAGTAGAATGGGACAGGTTGCGGGGAGACCCCGCGAAGACGAAGCATCGGGCAAGGGCTCCTGAGGGTTCCCGTCTCATGAAAAAAAGGAGCGCGGCATGGGCAGGACGAAAAACCAGGCTAATGCCTGTCGCGGGTTTTCGATTATCGCAATGGCCGGGCTCGCCTCGCTGATCGTCCTATCGTTTCTCTATTCGGCCTGCGCTTCCGGCCCCGCGCCGAAGACTTCCGTCAATCCGCCGGCGGCCCCGATCGCCGAACAGCCTAAGCAGCCCGAACAGCCGGCTCCGGTCCCGGTCGCCGCCGTGCCGGTTTCCCCGTCGGAGCCGCGGCCCGCGGCCATCTCCGCCAAGGCGCTGAATCTCTACCGTACGATGGACGATGCGCGAAAGCCTCCGACGGACGACGAACTCCTGGTGATCGATTCCGCCAAGAAGCTGATCGGCAAGGCTCCGAACGCCAAGGTAGTCGTCAAAGGCAAGCAGTTCACGCTGGACTGCATCGGCACCGTGGGCGCGATCTTCTACCGCATGGATATCGATATCGCGAAAGACTTCGACAAGTATCCGGGCAACGGAGTCAACCGGTTCTATATGACGCTCAAGGACAAGGGGGTCCTCCATCGCGACAAATACCCGCGCGTCGGGGACGTCATAGTCTGGGACAATACCTGGGACGCGAACGGCGACGGCTACCGCACGAACGACCCCAGGACCCATGCGGGCGTAGTCCTGGCCGTGGACGACGACGGCACGATCTACTACGTTCACGAGAACATGTTCAGGGGCGTCGTCATAGAAGTGATGAACCTGCTGCAACCGACCGTCGAATGGGATCCGAGCGGCAAGAGGCTGAACAGCGGCCTCGCCATCGCCGCGAAGCCGGGCGGGCCGAAGCCCGAGCACTGGCTTTCCGGCGACGTCTTCGACACCTTCGGGGACGTATTGAAAATCAAGAACGACTTGAAGGTCGCGGACGCGGGGGGGAACGGCTCGGAGCCCGAAGCGGTGGCGATGGCCCGATGATTTCGGCCGAATCGCCGGGACCGAATCGGAGCGATCGGCCGTCGCAAGCAAAGCGTTTAGAAAATAAAACTCGCTACCCTTTGCGGAGTAGCGAGTTACGGTAGGTCGGGCAACCCAGACTCGAACTGGGAACCCCGAGTCCCCCAGACTCGTACGCTAACCACTTGCGCTATTGCCCGAGCGCTTCGCAAGAAGCAGAGCGAATCTAGCACGCCCGGCGAAGGCGGGTCAAGATCCGAGTCGAGGCGAGTCACGCGCAGCCGAAGCGCTCATCGCCGGGAGCGGGATCTATCCCCGGTCGGGTGAGGGCGAAGTCGAACTTGACGGGGTCGTCGGGCGCGTAGAGCCTGAACGCCGCGGTCGCTTCCAGCGCGTTCCGGAGGTTCGCGTACCGGCTCGACATGAACCCCAGCCTTCCGTAGCAGACGCGCGACATGTGCAGGTCCAGCGGAACGACAAGACGGGAGGGATGGACCCGGGACCATCCGCCCGGGTCCACCCTGTCCTTGCGCGAAAGCCAACGCAAGGCCAGGAAGGGCCTCTTGCACGCGCTGCCTCGCGCCGGATCGGGCATGAGGCCCTCGCGAAAAGTGCGGCCACCTTCCCTGCCCAGGTCCTTCATGGCGCGAACGAAGGCGCCCAACGCGCCGACGACGTCGGGCCCTCCGGGGTCTCCCCGAAGGAAGAGGTCTTCGAGGGATCCGTAGCTCTCGCGAGCGCGCTTTATGGCGCGCATGACGGCGATCAAGTCCCGGGCGAAGCAGAAGCGGTATTGGAATGATCCCCACGCCTCGCCGAGCTCGGCCTCGCCCATGCGAGAGAGCGAGGCGGCGGGCCGATCGCCCAGCGGAGCGAGGGCCCGCGAGCAGGCCCGCATGATCAGGTCGACGGAGCCGAAGGCCAGCATGGAGCATACGATGGCCGCGATCTCGCGATCGGCGGGATCGGAGAAAGGCCTCACGCGGGCGAGGGGATCGCGCCTCAATCGGCCCAAGGTGTTGCATGCGGAGTAGACGCCCTCCAGGAAGCGCGCGATCTCGGGATCGCGCGCGATATGCGGAGCGCCGGCTTTCACGGCGGCGAGACGGCGTCGAGCTGCTGCTGCCGCGCCTCGAGCTCGGGATCGCCCGGATCCGTGGCGATGGCGAGCTTCAGGTAGAATCGCGCTTTAGCGTAGTCCTTTCGGCGCAGCTGGATGTCAGAGACGGCGGCGAGGGCTTCGGGATTGTCGGCGTTCTCGACGAGGGCCGAATGGAGGAGAGTGAGCGCGGCATCGTCGGATTTCTGCAGTTTGGACTCGATGACGTAGAGGACGGAGCGGAAGGGAGGCGAGGAGGCTCCGGGAAGGAGGCGGTCGATGGCCTCCTGCGCCGTCTTCTCGTCGCCCGAGTCGACGAGGGCGCGGAGATAGGCCTCGGCCGCGTCCTCGGAGCGAGGCTGGTCCCTATACCAGGCGGAGGCGTAATCCAGGGCGGCCCCGGCGCCGCCGGCCTTGCGGAGGATGCGCGCGGCGAGGGCCTTATCCTCGAAGGTGGTACCGGCCCGGGCGAGATAGGAGGCGGCGGCCGTCCATTTGTAGTTCGCCGCGGCGTCGAGCGCGAGGAGGCGGGAAGCCTCGACGGCCGCGGCCTGCTGCGCCGCGAGGAGGACGGCGCCCGTCTCGGTATCGGAATCGGAGGGCGCGGCGGCTCCGGGGACGACGAGCCGGCAGACTCGAAGGGCCAAGGTCCTGGCCTCCTCCCGACCGAAGGCGGGACCGGCGAAGAGGAGGCGCGAGGCCGCGACGAGGAGCTCCGGATCGTCGGCGTACGCGGCCAATCCGCGGCGGGCCCAGCTGAGCGCCTCGTCCCTCGCCTTGAGGGCCTCGGACTCGATGCAGCGCAAGAGGAGATAGAGGCGGTCGGAGGGATCGACCGTGGCGAAGGCGTCGAGCAGGGGCAGGGCCTGCTGGTAGGACTTGGCGCGGATGAGGAGCCTCGCGCGGATGAGTATGAACCGCGAGTCCTGCGGATTGCGCGTCAGGACGCGCGCGACGTAGGGATCCGCGTCCGCGTATCGCCCGTTCGCGTACAGGGCCAGGGCGAAAGGACGGTCGAAGGAGGAGAGGCCGGAACGCGCCTGCGCGAGAGGCGAAAGTATGGCCAAGGCTTCGCCGCTTCTCTTCAGCGCCAGGAGCGCCCTGCCCGACCCGAGCGTCGCGGTCCAGGCGTCCGGGGCGATGGCGAGGGCGGAGCGATAGAGCTCGAGGGCGCCCTGCCAATCGCCCCGCCGCTCGGCGTCGATGCCCCGGAGGATGCTCGGCATGATCGAGGGCACTCCGAACCTCGCGAAACGCTCGAGGGCGTCGAAGGCCCGACGCGAGCTCTCGCTGGAATCCGAAGCGAAGAGCGCGAGGGCGGGTATGAGCTCTCCGAGCGGGCTGCCCGTCGCATCGGGAGGGACTTCCGGCGAATGCCCGGCCGCGGCCTGACCGAGAGCCCCGAGAAGGCCCTGTGCCGTCCCCGATGAGCCGGCAGGCGCGCCTACGCCAGCCGGCCGCGAGGAGCCCGAAGCCTCGGGATAGGCGAGCGCCGCTATGCCCTGCGCCAGGGAGCCGAGGACGGCCGCGTCTTGAGCATCGATCGACGTGGCTTTGGAGGCGAGATCGCGCGCCTTCGCCAAGGAGGAAGGAGAGCCGAAGACGATCGAGGTCTCGATCTCTTCGCGCTCCTCGCGACTGCGCGAGAGCGCCGCCGGGTCCGCGGTCTTTAGCGCCGTGCCGGCACTGGCCGTGCCGGCGCTATCGGGGGTACCGCTCCCGCTTTCGGCGGCCGCGGGCGAGACTGGGATGGGGACGGCCGCCGGCTGCGGCGGCGGAAGAGGAGTATTGGGGGGAGCGGCCTGCGCCGCGGGGGCGGCGGCCGGAGCGACAGCAGGAGGCGGAACTGCCGCCTTGGGCCTCGAAGCGCAGGACGCCGACGCTATGAGGGCGAACGCGACGAGCGCCGCCGCGCGGACCTTGCCGCGAGGCCTCCCGCGATTCATGGCCCCGACGAGGGGCCGCGCTTACGCTTCGGGCCGTCGGCTCGCGCATTGCCCGCGCGCGTCAATGTCCGGCCCTCCCCTCCTTCGGCGCGAGCGGGGTTGGCCGGTCTTCGCCGCGATACACCGTAGGCGACGAACAAAGAAATCCCGCCGGCGATGAGGAGACTGGGCCACCAGACTGCGATGAAACTCCTGAAATTGACCTTGATGAGTCCGAACGAGAATGCCGAGAAAAGGAGCCCGAGGCAAGCGAAGCCGATCGAGGGGACGGCGAGCAGGGGCTTGAGCTTCCTCCTGGTCGCCAGGCCGGACAAGAGCCCCGCGACGCCGGCGATGGCCATGCCGAGCGGCCAGGCCTTGGCGAGCTGCCAATCGAATAGGACGGCGGCCAGGAAGAAGGCGCCTTCCAGCACGAAGAGCATGCCGCCGAGGTAGAAGTAGTAGGAGGCGCCGCGGACGAGGGCGAAATAGAGCAAAGCGCCTCCCGCGGCCATCACCATCACCGGCCAGGCGTGCGGGACCCCGGCGAAGGTATGCGTCGTATAGAGCAGGAAAGCGACTCCGAGCAGTATGGCCGCGAGGGCCGAGATGAAGAGCACGTCGTCTGAGCGATGTCGGCGCTGGTTCATTCATATTGAATTGTACAGAAAGCCGCCGATCTTGCCAATGGAAAAGACGAAGTGCTATCCTGGCGACATGCGGAGAATCCCCGGATCTTCCGGCCCCGAATGGTCATGGGGCCTAAATTGGGACCCGGGATCGGGCCGATAAGATATCCAGATGGCACGACACATCCCGCAAACCAGGCATCGCCCCCATTCTTTCCGCGCCGTCGCCGCGATGGCCTTCGCGCTCGTCGCGTTGCCGCTTCGAGCCGACGACGCGCCGACCGAGGCCCCGGACGCGGTCGGCGGTCGGGAGCCTCAGCGCTCCTGCGCCGCCCGCGAGGCCGCCGAGGCCTGGGGAGAAGCCGGCCCTCCCATCCAGGGCCACGTCGCGGAACTCGACTACGGAATTGGGATGCCCTGGGAAGAGGAAATCTTCGAGGCCATAAGGGCGGCCTACCTGTCGCCGGACGGAAGGAAGTGGCTGGCCGCCATAATGGACAGAGCCAAGCCCTTCCTTCCGTATATCGAGGAGAGGGTCCGATTCTACGGACTCCCGGACGAGCTCGCCTTCCTCCCGGTGATCGAATCGGAATTCTCGCCCCGCGACATATCGAGGAGCGGGGCCGCCGGGCTCTGGCAGTTCATGCGCAACTCCATTTCCGGCTACGGCATGAGAATCGACGACTGGGTGGACGAGAGGCGCGACTTCATGAAAAGCACCGACGGCGCGCTCCGCAAGCTCGCGGACAATTTCGCGGCCTTCGGCGATTGGGCCCTCGCCCTTGCGGCCTACAACTGCGGAGACGGCGCCCTGGCCAAGGCCATCGCGACCGCCAAGCGGGAGGGGGCCGAGACTCCCGGCTTCTGGGAGTTGCGCAAGAGGGGCCTCCTCAAGGCCGAAACCGCGGACTACGTGCCCAAGTTCCTCGCGGTCGCCTCGATCCTCCGCTATCCGGGACGCAACGGCCTCGAGCAGTCCTGGGACGAGCCGGCCTCCTGGGAAGCCATCTCGCCCCGCCGCCCCGTGGACCTCAAGCTCCTGTCCGAGCAGGCCGGAGTGCCCCTCGCCCTTCTCCGCGAGGCCAACCCCGAGCTACAGTACGGTGTGACTCCGCCCGGCCCGGGCTACGCGCTCAAGGTGCCCGCCGCCTCGGCGGCCGCCGTCCGCGCCGTCCTCGAGGACCCGACGCGAAAGCTCGTGCGATTCTACCTTCACACCGTGCACTCGGGAGACACGCTGTCGGGCATCGCGAGCCGGTACGGCACCCCCATGCCGGCCATCGTCGACTCGAATCTCGGACTCAAGCCCGACCATATACAATTGGGGCAAGTCATCGTCGTTCCGGCCCTCAAGGATGCGCCGCCTCCCGAGCCTGAGGCTCCTTCGGGGGAGGCGCCGCCCTTCGCCTCGAGCTACATCGTGTCCAAAGGCGATACTCTCTGGAGCATCTCTCTCCGCTACGAAGTCCAGCCTGAACTCCTCGCCGAGCGCAACGGCCTCGCCCTCTCGAGCGTGATCCGCGAAGGTATGGCGCTTCGCGTGCCGATACTGAAGGGGATGCCATGACCAAAGGATCGACTTCCCCGACTATACTCGCGCGCGGAGTCCTCGCGAGCGCGCTGCTGGCCCTGGCCGCCGCGCTGCCTTGCCTCGCGGCCCCGGACGACGCTGGAAATCAGGCCGCCGCCGGCGATCGGCCGATTTACTCGACGCGATCGAGCGTAGATTGGAAAGGGCGCGTCCTCACGGTAGAGGTCGAGCTCGACCTGGCCGCCGCGGGCCTCAGGCTGCCGGAAGGAAGGCTCGCCGCCGAGCGGACGGTCGAGCACGACATTCCCGCCCTCGCGAAGGACGCCGTCTTCTCCCTACAGGTCGATTCGCACCGCAGGGTCGAGGACGCCGTCGCCGACGGGACCATCGATCCCGAAGCCCTCGTCGCGCTCGCGGGCCTCTTCCGCGTCGAGAGCGCGTCCCTCTCGAAGGACATGAGGCGATTCATCTCGACCTATTCCCTCCGGCTGGACGCGGTCGCCTCGCTCTTCCTTGCGGGGGCGGAGCCCCCGCCCATACGCGCGCCTCTCGAGACCCTGCCGACCAGGGATTATACGGGCATCGTCATCTACGCAAAGGGAAGTCTCCCCGTCCACGGGGAGGACGTCGAGGACGAGGCCCGTCCCTGCCTCTTCCCGAGGGTCTACGATTCCGACATGGACCTGCTGCTCGACAGGAGCCTCGTCCTGCCCGAGGTCCTTTCCGGCTCGGGGAACGCTGGCGCCGCCTACGGGGGAGTCCTCGGCTACGCGTCGGCGATCGGCGTCGAGGCGGGCGAGCGCGTCGGCACGGATCCGATGCGGATCATGGCGATCGGGCTATTCGGGGATCAGCGGACCGACTATATCGTCTCCCGAGAGGACGCGCTCCGCATCCTCTCGAGCGCCGCCAACCGTGAGCTCCTGCGGCGGGGCAAGGTCGTCGTCGTCTATTAGCCCAGCATCAGCGACGCGAAGACCTTCGCGTCTCCGACGATGTTGGCGATAAGCGCGTACTCGTTGGGCTGGTGGGCGGTCTCGTCCATGCGGGCCCATACGACGCAATCGAAGCCGGCGTTTCGCAGGTAGGCACCGACGGTGCCGCCCCCGACGCCGATGGGCCTGGCGTCCATGCCGTACACTTCCTTGATCGCCGCCGTCAAAAGCCCCACAACCGCCGCGTCGGTGGGCGTGGGCCTGGACTCGTTGCGCTGCACCGACTCGAAGGACATCTTGACCCCGTACTTCGCCTCGACCTCGCGCATCTCCCCGGATATCGCGGCGAGGACCTGATCGATCGGATAGCGGGGCAGGATGCGCATGTCGAGGTAGAAGACGTCGTCCCCGGGGATAGTGTTCACGTTGGGAACGTTCGCTTCCTTCTTCGTCGGCGAGATCGTCGTGCGGTCGGGCTGGAAGAGGGGGTCGCGGGCGTCGAACCTGGTCTTCTCGAGCTCGTGCGCGCGGAGGACGAGGTCGGAGGCCGCGAGGAAGGCGTTGACCCCCTCGTCGGGCGTGGAGCCGTGGCACTGCTTGCCCTTCGTCGCCACCTTGAGCCAGCAGAGATTCTTCTCGGCTACCTCTATCTCGCTGCCGTCGGCGTTGCCGCCGTCGGGCACGATGATGATGTCTTCCTTCCTGAAGAGCTTCTGCGTCTTGAGGACGTATTGAATCCCGTAGGCCGAGCCGACCTCCTCGTCGGCGACGAAGAGGAGCTTGACGGTGCGCGCGGGGACGCCGCCCGACGCGAGGACCGCGAGTACGGCAAAGACCGACGCGACAAGTCCCTGCTGATTGTCCTCGACGCCGCGGCCGTACACCCGTCCGTCCTCGTTCAGCACGGTGAAGGGATCGGTCTTCCACATGGTCCGGTCGCCCTCGGGGACGACGTCGAGGTGGCTCATGATCCATACCCTGCCCGCGCCGTCGGCGTCCGAGCCCGTGATGGTGGCGACGATATTGGGCCGCTTCCCTTCGGGGACGCGCGAGTCGGGCGCGTCGTAGCGCTCGATGTCGCGGATTCCCTTCGAGGCCAGCCAATCGACGAGGGCCTCGGCCTTCTTCATCTCTCCCTGCCCGCCCGATTCGGGAGCGATCGCGGGGATGGAGGAGAGCAGGGACTCGAGCTCGACGATGCCCGCGGCTGAAGCGTCGAGCCATTTGAAAGCCTTGTCTTTCAGGGCCATATCCTCTTCCTTTCGGTTACGCGCGCTTCTTGTAGGCCGCCCAGGTCGATGCCACCAGGGTGGAGATGTCGGAGTCGCGCGCCTTCCAGCCGAGGAGCTCCCCGGCGAGGGCCGACGAGGCGACGAGGCCCGCCGGGTCTCCGGGTCTGCGGCCGACCATCTCGGCCGGGATGCTCCTGCCCGTCACGCGCCTGGCCTCCTCGAGGAGCTCGAGGACGGAGAGCCCGGCGTCCGATCCGAGGTTCACGACGAGGCTCCTGTCGTTCCGCGAGATCCAGTCGAGGGCGGCGACGTGCCCGCGCGCGAGATCGCTGACGTGGACGTAGTCGCGCACCCCGGTGCCGTCCTTGGTCGGATAGTCGGTGCCGAAGACCTTCAGGGACGGCCGCATCCCGGCGGCGACCTCCATGATGACCGGGATCAGGTTGGCGGGATTCTTCTCGAGGCCGGAAATCCTTCCCCTGGTGTCGTAGCCCGCCGCGTTGAAATATCGCAGCGCGGCGAAGCGCAGGCCCTTTAGCCTGTCGTACCACGCGAGGATCCGCTCGATCTCGAGCTTCGTGAAGCCGTAGTAATTCTCCGGCACGGTCGGATGCTTCTCGTCGATGGGCAGGTACTTCGGCTCGCCGTAGGTAGCCGCGGAGCTGGAGAATACGAGCCTGCGCACTCCCGCCTCGACCGCGGCGTTCAGTATGTTCACCGAGCCGCAGAGGTTCTGGACCGAGTACTTCTCCGGCTTCACCATGGACTCGCCGGCCGCCTTTGCCGCGGCCAGGTGGACGACCGCGTCCGCGCCGCGCATAGCCTCGGAAAGGGCGGGATAATCGTGTATATCGCCTTCGATGAAGCGCTCTTCGGGAAAGAGATTGGCCCTCGATCCGGTGGAGAGATCGTCGAATACCGCGACCTCGTGGCCCGCGTCCAGGAACTCCCTCGCGACATGGCTACCTATATAGCCCGCCCCGCCTACTACGATTATGCGCATGACCGCAGTATAGCGAGGGCGCCACGCGACGAAAAGGCCGGCCCATGGGGCCGGCCTCGTGCCGCCGAACAGAATTGAACTGTTGACACATGGATTTTCAGTCCATTGCTCTACCAACTGAGCTACAGCGGCATTCGACGGGTAGTTTTATACCCGGATACCAGAGCCGCGTCAAGGCCTGCCCTTCGCCGGCCCGAGGCCGGGAACGGGCTCACTCGCCGATTATCTTCACGAGGACGCGCTTTCGCCTGCGGCCGTCGAACTCGCCGTAGAATATCCGCTCCCAGGGCCCAAAGTGGAACTTGCCCCGCGTAACCGCGACCACCGCCTCCCGCCCGAAGATCTGCCGCTTTATATGGGCGTCGGCGTTGTCCTCGCCCACGTTATGGCGATACTGCCCGACGGGCTCGTGAGGCGCGGCCTTCTCCAGCCAATCGAGAAAGTCGGCGTGGAGCCCCGACTCGTTGTCGTTGATGAAGACGCTCGCCGTGATGTGCATGGCGTTGACCAGGCAGAGGCCTTCGGCTATCCCCGATTCGGCCAGCGCCGCCTCGACTCGGTCCGTGATGTCGATGAATTCGTAGCGCTTCGCCGTCTCGAACCAGAGTTCCTTCGCATAGGACTTCATGAAGGGAGTATGACCGCCCTTTCCCGCGCGATCAACACGCCCTCCTTGACATATCGTGTCATATGCATTATATGCATAATGCATATGACGACAGCCCGCAGCAGGTCAAAAGGCGCAGCTTCACCGATCAGGGCCTTCCGGCGCTCGCTCAGAGCCTTGGAGAGGGAGGTCGAGCTCTCCCTGGCTTCGCAGACCGAATGCTGCGGCGTCACGAGCGCGCAATGCCATCTCCTCCTCGAGATCGACGAGCGCGGCAGCGCGAGCATCGGCGAGCTGGCCGATTCGCTCGAGCTCGACCCCAGCACCCTGAGCAGGACCGCCGACTCCCTCGTCCGCGCAGGGCTCGTCTCGAGGGTCGACGATCCGGCCAACCGGCGGAGACAGATTCTGGGGCTCCTGCCCGAAGGCAAGGCCAAGGTCGAGTACATAAACGATCTCTGCGACGAGTACTACGAGAGCGTCCTCGCCGAGGCGGTGGGATCGAGGAAGGAAGGACTCGCCGAGTCCGTCGACTATCTCGCCCGGGCCATCCGCGCGAAGCGGAAAGGAGGCTTAGGCGCATGAAGCTCACGCCGCTGGGCAAGGATCGTAAGGAGACGCTTCCCGGCTACGCCAGACTCGACGGCCGCCTGCCCGGCTACGTTGCGGGCTACAAGGAGATAGCCGGCCGCTTCGTGCCGATAGTGTCGCCCCGCCTCACGGCGCGCGACAGTCTGGGCGATTGGGGCGTCCGCTGGGGCATACGGCGGAACGACTTCAAGGTGGCGCCGGGGCTCTACGCGATCGGCGATCCCGGCCCTTCCTCGCCGATCCTCGTGACCGCCAACTACAAGCTGACCTTCGACAGGCTCCGCAAAGAGTTGGAAGGCGTCGACGCGTGGATCGCCGTCCTCGATACCAAGGGCGTCAATGTATGGTGCGCGGCGGGCAAGGGCAGCTTCGGCACCGCGGAGCTCCTCGAGAAGATAGCGAGGCTCAGGCTCGGCGATATCGTCACGCACAGGACGCTGATCCTGCCCCAGCTCGGCGCGCCCGGAGTCTCCGCGCCGGAGATTGCCCGCGTCTCGAGCTTCCGCGTCGTCTGGGGCCCCGTCCGGGCGTCGGACATCCCGGCGTTCCTGGCCGCCGGGATGAAGAAGACCGACGAGATGCGGCGCGTCCGGTTCCGGCTCGCGGACAGGATGGCCGTGGCGCCGATCGAGCTCGCCCACGCCTGGCCTTTCGGCCTCGGCTCCGTCGCGATTTCCTTCCTGGGCGCCCTTCCCCCCGACGCCGGTTTCGGGCATCGCTTCGCCTGGATCGCCGTCGCGACGGCCGGATCCGTCCTCGCGGGATCCCTCGCCTTCCCCGCCCTCCTCCCCCTCCTCCCGACGAGAGCCTTCTCGGTGAAAGGCGCCTTCCTGGGCGCGCTCTGGGGCCTCGCCTCCTCGCTCCTCGGAGGCTTGGGCTTCGGCCTCGGAGCCGCGCTGGTCCTTTCGAGCGCCGCGGTCGTCTCGTTCATCGGCCTCAACTTCACGGGTTCCTCTACTTTTACCTGCCAGCCCGGCGCCAATGCGGAGGTGGAGAAGTCCATTGTCCCGATCGTCGCCTCCCTCGTCGCCGGCGTCGCGCTGGGAGTCTTCTCGCGCGTATTCGGATTCCGATAAGGAATGAGGAGAATCAGCGTGACCGAATTCGGCTACATCAAGAACGGCGAGACCCTGTCGATCCGCGGCGACACCTGCACGGGCTGCGGGGCCTGCGTGGATGTCTGCCCCCACGGAGTCCTCGGGATGCGGTCGGGCAAGGCCGAGATGCTCGACCGCGCCTTCTGCATGGAATGCGGAGCATGCGCGCGCAACTGCCCCTTCGGCGCGATATCCGTATCGGCAGGCGTCGGCTGCGCCGCCGCCATAATCAAGGGCAAGCTCGGCGGCGGGACGCCCTCCTGCGGTTGCGGCCCCGAGAGCGCCTGCTGCTGAGCCTCTCCCGCCGTCCGGGTTTGCCTCGCGGCGATAAAATAAATATCCTCAAATCTAAGGAGTTCCGAATGAAAAGAGCCTTCGCGATCCTTGCAGCGGCATTCGCCCTCGCGTCTTCGGTTCAGGCACAGGCCGTACTCACGGCGAGCTCTTCGATACCCGCGATAGACGGCACTCTGAGCGCCGGCAAATACCAATTCAACACGACGGTTTCCGGGATGACCATCGGAGCCACGCTCGGCTCGGACGGCAATGTCTACCTGGCCATCCAGGCGCAGACCGCCGGCTGGGTCGCGCTCGGCGTCGGCGGCAGGAGGATGAACGGGTCGCGCCTCTTCCTCGGCTGCGACACGGGCTCCCAGAAAGTGTTCAAGGAACAGAAGGGCGCGGGGCATTCCCACGGCGACGTCGACGATCCCGTCGTCTCCAAGTGGGCTGTCGACAAGGCGGACGGCAAGATGACCCTCGAGCTGGCCCTCCCCGAGAAGGCCGCCGTGACCGGGGGGAACATCGATCTCCTCTTCGCCTATTCCGACTCCAGCTCCATGACCTCCTACCATAGGGCCCGGGGATCTCTCAGCATCGCGGTTCATTGACGGGTGAAGGCCCTCCTCGTCCAGCCGCCCTTCGTCCAGCTCAACGCGCCCTACCCCGCGGTCTACTACCTCGAGTCCTTCCTTCGCGGTCGCGGCGCCGACGCCCGAGCTGTCGACCACTCCATAGAGCTGTTCCGCGCCATATTCTCGCGCTCCGGAATCGCGCCCGCCTTCGATGCCGCGAGGCGGCTGCTCGACGCCTCGCCTCCGGGAGGCGAGGGCGGCGCGGATCCGACAGTCCTCACCCAATTGGAGCGCTACGTGTCGTACGAGCGGCTCTACCTGCAGTGGATCGACGGCCTTGCGGCCTTCCTCTCGGGGAGGGACCCCGCCTTCGCCCACCTCCTGTCGCAGACCGTCGAGCTGCCGCGCGGCCGGCGGGCCGAGGCCTTCCTCGAGGCGCGCGGCGGCAGGATAGCATCGCACGAGGCGCGGGGACTCGCGACGGCCGTCCTCGAGGATCTCGGCGACCTCGTCTCCTACGCCCTCGATCCCTCCTTCGGGACCGTCCGCTACGGCGAGCGCATAGCGGCTAGCGCGTCCCATTTCGCCCCGATACGGGCGGCCCTCGATTCTTCCCGGCTACTGAGCTCGGCCTACGGCCCCCTGCTCGCCGCGGAATGGGAGGCTTCGGGCGGCGCGCCTGACCTCCTCCTCGTGTCGATACCCTTCCCGGGCTGCCTCCTCGGAGCCCTGGCCTGCGCAGGATCGGCCCGGAAGGCCTTCGGTCCCCGGACCAGGATCCTGTTCGGCGGGGGCTACGTATCGACCGAGCTGCGGGGCATGCTCGACGGAGGCATCTTCGATTTCTGCGACTACCTGTGCTTCGACTCGGGCTACGGATCGATAGATTCCATCCTCGAGGTCGAGGCGGGCGCGGCCGCCCTGCGGCTGTACAAGACCATGTACAGGGACGAAGCCGGCCGAGTCGTCGCGGCCGGCTTCGACGAGCCGGACGAGGCCGCGGCGAAGGGCCCGAGGCGGAGGACCTCCTGCGACCAGGCCGAGAGGCTCCGCGCCGCCGAGGCGAAGGCCATCGCCTCGATCGCGCCCGACTACGCGGACTGCGACTTCGGCCGCTACCTCCAGGTCGTCGATTCGGAAAATCCCATGCATCGCCTCTGGTCGGATTCGCCCTGGCTGAAATACGGCCTGGCGCGCGGCTGCTACTGGCGGCGCTGTTCCTTCTGCGACACCAAGCTCGAATACGTCTCGCTCTTCGTCCCCGCCGACATCTCGGCCCTCGTTGCCGCGGCCGACTCGGCATCGTCGCGGACGGGGCTTCACGGGATCCACTTCGTGGACGAGGCCATGCCCATGGCGAGCCTCCTGGCCTTCGCGCGGGAAAACGGGATCCGCGCCGCGGCGGGCAAGAGGCCCTTCCACTTCTGGGGCAACGTACGCTTCGACTCGTCCTGGACCGAGGACCGATGCGAGTATCTCGCCGCCTCGGGCCTCGTCGCCGTCTCGGGGGGGATCGAGATAGCGACCGAGGCCGGACTCGAGATGACGGACAAGGGCTTCGATCTGGCGGGCCTGGCGCGGACCCTCGTCGCGATGAAGCGGAGCGGTCTCCTCGTCCACGCGTACCTCATCTACGGATTCCCGGGGCAATCGCGGACGGACATCGTCGAATCCGCGGAAGTCTGCCGGCAGCTCATGGCGTCGGGCCTCGTGGATTCGGCGTTCTGGCACCGCTTCGTCCTGACGCGGCACTCGAGGATGTACGGCGAATGGCCTAAGCTCGAACCCGTCGACCGGCAATGGGACTTCGCGAACAACGACCTCGGCTTCTCGGGCGAAGAGGAATTCGACGAATTCGACGGCCCCTTGGCCGCGACTCTCGAGTCGTGGATGCAGGGCGAAGGGCTCGAGAGAGACGCGCGCCGAAGCGCGGCGCGGCAGCTCGAGAAGGCGGGCCTGAAGCGGCAGCCCCGCGGCTCGCCCGACGGCCGGGACGAAGCGGACGCCGGCCTGGTCGAGGGCCTCATAGCGAAGGCGGAGGCCGAGCTGGACGAGTCGAGACTGGGGCGCGACGGGCAGGCGCATTGGCTCGCGGGCCTGCCCGCCGCGCGGCCCCTGGACGGGCATCGGTCGCGACTCGCGTGGACCTATCGGGGCGAGGGACGCGAACTGATCCTGGCGAAGGCGGCCGCGACCGAGACGGCTAGCGTCCTCGCCGGCCTCGCCGCCTCGAGCGACGGCGCGCCCTTCGCGGAGCTCGAGGCGCGGCTCTCGGGCGAAATGCGCCTGGGCCCCGAATCGATCGGCGAGTTGCGCTCTTCCGGACTTGTGGTAATATAGCGATAAAATAAGGACGGCGGCGAAGCCGTAGCTCAGCTTAAAATGATGGGAGAAACCCATGGTTCGACAGTCAGGTATATTTCGCCTCATCGCGGCGGCGGCGGGAATCGCCTTCATCGCCGCAGTAGCCCTGGCCCTCGCGCTCTTCCGCGACCCGGGCGCGGAGGCGCCCCGATCCCTGATGGCGGTCGGCGCGCCGGGCGCGATCTTCGTGCTAGCGAGCCTGATAGTAGTCGGTCGAAAGTCCAGGATCTATCGTCTCGATTTCCTCGCGAGCCAGGAGAAGCCCGAGCGATACAAGGCGGCGCTCAAGTCCCTGGGCGAGGTTCCGCTCAGTTCGCTCGCGATCTTCATGGGCCTCATGCTGATCTACCTCGCCGTCCTGTTCATCATCGGCGGATCGTTGGGCCTGAAGCCGACGGGACGATTGCCCTTCTTTCTCTTCCTCCTTTCCACGGGAATGCTGATCGCGGCGTTCCTCTTCATCCTGGCGGATCGGCTGGGCTGCGATTTCCTCCGCGGACTGCATCTCGTGCGCTATCCCATCGATCTTCGCGAATCCAGGCAGCAGAGGAAGAATTTCATCATCCCAACGTTCATGAGCCTCATGACCTTCCTCTTCGCCGTCTCCGTCGCCCTCCTCGTCATCGGCTCGATTGAGAGCGGCGGCGGGACGATCGCGTCGGGCTCGCTGTTCGCGGCCGTCGCGGTCTCCTGCGCGTTCTTCGCGATATCCGTCCTCCTCGTCGCGCTCTGGACCTCGAATACGGCCCTCATATACCGGTCCGTGCTCGACCAGCTCGAGCAGCTCTCGGCCGCGGAGAAGGACCTCCGGGGCCGGATCTCGATAATATCGGTCGACGAGCTGGGGTCGATCTCGGGCATGGTGAACGCATTCTGCTTCGCCCTGTCGACGAGCATGGCGGGCCTGAAGGCGGCCCAGGGCAGCCTGTCCGGACTCGGAGAGGAACTCAGGAAGACCGCGGACGATTCGGCGGGAGCCGTGGCCCAGATATCGGCGAACGTGGGGCGGGCGCGCGAGAAGACTCGATTCCAGTCGGAGAGCGTCATCCAGTCGTCGAGCGCCGTAGAGGAGATAGCGAAGAACATCGAGTCCCTGGAGAGCCTCATCGCGGACCAGGCATCGAGCGTCACCGAAGCCTCGGCGTCGATCGAGGAAATGGTCGGGAACATCGGCTCGGTCACCTCGTCGATCGACAGGATGGCCGAGCAGTTCGGCTCGCTCCTCGCCGCCGCCGAGGAAGGCAAGGCGACGCAAGCCGCCTCGAGGGAGCGCATCGCGCAGATTTCCGCCCGCTCGGAGGCCCTGCTCGAGGCGAACAAGGTCATATCGACCATCGCGTCGCAGACTAACCTCCTGGCGATGAACGCGGCGATCGAGGCGGCGCACGCGGGCGAGGCCGGGCGTGGCTTCTCGGTCGTGGCCGACGAGATCCGCAGGCTGGCGGAAACCTCCGCCGGCCAGTCCAAGACGATACGGAACGAGCTGGCCCAGGTGCAGAAGGCGATCGAGGAAGTGGTCGCCTCCTCGAGCGACTCGGAGAGATCCTTCGGGCGAGTCGCCGAGCAGATAGGGGAGACGGACGCCCTGGTCCACGAGATCCAGCAGGCGATGCTCGAGCAGAAGGAAGGCTCGGCCCAAGTCCTGGAGGCGCTCAGGTCGATGAACGAGATCAGCTCCCAAGTCAGGACGGGATCCAGGGAAATGAGCGTGGGCAACAGGACGGTGCTCGAGGAGACCGAGCGGCTCCGGGACGCCACGGCCGATATCAAGGTCAGCATGGAGGAGATGACCGTCGGCGCCGTCGGCATCGCCGAGAGCGCGAGGAAGGTATCGGAGATGGCCAAGGATACGATGGAGACCATCGGAACGATGGAGGAGGCGCTCGGCTTCTTCAAGACCGAGTGAGGACGGGTCGATTCAGGGCGATCGCGACGCTGGGAGCGACGAGGGAGAAGGCCGCGATGATGACGAACATCGCGCGGATTCCGACGGCGTCCGCCAGGATTCCCCCGATCCAGGGCCCCGTGAACATCCCGACCGCGTAGATCGCCTGGTGGATGCCCATCGCCGTGCTGCGGTGCGCCTGATCCACGCCCTGTATCGAGAGGCCGAGGAGGATGGGGAAGAAGAGGCCGTTCGCCAGCCCCATGATGACCGTGGAGAAAAAGAGGAAGAGGATCGACCCGCCGAGCGCCGCCAGGACGGCTCCGAACGCGAAGACCGCGAAGCTTCCATAGAGAAGCCGTCGCCTGCCGCCCTTACCGGCAATGAACGTGGCGAAAAGGTTGGCCGCCGTGTTCGCGGCGATATTCAAGGTCATGATCAGGCCGGTCGCCACCGCGCTCGCCCCCATCCGACGCGCCAATAGAGGCATGAATCCGAAGGTGAGGGCCCAGACCCCGAATTGGCAGATGGCATTCGTGACGGAGGGCGCCAGGACGTCGCGCCTGCGGAAGACCGCGAGGATCGATCGCGCCGTGACCGAACCGCGACGCTCCGGGCCGCCCTCCGGCTGCTTTACGAGGGCGACGATGAGACTCGCGAGGATCGAAAGGCCGGCGGCCGCGTAGAACGCGAGACTGTAGCCGCCCAGCGACTCCAGGAATCCCGTCATGCCGGTCCCTATCATCTGCCCGAGCGACGAAGCGAAAGAGAGGAGGGAGGTCGCGAAGACCGTGAGCTTGGGAGGGAAGAAGCTCGCGAACACCACCATCATAGGCACCCAGGCCGCGGCCGCCACGCCGGTGAGCGCGCGGCCGAAGGCCAGGACGCCGAGCGTCCTGCCCGACGCCATGACCACGGCCCCGACGCCGGCCATGAGCGTCCCGCCGACCATATAGAGCTTGTTGCGGCCCGTCGCGTCCGTCGCGACGCCGAAGGGCACCCGCAGGACGGCAGTCCAGAGGCCGTACATCGAAAGGACCAAGCCTACCGCCGCGAGGTTGGGCGTGCGCTCCGCGACGAAGGCCGGCAGGATCGGCACGTACGAGTAGAGGGAGACGAAGTACAGGACTGCCGCGCCGAGGAAGGCGGCGACGCCGATTCGGTTCATAAAGACCGATGGTACAGCAACAGGATGGTGTTATCATATATCGAGAGAGGAAGGACCATGACCGCATACACCGCCATTGCCGAACGAGATCTCCTGGAGAAGACGATCATCGCGATAGGGGCCCGAGGAATCGCGGCCGAACTCGCCCAGACGCGCACCGATGCGCTCGAGCGGCTGAAGGAGCTGATTCCCGCCGGATCGACGCTCATGACGGGAGCCTCCGCCACGCTCAGGGAGATCGGCTTCGACGCCGAGCTCGCCGGGCAGGACCATGGCTGGAACTATCTCAGGCCGGGGATACTGGCGGAGAAAGACCCCGCGGCGCAGCTCGGCCTGCGCCGCAGCGCGGCCCTGGCGGACTACTTCGTCGGCAGCGTCCAGGCGATAGCCGAAACGGGCGAGATCGTGGCGGCCAGCGGATCGGGCAGCCAGCTGGCCGCATACGCATACTCGAGCGCTCATATAATCTGGGTCGCGGGCGTCCAGAAAGTCGTCCCCGGCCTCGAGGCCGCCCTGCGGCGCGTACGCGAGTACTGCGTTCCCAAGGTGGAGGAGATGGCTCGCGGAATGGGTCGACCCGAGCTCGGAGCTCTCGGGAAAATCCTCATCTTCGAGCGCGAGATGCCCTACGTGTCCCGGAGTGTCCGACTCATCCTCGTGAACGAGGCGCTCGGGTTCTGAGGCAGCATCCAGCCTATTGACGCGAGGTTCAACCGATGTAGAATCAGGGCCGAAGAGAACGGGGGCCGCATGTTCAAAATCACGGACAAGGCGATTTTTAAAGGAGAGCATACCTGCCCTTGGTGGATCTGCTTCACCTTCGACAATCGGATACGGGCTATCATTCAAAAACCGGAGAGATTGATATCCGGCTTCGTGAAACCGGGGGACAAGGTTTTGGATATAGGCCCCGGGCGGGGATATTTCACTTTGCCGATGTCGAAAAGGACCGCGGAAAACGGGAAAGTCGTAGCGCTGGACATTCAAGAGAAGATGCTTGAATTGCTGAAGGACAGGGCACTCAGGGAAAATTGCTCGAATATCACGGCCAAATTATATGATGGCACGCATTTCGGCCTCGAAGAGAAATTCGATTTCATCCTGATGTTCTGGATGTTCCATGAGGTGAGGAACAAAGGCAATTTCTTGAACGAACTGAAGGCGGTAAGCACCCGCAAAACCAGAATACTTCTCGTCGAGCCGATCGTTCATGTCACGAGAAAGGACTTCGGAGCGACGGTCGGCCTTTTTACGCGAAACGGATTCGAGACGAGGGAAACGGGAAAGATCGGATTGAGCCGAGCCATCGAGTTCGGAATCGTTCCAAGCGCGTGAGGGTTTCGGCATGAAGACGGGGAATGTCGCACGTCATTCCCCGTCTTCATCTATCGGGTACTCCGCTTTTTAGGATAAGGAATTATATCATGCCCCCCTCAGTACTCATCCAAGATAAATGATAAAAAACTATCTTGACAATTTCTATAAGTAGAGTCATCTATATTCAATGAAAAATGGAATTCCCCGATTTTACAAAATTTGACTCTCTGCGGAGTCATCGATGCGGAATGAAGAAACATGACAAGAGAATTCGAAATGTCGCTGCTGGAGACGATCACCCAGGTACCACCCTTCAAATATGTCGATTCCGTCCGCGCCATCTCCCCTGAGTCCATAGAAGGGACTGCCCGATACAACTTGGACGACTCTCGCTGCCGCTCGTCTCGACTCGAGTCCTGGATCTGTATCGAAATGCTCGCTCAAATCGCCGAGATCCACACTCGCTGGCTTACCCGTGCCGCTCGCGCAAATGGTCTCCTCGTGGGGGTCGATGAATTCCATTTTAGCGGCAGCCGTATCATCGAGGCGGGAGAACTCGCGCTGAAGGCATTCCGCGAAGAAAAAATATTCACTTTCCTAAGATATCAAGGCTTCGTCGAGCACGAGGACCGAGTAATCGCGCAGGGCTATTTGACCATCTACAACGTCGGGCCCGAAGAATGAGCCACCGTGATCTCTGCATGGACGACTACTACTTCAATCGGGGCGTCACCTTTCCCGAAAGCAGACGGGAAGTCGTTGGCATCCACTATTTCGATGCCGGGGACATTTTCTTCGACGGACATTTCCCCGGGGCCCCCGTAGTGCCGGGAGTGCTGATCATCAAGGGCATGCTCAGCGCCATCGCGCTGCTCATGGATCGAGACGCCCCCGGCACCGCGGTCGCCGAATTCATCATCTCGAGAATACGCTTCAAGAAAGTGCTCAAGCCCAGCGATCTGGTCTGCATGAGAGCCGCGACGGACGACAGCATGCAAGGGCGGAGAATCGACTTCAAGGTAACCGTATCCCTCGACGGGGAAAGGACGGCCTCGGGGGAAATATCGGTCATCACGAAAGGAGGGGAAAATGCCGGCGGAACTGACGCGTGAGGACATCCTGAGCGCGGTCAAGACCGAGGTGCTTTGGAAAGGCATGCAGCTCGAGGAACTCGGATTCGGCTTCGCGGACTTGAACGGCGGGACCCGGATACTGGGCGAGGGCGGCTTGGGACTCGATTCGGTCGATTCCCTCGAGATAGTGGTTCAAATACAGAAGGTCTTCCGCATCAAGATCAAGGACGTGAATCGCGAGCTCTTCGAGACCGATCTGCGGACCATCGACACCATGGTCGACTTCGTCAAGCGCTCCCTCGATGCGCGCCCGAGCGACGAATAGGCGCGTACATGAGGCAACGCCGTAATGTGCTGATTACAGGCTCGGGTTCCTACCTGCCGGGCCTGCCGGTGAGCAACGCCCGCTTGAAGGATCTCATCCCGGATCTCCCGATGGATGTTTTCTCCAGCTATTTCGGCATCGATCAACGCTACATGGTAGTCGACCCGGAGACCTGCGAGCGCCGCGACGGCATGGGATCCCTCGGAATGGCGTCCCGCGCTTCCCGTCAGGCCCTCGAGCGGGCCGGACTGGACCTTCAGGACGTCGATGCCATCATCACGAACACGACCACGCCCGAAAGCCCCCTACCCCCCATCAGCTTCCTCCTCCAGAGAGAGCTCGGCGTCGACGAGACACAGATATACGACCTGCGCGGCGGGTGCGCCGCATCCGTCCAGGCCATGATACTGGGAAAGACTCTCATCGAATCGGGGCAGGCCGACACCGTGCTTCTCTGCGGGGTCGAGTGCACTTCGCCCGTGTACTATAAATACCTCAAAGGTGCCGTCGACCCGGACATGGACGTCATACTCAACGGCTTCATATTCGGCGACGGCGCGGGCGCCCTCGTCCTTCAGGCAGGCGATCGCGCGACGGCCCCGCCGGGGAGACGGCGAAGAATCGGCTACTGCGCCACCCTTTCCAAATTCCCCCATCGCAAGATCGGCTTCGAGGTCAGCAACGAAGTGGACGCGGTCAATCCCATGGTCGTCACTACGAGGACCCGGCACTTCAATAAGGCCATTTCCGAGACTCTGCCCATGGTCATGAAGGCGGCCTTCTCCCATCTGATCGAATCGACGGGCCACTCTTTCGAGGACTTCGATCGAATCATCGTCCCCCAGGTCAACGAATCCCTGATTCGCACCGCCTACCCGGAGGCTGTCGACTCTTTCGTCTACATCTTCAGACAGATGGGCAACATCCCGGCGGCCGCGATCTACCTCGCCTACGACCTAGCCTTCCCGAAGAGCGATCGCGCGCCCTCCTCTCCTCGCAGGGACGGCATCGTGGCGATCGAGACCGTATCCTGGACCTACGCGGTGGCGGAACTCTGCGATGAACCGGGCGAATAGCGGCAAGGTCCTGGTCGTCGAGCCCACGTCCATCGTCATGGACCGTCTCGTCGGCGAACTCCTGGAGCGGGGGACCAGGGTGAGCGCGCTCCCCGCCCCGGGGCGGCTTCCTCCCTACGGGGCGGAGGTCCCGCGCATAGACCTGCCGAGCTACGAGGCGGGAGACTCCGACGACTCGGATCCTTTCGGGACGATCATCTTCGATCTCCCGCGCATCGATGAACGAAGCCTGTTCGCCGATGGAGGCGGCGATCCGAAGAACCTCTCGGATTTGGCCGACGAGGCCTATCGCTTCCTCGACTTGACGAAGCGCATGATCACGCACCAGGTGTTCCGCGAGAAGGGAAGCATATGGACTCTGGAATGCGACGATTTCTTCGAGTATTACTTCACCATCCCCATCAGCCCCATATTCTCGAGCATGCGGATCTCCTGCTTCCGGTCGCTCTGCAAGGAATTCGCGAGGTTCAACCTCCAGTTCAACAACATCGTCTTCCAGCCCGGAGTCGAGTCGGTGCCCGCCGCCGAGTACAAGGCCCAGCTCCCCAACCTCAAAGTGTTCAGCCTCAAATTCAGGCTTTCCTCCCTGGAGAGGATTGCCGCCGCCATCTGCGACCAGATCGAGAATGCATCCGCCTCGATGAACGGATCGGTGGTCCACCTAGGCGTCAGCCCGAACTGGAATAATTATTAGATCCTTAAAAAAGGGGAATGAGCGTTGCAAGTACGAGGAAAGGTCTTTCTGGTGACCGGCGCATCCCGCGGGATCGGTAGGGCCATAGCGCTTCACCTCGCGCGCGTCGAAAAGGACACGGCCCTGGTCCTTACGTATCGTTCGAACGAGGCCGCCGCTTCGAAGCTGACGGAAGAGCTCGACGGCCTCGGCGCCGCGTACGAGCTGGTCCGCTGCGATATCTCCGAGGCCGCGAGCGTCGACAATCTGTTCGACCATGTAGCCGAACGCTACGGACGACTCGACGCTCTGATCAACAACGCCGGGATCACCGCCGACGGATCGTTCATTCAGGCCGAAGAAGCCGAAATCCGCGGTATCCTGGCGACGAACCTCACCGGCACCATGCTCTGCTCCCGCCGCGCGCTGCCTCTCCTCGCGAAGAGCGGAGGCGCGATTGTCATGATGAGCTCGATCGCCGCCGTGAAGGGCAAAGAGGGACAGGCCCTCTATTCCGCGACCAAAGGCGCGATTCAGGGCCTGACCCGCCTCCTCTCGCGCGCGTACGGTCCCCTGGGCGTTCGGGTCAACGCGGTCGCCCCCGGTTTCATCAACACCGACATGGTCGCCAAGCTCAAACCCGAAATGTACGCTCATGTGCTGAAAGGCACGACCCTCAAGCGCGTCGGCGAACCCGAGGAGGTGGCCAGTGTCGTGCATTTCCTCGCGACGCCACTCTCATCCTATATAAACGGAACGGTCATTCCCGTCGACGGAGGATTGCAGAAATGAGCGCGACGGGCCGAACCGCGCGTCGAGTCGCAGTCTCCGGCCTGGGAATCTGCGCTCCGCTGGGCGGGAACATCGCCGATTTCGCAGCGGCTCTCCTCGGCGGGCTCTCTTCCTTGGCCCCCGTCGGCAACTTCGACGTGTCCGGCTTGACATCCCGGCTCGCGAGCACGTTCCCCGCCGATACCGACTACGGCATCCCCCCCTCGCTCGGGAAGGTGGTCGATAAAGCCGCGCTCTCCGCCTACGCCGCTCTCCGAGAAGCGCTGGCGGATTCGGGCCTGGAGTATCGCGGGCTGGACCATCGCCGCATCGCGGTCGTGGTAGGAAGCTCGCACGCGGGCATCGATTCCACCGAGAAGATCTATCTTCAAACATCGAAGGAGAAAGCCCGAGCCCTCGACCCGCGCGAGGTCTTTTCCATCCTGACCTCATCGGTCGGGAACGTCATCTGCTCCCATGTCGGAGCCAGGGGTCCCCGCCTCACGGTGAGCTCGGCCTGCGCCTCGAGCACCACCGCGATGGGCGTCGCCTTCGACCTCGTCGCCGCCGACGACGTCGACTGCGCCATCGTCGCGGGGACCGACACCGTATCCCTCCCTATAATGGCCGGCTTCAGCGCCCTGAAAGCCCTATCGCCCGAATTCAACGCTCCCTTCAGCGCCCCCTCCGGTCTCAACCTCGGCGAAGGGGCCGCGGTATTCATCGTCGAACCCAGGGAGGCGATAGTAAAGCGCGGATGCGATCCCCGCATGGAGATCCTCGGCTATGGCCTGTCCTCGGACGCCTACCATATAACAGCTCCCGACCTGAGCGGAGAAGGAGCGCGACGGGCCATCGTGGAAGCCCTTCGGGACGCGGGAGTACCAGCGGAGCAAATCGATTACGTCTCCGCCCATGGGACGGGCACCGACGCGAACGACAAGCCGGAGTCCATCGCGACCGCCGCCGTCTTCGGCACGGAAGTCCCGCTCAGTTCCCCCAAGTCCTGTATCGGCCACACTCTCGGAGCCTCGGGGATGATCGAGACGCTGATCACTCTGCTCTATGCCCGCAAGGGCCTCATCCCGCCGACCCATCATCATAAAGGCACCAGAGAAGGTTGCCTCGACCTCAACTACGTGCCCAACTATCCGCAGGAAAGGCGGGTCGCCACCTTCTGCTGCAACAACTTCGGCTTCGGCGGCAATAATTCGAGCGTCATCATCGGCCTCGGCGACCGCGAGCCGAAGCCCCGCGTCCTTCCCCGGCATCGGGTCGCGCTCGTGGGCGGCGGTACCGTCACCCCCAACGGCAGCGAGACGGCGGATTTTACCCGCGCCTATCGGGAGGGGAAGTCCGCCCTCGTCGTTCATCCTTCGGGCGGTTTTCGAGTAGGTCGAGTCCCTCCCTTCCGCTTCACGCAACCCGAGCTCCTGCACTTCGCCCGAAGCGCCCCCATGATCAAGTTCGGGCTCAAAGCGGCCGCGAACGCCTTGGAGAGCCATCGCGATTTCTTCCGCGACAACCTCCGCTGCGGCATCGTCGGGGGGATGCTCAACGGTTCCTCGACGAGCATAGAGAAGTATTTCGACACAGTCTTCGTCGACGGCGCGGGACTCGCCAGCGCCCAGCAGTTCCCGATGACTACGGTAAACGCCTGCGCCGGCCAGATCGCGATCGCATTCGGGATCAAGGGATACAACACGACCTTCTGCGGGGGCGGAAACGGCCTTTTCTACGCGCGCGACCTGATACGGCGCGGCCGCCAGGATGCGGTCCTGGCGGTCGCGGCCGACGACCTGACGGAAAGAGTCCTGGACATCTACCGCGGCATCGGCCTCATAGCGCCATGGGCGGAGGGCTCCACGGCCCTCGTGCTCGAGAGACTCGACTCCGCGCTCGACCGCGGGGCCCCCGTGCTCTGCGAAATCGCCGGCATGGCCCTCGGTCAGGACGCCCGTCTATTCGGCCCCGGTCGGACGGGGTCGGGGCTCGCCGACGTCGCCGGGAAAGCCCTATCCGAGGCGGGGGCGAAAGCCGACGAGATCGACGTCGTGGTGGCCACCGACTGCGCGGTCAATCGCATCGGGACCAATATTCGCGCGGCCGTCCGAACTCTCTTCCCCGAAGCCATGAAGACCGTCTCCTCGACGGGACTCGCCGGGTTCTCGCCGGCGAGCACGACGCTGCTGAACATCCATATGGCCTCGCTCCTTCTCGATGGAGAGATCGAAGAAGCCGAAACGCCCCGTCTGATCCTCGTCCTGGATACGGATATAACCGGGATCAACACCGCGACGGTTTTAAAGAAATATCGCCGCGACGAATAAGGAGGCGCCCATGGTCAAGACGCGCATTTCGCTCGCTCTCACCCTCTTCCTGGCAGGATCCCTGGCCTTCGCCCAGGATTTCGACGCCAAGGCTTTCAAGGCGACATACGACGTCGCGATGAAATCCGACGGCAAGGCCATCCGCGAGGCCATAAAGAATCTCGACGAGGCATTCGCCCGGAATCCGCCGAGCCCCGAAGCCCTCATCTTCAAAGGCAGCCTCTACGCCAAGCTCGCCGATATCGACTTCTGGTTCTGGGACAAGCTGAGCCACGTCAACAAAGGGATCGACCTCATGGCCAAGGGAATGGATCGACTCGACGGCTCGGCCGGACAGTCGGTCCCCGAAGAGCGCAAGATCGTGATGTACGCGGTGCGCGGCATCACGAGCGCCTTGATTCCCGCCTCCTTCAAGCAGGCTCCCGTAGCCATCTACGAGATGGAGCGCGCCAAGAACCACAAGTACTTCCCCGAAGTCGACGCGGACGTACGGGCCCAAATTCTCGGCCTTCTCTCCAGGCTCTACCGGAACAGCGGCAGACAGGAGCTCGCCGCGACCGACCTCGAAGCCGCGATCGCCATCGATCCGGTCGTGGCCGAGAAAGCGGCGCGAAATTGAGATCCGACCTTTCGGGGGCCATGGAGTATCGGGTCTGCTACGCCGACACCGACGCCGCCGGAATCGTGTACCACGGAAAGTACATCGAAATGGCCGAACGCAGCCGCGCGGAGCTGGTCCATGCGGCCGGCTTCCCGCCTGAACTCCTGTCCTCCCTGAAGGGAACGGGCTTCATCGTTCGATCGATCGTCGCGCGACACCTGCGGTTCGCGGTCCTCGACGATGTTCTCCGCATCGAGAGCCGCATCGTCGACATGGATCCGGCGCGGAGCTGGTGGCTGACCGAGATCATGCGGGAGGAGGACGATATATGCGCGGTCCTCGTCGAGGTCGCCTATTACGACCGCGCGAAGGACAACGTGATCCTCCTCGACGAGGCCGTCGTATCGGCCTTCGAGAGTCACGGTCTGGTGACGATCGACCCTTCGGTGCAGGAGCGATTCAGGAGGTACCTTTCATGGCTGTGCCATTGACAAGGGGAATCATCCTGCAGAGCAGGAACCTGGTCAGGACCTATCACCGGGGAGACGATACGATCCACGCGCTCGATCACGTAGACATACGCCTGGAACGGGGGGAATTCGTCGCCGTCGCCGGCCCGTCGGGCAGCGGGAAGACGACCCTGCTCAACATCCTCGGCCTTCTCGACAGCCCCGACGAAGGCGAGGTCATCCTCGACGGCCGGGAAATAGATTTCACCAAGAACAGGAACCTGACCGCGCTCAGACGCAGGCATTTCGGCTTCGTGTTCCAGAATTTCAACCTCATCCCCGTTCTCTCCGCCTACGAGAACGTCGAAATGGCTCTGGTCGCCAAGGGAATGGACCGCAAGACGATCTCCGAGCGGAGCCGCCGCGCGCTCGACCTCGTGGGGCTTTCCGATCGCATGGGCCACCGGCCGCGCGAGCTCTCCGGCGGGCAACAGCAGCGCGTCGCCGTCGCCCGCGCCATCGTCGACGGCCCGTCCATCATCTTCGCCGACGAGCCGACCGCGAACCTCGATTCCGTCACGGCGGCCTCCATTCTCGAGCTCCTCCGCTCCATCAATGAGAGCCTGCAGACGACCATCATGGTCTCGACCCATGATCCGCGCGTGATCGCCTATGCCGCGCGGCGACTGGACCTGCGGGACGGACGAGTCATCGAAGGGACGGAAAAGTGAAGAGCATCGTACTCGCCTGGCGCAATGTCTGGCGCAACACCCGGCGCAGCATCCTCTCGATCGGCATCATCGGCGTGGGCGTCGCCGCTATACTCATGGTCTGGGGTTTCATGAGCGGGACTTTCTGGGGACTCAGGGAGCTCACGATCGCCACCGGAGTCGGCCACATCCAGATCGGCAGCCCGAAGAGCTTCGATCCCGCAGTCTACTTCGACGATCCCGGGCTCTCCAAGGAGACGGCGGGCGAGATCCAGGCCTTCGCCGAGGCTCAAGACCATGTCCGATTCGGCATGCAGCGCATCAACCTCGAGGGCCTCGTCACCTTCGGTCGGACCACGGTCTCCTTCACCGGCACAGGCATAGAGCCTGCGAAGGAAGCCCGGCTTTCCGGGGTATTCGCCCCCCTCACCGAGGGCGAGAATCTGCCGATCGGCGAGGCCGAGGGCAAGTACAAGGCCCTCGTGGCGGCCGGTCTCTCGCGCTCCCTCGGCTGCCATCCCGGAGATACCGTCACCGTCCTCGTCAACATGAGCGACGGGGGTCTCAACGCCCTGGACCTGCAAGTGAGCGGCATCTATCAGACCGGATTCCCCGAGACGGACAAGCGCAATATCCTCATGTCCATAGGGGCGGCGAAGGAGCTGCTCGGGTCGGACCGCATCAACCGCATCATCCTGAGCCTCGACCGCACCGAGCTCACCGAGGAGATCAGGGCACTGATCGCCCGGAGGTTCCCGCGAGTCGAGGTTCACGGCTGGGAGGATCTCGCCGCCTACTACCACCAGGTGGTCCAGCTCTACCGGAACATGTTCACGATCTTCGGGATCATCATCCTCATCGTAGTGTTCCTGTCCGTCATCAACACGATGATCATGAGCATAATGGAGCGTACCCGCGAGATCGGGACTCTCCTCGCCATCGGGGTACCCGAGCGCTTCATCTCGACGGTCTTCGTCTTCGAAGGAATCATAATCGGCTTCCTGGGCAGCATCCTGGGCACCTTGATCGCGCTGGTCGGCTCTTCCTGCATCGACGCGCTCGCGATACAGATGCCCCCCGCCCCGGGACGGAGTCTGCCCTACCCCCTGAACATCTTCATGGATCTGCCCACGGTCCTCGCCGCGTCGGCCGCCATCATTTTCATCGCCGGCGTCGCGGCCCTGGCGCCGAGCGTCAAGGCCGCGCGGAAGAGCATCGTCGATTCCCTCAATCACACCTGAGCAAGGAGATCCGACATGAGACGTCGCGCCTTCTTTCCCTCCGTACTCGCCTTCCTCCTGCTGGCCCCCCTATCGGCCGAAGGTTCGATCGCGCGCGACACCGCCGGGATGCTCGCCCGGGCCGACAGCTTCCGATTGCCGGACGATTCCATGAAATACCTCGTGACCATCGTAACCAGCGACAAGGACCGAGAGACCGAACGCGACAGTTTCCTCGTCTCCTCGCACGGACAAAGATCCCTCATCGAGATGCTGAGCGCCAAATCGCGCGGTCAGCAAGTGCTCGTGCTCAACCGCCAGATGTGGATCAAGATGCCCAAGTCGAAACGGGTGATACGCATAACCCCTCTTCAGAGACTGACCGGTCAGGCGAGTTTCAGCGACCTCGCCCGCCTCAAGTTCGACGCCGACTACCGGATAACCGCCTCGAAGGACGTCCTTCTCGGGGACCGGGCCTGCGTCGCCCTCGACCTCAGGGCCCTCGCCAAGGACGAGACCTATCCTGCCATAGCCCTCTGGGTCGAGGCCGCGCGCGGCTATCCCGTCAAGGCGGATTTCTTCCTGCCCAGCGGGAAACGCTTCAAGAGCCTCGACTTCGAGCCGCCTGAGCGCATCGGCGACCGCGAAGTGACCACCAAGTACGCCATCCGCGACGATCTCCACCCCGACCAGGTCTCCTCGCTCTCGGTGTCGGAAATCAGGCTGACCGCGCTTCCCGATTCTCTCTTTTCCATTTCGCGGCTGGAAGGCGACTAGAGCATGCGCGCGATCTTCTCGGCCTGCCTTCTCGCGGCGACTCTCGCGGCCCTCCCGGCCCAAACCGCGGCCGCCGAGGCGCCCGGCGACCAGGCCACCGGCCTCGTCTTCGACTCCATCTACCTTCAGACGAGCGCGAACTTCAACCTGCGCGACAATGGCAGTCTCGAGAACCCGTCGAACGCGCTCGGTATCGATACGGCGGAAATCGTCCCCGACGCGGTCATCGCCGGCAGGCTCTATCAAGTCGTATTCGAAGTGTCGTGCGAGAACGACTATCTCGCCCTCGATAAAAGCGATCCCATCGACGCGAACATCGACGAATGCTATCTCGAGCTACCGCTCGGCGACCGATTGAGCTTTTTCCTGGGAAAGCACCGCGTCTATTGGGACAGCACCCCCTTCATGAGGCCGCTCGACTTCTTCGACACCGATCGCGTGGCATTGGACCCCGAAGACAAAGTGGCTCCGGACGATGGTCGCCTCGGGATCGGCGTCGACTACGTCGCATCCGCCTTCGAGGCTGCCCTGGTATTCTTCGACGACCGGTGGGCGAGCGTCGATTACTACAACCTCAGGGGGGGGATGCTTTCGGGACTCAAGCTCCACTTTCTCTTCGATCCGGTCAGCCTCAATGTGGCGGGAAACCTGGACATCGCCCCGGACGGCAGCCTGAGCCCCGCCTTCGGCTACACGGTGAGCTCGACTTTCGGAGAGGGCCTGCAGCTTTACTCATCGGCGGTCCTCCGCCGGGGCTCCCTTCAAGTGCTCTCCGCGGCGGCCCTCGACGCCGGCCCCGCCTTCTACCCCCAGAATCCCTTCGGCGTCTGGAACGAGGACAGCCCTTCCTGGTACCCCGAATTCACCGCAGGCGTCCAATGGACCCCGAATGACGCCAATTCCCTTTACCTTTCCTATCTATACGACGGGAACAAATACGACGGAGCCGAATGGGACCGACTCAACGCGGCCATGGCCTTTCACCAAGGCGCGGAGGCCGTCTTCTATCCCGCGGCCATCGTGGACGCGAACCAAGCCTGGGACGGCCAGATCAGCACGGAGCTTCTCGTTCGCCGGCACCACGCCGAAGCCCATTGGGATCTCAAACTGGGGGTCTTCGAGCCGAGCCTCGACTGCATCCTGTGCCTCGAGGACGCGAGCGGAGTCTCCAAATTGGGATTGAAGATCGGCATGGGCGACTCAGTCGCCCTGACGCTCGGCTGGTTCGGCTTCTGGGGGGGGAGCGGAACCGAGTTCGGCGACTACCCGCTGCGGGACTTCTTCGAGACCAAGCTCGTCTATACCATAAAATAGGGATAGGGACATACGGATGTGCGGGATCGTCGGCATCGTCAAGCGGGACGGGAACATCGCGGCGCGACAGGATCTATGGCGCATGTCGGCGACCCTGCGGCACCGCGGGCCGGACGAATCGGGCTACGCCCTGCTCGATCGCGGGCGCGTCGGACTGGCCCATCTGAGGCTGAGCATCATAGATCTCGCGGCCGGCCAGCAGCCGATGTACAACGAGGATCGGAGCGTCGCGATCGTCTTCAACGGCGAAATCTACGGCCATCTCCCCCTTCGCGGAGATTTGGAAGCGCGGGGCCACCGTTTCCGCACCGACTCCGACACCGAGGTCCTCATACATCTCTGGGAGGAATTCGGATTCGGCTTCTTCGAGCATTTCGACGGAGAATTCGCCTTTCTGCTCTGGGATCAGGGGAAGCATCTTCTCCTCGCCGCGCGCGACCGCTCGGGAATCAAGCCGCTCCACTACTACGTGTCGGACGCCGAGATGCTCTTCGCATCGGAGATCAAGGCCCTGTATTCCCTCGATCGCGTGCCCAAGGGATTCAACCGCGGCTACCTCTGGAGCATCGGACTCGGATTGTACCGACCGGGAGAGACCCTTTTCGACGGCATACGGTCCCTGAGGCCCGGCCACTACCTTACCGTGTCCGACGGCAGGATCGGGGAAGAGTCGCCCTATTGGAGACAGGTCTACACCACCGACCCCCGCATCGGCTTCGCCGAAGCCAAGGCGGAAATCGTCCGCATCCTCGGGGCGGCGGTCGAGCGCCGCATGGTGGCCGATGTCCCCGTCGGGATCTACCTGAGCAGCGGGATCGATTCGGCCATGATCTGCGGCCTCATGGCGCGGGAGGGCCGGGACTTCAAGGCGTACCACCTGTCCTTCGGCTCGGACGCCGAAAACGACGAAGCCCCCCTCGCGAAGCGCATCGCGGCATTCTACGGGGTCGCCTTCAACCAAGTCTCGGTCGGCTTCGAAGAGCTCGCGCAAGGCCTCGCCTCGACCTTATGGCACACGGAAATGCCGATATGGAATCTCCATTCGGTCGCAAAGTCCCGGCTTTCACGCTTCGCGCACGAGCAGGGCGCCAAGGTATGCCTGACGGGAGAAGGGGCCGACGAGGGCTTCGCGGGCTATCCATACTTCCAGCTCGAAGCCTTGCGACGCGCCGCCGCCCTTTCATCCATCGACCACGCCGAATACGACTCTCTTCTCGAGCGATTCCGCTCCGCCGAGCGGTTCACCGAGGGGATCCTCTGGTCGGAATGGGACAGATGGGAAAGTCTTCCCGGCTGCGGAGGCCTCCCCTCCTATCACCTCACGCGCGCGGCGCGGAATCATGCGCTCAACCGAAGGCTTTTCGCGCGGGGCGATCAGATCCGCATCCCCTCGGTGCCCATCGCCGCCCTCCTCGAGTCGATGCTGGCCCAAGCGCAGGGAGCGGAGAGCCACGCGATGAACGCCACGCGTCAAATCAGCCGGGAAGTGATGCATCAGTACATCATCCCCACCCTGGGCGACCGCGTCGAGCTGGCGCATTCCGTCGAATGCCGCACCCCCTTCCTCGACCGGGAGATGATCGAGTTCACCGGCAGGCTCCCTCCCGACTATCTCGTCGATCTATCCGATCTCAGGGGGAAATGGATCCTCCGCGAAGCCGGTCGAGAGATACTGCCCGATTTCCTCGAGCGCGAAAGAAAGCGACCATTCCTCGCGCCGGACTGGCATCGCTTCGCTCACTGCGAGGAAGGCATCGCGCTCTTCGAGAACTACCTTTCGGAAGAGGCCCTGCGAAGAAGCGATGTCTTCGATACCGATTATATACGTTGCCTTTACGGTCTGTGGCTGTCCGCAGAGCACCGCAGCCGCAACCGCGATCTCGACCTTCTCATGGGCATGGCGCTTTCGGTGCAGATCCTCGACGAGCTCTTCCTCAAAAGCCGTCAACCCTCTTCCGAGGACTTCTCCATGGCGAATCGCGGTCCCGCGCCGTGTTGAGCGAGCCCGCCCTCATGGTCTCCCTCCATCTCATCCGATTCGACGACTCTCTCGAAGGAATGATCCCTCATCCTGAAGCCTGGCTCGACGAGGCCGAGATGGCGCGCTACAAGCGCGAGCGAAGCCGACCGGCGCGCTCGATCTTCATGGCAGGGCGCGTCGCGCTCAAGTCCTTGATCGGCCGGAGGCTGGGTCTGGAGCCCCGAACGATCAGCATCGCGAAGGGGACTTACGGAAAGCCCCACGAATCCGGCGGGCGCCTGGGCCTGAGCCTCGCCCATACGCGAGGCATGGTGGCCGTCGCGCTGTCTTCGAGCGACGGCATAGGGGTGGACATAGAGCCGGCGGACCGCACTTTCCCCGACCCGGATATACTCGCGAAGCTGCTTCTCGAGGAAGACGACAGGACTCCGCTCCTCGCGCTAAACGAAGAAGAGAAACGCGCCCGCATCCTCTCCGCCTTCGTGCAAAAAGAAGCATGGCTGAAGAGTGCGGAATCGGGAATGTTCACCTCGTTCCCGGCCATTCCGATCACTTCCTCCGCCCCCCCCTATTACAGCGCCACGAGCATACTGTTCATCGAGGCCTGCACTCATCCCTTCCTCGTCTGCGCGAGGTCCGTTTCGCCCGTGGGGCTTTGGCTGCGGCATCCCGTCGAAAGCATCGAAAGCGTGGCATTCCCGGCGATGGCTGCATCGGGAAGGCCGGAAAGACCGACGCTTTTCCGATAGAATTGCAGGCGGGAACTACAGGAGGTCCGCGATGCGTTCCCCTGCCTCGTCTTTCTCGATCCGCGTATTTCTCCTCTTTCTCGCCTTCGGCGGTCCGGGGTCCGCGCACGGCGAGGACGCGACGGCGGCGGCCCGTGTCGCGGTCCTCCCGTTCTCGAACGAGACCGGGTCGGCGGCCTGCGACGCGGCCTGCGGCGCGGCGACCGAAACGCTGGCCCTGACCCTGCGTCAGCTCGAAAGGTATGTCGTCCAATCGGAGGACAAGCCGAGCGGGGGCGAGGCGGGGCTTCGCGCCTTGGCGGACGATCTGAATCTCGATTTCATCATGTACGGGACGATGTCCCCGTCGAAATCGGGGGCGATCGAATGCAGCCTGTCGGTTTTCGATCGGGCGAAAAAGAAGACGACCCTATCGCGCTCGCTCGAGGCCGAGGGAGCCCCGGATATAGCCGGGACGGCGGACACATTGATCGTTTCGGCGCTGGGATCGATGACGCGTACCCATTTCGGCCTTGGAGCGATACGGTTCAAGAACACGGGAGAGGAGGGAGACTACAGGGTACTCGTGGACGGATACCCGGCGGGAAGGAACCTGGAGAGCCTGGACAAGGTAGTAAGCGGACAGCGGACAGTGGCGATAGCGCAGATGCGAATGGGCAGCTCTCGCACGATCGCGAGCTCGAAGGTCGTCGTCAAGGAAGGGGCGACGGTCGAGTTCGATTTCGCGGTGCCGTCCCTCCTGGAGGACGAGAGAGCCAAGCTGGACGCCCTGGTGGCGGCCATCAAATCCGGATGGAACGACGAGGCGGCGGCGGACGACGTAGACGCGAAGACCAAGGAGCTCTCATCGCTTCTCGGCGACGCGTCGGCCAGTCCGAAGTTGGCAGAGTATAAAAACGAGGCGACTCAGCTCGACGGCGAGTGGGCGCAGCGCAGGATCCGGTACGAGATCGAGAAGTCCGCATGGGAGCCGAGGCCTGAGCTCCTCGACGCGGGCTTGGGAAGCTATGAGGACGCGGCGTCCTACCCCGACCCGGGAAGAATCCGAGCCGCCTTCGAAGAGAACGCTCGGCTCCTGGAGACGCTGATCGAGCTGAAGGCAGGGAAGGCTCTGTGCGACGATGATTATAAGGAAGGGCTGGAGTGCTTCGAGAACGCGCTTCTGGTCTCGAAACGCCGTCTTGGCGGCGAGCGCGCCGCCGATTGCGAGTCCGCGATTACGGCGCTGAAGGATTTCGAGGAGAGGGCCGGGAAGCAGGGTGCGGGAGAGACGGATGAGAGCGAGGACCCGGTGGCGTTCCTCGGCGGCTTGATGATGGCCGGGCAGCGGTTTTACGACTTGCGCGAAAAAGTCGAGGCCGGCAAGGCCTGCGCGCTCGTGGCGAGCGATTTCGCCGCGAGGCTGAGCGTGGACGGCGGCGATCCGCAGGATGCGCCGCTGGCCCTGAGCCCGGCCGCGGGATCGCGCGCCGTCAACGTCCGGCCCCAAGGGGCGGACGGACCGGTCGCCCTGACGGTCGCGGCAGGGGAGAGGCTCCTTTTCGCTCAGGATGGGCTCTCGTCCTTCGGGGAGGCCTCGGGCGGGACCGCCCTCGGCTCGATCCGAGTCGAGGTGAACCGCGCCGGCGCGAGGGTCTCTCTGGATGACGATGCCCGCGTCGACGCCCCCCACCTCTTCGAGAGCGTGGCTCCCGGCGCGCACACGATATCGATCGGGGAGATGCTGATCGGCGGGAAAATATACCCGGCCGTCGAGAAGAGCGTCGTGGTGGAGGCGGGCAAGCGCTCCGAGCTCCGCCAGACCCTCGAGGCCGGGAGGGCGAAGCTCCGACTAGGAGGCCTCCCGGAAGGCTCGACTCTCCTGGTCGACGATGCCGAGCGGCCTCTCGCCGCGGACGCCGACGGCGGCATGGCCTTCGAGGGCCCGATCGAGGCGGGAATCTCCAAGATCGAAGTCGTGCGCGGGAACACCACCTGGAGCATGGATGCCCATGTGAGTATCGACGGAACGACGACCCGCAATTTGAAGGATATGGCCGCGCTGTCCACGCTTCAGCGGCGCGAGCTGCGGCTCCAGGGGAAGGCCGACGACTGGGCTGGGATAGACCCGATCTTCAAAGGCTCGGGATTCACGAAGACGCCGACGATCCCGGGCAGCCGGATCGCGGGCGGGAGTCTCTGTCGCGACGGGAAATACCTGTACGTCAAAATCGATTTCGCCGACGGAAAGCCTCTCATGGTTCCCAGGAGCATTCGGCAACTATCTTTGTACCAGGACTCGTATCGATCCCAGCATGTCAATCTCGAGGTGGATACCTGGCCCGATGGAACGATCCATCCCGGCATATGGGTCGAAAAAGAAAGGCAATTCTACCCGGCGGGATCGTACGTCGCGGGAGCGTCATTTATCGAGATGAAATTCCCGATCTCGTGGTTCTCCGGCTATTTCGACTTCTCGAAGCCGATCCGGGCGAAATTGCAATTCTTTTTCGCGAACGACTACGGACCGACGGCCAATTACTCGAACACCATCGAGATCATCGTCGGGAAATGATCAGGAGTGTCCCATGCGGAGAAACAGTCGCAGTGTCGAAGGATCGGGCCTAAAGCGAGCCCGCCGATGAAGTGCCTGCGCTATGTCGTCATATCGGACCTTCATCTCGGGGCCGCGAACAGCATTCTGACCTGTCTCAGCGCGGACAACCGCGAGACCCGCCCCGACGAGACGAGCGAATTCCTCACCCACTTCGCGGCCTGCCTGCGGGAGCTCGCGGGCGCGCTCGATGACGGCCGGCGACCGACCTTGGTCCTCAACGGGGACATTCTAGAGCTCGCCTTGGCCGGGACGAACGAGGCGACGATGGCCTTCCGCGATTTCATCGAAGCCCTCTGCGGCCCCGGCGGGGACTGGCCCTTCGACGAGAAGGTCTACTATCTTCCCGGGAACCACGATCACCACATGTGGAACATCGCCCGCGAAAAGCAGTACAGGGAGAACTACCTCGCGGGCGCAGGCGCGGGCGAATACTTGAAACCGGAATTCCAGACCACGAACATGCTCTTCGACGACGCCCTCAATCCTATTCCCTGCGACCTCCTCGACCTCGCGATACGGCCCCTGCCCTGCGCCTCGGGCCTCTCCTTCCTGACCGTCTATCCGAACTTCGCCGTCCTCGATCGGGATAGGGGCCGCTGCGTCGCCTTCCATCACGGCCACTACGTCGAATCGATCTACTCGCTCATGACTACCTTCAAGAAGATGCTCTTTCCGAGCGACGGGGATCCGGGCCGGATTTGGGAGCTCGAGGCCGAGAACGGGGCCTGGATCGATTTCTTCTGGTCTGCCCTCGGCAGATCGGGCCAGGTCGGGAAGGACCTGGAGCTGGTCTATGACAAGATGCAGAGCGAGCGCGAATTCGAGGTGATGCTGGGCCGATTGGCGAGGTCGCTGGCGCCCATGATTCCTCCAAGGCAGGCGTGGTCCTCTCCCATTTGGGCGCGGTTCATGGGTTTCGCCTTCAAGCATCTCGCCGGCTCCTTCGCCGTGCGAGAGGTTCACCGGACCGGCTCGGTCCTGAGCGAGGATGCCCAAACGGGCCTCGCGAAATACCTCGAGACCTACCTGCTGGGAGAGCTCGCCCGGATAAAGGACCTGCAAGTTCCGCGGGACATGACCTTCGTGTTCGGCCACACCCACAAGCCCTTCGAGGCGACCCGCGGCTTCAAAGGCTTCCCGAGTCCCGTCAAGCTGCTGAACTCCGGAGGATGGGTCGTGGATACCCGGACAAGCTCGCCCTTGAAAGGCGGCGCCGCGATCCTCGTCGACGATGAGCTGAACGTCGCCTCCCTGCGGATGTACGACGAGCGCGATCCTCAGGAGCCTTCCCGCGTCTGCGTCAACGCGGCCGAAAGGAAGGAGAACCCGCTCTTCCTCGCCCTAGACGGCCTCATCGATCCCGAGGCCGCGCCATGGAGAATGCTTTCGGATCTCGCCGACCAGGCGATCCTGGCCCACAGGCAAAATCTCCTGTTCCATATCGCCGACGAGCAGGGCTGACCGGCGTCTGATGCCAATGATTGTTACCCCAAGTCGACCGGGGCCCTGGCTCCGCGCGGCCGCGAGAGCTCACGTCATGCCTTCCTGAGCATGGATGCGGAAATCTTGGCGACGATGAGTCGGGGAGCAAGCCTGATCGAGAAGGCCATCACGGCGTTCCGCCAGCCCGCGATTCGGACGCGCCGGCCCCCGAGCAGGGCCTTCACTGCCGTTCGGGCCACATCGGGAGCGGTGCTCGTATTTTTGAAAAGCTTCGACCCGCCCATGGACGCTCGGTCGGCGAAGCGAGTAACGGTGGCGCCGGGACAAAGGGCCGTGACCGCGACTCCCGTACCCGCGACTTCCTCGGCGAGGGCCTCGCTGAGACTGAGGACGTAGGCTTTCGTCGCCCCATATCCGGCCATGCCGGGGCAGGGCGAGAAAGACGCAGTGCTGGCGACATTGAGAATCCGCCCCGAGCCCCGGCCGATCATCCCCGGCAGGAAGGCCCGGGTCAAAAGGGTCAGGACGGTGACGTTGAGCGCGATCATCGCGGCGAGACGGGCGGGTTGGGCCTCGGCGAAGGGGCCGGAGATGCCGAAGCCGGCGTTGTTGACCAGCACCGCCAGCGGCCGGGCTCCGACGATTCCGACGAGGGCCTCGACGGAGCCTTCGTCCTCGAGGTCGAGGCTCTTGGTTTCCACTCCGGCTCCCGCGGCGCGGACTCTCTCGGCCACCTCGGCGAGACGCCCGGCGTCGCGGCCGGTGAGGATGAGGTCGTGACCCGTTCGCGCCAATTCGACGGAAAGCTCGGCGCCGATTCCCGAGGAGGCTCCCGTCACGAGGGCCAGAGGTCGTACTTCTGTCATAGGGACTCCCTGTATAATGACTGGCGTTCAATATACAAATATCTTACTGACCCTTGAGCATTGCGACAAAGGAAAATCGCGCCGTCTTTTGAATCGAGACTCCCCGGATCGGACCCGAGGCAGCGGGCAGAAGCGATCCGGAATCCAGGATGGCCCTCTGGACGTCACCCGCCACGCCAAACCTCTCGATCAAGGAACTCTTTTGCTCGTCGGCCCGGTTCAAGGCCTAGCTTTTCGGGGACGTGCCCGGCGCGACGGCTGCCCCTGGGAGATAAGATCGAGGGCGATGCCGAGTGCCGCTTCCGATATTTGGTCCGGGGTCGCATCCAGGCCCAGGGTAGCTAGCATGGGACTGGCGCTTACGAAAAGCAGAAGCACGGAAAAAAAGGCGCGAAGTTGATCAGTAAGATTCGCGTCGGGGTCGCATACGAGCGCTTTAATCCTGCGCACCATGGAAAGGGTCTGCTCTTGTGTGTCGTGGCCCGTATTTATCGTCCTCATCACGGTACTGTTGGCCTGGGCGAAACGCAACAGGGACTGCAGCCGATCGGAGACGATAAATGTCGCGATCCGACTCAAAAATTCCTTCCGGGATTCCATGGAGCGAGGCTGGCTTTCGCCCCACTCAATAAGCTCGTTTACCGCCCCTACAAGAGCCTCCGTGATGGAGCGGAGTATCTCCTCTTTCGACTTGAAGTGGTAATAGAGCGCCGCCTTGCTTACCTCGAGACATTCGGCGATCTCGCGCAATGAAGTCTTGTCGTAACCCTGCTTCGTAAATAGATCTATCGCCACCTCTTGGATTTTTTCTTTCATGTCGCCTTGCCGCTTGTTCATTGCTCCTCCCCGTTAACCGAATTCATCAAATATTACTTGACGACCGGTAAGTATTTCTATATTGTTCCTTTGTCGAGTATACAACTAACCGGCCGTAAAGTAAACAACGCAACAGATGGCTGTTCAATGCAGGCCGTAGGGCCTGTGCGATGTCGAAGTACGCTCCTGAGAAAAGAGGGAAATTATGGGAGAGAGTAAGACACAAACAAACCCAGAGTCGGCACGGGCTGTTCCGAATTCGCGATTGCGGTATGTAGTCATTTTCCTGCTAGTCGCTGCCTTTGTCGTTGTGGGAATCTGGGGGTACAACAAATTATTTATCGAGGGTTTCGAATCCACGGATGATGCCGAGATCCAAGGCAACCAGGCAATCATCAGTTCCCAGACACTTGGTCAAATCAGAACCCTCGCGGTCGACCAAGGAGATAGGGTGACCCGGGGCCAGATTTTGGCCACCTTGGATGACCGCAGCCAGCAGGCCCAACGGGATCAGGTACTCAACGCGATCGAGCAGTCAAAAGTGAACCTGGATCGGGTGAAAGTCAGTGTGGCCGGCGGCTTGGACAACGTCCACTTAAACGAAGTTAAGCTCCAACAGGCAAAAAGCGACTTAGATCGGGCAACGGCTCAGCTCAACGCGGGGATTCTCCCCGAGGAACAGTTTGAACACATGAAATTTGCCGCCAATACCGCCGCCGCATCCTACGCAATCGCGGTCGGCCAGCAGCATCTTGCCGAGGCGGAGGAAAAATCGGCCGAGTCGCAGATCAAAAGCGCCCAAGCCCAATTAGAGACGGCTGAAGCGAATATGACACACGTACTGATGACGGCGACCATCGACGGCGTGGTTGCGCGAAAGTGGGTGCTGCCTGGAGACATAGTCCAGCCGGCCCAGGTCATCTATACGCTCTTCGACCTCAAGGATCTATGGGTCGACGCAAACTTCAAGGAAACTCAAATACGGAATTTGCGCGTAGGCGATCCGGTCACGATTTCAGTCGATGCCTATCCGGGCCTTAAACTCGCGGGGAAGATCGAAATACTCGGCATCACGACCGCCGCTCAATTCGCCCTTATACCGCAAGACAATACAAGCGGCAATTACACCAAGCTAACCCAGCGCGTACCGGTTCGCATTGCATTGATCTCGGATCCATCCAGCCTCGGGAAGAGAGCAGCAACCGACCCGAACCCCGCTTTACTACCCGGGATGTCGGTCGAGGTAACCGTCCGGACCTCCATAAGGTGATAGGTATGGAAACTATGGCTGGAGAGAGGAAGCACGTCAGTCCCTACCTGATCCTCTTCATAGTGAGTCTTGGCATGCTGATGACGTCTCTGGATTCCACTATCGTCAATGTCGCCATCTCGAAGATTCAAGTGGCCATGGGCGCGACGACGGACGCGGTCCAATGGGTCATTACCGCATACCTCCTTGCCCTGGTAATGGGACTTCCGGCTGCGGGATGGGTTGCGGACAATTTCGGCTACAAATTCACTTTTAGATTGGCGCTCGCACTATTCACGATCGGTTCGTTGCTTTGCAGTCTTTCCGGAAATCTGGTCGCGCTTGTAATGTCGCGTATTTTCCAAGGGTTTGCTGCCGGACTCTTGAGTCCTCTCGGATCCGCCTTCCTGCTCCGGGTTTTTCCGCGAGAAAAGCTCGGTCTTGCGATTGCCCTGTTTTCCATTTCCGCCGTCGTGTCGACATCGTTCGGACCTACGTTAGGCGGACTGCTCATCGACAATTTTTCGTGGCAAACCATGTTTCTCATCAATATTCCTGTCGGTATCGCAGCCATCCTGTTGGGCACCTTGTTCCTTCCGGAATACAAGAAAGACGGACGCAGTCCTTTTGACTTTCCAAGCTTCTTTGCCATCAGCATAGCTTTAGCCTTCCTTTTATTCGCTCTTTCAAATGGCAACGCGGCTTGGAACACCGACGGTTGGACTTCCTCTCTGATAATCACCTGTTTCTGTCTGGCGATCGGAGGTTCGGTCCTTTTTGGAATCTTCCAAAGCACCACGAAGCATCCATTGATCGATTTGTCCCTATTCAAAAGTTATTCGTTCTCGCTTGCTACCTTTGTCCTATTCGTTTTCGGATTCGGCCTCTTTGGGAGTGATTTTCTGTTACCGCTCTATCTTCAATTCGGCCTAGGCTACACTCCGACCCAAACCGGCTTGATCTTCATTCCCTTCGGTATCGTGATGCTGCTTACCAATCTCGTCGGAGGAAGGCTAACCGACTGGCTAGGTCCTAGATTGCCTGGACTGATCGGCATCGCGATTCGCGCCTACGGAATGTGGCGCTTCACTTTCTTGACGCCCTATTCCGACAGCGGCGAAATCATTTTGACCGTCAGCTTTCTCGCGGCCGGGATGGGCTTCCTTATGACGCCATTGCAGACGGCGATGCTGGCGTCGCGTCCCGTCGATAAAGCCGCCCAAGCGGCCGGAATCAATCAGATCGCGCGTCAACTCGGTGGGAGTTTCGGAGTGGCGATTCTGAGCACAATCCTGGTCAGCCGTGAAAAGTTTCACGTCGCCGCGTTAGGCCAAGCGATGAACGCTCAGGACTCCATTTATAAGGAAACGGTATCTCGGCTGTCCTTGCACAGTTTGATAGCCGCCGGAGGCACTGTAAGCAACGCGGTAAACCGAGCCGGTGGCATTATTCACGCACAAGTTCAAACGTCAGCTTTTGTCGCCTCCGTCGACGACGTGTTCCTGGTCGCGATGCTTGTCAGTATCGTTTCAAGCATTCCTTTTCTTTTCCTCAAATCGGCCCCACGTCGCCAGAAGAAGGCAGAGGCAGCGCCTGCACTTTCTCTTTCTCCCAGTACGAATGGATTGCGAGGTTAGCGATGAACAGGAAATATTGGACCTTGATCATGCTCACTATGGTGATGGTTACTTCAAAAGTGTTTTCTCAGCAAGAGGATCAGCCGGCGGGAAGCGCGGAAGTGCAGGTAAACGCCGAACAGGCGATCGCGAGATCGGTGACAAATCAGCCCCTCATACAAGCTGCCGAGGCTGCGGTCGAATCGGCTCGCGCGAAGCTCGGCCAGGCCCGTAGCGCGTACTATCCGAATATAAGCGGAACGGCATCGTGGGATCGCGTTATCCCCAACGAGCAGCTATTCTTCGGCGGAGAACTGTTCACCCTTGCTCCAACCGACTATTGGGACTTCAACGTGGGCGCAGATCAGTTGATCTACGATTTCGGAAAACGGGAATTCAACGTCAAGCTCGCGAAATCCGGTATCGACGCGGCGCTGATCAACGTCGACCAAATCAAGACGAACATCGCCTTCGAGACGCTTCGGACTTTCTATTCGCTTCTCTTTCTTGGTGAAGAAGTGGCCAGCTTCGACGAACGGATCGAGAATCTCGAACAGCACCGCCGAGACGCGGAGAACAGGGAAAAAACGGGATCATCCACGCAGCTCGACGTGGTGACCACGGAGGTGAACATCGCCAAGGTCAAGGCGGACAGGATCGACGCCGCGGACCAGCTGGAGCGACAGAAAAGCAGACTCCGGCAACTACTGGGGCTCGATCCGGATGAGCCATTGGTCGCGGAGGGAGACTTCGCTTCCGATTCCATGGGGGGCGACGCTTCGAGCCTTGTCGAGAAAGCGCTTGATGATCGACCGGATCTATTGCAAGCCGCCAATTCGGTGGAGATGGCAAGTCTCGATAAAACGCTCGCCGCGCTTGGGAATAGGCCATCGATCACTGCCGGTGCCGGACTTGGCTTCAAGAACGGACTATTCACGGTTGATAATACCGACCTCAACGCGTTCGAGTTCAACTGGAACGTAGGCCTTGCGCTCAACGTGCCGATTTTCGACGGATTCCTGACTGCGAACAAAACCTCGGAGGCTGAGGGTAGTCTGGCGGCCGCAAAAGACGAAGCCGAGGATCTCAGGAGAACTATCGAGGCGCAAGTACTCCAGGCAATTCGGAGCCTCGCGGCGAGCCGCAGCCGGGTAGAAAACTCAGCGGACCAACTGACTCAAACCAAGCAAGCCCTCGACATTGCCAGGGCCCAATATACGTTAGGCGTTATCACGAACCTCCAGTATCTCGATTCACAGACCTCATTGGAACTCGCGAAGCTTAATCGGCTGAACGCGCTCTACAAAGAAGCGCTCAGCGAAGTCGACCTGGAACAAGCCGTGGGAGAGGATATTTGGAATAAAGAAGGAGGAAAACGATGAAAGTCATTGCGATCAACGGCAGAGTGGGCGGCGCAAACGGCCATCTTTGCAAACGCAAGGTCGGGGCGTGGGAAATTTCGGTTAAAGACGCGGCAGTCACGGTGTACTGTTTGATTTGCAGGAGGGAATTATGACAAATAGCGTACTGAAATCAAAACCGAATTATGGTTTTGACGGTTCGCCTTTAGGCGTCGCCTTTGTTTGTTTTGCGGGAGTAGTTTGCTTTGGCGGGGGAGTTGCCTTAATCGCTTTCCCCATTCTCGGCCTGAAAATTTTGGCCTTTGTTCTTATGCTTTGCGGTTTGTTAATGGTTCTTGTTTGTGGATCATATCTTTATTACATTAAGTTCGGCAAACTGCGCCGCAGGGACAAAATGATCTCCATGATCGATTGGGAAGGAAATGAAAAAGTCCTTGATATCGGCACCGGACGGGGACTTTTAATGATCGGTGCCGCCCAAAAATTGACCCTGGGAAAGAGCATCGGCATTGATATTTGGAATTCGGGAGATATGCATAGCAATACTTATCAAAATACCATGAGAAACGCCGAGCTTGAGGGGGTCCTTGAAAAAATCGAGGTGAGAAATGAGGACGTGCGAAGCATGTCCTTCCCAAATGATTCCTTTGACGTGGTTTTTTCCAATCTTTGTATCCACAACATCCCTACCAAGGATGGACGAGAGAAAGCCTGCCGGGAAATAGCAAGAGTCTTGAAACCGAATGGAACAGCGATCATTACCGACAAATCACACACAAAAGAATACGGTGAAATTTTCGCAATGGAGGGGTTAACAGTGGAGTTTTTTCGTCCTTCCTTCGACGGTTCGCTCCGCGGGATAGTAAAGGCGGTAAAAAAGTGACGCTTATACTTGATGCAAAATTCTTCAGAACTATTAGGGGATTGTCGGCTACTGACCCGGAAAATTAATAGCTTGCAGAAGCAGTGTTCATCGGGATTCAGATCAGGACTGTATGCGGGCAGGGAGAACCGAGTATGAGCATCAAAAAAGGGCCGCCCGGGAATTAGCTCCTGGACAGCCCCGTTTAAGATGCCCGCCTCTAGGGCGACAGCCTAGCCGCCAGCCGCGCCGTAAAGCGCCCCACGGCCGCACACCTGAAAAACATCGTCACGCGTGAAATGTGCATAGTCCCGCCTCTTTTAGGCATTTACAGGATCCGACTTTTCCATCGACGATCTCGTACGTGTGGAGCGGATTTTCCGTCCCCGTCGGAGCGGCTCGCCGCATCACGGCG
>CAZBGA010000009.1:19657-83711 GCA_964491385.1 uncultured Treponemataceae bacterium | reverse complement strand
TCGAGGAGACCGGCGAGATCATCATATCCCGCGGCGAGGGCGACGAGCTCGTCCAATAAAAAGGGAAATTACAATGGCTAAAACCGTATTCCGGCCTTTCGAGATCGTCTCATTGCAGTCGACAATGGTCCTCAAGCGGGAGGGCCAGGAAGGGGCGAAAGACTTGCAGTCCGCCGAGGCGGCGCCGGAAATTCCGGAATACGTCGGTCCTTCCGCGGACGATCTTAGACGCGAAGCCGAGGTCTTCAAGGCCCAATGGGACAAAGAGAAAGACGCGCTAGTCGCATCGGCGAAGGCTGAGGCGGAGCGAATTGTACGCGAGGCGGAGAGCGCCGCGTTCGAGGAAGTCAGACGCAAGACCAACCAAGCTCAGAAAGTGAAGCAAGAGGCTGAGGAAGAAGCGGTCAGAATCATAGGCGAGGCCGAGAAGCGCGTTGCCGAACTCGAGTCCACCGCGGAATCCCGCCTGGAGGCGGCCGAGCGCGAAGCCTCGAAAAAAGGTCGGGAAGACGGCCGTGAGGAAGGGTATAAGGAAGGCGTAGCCGAGGCGGAACGCCTCGTTGGGCGACTCCATACTATTCTGGACCGGGCGATGGACAAGCGGGCGGAGATCTTGGCGGAGACCGAGGCTCAAGTCATCGAGCTCGTGCTTCTCGTGGCTAGGAAGGTGGTCAAGGTCATATCCGAGAACCAGAAGAGCGTCGTTGTCCAGAATATAACCCAAGCCCTGCGCAAGCTCAAGACTAAGAGCGACATCATAGTGAGGGTGAACCTGGCGGATCTCCAGCTGGCTACCGAACATGTGAAGGACTTCGTACAGATGACTGAGAATGCGAAGAAGCTGCAGATCGTCGAGGATTCGACGGTCGACCGCGGCGGATGCGTAATAGAGACTGACTTCGGAGAAATCGACGCGCGCATTTCTAGCCAGCTTAGCGAGCTCGAGGAGAGGATACTCGACGTCGCTCCGATAAAGGCTCGCGGAAAGGTTCAAGGCTAAAATGGAAGGGCTCGCGAAATACCTTAGCGCAGTCGAGAGGACCGACCCGATAAAATACGTGGGGCGCGTCACCAAGGTCCTCGGACTGCTCGTTGAAAGCCGAGGTCCCCATGCCGTGATCGGCGAAGTCTGCCAGATACTGGTACCGAGGCTGGGCAAGGCGGCTTACGCGGAGGTCGTAGGGCTGCGTGAGGATGCCGTTCAGCTCATGTCATACGAAGGCCTCGAAGGCATCGAGGTGGGATGTCAGGTAATCGCGACCGGGGAGCTCCTCCAGGTGCCAGTCTCCGATCGCCTCCTCGGGCGCGTCCTTGATAGCATGGGAAGGCCTTCGGACGGGAAAGGAGACATCTCATCTGAGACTTTCTATCCGGCGGTCGCCCGTCCGCCCGATGCGCTTACGAGGAAGCGGATTACGCGGCGAGTCGTTACGGGGGTGCGCTCCATCGACGGTCTCATACCTCTCGGCAGAGGTCAGCGCATTGGCATCTTCGCCGGCTCTGGCGTGGGCAAGTCGACGGTTATGGGCATGATCGCGAGGAATACGGACGCGGATGTGAACGTTATCGCCCTTATCGGGGAGCGCGGCCGGGAAGTCAGGGAGTTCATAGAAAACGATCTCGGCGAAGAGGGCCTGCGCCGATCGGTCGTAATCGTTTCGACATCGGATACGCCGCCCCTTTCGCGGCTCCGCGGGGCTTATGTCGCAGCCGCCGTCGCGGAGTATTTCCGCGACCAGGGCAAAGACGTGATGCTCCTCTTCGACTCCGTCACGCGCTTCGCGCGCGCACAGCGCGAGGTCGGGCTCGCCATCGGCGAACCCCCCGCTACGCGGGGCTATACACCGAGCGTATTCGACTCGATGCCCAAGCTTCTCGAGCGCTCCGGCACTTCCGATAAGGGATCGATAACCGGGGTCTATACGATCCTGGTCGACGGCGATGACATGGACGAGCCGGTTGCGGACGCGGTCCGCGGTATCTTGGATGGCCACATTGTGCTTTCGAGGCGCTTCGCCCAGCGGTATCACTATCCGGCGGTCGATGTCCTCAAGTCCGTATCCCGGCTCGTGGGGTCGGTGACCGGGCCAATCACCCAAAAGGTCATGGGATACGCGCGCAAGGTCATGGCCGTCTACGAGGAAAACGAGGATATGATAACGATCGGCGCCTATGTGAAAGGCTCAAATCCCTCGGTTGACGAAGCGATCGACAAGAGAGCGGCAGTAGAGGATTTCCTCGTACAAACCGTCGAGGAGAAGGCACCTTTAGCTGATACGATCAGGAGGTTGTCCGCTATCGCCGGCATTCCCGTACCGCCGCAGGAGATTTCGGCATATGCGGCCGAAGGTAAGGGCGGCGCCTTCGCCGACTCAGGAAAGAGCGAGGTTCAAAGCGAGGACTTTGCATGAGGCGTTTCAGGTTCAACCTCGAAAAATTCCTGGAACTGCGGAGCTTCCACGAGCGCAGAGCCGAGCTGGTCCTTGCCGAGAAGGCGGGACGATGCGCCACTCTTGACGGCCGCCTGCGCGAGGTTGCACAGGCGCGATCGCGGACCAATCGAGAGATGTTCGCCTCGGGGCGCGAGCTCTCCGATTACCGAGCCGCTGAGCTCTATATCGTTCGTCTCGAGCGCGACCGCGACAGACTGGAGAAGGAACTCGCCTTGGCGGAGCTGGAGCGCGAGGAGGCTCGCGTCGTCTATGTGGACAGGCACAAGGCGCGCGAGGCGATCGAGAAACTTAAAGAGCGCCGGCAGTCGGAGTACTACCGCCTGGCGGAGCGCGAGGAAACGAAGGCCCTCGACGACCTGGCCAGGCGCCGCACCGTCGAGGCGAAGGACTAGCGTAAGATGGCAAGCTTTGGAAGGCCCCGCGTACTCGGGCGCATCGTCCTTCTCTTGGCGATGATCCTCGCCCTGGCAATTGGCGGGGTCGTCTGGTTCGACTACATCGGCCTTATCGACGCAAAGACCGCGCTTGCGCCGGCTTATAAGCTGCTAGGGGTCAGGACGCGCGTTGCCGAAATCGTAAGCGCCGACAGTCCCGCCCTCCTCGAGGAGGAGCGCTACGCGAAGCGACTCGAGTCGATCGCAGCTCGGGCCGAGGAGCTGGACGCGCGGGAAGGAGGCCTCGTAAAGAGGGACGCCGAGATCTCCCAAAAAGCCCAGGAACTGGACGACCGCGGGAAGGCCCTCGATGATAAAGAAAAATCATTTAATGACAAGGTAAAACAGTACGACAATAGGAAGGCCAACATCGATCAGAACGCGCAGTACCTTGTCGGCATGCCGCCCGCGAAGGCGGTGGACATCCTGAAGGCGATGGACGACCAAACGGTCATCGATATCTTCCACGCGGTGGAGGAGAGGGCGAAGGCCGCCGGAGAGGCTTCCCTCGTCTCGGTATGGCTATCCGGCATGCCGCCGGACCGGTCCGCGACTCTCCAGCGCAAGATGGCGGCTAAACCGAGCGATCTCGAATGAGCGAGGTTTAGCGAAGCCGAGCTCCCTGGAATAGGGCGAAGCGCAAGTGCGGGGCCCCGAAATCGCGAGCAATGCGTCCACGCGCTCTTCGATAGCGGTAAAGGAGAGCGCCAACGTTAATGTCGGCACAGCCCACCAATGCGGTCCATGCAACCGCCGCCCATGAATCGGCAGGCGCTAACCGTGCATCGCCTGCCATCGATACCAGGGGCGTAAAGAAGCACGTCGGCCTCGCGGCACTCTTCTCAGAGCTATTGTCTCAAGCCCAGGGAAATTTGGGCTTGAAAGGCAGCGAGAGCCTTACTGCCATCCCTGGGGATTTCAAGCCTTTGCACGCGCCTATCGCCAAGCCAAGCCGACTGTCGAGTCACGAGGGGAGTATTCCGGGGAAGACGGAAAACGCTCGCGGTAAAGCCCCGGCCCTGCGCCGGACAGGCGGCCAAGCCGTTGTGGCTTCGATTGGGGCCAAAGGGCACCCTGCCGAGGTCGTCGGTAAAAAAAACGAGCAGGAACGGCACGCCAAGCTCGGGACGGCTGTTCATAACCAATTGGAATCGCTAGCCTCAAAAGCCTCCGACGCTAAGCGCCGAGGGAATAATGAATCAGGCGGCGTTGCCGAAGAATCGGCAACGATCCTGGCGTCAGGCGCGACCGCGGTCGGGACTGCGGTAACGATAAATGCGAACGGTATCCGGGCAAAAACCGTGCGACCTGGAGGAGATGAAGACCCCTCAATCGAAAAGAGAGATAGCGTCAAGAAGTCAGTTGATCCGAAGCTGACCGTGCTCGATCTCCGGCGTTCAACCGAGTCGAGGCATGCGGCTCTTTCTAAAGTCCTCGCGGCGGCCGCGAATACCCCAAAGGACACCGTTATCGACGCTAAGACGATCAAAGAGGGGGGCCGAGAGCTGTACCGCGAGCTATCCCTAGGCGCGAAGGGAGCTGGAGACACACAAGCATTCACGTCCCCTGGGAAACCTGACGCCGTAACGGGGAAACGGCAAGGCTTCGACTCGATGCTAGCGGATCGCCTGCGCGAAGCGTGGAACGGAGAGATCGTACAAAGCGCCAGAATCGTGCTTAAGGATGGCGACGCCGGGACGATTCGGCTGAGGCTCAGGCCTGAATCGTTGGGAAACGTCAAGATAGAGCTGAATCTATCCGAGAACAATATTAGCGGCCGCATACTCGTCGAGTCCGATGAGGCGAAAAGCGCCTTCGAGCGGAACATGAATGAGCTGGCCGACGCGTTCAGGCAAGGTGGCTTCGATTCCGCCCGACTGGAGGTCGCAGTGGGCGGTGGCTCGGGAGGCGACTCGCCGCGTGACGAATCGCGGGAGCCTTTCTATTCGGAACGCCTGCGAACGGTCGTCGGCTCGTCGGCGGATCCCGCGACCGCGACATCGGCTTACGCCCGCCGTGGCGGCGCCGTCGACATATTTGCATAGGAGGGACCTGGTGGACCTGAACATCAATACGTCTTTGAGTTCGCAGGACCTCGCCGCGACGAAGGCCGAAGTCGATACTTTCAACAAGTCGATCAAGAGCGCCAGGACGGGCGGGGCCAATCTCGACCGCGACGATTTCCTGAAGCTGCTCATAACGCAGCTGCAGCACCAGGATCCGACGGCTCCCGTTGAGGATAAGGACTTCATCGCACAGATGGCCCAATTCTCCTCGCTAGAGCAGATAACGAATATGAGCACTAGCTTCCAGAAGCTTTCGGGGCTGCTCGCGTCGGGAGAGGCCTCCCAAGTCCTAGGCAAGACCGTGGAACTACGCGACGGCGACACTCTTGTTCGCGGCGTAGTGGACAGGGTCGTTCGCGGCGATAGTCCTCTCGTCGGGATAAACGGCGGAATTTACGACTTTTCCCAGATCGAATCGATAATCGGAAACTAGGAGGGCTAGCCCCATGATGCGTTCTTTGTATTCCGGCGTCGCAGGCCTGCAGAATCACCAGATCAGGATGGATGTCCTCGGCAACAACGTCGCCAACGTGAACACGACAGGCTTCAAGAAGGAGCGCGCGACCTTCCAAGACCTCCTCTATCAGCAGATGTCCGGAGCTTCCGCGCCCGATGCCGACGTGGGCGGCGTCAACCCGAAGGAGATCGGCCTCGGCATGTCGATTGGCTCGATCGACACGATTCACACGCAGGGTGCGCTGCAGACAACCGGCGTAATGACCGACCTCGCCATCCAGGGGAATGGATTCTTCGTCCTCAAGAACGGAGAGAGCAGTCTCTTCACCCGCGACGGGGCTTTCGGCCTCGATAGGGACGGAAGGCTCGTAAATCCCTCCTCGGGATACCGTGTTCAGGGCTGGCTCGCACAGAGTGTAAACGGCCAGCAGGTGCTCTCGACCTCGGGCGCTACGGAGGATCTCGTCGTCCCGATCGGCTCCAAAGACCCCGCAAAGGCGACGAGCCGCGTAGATATCGCATGCAACCTGGACAAGCGCACGGTGGAAGTCCCGCCCAACGCCGCCGCGGACACGGTGGAGCAGGGCACCTGGCGCGTGGAGGAGAAGATATATGATTCTTTCGGCTCGCCCCATACGCTACGCGTCGAGTACCGGAAAGTGATAGGCCAGCCCAATCAATGGCAGGGAACGGTAACGGTCGATCCCGAGGCCCAGACGCCCACTAACGCCGGGGTCGCGCTGGGCCCCAACCCCCAGGCCGGCAACGGCAATACTTTTATTGTCGAATTCGACAACCGGGGCCTCCTCTCCGGGGTAAGAGATGGGCAGGGCAACGCATCGCCGACAACGGGAGCCCTGGATTTGGGCGTTTCCTTCGACGTTCAAGGCGCGACGCCGGTCGCCGGCGGAGGGCCGACGCGGCAGACCTTCAGAATCGATCTAGGCACGGTCGGCTCTGCGACGAACACGGTGACGCAGATGGCTGAGCGCTCGTCGACGAAGGTGTTTTCGCAAGACGGCTATACGATGGGCTATCTCGACAGCTTCAAGATAGATCAGTCGGGCGTCGTTACAGCCGTCTATTCGAACGGTACCAACAGGACGATAGGCCAAGTGGCTCTTGGCAGTTTCACCAATCCCGGTGGGCTCGAGAAAGTCGGGGAGACGAATTTCGTCCAATCGAACAATTCGGGGATGGCGAACATCGGCCCATCCGGAATCGCGGGGAAGGGCAAGATCATCGCTGGAACCTTGGAGATGTCCAATGTCGATCTCGCCGAGCAGATGACAGACATGATCGTGACGGAGAGGGGCTTCCAGGCCAACTCAAAGACCATCCAAACCTCCGATCAGATGCTCCAGGAGCTGCTGACGCTCAAGAGATAAGGGGGGCCGTAGATCGATCGGAACGCGGGGGTATCGGATGACGGAGCGGGATCGATAACAAGATACGTGAAAAGGCGCGAGCCGAGAGATCACTCTCCCCCATGCCACCTCTTCCTCTGGGGGTGTCATGGTCCGCAGGGCTCTCCGCGAAGCGCCTCATAGGGGGGTGAGGCCCAAAAGTTCGCGTTTTCAAGCCCAGTATGGACCGCCGTGGTCCCTTAGGCGGCAACCCGCCTATAAATCGTATCCCCAATTTCATTTTACCGCTCTAGCCTCAATATAACATCAACCGAAAGTCCGGTGCCTAAACCCATTCCAGACGATCAGATTCTCCTCCGCAGAATGTTCAGGAATCGCAGCAGGATACCTTCGTGAGACTTCCTGTCAGGAAGAATGTTCCTTGCCCATCATTTACCCTTTCCCATGGCCTTACCGGATTCGGCAACCCGCTTCCTTGTCGCAGGCTTCGATTCCGCATACAATCTTCCTGGGGTTTTTCGCCTACACCGTGGCTTCCCGCTCCGGATCATGTCCGGCGCGAAGAACTGGAGCCTCTTCCTGCACTGCGACCGCCGCGATGTCGTTAATTCCTATTTTCGAGAGGGAAATATGATCGAGTTGACCGCGCTCTCGGGGAAGAAGTTTTGGATCAACCCACATCAGATCGAAACGATGGAAGCGAATCCGGATACGACCCTAGGTCTCGTATTCGGCAAGCGGATTATCGTAGCGGAGAGTCCGGCGGTGGTCATCGAACGCATAGTCGCCTACCGCAGATCCATTGCGTCCTTCGCAAGCGGACGGGACGCGACGGCCTTCGGCGAATCGGATTAGGTCCTCGAGACCGTGGTTCCGGTTCCGCTTTTCAGCTCGTGGGCTTACGTGTATACTAATATGAGCACGTGAAATACCGATAATTTGGTGAGGGGGAAAGCATGTCGGATAATGTCGACGATCAAGAGATGAGCTTCTCCGAGGGCGAGGCTGAGGCCTCTCAGCCCGGGAAGCCGAAGGGCGCTGGCCCCGGCATCGCGCGGATTCTCATGATCGTCGGCATCGGCCTCGGCGCCGTCATCTTCATCGTAACCATCGTCGTGATTACCGTAGGCATCGTCAATAAACAGGGCAAGCCCGCAGTCACGATGACTAAGTCCGAAGACTACCAGGCGGCGACCCCTCTCTACGCATACGTCGGGACGATCGGCGAAATACGCACCAGGACAAGCGACAAGGAGCCGTACTCGATAACCGTCAGGATCAATCTGGGATTCGATATGCAGGATAAAGATTCGCCCGTCGAAGTGAACGCCCGGATGCCTCAGATCAGGGACTTCCTCCGGCGGTATTTCACGGCTAAGATGGCTGACGACCTGACGCCGGACAAGGAAAAGATCATACAGGATGATATCAAGGAGAACCTGAACCGTATCCTGAGCAAGCCTACGGTGAAGGAAGTCCTTTTCGAGCGGCTCGACGTCATTAAAATGTAGGTCAAGCTTCGGGATCGGTATGGAGGCTGCATGACTGAAGTCCTCTCTCAGGACGAGATAGACCAGCTACTCACCGCCATCAACGCAGGCGAGACGGAAATTGAGAGCATAAAGCCGACCGCCGATACCCGAAAAATAAAGATTTATGATTTCAAAAGGCCGGACAAGTTCTCTAAAGAGCAGATCCGAACAGTCCAGAATATGCACGAGACTTTCGCGCGCCTTACGACGACGACGCTTTCCGCGTCGATGCGCGCTCTCGTCCACGTCCACGTCGCCTCGGTCGACCAGCTGACCTACGAGGAGTTCATCCGCTCCATCCCTACTCCCACTACATTGGCCGTCGTCAGCATGGATCCGCTGAAGGGCCAGGCGATCCTCGAGATAGATCCTTCGGTAACCTTCACCATCATCGATCGTCTGTTCGGCGGCTCGGGCGAGGGTGCCAAGCTCAACCGAGAACTGACGGATATCGAGCATTCGGTCATGGAAGGCATCATTGTCCGGATACTGGGCAATATGCGCGAGGCCTGGACTCAGGTCATCGACCTCAGGCCGCGCCTGTCGCAGATCGAGACGAACCCTCAGTTCGCCCAGATAGTCCCCCCCTCCGAGATGGTGGTTCTCGTAACTCTCGAGACCAAGGTCGGCGAGGTCGAAGGCATGATGAACCTCTGTATCCCCTACATGACTATCGAGCCCATCGTCTCCAAGCTCTCGGCGCAATTTTGGTATTCGTCGGTTCGGCGAGGCGCGACTACCGAGAACCTCAATATTCTGAAAGAAAAGCTCTCTTCGGTGGAGATCCCCGTTATCGCCGAGGTCGGTCATATCAGCATATCGGTTCGCGATGTCCTGGCTCTCCGGAGGGGCGACGTCATTCGGCTCTATTCGGTGCATGTGGACGATCCGATGGCGCTCAATGTCGGCAACAAGAAGAAATTCCTCTGCCGTCCGGGCGTCATCGGCAAGAAGATGGCGGTCCAGATCACGAAGAAGCTTGAGGATGTCGGACAGGAAGAATTCGAGGAATTGGCATCCGAAGGAGACGAGAACAATGAGTGACGGCGCCCTCTCCCAGGAAGAGATAGACTCCCTCCTCGCGGGCCTTGACGGCGGACCGAGTCCCCAGGCCGCGCCGGCAGCCGGCGGGCGACAGGGATCGGCCCTTTCGGCCCAGGAGGCGCAAGCCTTCAAAGCGATCCTCGAATCGACCTTGAGCGCTCAGTCGCAGAACCTTTCGATGATCACGGGACTTCCCGTGTCGATACAGAGCCCCGCGGTCGACGGCTCCACTCGGGACGGCTTTCTCCGCGATGTCCCGGAGGAAGTCCTGACCGTATCGGTGCCTTTCACGGGCTCCTTGCCCGGCGACCACTCATTCGTCATGTCGAAGGAGACGGCCATAAAGATCGCGTCCCTCGCGAACAAGGACGAGACTCTATCCGACCTCGACGACATGGCTGTCTCGGCGGTGCAGGAATGCGTCTCCACCCTGGCAGGAACGCAGATAACGGTCGTTTCCGAAAAGACTGGAAACCGTAATATTACCGCAGGCGTGGCCGAAGGGGCCTTCGGGCCGAAGGCCATGGCCAAGGTTCCCTCGGGCGATTTCCTGCGCGCCATATACCCTGTTCAGATCGGCGAGGGTCAACCTGATCGCCTTGTAGAACTGTTCGCGCTCTCCTTCGTCAAAGACGTACTATCGTCCGTCGGAGGCGGAGTGCAACCCGCCCAGGTTCCCTCCATCACGGGAGGGCAGGTGGGAACTCCCATGGGGTCGATTGGCCAGATGGGCCAACAGATGGGCCAGATGGGTCAGCAGATAAGCCAGATGGGTCAGCAAATGGGCGCCGCCTACGGCGCGATGCAAGGATATGGCGCTCCGATGGGGGGCGGCTTCGGTGGCATGAATCCGCCCAATGTCCAGCCAGTCCAGTTCGCGAGTCTCCAGATGCAGCAGGCCAGCCCGGAATCCGGCAACATCGGCCTGATCATGGACGTCTACATGGAGATGACGGTCGAGCTCGGCCGCACTCGCAAGCTGATCAAGGAAATTCTCGGGATGGGCGAGGGTACGATCATCGAGCTCGACAAGCTTGCGGGCGAACCGGTAGACATCCTGGTTAATCACAAGCTCATCGCTAAGGGCGAGGTCGTAGTTATAGACGAGAATTTCGGCGTACGGGTCACCGAGATCGTTTCACCGATGGAAAGGATGGGCGATTTAGGTTAAAATTTTGTCCTTCTGTTAAATAGCTATTGCGTTTAGCCTCCCGATGTACTAAAATATAGTCTGTAAATCGGGAGGGGATCTTTGAAACGCATAGCGCTCGTCCTCTGCGCTGTCTTGGCGCTTGGGGCGGGGGCCGTCGCGGGAGCGCAGGGCAAAGATGCCGTTGCGCGGCCCGCCGCTGGGAACGCCGTGGGGACGGCGTCTTCGGTAGACGAGACGACCCTCTCCTTGGGTGACGCGGCAACGCCGGTAAAGGCCGCGAATAACGCGGCCGGTTCAAATACACTCGTTTATTTCCTGCGCATGGTCCTGGTCCTGGCACTGGTGCTGGCCGCGATCTATTGCGTCTACCGACTCATAAAACGCATGTCGAGGCCCAGGGCCGCCGACAATCCGGCCGTGAAAGTGCTCGCGACGATGTCGCTCGGGCCGGGCAAGGCCATGCATGTTGTGGCGCTAGGCACGAAGGCTTACCTGATCGGCGCAACGGACTCGTCCATTTCGCTAATAGCGGAAGTATCGGATAAGGATTTCATCGATACCTTGTCCCTCGAGGCGGCCCTCGCGCCCAAGGCATCAAAGCCGGGCGCTGATTTCGGGGATATGCTTGCGAGCTTGCTCGGCGGACGTCGCAAGACCGGGCTGAAAAACCAGCGCCGCGAAGGCGACTTTCTGGCCGGTCAGCGCGAACGGTTGAGGAAATTCTGAGGTCGCCATGAAAGTACCCCGAAATTTCCTTGTAATGTCGGCGATCGCCTTGGCGATGGCTGTCGCTTCACCGGCCGAGACCGTCGCCCAAGCGGCTCCGCCTGCCGCCACCGCGACAAAATCGCCAAGCTCGGCAACCTCGGTTTTCACACCCTCGCCTGCGGCCCCGTCCTCGCGCGCTGTCCCATCAGGGTCCAGTATACGGCCGATATCGGGCCTTCCTACGACCGTGCCGCTCGTCCCCCTTGTCGACCTGAGGGTAAGGAACCCGGCTACTGGGCAGGAAGTCGCTTTTTCGGTTCAGCTCCTTCTCTTGCTCACCGCTTTGTCCCTCGCTCCAAGCATCCTAATCCTGATAACGAGCTTCTTGCGAATATCCATCGTCCTTGATTTCGTCAAGCGTGCGCTTTCCCTGCAGCAAATGCCCCCGAGCCAGGTACTCATGGGGATATCACTCTTCCTTACCGTCTTCATTATGTGGCCGACGTTCCAGACGGTATACAATGACTCGTTGAAGCCTCTCTCCGACGGCAAGATCGGGGTCGAGCAGGCCTACTATGCGGCAGAGAAACCCTTTCGAATCTTCATGTATGACCAAATGAAGTCCAATCCCGAGAACATCCGCCTGTTCATGTCCATGCGCGGTCTGCCCAAGCCAAACACGCTGGCAGACGTACCGACATACGTCCTTGTGCCGGCCTTCATCCTGAATGAGCTCACGGTGGCGTTCAAGATTGGAATACTCCTCTACATACCCTTCATTATTATCGATATGGTCGTTTCATCGATACTCATGTCAATGGGCATGATCATGCTCCCGCCGGTCATGATATCGATGCCGTTCAAGCTGATCCTTTTCGTCCTCGTAGATGGATGGGGTCTACTCACGCAGCAACTCGTGAGGTCCTTCTTTTAAGGGGGGGCTATATGAGCACAGGCGATGCCGTGTCCATTATGAGAGGCGGGATATTCGAGATCCTGCTTTTATCGGCTCCGGCGCTCTTGGTCGCAATGATCGTCGGACTCGTGGTCTCGATATTCCAGGCGACCACCTCCATCCAGGAACAGACCCTCACCTTCGTGCCCAAAATAGCGGCTATCATGCTCATCCTGGCGCTCCTCGGAGGCTGGATGTTCGGGAACCTCGCGCAATATACGCGAGAGCTCTTCGCAATGATTCCGCAAATGGCAAAATGAGGCGGTAGATGTCCTGGCCCTTCTCCGACTTCAACCTCTTCCTCCTTATGACGGTAAGAATCGTGGCGATGATTGAAGTGGCGCCCCTTCTTTCGGGCCAGGGCGTGCCCCAGGTGGCTAAGCTGGGATTGGCGGGGTTTGCGGCGGCGATGGCTTTCCCCACGGTCAAGGCTGCGGGCTACATGATCCCCAACGATGGCATGGCCTTTGGCCTACTTATTGTCGGCGAGGCCCTGATAGGACTCGTCATGGGGTTCTTCCTTACGATCGTCTATTCCGCGTTTACGACTGCAGGACAGTTCTTCTCCCTGCAGATCGGCTTCGGGGCCTCGGAGACCTTCGATCCTTTGGCCGAAGTCGAGCTCCCTCTCATGGGCCAGTTCCTTAATCTTATAGCGATGTTCATTTTCGTATCGACATCGGGCTTCCAACGGCTGTTCCTCATAGGCGTTCAAGGTTCATTCAGGGCATTGCGCGCGATCGATCTTGTGAATCGCCGAAGCGACATCATTCAGTTCCTCCTCAGGGCCACGGGGGCCCTCTTCCAGCAAGCCCTTATCTTATCCATGCCGGTTCTCGGTACATTATTCATCGTATCCGTGGCGATGGGACTACTGTCCAAGGCCGCGCCCCAGATGAACCTCCTCACGGAAGGCTTCCCTATATCGCTGGCGGTGACTTTTTTCATTCTGCTATCCGCCTTGCCGTTCATGATGGAAGCCTTCTCCCATCTGATCGACGCCAGCTTCGACGATCTTGGGATACTGGTGGGGGGAAGACTGTGATACTGATCGCCGCGACGAGGAAGTCCATCGGCGCGCGTCCCTGCTCCCTGGCCGCGAATGACCCTGGCCGCATCCACCTGCAATGGTTCGCCGCCGAAGACGAGGGACGTACCGAGGAGCCTTCTGAGACCAAGCTGCGGAAGGCGCGCGAAGAGGGACGGGTAGCCAAGAGCCAGGAGCTCGTTGGGGCAGTCGGTCTTCTGTTCCCCGCAGTGGCCCTTGTCCTCCTCGGGCCTTACCTCGCTCAAACCATGCGGGAGATGTTGCTATTCTACCTAGGTTTGGTAGGGAAGAGCGATATTGTAAGCGACTCGGGACCGATCGTCGCGGCTTTCTTCGCCTACTTTGCCAGGCTTACCATCCCCCTGGCGGGGGTCGCGGTGATCGGAGCGATATTCTCCAATGTGCTCCAGGTAGGCTTGGTCTTTTCGGTAAAGCCCGTTACGCCGGATTTTTCCAAGATCGTACCGCGCTTCGGCCAGTACTTCAGGCGGACTCTCTTTTCTCTCGAAGGGCTTTTCAATCTCGGGAAATCGATCGTCAAGATAGTCATCATCGCCCTTATCGCCTTCCTCACCATACAAAGCGAATTCGACAAGCTGCGGAGACTCTTCGAGGGCCCTTTCTTGCCTATGCTCGTCTTCGTATTCGCCTTGGCCATGCGTCTGGTGATAGAAGTGGCGGTTGCCATGCTTGCCCTCGCCGTACCAGATTATCTCTTCCAGCGCAGGCAATACATGGAGTCCCTGAAAATGTCAAAAGAGGAAGTGAAGGAAGAGCGTAAGATGCAAGAGGGGGATCCCCTGGTAAAAAATCGGCTCCGCGAGCGCATGCGCGAACTTCTGTCGAGGAATATGGCGGCCAACGTTCCCAAAGCCGACGTCGTCATAACGAATCCTACCCATTACGCAGTAGCCTTGGAATGGGACAGGGAGAAAATGGCAGCGCCAACGGTCACTGCGAAGGGCGCCGACGAGGTCGCACAGAGGATTAAGCGCATCGCCACCGAGAACGGAGTCCCCCTCGTCGAAAATAGGCCCCTTGCGCGCGCCTTGTACGCGGAGGTCGACATAGGCGACGCCATCCCTGAGAAGTACTATCAGGCCATCGCCACTGTCCTCGCCCATGTTTACGGTGCGGAAGGCGAGGCGCGCGAGGCCGCTGCCTTCGCGGGCGCTCACGCGAGCGCGGGAGCGTGACGGTATGCCCGCGCAGGAGGTGAAGATTGGCTGATACGCAGCGTCTCGTACGCAATAATCTCATTGGCAGCCCAGTGGACATGGCTGTGGCCGTGAGCGTGGTCGCCTTCGTCCTCATGATCATCATCCCGGTTCCGTCGGTCCTCCTAGACGCCTTGCTGGCTTTCAATCTCACCACTGCGATCCTGATACTGCTCATCGTCCTGTTCACCAAGAAGGCGACCGAATTCTCGATCTTTCCGACCATGCTCCTCGTCACGACGGTATTCGGCCTCGCGCTCAACATCTCCACGATGCGCCTCATACTTTCCAAAGGCGCCAATTTCGACGTCAAGATGATCCGGGCCTTCGCCTCCTTCGTCGTCGGCGCCGGCGGAGCCGACGGTCTCGTCATTGGCTTTATTATTTTTTTGGTTATCATTGCGGTGCAGGTGATGGTCATCACGAAGGGCGCTACTCGTATAGCCGAGGTCGCGGCCCGCTTTACCCTGGATGGCCTACCCGGCAAGCAGATGTCCATTGACGCCGAATACAACTCGGGGGCGATCACGGAGGAGGAGGCGATCCGCCGCAAAGGCGAGGTTCAGCGCGAAGTCGACTTCTACGGACAGATGGATGGCGCCTCGAAATTCATCTCGGGCAACGTTAAGGCGGGGATTCTTATCACCGTCATAAACTTCGTAGGGGGCTTCGTTATCGGTATGGTCCTCCATCACGAGGACTTCAACACCGCCATCACCACATACACCCTCCTTACAATCGGCGACGGACTCATTTCCCAGATTCCGGCCCTTCTCGTCTCAGTGGCGACGGGCATCATAGTCACTAGGGCGAATTCCGAAGGTACCTTCGGCAACGACGTGACGAACCAGTTCTCGCAAAACGCGAGGGTCTATCTCGTCGGCGCCGCGGTCCTAGCCATAATGGCCATCCTCCCCGGATTCCCATGGTACGTCCTCATCCCGATGGCAGCCATGCTCGCAATCGTCGGTGTCCGGCTGGCCCGCAGGCAGGTGGCCGACGCAGACAGGGCCAAGACGGCGGCGGCCGGCAAGAAGAAGGCAGATGTACCCACCGACCTCTCGCCGGTGGTTCCTCTCGATCCTATCAGCCTTGAGCTCGGCTATGGCCTCATCCCGCTGGTGGACAAGGACAAGGGCGCCGACCTACTAGAACGGATTACGCGCATTCGTAAAGAGAGCGCTCTCGATATGGGCCTCGTGGTTCCGCGGATAAGGATAATCGACAACATGAGGCTCGAACCCTCGGAATATTGCTTCAAGATTCGCGGAGTCCAGGTTGGGCGTGGCCTTATCCGGCTGGGTTACTACCTCGCGATCAACCCCGGAGGCGTAACCGAAGACATTCCGGGTGAGAAAACGCGGGATCCGACCTTCGGCTTGCCCGCGCTCTGGATAGCGGAGGAACAGCGCGACCGGACCGAGCGGGCCGGCTATACCGTGGTCGACGCCCCAAGCATAGTAGCTACCCACCTTACCGACATCATCAAGAGGCACGCCGCTGAGATCCTGGGCCGGCAGGAAGTCCAATCGATTCTCGACGCCCTAAAGAAGGATTACCCGGCGGTCGTCGAAGATGCAACCAAGCGCCTTAGCCTCGGTGAGACGCAGAAGGTGCTCCAAGCCCTCCTGCGCGAGCAGGTATCGATACGCAACATGGTGGCCATCCTCGAGACACTCGCCGATTACGCCGGAGTCACGAAGGATCCCGTCTTCCTCACCGAGAAGTGCAGGCAAGCCTTGGGAAGACAGATTTGCCTCCAGTACGCGGATCAGGACCGAAACCTCCGCGTGCTGACCATCGAATCTTCGCTCGAGCAGAAGATAATCGACAGCAGGGTCGACACCCCAGGCGGAGTAGTCGCGGCGCTGGAGCCTACCGTGCAGCGGCAATGGATCAAGGCCCTTACGCGCGCGGTTTCGGCGGTTCAGCATAAAGGATGGATTCCAGTTATCTTGTGCTCCGAGGGCGCGCGCGCCCTTGTCAAGGCGAGCACCGAGAGGGAGCTGACGGATCTCGTCGTCCTCTCGGTTCCGGAAATCGTGCCCGATGCCCGAGTCGAGGCCGTCGGCGAGATAAAATTGGAAGGTTAGCCGATGCAATATTTCACCGAGCTGGCTCTCTCGCACCGCGAGGCCCTGGATATGATACGAGCGAAGTACGGCGACTCCGCCCAGGTGCTGTCGCATAAGACAGTCAGGATGGGCGGCTTCTTCGGTCTCTTCGCCAGGGAGGGCGTAGAAGTAACCGGGTATATCAGGCCCGAGCGCCCGACCGATGCGAAGCCCGCACCCAAACCGGACTTCGAGGAGGAGAAGCGCAAGATACTTGCGCAGGCCAAGGCGGATCAAGCCCTCCAGCAGGTCCTGGCGGAGATTAAGGGCTTAAGGGACAGGCTCGACACGAGGCCGGCCGCTGCCGCGGAGGCGGGGGATCATGAGACCATTCGCAGGGTCGACGCGCTTTTGGCCCTCAACGATTTTTCCGAGTCTTTCAGGAGGGAAGCTGTCGCCCGCCTGCGTCGGGACTTCTCGTTGGAGGCCCTGGGAGAGGTCGAGGAGGCCGAATCCGCCGCCTTGGAATGGGTCGGCGACTCCATTCGCCTGTGGCGCGGGCCGGAGGGACCTAGGCCCCGGATCCTCGCACTTGTAGGGCCTACTGGCGTCGGCAAGACTACGACTATCGCCAAGCTGGCGGCTATACACGCCGTGGGGATCGGAGGCGGGAGGCCTCAGTCAGTCAGGATGGTAACCATAGACAACTATCGTATCGGCGCGCGGCAGCAGATTGAGACTTACGGAGGCATAATGGGCGTCCCCGTGTCTTGTGTCGAGACCGCCGACGACCTTCGAAAGACGATCGCGATGCATTCCGACGCGGACCTCGTCCTCGTGGACACCGTCGGTAAGAGTCCGAGGGACGCTGTGCGGCTAGCCGAGATGCAACGCGTTTTGGCTGCCTGCGGCCCCAAGGCTGAAACCCACTTGGCCCTGTCCGCGACGACCAAGGCGAGCGATATGATCCAAATAATGCGGCAATTCGAGCCTTTCGACTATAAGGCGGTCGTCATTACGAAGTTAGACGAGACCAACCGGATTGGCAACGCCATCTCGGCGCTGGCCGAGCGCGGCAAGCCTGTTTCGTATATCACGAACGGGCAGTCGGTTCCGCAGAACATAGAGCGCGCCAGCGTGACGCGCTTCTTGATGAATCTTGAGGGGTTTCGAGTCGACCGCCCCCGCCTCGAGGCGCGTTATGGCGAGGAGCCGGAGGAATCAGAGGGAGGGCGAACGCCTGACCTAGCAACTGGGCCGCGCGGTGGCCCCCGGCAGGATTGGAGTTGAATATGGAAGACCAGGCGCAAGCGCTTCGTGAAATCATGGGTAAGCGGACCCCGGCCGGAGAGAAGAGGGAGACCGGTACGCCCGACCGCGGGAAGAAGACTCGGATAATTGCCGTAGCCTCGGGCAAGGGAGGAGTCGGGAAGACGAATGTCTCGGTAAACCTGGCCATTGCTTATGCGAAATTGGGCAGGAAAGTGATCGTGATGGACGCGGACCTGGGTCTCGCGAACGTCAATGTGATGCTCAATATGATCCCGAAGTTCAACCTCTATCACGTGATCCGTAAGCAGAAGACCATGCGTGAGATTATTCTGGACACGGAATACGGCATACAGATCGTCGCCGGCGCGTCAGGCTTCTCGAAAATCGCGAATCTGACCGACGAAGAGAGGCAGAGCTTCATAAGCGAGCTATATACCTTATCCCAGGCCGATATCATCATCATTGATACGGCGGCCGGCGTATCGGCCAACGTCCTCGGCTTCGTTGCGGCGGCGGACGACGCCATCATAGTGACTACTCCGGAGCCGACGGCGATCACCGACGCCTACGGAATAATAAAGATAATCGCGACCGAGATCGACAACCTCAACATCGGCCTGAGACTCGTCGTCAACAGAGTCAGGACGGTGACGGAGGGCAGGCGCGTAGCCGAGCGGATCATCAATATATCCGGGCAGTTCCTGAACCTCAAAGTAGAGTACCTCGGTTGCATCTACGACGACCCGATCGTGCCGGCCTCGGTGCTTAGGCAAAGGCCCTTCATCGTCCAGGATCCCAGGTCCAAGGCCGCTATTTCGGTCGCTCATCTCGTCAGCCGAATCGAGAAGACCGATTTTACTGACGATCCGGGAATCGGACGATTCATAAAGAAGCTGTTCGGCAAGGATTGAGCCGAAGGCTCGAACTTGACGAGGGCGCGGATTTCAGCCTAATCTTAGGCTAAAGAGGAGGGAGCGGAGACGGTGGACAAAGACCTGCGTGCCTCGCTCGTCGCCGCCGGATCGGCGGCCGCACTCTCCGCACTCATAGGCATGTTCGCTAGAGTCGGGTTTTTCACCCTCCTTTTTCGAGCGATGATTTGCGCCCTATTAATTGGCGCAGTCGTTTACTGCGGCATACTGCTCTTGCGGAGCTTGGTCCCGAGCCTCTTCTCGATCAACGAAACGGACCAGGAATTCGATGCCCTGCGCGGGGACGATTCGGGAAGAGGCGCGAACGTCGATATTGTCCTGCCGGGCGAGGCTGCGGCGCCTGAATCCTACATAGGGGCGGACGAGATCTCGGGCTACGGCCCAATAGGCCGTTCTGGTACGGCATTCCCCGGCGCCGGGCGCGAAGGGTCGGGAGAGAATACGCCAGATGCGGAAGCGGCGGAATTGGCCCCGGTGGACGAAGCGAGCTTGCTCGATACCGACGGGAGTGATGGGGAGGCCGTTGCTGCGATGCCGGTCGGCTCGAGTCCCGAAACGGGGCGTCGGCCCTCCGCTGGCTTCGACGATCTCGACGTTTTGCCAGATCTCGAGGGTTTCAGCGATTCATTCACTGCCTCCGAGTTCAGGTCGGGCGGGTCATCCGCGGCGAACGGCCAGCAGAAGAGCTACGGTGAACATGGACCGTCCGGTTCGAAGCCGGGGCAGGAGAGCCTCGATCCCGCGTCCCTCGCTCAAGCGGTGCGAACAATCCTCAAACGCGACCAGAAAGGGTAAGAGAAAATGACCGAGAACCCGCTTCAGCGGATGACGGAAGACGAACTCTGGTCCCGCTATAAAGCCAAGAGGGAGCCCTCAGTCAGGGACGCCTTCATTCGCCAGTATACACCGCTCGTCAAGTACGTGGCCGGCAAGGTCGCTGCGAGCATGCCCAACACCGTGGAATTCGAGGATCTCGTGGGCTTCGGCGTTTTCGGATTGCTCGACGCGATAGAGAAATTCGATCCCGATAAGAATGTAAAATTCAAGACCTACGCCGTCACGCGCATCCGCGGGGCTATTTTCGACGAGCTTCGCTCGATCGATTGGGTCCCGCGCTCGGTGCGCCAGAAGACCAAGGAGATCGAGGACGCGGTCGTAAGCCTAGAGTCCAAGCTGGGAAGGCCTGCTTCCGACCAAGAAATCGCCTCGTCTATGGGCGTTTCGGAAGACGAGTTCCTTAAGACTATGCTCAAGATATCGAGCACATCGGTCCTGTCGCTAAACGACGTTTGGTATTCGGGCGACGAGACCGACAAGATATCGATCGGCGAGAGCATTGAATCGCCTTCTAGCATGAATCCCGACGCGACCGTCGAGCGCGAGGAAGTCAAGCGCGTCATAGTTCAGGCTATCAATGAGCTGCCGGAGAAGGAGAAAAAAGTCCTCGTGCTCTATTACTACGAGGACCTGACGCTCAAGGAAATCGGGCAGGTTCTCGAGGTAACCGAATCGCGCGTGAGCCAACTGCACACAAAGGCGATACTTAGGCTTCGCGCGAAACTTACTAACCTGCGCAAGGGGATTCTATAAGGCCATGGCTGCTACCCTTGGGCTTAAAGAGATAGCAGGGCTCATGCGACGCTACCTCGACGAGGACGGCGCGAAGAAATCCCTGGTCGTCGAGGGACGTTCCATAGATGAAGCGCTTGCGGATGCGGCGGTCCAGCTCGGCCTACCTCTGAAGAATCTCGAATTCGAGGTCATCGAGAAAGGCAACGCGGGCATCCTTGGCGCCGGTCGCAAGAATTGGCGCGTTCGCGCCTACCCGGCCGCCGCCAAGCGCGCGGTCGAAATGCCATCCGAGCGGGTAATAGTCGACGACTTCGCGGATTCGACACCGCTAATCGAGGAAAAGGACGTCGACGGCGAATGCTTCGTGCGCCTTTCTCCAGACGGGGCACTCCTCAAGGTCAGCTCGCCGCAGGGAAGGGGAAAGCGCATCACGGAGCGCCAGGCCTACGACAAGCTCCTGTCGCGGGCCGTAAGGGCCTACGACGAGGCCCTCGTCAAGGAAGTCGTAAAGCAGGCATCGAGCGATTACGTGCGAGTCGGCGATTTCATCTCGAATCCAGCCAACGACGCGCTGATCACCGTCGAGATAACCGACCAGGAAATGAAAGGCTTCGTCATCCTCACGCCGCCCGGTCCCGGCGGATCTGACCTTTCCAAGGATGCCATCCTTGCCTTCCTTAGAAATAATCGGATAATTCACGGGGTGTCGGAGTCTGCCCTTCAGGAGCTCGAGGATAGGCCGCGCTACCGCGAGCCCGTCCTGATGGCAGAAGGCTCTCGGCCTCAAAACGGCCGCGATTCCTACGTACAGTACAATTTTGAGACCGATAAAAACCGGCACCAGCTGAAGGAGGCCGCCGACGGTCGCGTGAATTTCAAGGAACTCGGCCTTATACAGAACGTTGTCGCAGGGCAGCCGCTCGCTCGCAAGCTCCCACCGGAGCCCGGTCAGCCGGGGCGCACCGTAACGGGGAAAGTGATTCCGGCCCGTAACGGCAAGGATATGCCGACGCCTATGGGGCGTAACGTCCATATGGCCGATGACGGGGCCACCCTCATCGCGGATATCAACGGTCTCGTGACATTCATCGGCGGAAAGATCAACGTAGAGGAGATTTTCACCGTCCCGGGGGACGTCGACCTCAAGACGGGCAATGTAATGTTCCTCGGAACGGTGATAGTGCAGGGCAATGTCGAGGACGGCTTTTCGGTCAAGGCCTCTGGCAATATCGAAGTCCGCGGCTCGGTCGGCAAATGCGAAATCGTCGCCGAGGGTGACATCATCATCCACCAGGGCGTCGCCGGCAAGGGCGGCGGGACCGTGCAGGCCGGCAAGAACATCTGGAGCAAATTCATAGAGAATACGACCGTCGAGGCGGGGGAGAACGTCATTGTTTCGGACGGTCTTATAAATACGACAATCGTCGCGAACAAAAAAATCATTTGCCAGGGTAAGCGGGCCGCCATCGTTGGCGGCAAGTACCGCGCCTGCGAAGAGATCAATGCGAAGACGCTCGGTTCTCCCGTAGGCGGCACCGAGACCATCCTCGAGGTAGGCTACGATCCCAAGAGCAAGGAGAAGATGGACGGGCTCCAGGCCCAGGCTCTGCAAATCAAGCGACAGGCGGAGGAGCTCGATAAGAACATCGCGACGCTCAACGCGACGAAGAAGCAGAGAAAGGCCCTTCCCGAAGACAAGGAAGCCCTCCTTCAAGACTACGTCCTTCGCCGGGAGGAGCTTGTGGCGGAAGTGCGCGGGCTGGCTAAGGAGATAGAGAGTATCCAATCCTACCTCAACGGGCTCAAGATCAAGGGCAGGATAAGCGCGTCCGGCCGCGTATACCCCGGCGTCAAGCTTGTCATCAAGGATGTGCGTGAGGATATTAAGACTGAGCAGAAGGCTATCACCTTCTATCTCGAGAACCAAATGATTCGGACGACCCGTTATGAAGAGCCCGAGGACGATATCCTTAGGAAGGGGCCACCAGATGCCCATAAGGCCGATTGACCTCCAGACCCTCCTCATGCAGATGTCCCAGGTGGGGCGCGACCAGGCCGTCGAAAAGGATGGTCCAGCGCTGCAAAGCGCCATCCAGGGAGCCGCGGCGCAGAAGAAGGAGATCGAGACGAAGGAGGCCGTGCGACGCCCCGAGGAGCCTAAGGATGGCGCGGCAGCGATCAAAGAGCGGCCCGGACGCTCGTCGGCGCAGGGCGGGAAGGGTGGCCATGGGGGCGAGGAGGGAGTAGAGGACGAGGGGAAGCCTCAGGAGGAGGTCGTGCGAGATCCTTCCCTCGGTAACCGCGTGGACCTCTCGGGATGAGCGCCGTCACCCAATTCTTTCTCTTGGCCGCGATCGAAGTAGCTGGGCTATTCGTGATATGGTTCCTCGTTCGGGCGAGAGTAAGGCGATATCTCGAACTCGAGAACCTCTTGGACGGCGTACGCGACGAGGCTCGAGCTCTCGTCTTGGAGCTCAACGAGACCGCGGATCGAAACGTTTCCCTTGTCGAGGACAGGGTGGCCGCTCTGCGCGTGCTTCTCGCCGAAGCGGATCGGAGGATAGCCGTCGGGAAGAAGGAGCTCGCGGCGCGGGAAAGCGAGCGCGACGTGTATGCCATGCTGAATAAGCGACGCCCGATAGTGCCGGAGCCGGCAGGCTCCGCGACGGCCCTTGAACCGGCCCTTCAAGCGCCCGCTCGCGAGGCCCTGAGGGCCGCCGCGCTCGATGCGCCCGTAACTCTCACCCTGGGACATTCCGAAGGGGCCCCATCGGGACAGAGGCGAATACCCGAAATCAGCACCCCGGAAAGCAGCGTAGTTCCTGGAAGGACTAAGCGCGAGGAAGCCCTGGAGCTCTATCGAAGCGGCTTCTCGGCCGACCTCATTGCCGCTCGTACCGGGGCGACGGTCGCCGAGATTGAGCTCCTCGTGGAGATCGAAGAAAGACGCGCCGCCGGTCGGGGAAGCGAGCCCTGACATGCGAGCGATCATCGGCATCGATTTCGGGACGACCAATTCCCTATGCGCCCTGCTCGACGGAGATAGGCCTGTAATCATCCCCAACTCCAGGGGCTCGCGATCCACGCCGAGCGTCGTCGCCATGACGGTCAAGGGCGAAGCTCTCGTCGGTGTATCGGCTAAGAATCAGGCCTACATCAATCCCGAGAATACGATCGCCGGAGTCAAGCGTTTCCTAGGCTCTGGAAACAGGCTTTCGATGGGGGCCAGGTCGTGGCGACCTGAGGAAATCGTCGCCCTGATCCTGGACTCCTTGAAGAAGGATGCCGAAACTTACCTGTCGGCCTCGGTCGACGGGGCAGTGGTCGCCGCTCCAGCGCATTTCTCCGACAAGGAACGTCGCGCCCTCGCAGAGGCAGGGAAACTCGCGGGCCTCGAAGTGCTCAGAATCATCAACGAGCCGACAGCTGCCGCAGCCGCGCATGTCTATCCGCGTTTCGGGGCCTCAGGGCCCGAAAAGTCGCTAGTGCTCGTCTACGATTACGGCGGTGGTACGTTCGACGTAACGATTCTTCGACGCGAAGGAAGGGACTGGCGCGTGCTCGCGTCGAAGGGAGACGGCAGGCTCGGCGGGGACGATCTCGACCGCGAACTCAGGCGGCTCGCGGTTAGGCGCTTCAAGGACGAGGGGCTGGATCCGGAAGCGGATCGTTTTCTCGACCAGCAGCTCGCAGAGGCGGCCGAGAGGGCAAAGATCGAGCTCTCCGAGCGCGAGGAGGCTTCCATCGCCCTTGCCTTCGCGACGGCCGGTGGAAAGATACTTCATCCGGCCCTCGACCTGCGGCGATCCGATTTCGAGGAGATCGCGAGGCCCTATATAGAGAGAAGCCTCGATCTCATGGAGGAAGCAATACGCGATGCCGGTGTGGGGAAAGGGGATTTTGATTCCCTGGTGCTCTCCGGAGGCTCGAGCCGGATACCCCTCGTGCGCCGAATATTGCGAGAAAGGCTCGGGCTCGAGCCGGAAGGCGGGGTGAATCCCGAGGAGATAGTCGCGCTGGGAGCGGCCGTCTGGGCTTCCCGATTCTCCGGATCGGAAGAGGCGGCGGGAAGAATCCGCCTAATCGACGTAGTATCCCGCAGCTACGGCCTAGAAGTGGACGGCGGCGCCTTCATTCCTTTGATTCGCAAGAATAGTCCGGTGCCTTCTACGCAGAGCCGCGTTTTTACTACGGTCTCCGATGGACAGGACTCTGTTGAGATACATGTTCTGCAGGGCGAGAGCAAAGTGGCGGCGGAGGACCTCTCCTTGGGACGATTTCTCCTGGCGGGGATACGACCGGCCAAGGCCGGAAGCCCGCGCGTAAAAGTGGATTTTTCCATCGATGAGTCGGACATGCTTCACGTGACCGCGGTAGATCAGGACAGCGGTGCAGAGCAGGCCATCAGTATCGCCGACATCGGGAGGGGAGCGTCAGATGACAGCCGCGAGGAGCTGGCGAGAAAGGCTTCGCTCCTCGCGGGCAGACTCGACGATCTCATGGAGGGCCTCGTCCTAGAGCGCGGCCTCGTCGCCGAGCTCGATGACCTCCGTCGGCGGGCCCTATCGGCGCTCGACTCGAATATCCAAGAAGGAGAGCTCCGCATGCTCAAGGCGGAGCTCGAGGGGCTGGTCGGCGAGCTTCTCGCTAGGCGGGCTGAGGCCCGCGTCGGGAAGCGCGTCGGCGACGGCATCGGTGATAGGGCGTGAGCGAAAGCGAGGATTGGAGGGAATCTGCCTTGGTCTCGCTCGGACTCGGGCCGGGAGCGGACGAAGGCGAGATCCGTACCGCTTATAGGCGCCTCGCAATGCGCTACCATCCTGACGTCTCCGGGGATCCCCATACCGCCAGACGTTTTGCGCGCGTCGTGAGGGCTTATAAGGTCCTGGCGACGAAGGAAGGTGAGGCATCTCGCCGGTCCGGTACGCGATACCGCAGCGTGGAGAACGCCGGCGGCGATCTCTTTTCGCTGGGGCAGGTGGTGGCATCCGATCCCGATGCGGGCGCGCGAGGCGCCGCGGCGCGGGCGCTCGGCTTGTCGGGAAGGTCCGCGGCTTATATCTTCCTTAGGCGCGCGTTATACGATCCCGCAGAGGATGTCGCCCTCGAGGCCGTGAGGGCCGTGGCGCTTCTGGGCTCGAGGCAGGCTGAGGGCGAGGTAGCAGCGCTATTTATCCGCTCGTCGACGCTGCAAAAGGCCCGCCTTCTGGAGTTGGCTATGGCCACTGGAGAGCGTCTCTTTCGGACGATGCTTCAGGCCGCAGCTGAGGACTCGGATTTTCAGCTTTGCGCGATGGCCGAAAGGTGCCTAAGATCATGTGCGCCCAGGCCGTGAGTCTCGCGACCGCTACTCCTCAGCCCTCTTTTGCTTCCTTACCCTCGAGCCCGTACTCCTCGATTTTCTGGTAGAGGGTCTTCCTCCCGATACCGAGTACTTCCGCGGACCTGGATTTATTTCCCCCCTGCGCCGCGAGAGTCTCGCGAATAAGTATCTTCTCGGCCTCCTCCAGGGTTGAGCCGATTGGCACGCGCACGTCCCGCTCTTCCCCCGAGGATCGGACTCCCGGAGGGAGGTCGTCGAGCCCGATCAATCCGCTCGACGCCATCACTACCGCGCTCTCGACGGAATTGCGCAACTCGCGCACGTTCCCCGGCCAGGGATAGGCATATAGCGCCTGTCTCGCCTTGGGGTCGAACCCCTCGAGCTTCTTTCCGTTCTCCTCGGAGAACTCGCTCAGAAATGCCATTGCGAGCAGGGGAATGTCGTCGCGCCTTTCGCGAAGGGGAGGGACGCGTATGTTGACCACGTTGAGCCTATAATAGAGGTCCTCTCTGAAAGTACCCTTGCGGATCTCCTCTTTGAGGTCCTTATTAGTTGCGGCCACGATGCGCACGTCCACTTCGACCGTGTCCTCTCCCCCAACGCGCTCGAATTTCCTTTCTTGGAGTACTCGCAGGATCTTGATCTGCACGTTCTGGTTTATCTCGCCGATTTCGTCGAGAAAGAGCGTCCCTTTATCCGCCAGCTCGAAACGGCCCCTCTTCCGAGCCTGGGCTCCGGTGAAGGAACCTTTCTCGTGCCCGAACAGTTCGCTCTCTAGGAGGCTTTCCGCCAGGGCGGCGCAGTGCACCTTCACGAGCGGACCGTCGCGCCTCGGCGACAGGTTATGAATCGCATCGGCGACGAGCTCCTTGCCGACGCCGGAGTCCCCCGTCACCAGGACGCTCGCGCGCGTAGGCGCGACGCGGCGTACGAGGTCGAAAACTTTCTTCATCTCAGCGCTCTTGCCTATTATTGAGCTCGATCGGCGCTGCGCCTCGACCTCGGCCTCGAGCTCCCGGTTCTTGCGGGCGAGTTCCCTCGACTCGAGCGCGCGCTTAACGAGGAGCGATAGGTGGTCGAGGTTGACGGGCTTCGTAAGGAAGTCGAAGGCGCCGGCGCGCATGGCGACCACCGCGTCCTCTATCGTGCCGTGCCCGGTAAGCACTATGACGGGTAGACCGGGATAGCGGTTGACGACGTGATTGAGGACATCCGTCCCCCCGAGCTTGGGCATTCGCAGATCGGTTATCACCAGGTCCGCGTCGGCCGACTCGACGAGGGCCAGCGCCTCTTCGCCGTCGGCGGCGGGAAGCGCTCGATAGCCGTCGAGCGACAACGCCTCGGCCAGGCCCTCCCGGATGTTCTTCTCGTCGTCGGCGACGACGATCGTAAAGCGCATCTATGCCCCCTTCTCGATGGTTTTCGGGTACGCGTCGGCTCCGTCGTAGGGCAGGAGGCGCCGCTCCTTCTGGGGAACGGGCAGACTGATCACAAAGGTCGAGCCCTGGCCGGGGTGCGAGGCGACCGATATCTCCCCGTCGTGCTCCCTGACGATCTTGAAGGTTATCGTCAGGCCCAGGCCGGTCCCGTTCTCCTTCGTCGTGAAATAGGGTTCGAATATCTTAGGCAAGTCTTCCTCGGAAATGCCTATCCCGCTGTCCTCGACGGATATCCTGACCTCTTCGTCGACGCGGTCCGCCGACAGGCGAAGCTTGCCGCCCCCGGGCATTGCGGCAAGAGCGTTCTTTACGAGATTGAGCACTGCCTGCTTCATGAGGCGGGCGTCGAGGGCGACCCTGGGTAGATTATCCCCGAGTCGCAGGTCGATCATGACGCCTGCGCGTTCCGCCTCGGGCTTGATGAACTCCGCTATCCCCGCGACTAGCTCTCCCGGGTCGGACTCTCGAAGCTGTACGTCCATGGGCCTCACCGCGAAGAGGAAATCGACGACAATCTTGTTCAGCCGTTCGATCTCCTCGTCAACGACTCCGAGATGCCGCTCGAGGAATGCTGTCTCGACCTCGTCCTTGCCCATGAGGGCTTTCCGGATGAGCTGGATGTGGATCGATAGCGATCCTAAAGGATTCTTTATCTCGTGGGCGACGCCGGCTGCGAGGGTCGTAAGCGAGGCGAGACTTTCGGCCCTGCGCAGCTGGGCCTCCTTGCGACGCTTCTCCGTAATGTCCTCCATGTGGACGATCGCGCCTTCGATGCGGCCCTGGGATACCAGAGTGCTGACCGAGACCGCGATGAGCCTGGTCGCGCCCTTCGCCTCCAATCCGAATTCTCGGTCGAGCACCGTTTCCTCGCCCTCGAGCGTCTCGCGGAAGAAGTCCGAAAGGTCCTCATCGGAAACGCTGTGCCACAAGGGCCTCTCGGCTGGGTCAGAGCCGGCGAACCTCAGCATACGCTCGGCCGATTTATTGTAAATGATCGGCAGATGGTCCCGATCGCAGACGACGATGCCGTCTAGCATCGAGTCGAGGGCGGCGTCCATGCGTCCGTTCTCCTCGGCGAGGGCGTACAGAAGGGACCGCATCTGGTCCTCATTGAGCCTCGGGAGCTTGGCCAGGGCGCGTTCGACGAAACGCCTCACCGAGGGCCTCCTTCCGATAATGCGTATAGCAGGGACTCCGCAAGCAGGATCGGGCTTCGGTTCAATGTCTCGTAGTCGTTCGCGGCGGAGCGGATCAGGCCGGCCGCGCGGTCGATGATGCCAACCGCCTCGGCGTCGACTCCCTGTTCGGATAAGATGGCGCCGAGAACCGTCGAGAGTGCGGAGAGGAAGGATCGGAAGCTGGAAGCGAACTTGTCGTCCCTTTGCCCGAAGTCCTTCGTCGCTTCGAGGAGGCCGGACAAAACCGCCGCCCGGCTGTGGCCCTCGGATCGAGCTTCACGGATGAGCGCGGCCAGAGGCCGCGCGATTGAGGCCGGGTCATAGCGCGCGGCCAAGGCTGCGCCCAAGAGTGCCTCCGCCCGCTTGCGCGCCTCGGATGGCGGGAAAGGCCTCCGGGCGGCCAGGAACGACTCGACCGAGGGCGAGGGCTCGGAGCTGCGGAATATCCGCTCGACGACAAGGGCCGTAGAGGCGGCGCCGCGCGTCGCGAAATGGTAGGTCCTCGCGCGCGAGAGTATCGTAGTCATCAGCGCACTGCGCCTCGAGCTGAGGAGCAAGAACCGCACGCTGTCGGGCGGCTCTTCTAGTATCTTGAGCAGGGCGTTGCGCGAGGCTTCCAGCATCCTATCGGCATTCTCTATAATAACCGTTTTTCGCGGGCCAAGGGGCGCCAGGCGCGCCCAGAACTCGATATTTCGGATCATGAAGACCGGCGGCGACCCGGGAACCAGGACCTCGAGCTTCGCGCATGCGGCGGCGGCCCTGGTTGCGACCTCGGTTGCGCCGGGAGCCAAGGCCCCTTGCGTTGCGCGCTCGGGAGCCACGGCGTCAAGCTGCTCCTCGAGCTCGCGCAGGAGCGGCGCCGCCTTGCCTAGGCGTGATTCCTCGCCTTCGTAGAGCATGGCGTCAAAGCGCCGCGCGAGTTTGCGGGCGGCGCGCGAGAAGAAATAGGCCGCCGCCTGCCCGGGCGCCCGCCCGAGAAGCTCTAGGGCGGCAGGGATCTCTTCGGGGAAGCTGCGAGAGCCGAGGAGGGCAAGATCAGGGTGGACCAATAGGCGATGGCGAGAGCAGGCGGGGCATGGGCAATTCCATGCGGCCCTACCCGAAGGATGGTCACCATCGCGGGGCCGGGCGCAGGAGAGGACGCGCGCGAGCTCGAGAGCGGCGGTAAGCTTGCCCGAGGCGGGTGGGCCCGATAGGAGGATGGCGGGCGGGAGGCGATCGGCCTCGACGTCGGATTTAAGCGCCAGGAGTACCTCGTCCTGGCCGAGTAGGTTCTCGAACACGATAGACCTAGGGTGTCTTGAGCGCGGGAGCCTTTAATTGTAGCTTGAGCTCAGGCGCGCGTAGATCGATGCCCTGCGTGGCCTTGGCCAGCTCGGGCCCGACTATGGGCAGGAATATCCTCGCGAAAAGGGAGTTATGAAGCGATTTCGAGAATTCCGAGACGGATTTCATGGTCGGCTCGAGAAGGCTCATGGCGATCAGGACGAGGCAGACGAGCATGAGTCCCTCGGCGAGGCCAAGGCCGAGGCCGAGGGCTCTGTCGACGCCTCCGAGCCGGGCGGCCTCGACGCCTTCCTCGAGAAGACGCTCAATCAATTTGACGATAATGAAGGAGACCAGAAACACGGCCGCGAAGCCCAGGATCGCCGGCAAGATCTCCGGAGATGCGGAAAGCCCCAAGCCGACGAAAAGCTGGCCTGCACCTTTATAGAGGAAGACCGCCGCGAGTATGCCGACGAGTGCCGCGGCAACCGAGAGGACCTCGGCCACGAAGCCCCTGATCATGCAACGAATTCCAAGGAGGGCGAGGATGGCTATAAAGACCCAGTCTAGCGCGTTCATCATGCCTCCCCTATGCGTTTCAATATAAGTCCGGCTATTTCTGCGGCCGCATCGCGTCCGGCGACGGCATTGGCCGCGGCCCCCATTGCGTCGAGGCGGCGCCTATCGGCAAGGAGGCCGAGCGCCTCCTCGACGAGCCGATCGGCGGTCGCCTCCGCTCCGACCAGAGCTACCGCCGCGCCGGAACGCACGAAGAAATCGGCGTTATCGACCTGATCGCCCCTTGTGCCGGAGCCGCAGAGTGGCACCAGGAGCATCGCTTTGCCGAGTGCGGAACTTTCCCAAAGAGTGCCCGCGCCGGCGCGGCCTACGACCAGGTCGGCTGCCGACAGCATATCGGGCATATCCTCGCGGATATATTCGAAACTCCTGTAGCGGGGATCTTCGGAAGGGAAGGCGTCGATTCCCCCGGCGGATGCCGCGCCTGTTTGGTGGAGGACGAATGCGGACTTCGTAAGCCTTGGCAGCGCGGATAGGACGAGCTCATTGATCTGCCGAGCGCCCTGGCTGCCTCCGAGGAAGAATAGTATCGGCAGCCTCTCGCCGATGCCCAGGAGAGTGCGCCCTCGCGCGGCGTCGCCATTGCGGATCGCGGCGCGGACGGGATTGCCCGCGACATGGGCTCGCCCTCGCGCGGACCGCGGGAGCAGCTCGCGAGTCGCCTCGTAGCTGAGGACGATCATCTCGGCGGCCCGCGCGTTGAGGCGAGTCGCGAGTCCAGGCGTTATGTCCGACTCGTGAGTGAAGTAGGGAATTCCGAGAGAGGCCGCGGCGGCGCAGGGCGGCACGCTCACGTACCCGCCCTTCGAGAACAGGAGAGCCGGCTTCAGCGATTTGAGCAGTCGACGAGAATAGGCATATCCCGCCATCACCCGGAACGCGTCCCCGGCGTTGTTCAGCGAGAGCTCGCGCCTTAGCTTGCCCGAGGGAACGGGAAAGAATTCGATGCCGGCCGCCTCGACCGACTCGCGATCCGATACCTTCTTGGAGCCTATCCAGGAGATCCTTCCGTCGAAGCCGCGGGCTCGCAGGGCCTCGGCTACGGCCAAGCCCGGATATATGTGCCCGCCCGTGCCCCCCCCCGTGAAGGCAATAGTCGCCTTTTCCACGGCCTCTTGCCTAATCAGCCGTCGCCAGGCCGAGCATCCTCGCGTATGCCGCGAGGGCGGGGTCTCCCTGCGACCCCGCAAGGACTTTTTTCGCGAGGAGCTTCCCGAGCTGTACGCCCTCCTGATCGAAGGAATTTACGTTCCAGGCGAAGCCCTGGAACATGACTTTGTTCTCGTAATGGGCCAGGAGGGCACCCAGGGCCCGCGGATCCAGGCGCTCTCCGCGGATGAGGGTGCTCGGCCTGCCGCCGGGGAATTCCTTGTTCTTATTCGTGTCTCCCTTGCCGCGGGCGAAGGCAACTATTTGAGCCGCGAGGTTCGCGTTGAGCTTCTGGCGGCTCGTCGAGCCTTCGACCTCGATGTCGCCTCCGGTCTGCCCCTTGAGGAATCCGATGAATTGGAGCGGTACGGGGTCGGTGCCCTGGTGGAGGAGCTGGTAGAAGGAGTGCTGTCCGTTCGTGCCGGGCTCGCCGAAGACTACCGGCCCGGTCGAGTAGGAAAGCGCCCGGCCGGAACGGTCGACCCGCTTTCCGTTGGACTCCATGTCCAGCTGCTGTAGGTGGGCAGGAAACCTCGAGAGAGCCTCGGAGTAGGGAAGGATCGCAGTCTCTCCCATCTTCAGGACGTTCCGCTCGTATATACCTATCATCGCGTCCAACAGGGCGGCATTGCGCGAGATGTCTTTTTCCTGCGCGAGTCTGTCGGCCTCGTGCGCGCCGGAGAGGAAATCGGCGAAGGTCTCCGGACCGAAGGCGAGGGAGAGGATCACGCCGCCTACCGCGCTCGAGGACGAGTATCGACCTCCGATATAGTCGTCGACGTAGAATGAATCGATGTATCCCGGGTTGCCCGCGAGAGGGCTCGTTTCGCTCGTCACCGCTACCATATGCCTGGCCGGATCTAGACCGGCCGCCTCGAGCCTATCGCGGACGAGGCATTCGTTGGCGAGGGTCTCCTGCGTGACGCCGCTCTTCGATACGAGAACGAAGAGACTGGTCGATAGGTTCAGGCTCGAGAGCAGATCGTCGCCGTCGTCGGGATCCACGTTGGAAATGAAGCAGGCCCCCATCATCGCCTTGCCCTCGGCCAGTGCCCAGCGTTCGAGAGCCAGATAGAGGGCGCGCGGGCCGAGGTCCGACCCGCCTATGCCGATCTGGACGACCGTCGCGAAGGGCTCTCCGCTCGAACCGACGATCTTGCCCGAATGCACTGCGCGGGCGAATTCGGCGGCCTTCTCCCTCTCGCCTTCGTAAAAGGCGCGCAGGTCCCGACCTTCGCGAAGTACCGCCTTGCCGAGCCTGCCGCGCGCGAGGTGATGGAGGACCATGCGCCCTTCGCCGGTATTGATCTCTTCCCCCTCCGCGAGGAGTCTGTACTTCTCAATGAGCCCCTGTTCCTCGGCGAGGGCGCCGAGCGCCGTGAGGACCGGGCCATCTACAGGCGAGGCCGCCCAGTTGAATGTGAGGCCGCCGCCGAGCGGAAGGTCGCAGGCGGCTATCCGCTCGGTCGTGAGGATCTCGTCGATGCGCGGGATCGGCAGGGCGACGAGCTCAGGGAATGCCTTCGTCTCATCGAGCCTCTTGAAATCGATCATATTCGGCTCCTTTCATGAGTCTTTATGATATCCGCGGTCTTGCTCTTCATCAAGGCGGGCTCCTTACCGAGAAAGGTAGTATAATGCATCGTCGGAGGGGCTGTGGCAGTTCGAATCGACAGAATCGAAAAAGAATTCATCTTATCCTCCGCGGCCGATTCCAGGACCGAGGCTCGGCTGAGGACCGCCGGCAAATCCATGAAGTGCCGCCTTTCCGCCATAAGCGGCGCCGGAGTCGGCTTCACGACGACGGGCGCGGCCCTCTCCTTCGCTCCCCGCGAGCTAGTATCGGTAAGTTTCGATTTTCGCGGCCAAGCGGTGGTCTTCGAGGCTCCCGTGCTAAAATCGGCCTCGGGGACAGTCGAGCTCGGCTTTCCCTCGGCGATGTACCGGAGTCTTTCGCGCAGGTGGCCCAGGGTAAGTGCGCCCAGGGACCTCACGGTGGAATTCCTGCTGCCGGACGAGCAGCTGACCCTCGATTGCCCGGAATCCGAGACCTGGTCCGATGTCGATTTGCCCGAACTCAGAGAAGGTCTGGACTCGCACAGCCTCGGCGCCCTCGTGGATAGCTTCAAGGCGAAGGCTTCGGAGATTGCGAGCGAAGGGCGGGTGATAATGTATAAGGGAAAGGGCCCGGCCGATATCGCCGAGGCGATGGCCGCCAGATTCGGGCGAGCCCTTTACGTGCCGTCTACGTTGGAGGCTTTGCCCCTGGTAGATCCATACCCATCGGGCCGGATAATCACCCGAGAGATGGCTGAGGATTACGAGGGACCATCGGCCACCGCCCAAGGCTCCAGGCTTTCCGCCTACCTGCGCGGCCGCGCGGCCGTCGGCCTCAATTCCGGGCTGTGGTGTCCGGTCGTCTATTATCGCTACGCAGTAGGCCTGGTATTCATGGCCAACGGTCCGGAAAGGAAGCGCGCGCTCGATTATAGGGCCGTCGATCTCGCCTGGGAGTTCTCGCGGATACTTGCATGGTTCCTGAAGCGCCACGAGTATTTCGCCGACTCGAGTGCCGGTGCCTCGCCGCGAAGAGGCAATATAATCGATGCGAGCCCCGCCGGCCTTCTGGCGGCCGTCCCTAGCGATGGTCCGAGGATAGAGCAGGGTTCGGTCCTTCGGCAACGGATCGTGCTCAAGGGCAAGAGCATCGTATGTTTCGGCAGAGTCGCCCGTCGATACGAGGAGGGCGGGATGAGTTTTTGCGGCATCGCATTTATGGATCTCTCGACCCGGGATATGGCGACGCTTTCCCGACACTTATATGGCGAGGACGAGGATTTTCCCGCTTCCGGGCAGCCGATGGGAGGCGCTTGACCATGGACTTGTCAGGAATCATTAACCTCTCTTTCAAGGTAATCTCCGATCGTAGGGTCTTATTCATCACGATCGCCGTCATTCTTCTTTGGGCCGCCTTGCGTTATGTCGGTTCCGTATATCGCGACCGATCTTCGCGGCGGAACCGTCCGATCAACCTGGGAGGTAGAAAAAGCTCGGCGCCTCGGACCGATAGGGAGCGAGCCGCGCCTGTCGATAAGGCGGGCGACGGCATGATCGATTAAATCCGCGATCCTGCGATACGTGGAGGCCTACAAGTCGTCCTGATGTTTGGGGCCCGGGGCTATCCTGCCTTTCCAAGGCCATCCGGATATTCTTCTGATGATGCCGGCCTTTATCGCCTCCTCCATCGCCCTCGATGCATCCTTCCCGTCCCATCCGGACATGGCTCCCCAAAGGGCGCAACATGGCGGCTCGTCCGTCCCCGCCCTCTCCCCCCTAAGCAGCCGGAGCGCTTCGCCGCACGTGAAACGGCGGACATTAGCCGTGGCGAAATCGCGCAATTCGGCCTCGCCCTCGCGCGGTCCGCGCCCGCCTCCCTCGCAACGATCGCATCCCGAGCAGGGCCCCCGGCTCTCCCGCGGCGCTCCGAGGAGGTCGAGGAGGCTATCGCGCCTGCATCCCTTCCTCGATTCCGCGTAGGCGGCCAATGCGCGGAATCGCGAGCGGCGGAGCTCGTCTTTTTCGAACGCGATCCTGCCCTCCTCGCCCGATCCTGATAGAAGTACCGCGCGCGAAGGCAAGCCGTCCCGACCGGCCCGGCCTGCTTCTTGCAGGTAGGCCTCGATGGATGCAGGCGCCTCGTAGTGCACTACGCTCCGGATGTTCTTCTTATCCACGCCCATTCCATAGGCGCAGGTCGAGCAGAGGATGCCTCCATCGGAAGAGAAGAACCATTCTTCTATCGTCTTCTTCTCGTGCCTCTCGAGCCCGGCATGATAGAACCGCACTTCGGTCTCTCTCAGTCGTTCGGAGAGCATGCGCGCGAGCAGCTGGGCGCCCTCGCGGGAAGAGCAGAATACGATGAGGGGGCGCGGCATCTCCTTTGCGAGACGAACGAGGCTGTGCTCCCTGCTAAGCGTACGCACGACGCCATAGGAGATATTAGGTCTGTCGGGATCGCCCTCGACGACTCTATACGAGGAATCGCCGAATAGAATCCGGGCGACCGCCTCGAAGACGGCCGGGCTCGCCGTGGCAGTGAATGCGCTGAGGGCCGGAGGCGCGAGTGCTTCGACGATTCTACCCAGTTCAAGGTATGAGGGACGGAAGCTCTCGCCCCACTCCGAGACGCAATGCGCCTCGTCGATCGCGATATGGCTCGGACGGGCATCCTTTAGTACGGCCAGCAATCGAGGATTCCTCAAGCATTCAGGATTCGTGATGACGATCTTCGCCTCGCCCCTCTCGATTGACGACTCGGCCTCGGCTCTTTCCTCTCGGCTTTGGCCGCCTCGGAAGAGCGCGCAGCCCAACCCCAAGGACTCGAGCCGGCGCCTCTGATCTTCCATAAGGGCAAGCAGCGGATAGACGATTACGGTCGGGCGGGGGAGGAAGGTGGCAGGCAACTGGAAGCAGAGCGATTTGCCGAAGCCGGTCGGCAGGAGGACTATTTGGCGCAGCGGCTCCGCACCTGTTGCAGCCGAATCCATTACATTGGCTATGACGAGGCGCTGGTAAGGGTAGAGATATTCGAGGCCGAACCTCTCCTTGGCCGCCCGGGCCAAGGGGTCGTCGCTGGCTTCCACCCTCCGATCACGCGCTCGGTGGGACTTGCCGCATGAAGCGGCCGGCCGCTAATATCCCTTTACTTTCTTTCCGCAGAGCATGTTCTGATAGCAGCGGACGCAGCCCGGGAATACCCCCCCGGGGCTCGCTTTGAGCGCCACGCGGAAACGTCTTGCCCGTTCGCTGTTGAAGATGTCGAAAAAGCTCCCGTTCGCTATATTCCCGAGCTTGTAATCGGGATAATCGGCGCAAAAATGGACCCCTCCGTCATAGTCGATGTTCGCCTGGCTCCATGGCACCGAGCAGCGTGTGCGAACAGGTATCTCGAGATCTTGATAGTATGTATTGATCTTCTCGGGATTGAGGGCAGGTACGGTGATGATCGGATGGTCGGTCTCCATGGAGTGGATCCGGGTGAGGATATCGTAGAGCGCCCGACCGTCGATGCCCTCGTTGTAGCCCGTATCGTAGGCCTGGAGGCAGCCGATCTCGGTATCCAGCTTCTCGCGCATAAAGGCTCGCTGCCTCTCGACTATGACTTCATTCGTATATGTCCCGAGGTTGAAAACGTGCCAGGACAGCTTGAAACCCTGGGCCGCTTCTGCGAGACGGTAGAGGTCCTTATAATTTAAGTTGTTGACGGTGCTTACTATTCCCAGGTGCGGAAAGTGCGCGCCTTGCCTCGCTTTCTCTCGGTTTACGGCGGCAAGCCCCTCCACGACGCGCCCGTACGATCCCTCGCCGCGTATCTTATCGTTGGTCTCCTCGAAGCCATCCAGGGAGACGAAGAGAGCGTGCCATTTCTTGCGTACGATCTCCTCCGCGTTCTTCGCGAGTAGGGTCCCGTTCGTATTGACGCTTACGGTCAAGCCCGCATCCTTCATGTAGTCGACTAACGGGAAAAGGTCGGGATAGAGGAAGGGCTCCCCGCCCCAAAGGTAGATGGTCGGGCGTTTGTGCTTGATCTCGTCGACGAGGCGCCTGTAGACGTCGAGGCTTATGATCTTCCTGGACTCGTCCGCCGCGAAACTCCCTTTGAGAATGCCCTTGTCGCCGCGTTGGCCGCACATGACGCAGCGCAAGTTGCACAAAGGAGTCAGGCGAAAGTACAGGAGCGAGAGTTCGTGGGTCCTTCCGCGGTAGAAGCGGCTGTCCACGAACATGGCTTTTTTCTGCATGGCGAATGACTTGGCAAGTTTAGCGGCCATGAAGGGATCCTTCTTGAACAATTTCGGTATGAGGGCGAAATTCGTCTTCATCGGGTCCTCTCGCGCGTCAATCTATCCAGAAAGGGCTTGGCGAGGGTAGGGAGGGTCGATCTCGGCACGAGTTTGGACAGGCCATGGCCTATGTCATTGCAGGCGCCGACGACCGCGTATGGCCGGTCCGCGCACAAGGCGCGAAGCCCGGCGCGCATCTCCCGGCCTAATAAAGCGCAAAGCGAAGTCAGGGATAGGATATTGAGGCCGAGCTTGGCCGCGTTTTTTTTCGCAGGCAATCCGACGCTTTGTCCGAAAAGGCCCGAGCCCGCGTCGCCGACGCGGGCTCTCCTCGTTTCCTCCCAGTGCTCGATGTTCCTTCCGACAAAGAGGAGCTTCCAACCGGCATGAGCGAGCTGAAGCGCGAATTCCCGGCCTATTCCGCCCGAAGCCCCCGTTATTAAGGCCATTCCGTAACTGGATTCCAGCATATCGCGAGAGAGTACCTTAGAACAACCATCTGTGTAAGTCCGACAGCCTACTTTCCTCGGGCGCTACGAACGCGGGCGTGGTCTTTTATTCGAGGCCGATGCGGGGACATACTTTCAGCAGGGGGCAGGGCGCGGGCGGATGCTTCGCGATGCAGGCCGGTACGCGAGCGGTACAGACAAATTTGCCATGGCGGTTTACGGCGTACGAAAAGCGCGTCCATCTCTCCTCCGGAACAAGTGATGCGATCCGCTTTTCCATATCGGAAGCGTCGGATTTGCTGCCGATGCCCAGGCGGAGGCAAACACGGAGCACGTGAGTATCCACGACGATACCCGGCCGCCCGAAGCAGGCGGACAGCACGAGGTTGGCGGTCTTCCTACCGACTCCTGGCAGCTCCAGAAGCTCTTCCATCGTCGATGGAACTTCTCCCCTGAACTTCCCTTCGATCAGCTTCGCGGCCCCGACAAGATGCCTTGCTTTAGTCCGGAAGAAGCCGAGACTTCGGATCGCGATTTCCACTTCCTCGATCTTTGCCGCAGCCATGGCTTTCGGGGTGGGCCAGGATGCGAAAAGGCCTGGAGTCGCCTTGTTTACCTGCTCATCCGTGCATTGCGCGGACAGCGCGACCGCGCAGACAAGCTCGAAAGCGTTTCGAAAGCGCAGGAGAGGTTTGTCGTCTGGCCAGAGGGGACTGAGGATTTCGTATACCTTTGCGGCGCGCGACCTAAGCTCCATCTTTCCAGCATAGTCGCTTGCGGAAAGGCTGGCAACTTCCTCCCTAGTTGTGCATTCCGCAACTTCGCGCGCGATGCTCCCCCTGGGTGCTCTTGCATTGTCCCGGCCATTGGCTATAATTCTTTTCGAATGGAGGGTCGAATGAAGCGTGCAACAATCATCCTCTTCCTGATCGCCGTCGTCGCTGGCGCTCTGGCGTCCGAAACCTCCGCCTTCTACCCCGTGCGGTTGGATGTGGTAAAGGTTTACTCCCACGCCGACGGATTCCGCGTGATCTATCGAAAGGGCAGTTCCGATGTCGCCGATGTCTATCTTCCCGCCCGCTGGTTCGTTTCCGGGGGAAAGGCAGAGCTCGTTCGCGGCAACGATACGAGTTTCCCTTATATGACCGTCTTTTATAAGGATGGCAAATTCGATCACCTAAGACTTTACGTATTGGCGGACCAGGGAGATCAAACGTGGGGTATACTCAGTCCGGCGGCCGGCGCGGGGAAATTCAATTCCGACGACTTTAAGCTGGATTATTGATCGTTTTCCCATCGTAACCATTCTCGAGTCTCGCCATGGCATCGGCGAAGAAAGGTATCTCGCATGCGACCCGTTCCACTCGAGCTTCTCGATTTTATAGAAAGCCATGGGCCGTTCTATGTAATCGGCCATAAGGAACCGGATGGCGATTGCGTCGGCTCTCAACTCGCTCTGGCTTCCTTTCTAAGGCGAAACGGGAAAAATGCCTATCTTTGCTCAGCCGGTCCTTTCTCGAGGACGGAAATCATGCCCTATGAGAACCGCTTTTCCGTCGAAGCCCCGCCCGAAAGGTCGTCCGAGCGCGCCGCCGCCATAATCCTGGACTGCTCCAGCCTGCAGCGGATCGGCTCGGTCGCCGAGACCCTGCCCAAAGTGCCGATCGCCTTCATTGACCATCATGCCGCGGGAACGGCGGCAGGCAATGTCGTCTATATCGACGATACGGCGCCTTCCGTAACCTCGATGATACTTCTCCTTATCGAGGCGATGGGCGGATTACCCACAAAAGAAGAGGCGGAGTACCTGCTTTTCGGCCTGGGAACCGATACGGGCTTCTTTCGCCATCTCGACGAGCGTTCCGAAGAGACTTTCAAGGCGGCTTCTCGCCTCGTTTCCGCAGGGGCTTCCCCGAAGCGCGTCTACAATCTCATGTACGGGGGCAAGAGCCTGCTTTCCCGTAAACTCATGGGCGAGATCTTGACCCGCACCGAACCACATTTCGACGGCGCCGTCCTCGTCTCCTTCGTGACGCTTCAGGACCAGCAGAAATACGGACTCGCTAGCAGGGATTCGGACACTCTATACCAGCTACTCCTCAGCATAGCAGGCTGCGAGGCGGCGATGATCATCCGGCAGGAAGGCGAGGCGGATTGCACCGTCGGACTCCGCGCTCGCGATCGGATAGACGTCGGATCCATCGCCGCTTCTTTCGGCGGGGGAGGACATCGCCTTGCTGCGGGGCTCTCTATCAGGGGTGGGCTCGAGGAAGTAAAAGACAAGCTCACGGCGGCATTCGAGCCCTGGTTCGACCAGCCCTAAAAGCTTTCGTCACTCTCGTCAGGATTCGTCAGTGGAGAGCCGGTCCGCTCTCCCGAGGAGAGCGATAATCGCTTGATAATGCATCCCTGCCGGCCGTCGGAATTCCGAAGTTAATTCAGCCCCATTCCGGCGCGTTTATTTACTCGGCTAATTCCTTTCGCTGCATGGTCCTCTCGCATCGCGAACCCGCGATGCGGCTTCGGATTGCCGAACGAGGCACGCTTCGTGCGTTTGATTCTCGTATCGGAGGTAACCATGAGGGAAAGGACTCTTCACGATCTCGTCCTCGCCTATCGCTCGAGCGGAGAGGGACGCGATCGCATTATGGAAAAGGTAGCGGCCCTCGTCTACGGTTCGCACGGGAAATACGGCTTCGACGACGAGGACGACGCGGCTAACGCCCTGCTCAAGTTCTGGGGAAGGATAAGTAAGCTCATCGACCGATTCGAGGATCGGGGCTTGCCTTTCGACGCCTACCTGGCGGTGAGCCTCCGCTATCTCGCGCGCACCGTGCGGCGCGATCGTCGACGGTCGGTGGATCGCGAGTCGGTTTGCGAGCGCGCCGCCTTGCCTGAAGTGAGTACGATCGACCCGATGCCGGAGATTGCCGAATCCTTCGCGGTCCAGGAGTCGACCTACCGAGGTGCGCAAACCGAGCGCGCAGAGGACGGACGAGGCGTCTCGAAGCGCCGACCGCGAGCCAGAGGCGGCATCATTCCGCGCTGTCCCGCGGAAGCGGCCGCTTACTCGAGCCGCCTCGTCTTTCTCGCGGTAAAATGCGCGTGGGAGATAGACGAAGAGGGCATCGCGCGGACGGCAGCGGCTGCCGGAGTCGGCCGCGAATGGCTCGCCGCGGCGATCGAGCAAGCTCGTCGGTCTCTCGAATCCGAGCGCTCCCGCGTTGAGCGCCTGGCGGAGCGACGGAACGCCAGCTGGGCGAGGCTCAGGCTCCTCGAGGCCCGGCTGGCCGACGAATCGGACCCTTATCGGGAAGAGAGGCTCTTCTCCTTTATGGAAAGAGAACGGGGTCGATACGCCAAGGCCAAGGCGGAACTCGCTTCTCTCAGGACCGTCGTGCCCAACTCCGTCGTAGCGAGAATCCTTGGCATTCCGAAGGGAACGGTGGATTCGGGCCTTTATTATCTTCGGAAGCGATTCGGTCCAGTACAATGAGGCCGGGAGCATCTTGCCTCCGGTCACGGCATGAGGCTATCGTCTGGGCCATGGAATTGTTCGTGGCGACCGGGAATCCGCACAAGCTGATAGAGTTGGGGCCCGCCCTTCCGGGGCATACTCTCCGCCTACCTTCGGATGCGGGCATCGAGAGCTTCGAAGTAGCCGAGGATGGCAGCTCATTTCTCGAGAATGCAGTCAAGAAAGCGAAGGCACTTTTCTCCATCGTCGGCGAGCCTTCTCTCGCCGACGATTCGGGGCTCGTAGTCCGGGCCCTCGACGGCGCTCCAGGTGTCCTTTCCGCGCGCTACGGCTCGGCGGGAGGTTCGCACAGGCTCGAGGCCGCGGAGCGGAACGCGTACCTCCTCGCGAACATGGCGGGGAAGGAAGACAGGTCGTGCGCCTTCGTATGCTGCCTCGTGCTCGTCCTGTCGGAAGAGCGGCTCTTCGCCGTCCAGGAAGCCTGCTCCGGCATCCTGCTCAGCGAGCCCATAGGGTCAGGGGGTTTCGGCTACGACCCCGTCGTATACCTCCCGCAATTGGGTAAGAGCGTCGCCCAGCTCTCGGTCCATGAAAAGAACCGTCTCTCGCACAGAGGCCGCGCCTGCGCGAGGCTGGCGGCTCTAATGGCCGAGATCGAGGCCGAGCCCTGATCGAGGCTCGTTCCCAGGATCTCCGGGAAGGTCCCCCTCTTGCGCCCGTCGACGATGTTCGTCATTATGCCGGTTACCGATTCGAGGAGGTCGTTATGGGCGAATCCAACAAGAGCGGATCTCGACTGGCTTCACTGAGGAAGGAGCATAACCTATCGCCCGCCGAACTTTCCGCGCGCAGCGGCGTCGGCGAAGATGAGATCAAGGCCATCGAGACGGGGCGCGTTAGTCCCTCGATCGCGCCTCTCGTCAAGCTCTCTCGCGCACTGGGCGTGCGGCTTGGAACCTTCCTCGACGACGCGGGAGGCGAAGGGCCTATCCTGTGTCGAAGTGGGCAGGCCTCGGAGGTGATGAGGGCTGCCGGCCAGGCATCGCCCCAAATGGGGGCGCTCAGCTTCTATTCGCTGGCGAAGGGCAAGAGCGGCCGATCCATGGAACCGTTCATCGTCGACGTTCGCCCCGGCTCGGGAAGCCAGCCCGGTCTTTCGACGCACGAGGGCGAAGAGTTTATATACGTCCTCCAGGGCGAGGTCGAGATTCGCTATGGCTCGGATAACTTCCGTCTCGTAGCGGGCGATTCGATCTACTACGATTCGATCGTTCCCCACCACGTCGGCTCCTCCGCTCCCGCGAAGGTGCTTGCGGTCATATACGCACCCTTTTAAGGAGCCTGCCATGGCGTTCTCGAGCGAGACGGTCGGCGATATCCTGGCCTCTTGGGCCAGGAAGGTGCCAGATAGGGAATTCATAGTGTACGCGGACCGCGATCTGCGCTTCAGTTACGCGGAATTCGACGAGCGGGTGGACCGGCTCGCGAAGGGACTTCTCGCGATCGGCCTCGTCAAGGGCGATCACGTGGGCGTTTGGGCCAACAATGTCCCGGATTGGCTAACCCTGCTTTTCGCGACGGCGCGGATCGGCATCGTGCTGGTGACGGTGAATACGAATTACAGGCTCCATGAGCTCGAGTACATCGTCCGTCAATCCGACATGAAGGCGCTCTGCATCGTCGACGGATACAGGGACTCCGATTACATCGCCATGGTGCGCGAGCTTATCCCCGAGCTCGACAGGCAGGAGCGCGGTCGCCTGTCGAGCGAGCGATTTCCGCGCCTGAAGAGCGTCGTCTACATGGGCCCGCAGAAGCATCGAGGGATGTACAGTCTTCCCGAACTGCTCCTACTGGGTTCGCACTGTGAAGACGACTGGCTGCGGGAGTCATCGTCCTCCCTATCCTGCCGGGACGTCATCAACATGCAGTATACGTCCGGGACGACTGGCTTTCCCAAGGGCGTGATGCTGAGCCACTACAACATCGTCAACAACGGCTTCAACATAGGGGAATGCCAGCATTTCACGGTGGACGAGCGTGTCTGCCTGCCCGTGCCGCTCTTCCACTGCTTCGGGCTTGTGCTCGGAGTGATGGCGATATTGACTCATGGAGCGACCGCCGTCGTGTGCGAGAATTTCGATCCCCTCCTCGTCCTTGCCTCCGTCCAGAAGGAGAAATGCACGGCTCTCTACGGCGTGCCGACCATGTTCATCGCAGAGCTGAACCACCCTATGTTCAAGCTCTTCGACTTATCCTCGCTTCGTACCGGCATCATGGCGGGGTCGCCATGCCCCATGGAGATTATGAAGCGAGTCATCGAAGAGATGCACGCGAAGGAAATCACGATCGCGTACGGACTGACCGAGGCCTCGCCGGTGATGACGCAGACGCGTACCGACGATCCGATCGAAGTGAAGGTAGGTACCGTCGGGCGAGCCCTGCCCGGTATCGAGGTCAAGGTCTGGAATCCCGAGACGGGCGCGGATTGCGCGATAGGCGAGCAGGGGGAGCTCTGCTGCCGCGGGTACAACGTAATGAAGGGCTACTACAAGATGGAGGAGGAGACCGCGAGGGTCATCGACTCCGATGGCTGGCTCCACTCCGGCGACCTCGGCGACATGGATGCGGCCGGGAATTTCCGCGTCACCGGCCGCATCAAGGACATGATTATCCGGGGCGGGGAGAATATCTATCCGCGCGAGATCGAGGAGTTCCTCTTGGGCATGGTGGGCGTGCGCGATGTCCAGGTAGCCGGCGTCGCCAGCGAGAAATACGGCGAGGAGGTTGCTGCCTTCGTGATTCGGAAACCCGGGGCAGCCCTCACCGAGGAAGACGTGCGCGATTTCTGCCGGGGCAAGATATCGCGCATCAAGGTACCCAAGTACGTTTTTTTCGTCGACGAGTACCCTATGACCGGAAGCGGGAAGATACAGAAGTACAGGCTCCGCGAGCTAGGAGCGAAGATGGCAGCCGAGCAGACGGGACCGGCATCGGCGCCTTAGCGCTCGACGCGAGCGCAGTCCCGACGGCGCTCCCCATCACCGCGCCTGCGCGCGGATGTGCCGCCTAGTGAAACAGCGGCCGCCCCTTATTAAGGAGCGGCCGCAAGTGCGGTACGAGGGACGCGCTTACCGCTCTTCGGCTTTCTTTATGCCGTACTTCTTGTTGAAGCGCTCTATGCGTCCCGCGGTGTCTACGAGTTTCTGCTTCCCGGTAAAGAAAGGATGGCAGGACGAGCAAATTTCGACCTGGATGTTCTTTACCGTCGAACGGGTCTCGATGACATTGCCGCAGGCGCAGGTGATGGTGGTGAGCTCGTACTTGGGATGGATTCCGCTCTTCATCTTCGACCTCCGCGATGCATGATGCCTGAAAACCGGCCAAATGGACGGTAGCTTAAGAATACTTCCATCTTACGACGGAGTATTCATCGATTTCAAAAACGCCTCATTATTCTTGGATTTCATCATCCTGTCAATCAGCAGCTCTATTATCTCGACATCGTCCATCGGGTTTATGACCTTGCGGAGCACCCATATCTTCTGGAGTTCCTCCTCGGTAAGGAGAAGCTCTTCCTTCCGGGTGCCTGATTTCTTGATGTTGATCGCGGGGAAAGTACGGCGGTCGGAGAGGCGCCGATCTAGGTTGATCTCCATGTTTCCGGTGCCCTTGAACTCCTCGAATATCACCTCGTCCATGCGCGAGCCCGTGTCGATCAGGGCGGTCGCGATGATCGTCAGCGAGCCGCCCTGCTCGATATTGCGCGCGGCGCCGAAAAAGCGCTTTGGCTTATGCAGGGCGTTTGAATCCACGCCGCCCGACAGTATCTTGCCGCTCGTGGGTACGGTCTGGTTGTAGGCCCGCGCGAGGCGCGTGATGGAGTCCAGGAGGATGACGACGTCCTTTCCGTGCTCGACCAGGCGCTTGGCCTTATCGAGGACCATCTCGGCCACCTGGACGTGCCGGGTAGCCTGTTCGTCGAAGGTCGAGGATATTACCTCGGCCTTCACCGTGCGCTCCATGTCGGTGACCTCCTCTGGGCGCTCGTCGATGAGGAGGACGATGAGGTATACCTCGGGATGGTTGGCGGTGATGGCGTTGGCTATCTTCTGGAGAAGTATGGTTTTGCCCGTCTTAGGCGGCGAGACGACGAGCGCGCGTTGGCCTTTGCCGATCGGGCAGAATAAATTGATTATGCGGGTCGATATTTCCTGCGTCATCGTCTCTAGATTGAGGCGCTGGTGCGGGTACAGCGGCGTGAGATTCTCGAAGGGTATGCGGTTCTGCGCGACGGCGGGCTCGTCGAAGTTGACCTGCTCCACGCGGAGCATCGCGAAGAAGCGCTCGCCTTCCTTGGGGCTGCGTATCTGGCCGTAAACCGTATCCCCGGTCTTGAGGTTGAAGAGCCTGATCTGCGAGGGCGAGATGTAGATATCGTCTGATCCCGGCAGGTATGAATTTTGAGGAGACCGAAGGAATCCGTAGCCGTCGGGCAGTATTTCCAGGGAGCCATAGGCGTAGATGATGCCGCCGCGGTCGGTGTGGGCCTTGAGGATATAGAAGATGAGCTCCTGCTTCTTGAAGGAGATCATCTCTTCATGATTGATTCCGTACTTCCCACCGAGATCGCGCAGCTCCTTGAGGCCCATCTCGGTCAAGTCGTTTATCGAGAGGCGGGATCGATTCTCCCCATGGTCGGACTTGCCGTTCTGCTCGGCCTGCGCCTTCTCGTTGGCCCTCTCGTAGCTTTCCTGCCTGCGTACGAAGCCCGCCTGCATGGAGTCGCGGCCCTCGCGATCCTGGAGTTCGCGCCGGTCGTCGTAGCGTTCTTCCGTCGGCTTCGGGCTATGGGTCGAAGAGGACTCGCCTGGAAGCCCCGAATCCGCGCGCGGCGCCTTACGCTTGACCCGGATGCGCACGGGGCCGCGCGCGCCCTGGTCGCCTTCCCCTTGCGATTCTTCGTCGCCCCCCTGGGCCTCATAATACCGGGAGCCTTCGGTCGAAGCGTCGTCCCGAGCCGCGTCCGTGGACAATGCGTTTATATCGACTAGCGGCGCGTAGGGCTCTAGCCCGGGCTGACCGACCGTTGAGGCTTCTCCTGCACCGTCGCCCTCGACCTGATCTTGGGCCTTTCGCTTGCGGATAATCGCCATAGGTTTCTCCGAACGCTGTTCTGGGTTGTCCATCGTGTACGGCGGGCCCTAAGGCCCTTTCCTTATTGAAGATCCGATGCATGTCGGGGATAGGAGCCGTCTCGGAACAAGGAGGAATCATCCTTGCCCGGAGCGGGCGGGCTTTATAGCCCTGCTTGCGTGCGCGCGCTGTTTCGCGCGGCGTCGCTCCATGCTCCTAACTCGACTATAGACCGGGCTTAATGCCTTGTCAATATCGCCCTGCCGCGAGCTCCGCGGCGCGGAGCATGGCGCGCCCGGCCGCGGCTTCGCGGATCGAATGCCTGTCGCCGGCGAAGATCAAGCACTCCTCGCGGGCCCCGTCGGCCCCGATCGCCGCGCCTCGAAAGGCGAACCATACGAGCCCCACCGGCTTTTCAGGACTGCCTCCGTCGGGACCGGCTATGCCGGTTATCGCGAGGGCCAGATCGGCGCCTGAGGCTTCGAGGACCGAAGCCCCGCCGGGGGACCTGCGGCTGAGCTCGTACGCACCGCTGGCCATGGCCCTCGCGACCTCGCGGGAGACGGCGCCGAACTCGGTGATCGTTTCGGGCGGCACTCCCAGGAAGCGCGATTTGCTTTCATTCGAATATGCGACTACGCCGCCCCACAGGACGGCGGAGGAACCGGGTATTTCGGTGATGGTCGACATGACCATGCCGCCCGTGCAGGATTCGGCGCAAACCAGTCGCCAACCGCGGTCGCGAAGGGCGCTTAGCAGCGCCTGAGCCGCGTCACGGACGCTCGTACCCGCGTCGCTACCCAAGCTAGGCTTCGTCCTTTGGGCGGGCGAAGGGATCGAAGGAGGCGGGGTCGCGTATCATTTCGCACTTGCCCTCGAAGACGACCCCGTCGGCTATCCTGAGCTTGGAGGTTCGGACATTGCCGTACACTTTGGCGCTCGGCAGCATCTCGAGTCGGTCCGCGGCCTCGATATCGCCGTGCACGACGCCCCCGACGACGACGCTCGACGCGCGGATGCGCCTGGCGTTGACGATCGCGTCCCCATCGATGAAGAGCCTGCCGAGGGAATCGATCTCGCCTTCGAACTTTCCCCTGATCCGGAGCGAGTCTTTGAAGCGGAGGACCCCCGAGAAGCTGGTCTCCTTGCCGAGGGTCGTCGCGATGAGCGGCGGCGTCTCCTCTTTCCTCGATTTGGGCATCGATCTGGGCCTCACTTGTGGGTCATAACGAATACGCCGTCCCAATCCTCTGGAGGCGGATTGTCGATGTAGAATTTGCAGCGGAGGTAATACACCTTGCTCGGGCCGTCGTTCTGATCGACTTTGAGCGCTTCGCCGAAATATTTGAGCGCTTCGCCGAATTGCATGAGCTTATAGAGCTTTCGTCCCTGCGTAAAGAGATCGACGATTTTTTTCTTCTCTTCCGTGATCGTCATTGAGTTCACCCTCACTGTTCCGGGTGGCCCCGGTATTTCGTCTTTATGGCAGGCAGCGCAGTCTCCGCCCTCTTGAGGCTGTCGGCCTCCGCTTTGAGCGAGGCGACGGCGGCATCCAGCGCATCAAGCCCGGCTAAGGCGCGCTTCGCCTCCTCCATGGTGCGCTCGACGAATGGCCTCGCCGAACCGCATTCGGGCTCCAACGCCTCGGCGTCGCCCATGAGCTGGACGAGGGGGACGCGGAGGCCGGTCGCGAAACCGAGCACGCGTTGCGCGATCTCGTCTGAAATGCGGATGCGCGCCTCCCGGCGCTCGATCTGATGTATAAGCTCCCGGGTCCGCAGGACCGCCCTGATTCGGGCGAGCACCTCGGAAAAGTTGAAGGGCTTCGTGATATAGTCGTCGGCTCCCAGCTCGAGCCCCTCGACCTTGTCCTTTACGTCGTCCATGGCGGAGAACATTATGATCGGAGTGTCCGCGAATTCGCGAAATTCCTCGCTGGTCTTTATGATCTTGGTGACTTCCCATCCTGACAGGCGTGGCATGACGTTGTCGAGAATTATGAGGTCGGGCTTGAAGCGCTTGACCAGCTCCAGGGCATCGGCGCCGTTGTCCGATTTCTCCGTCTCGAAGCCGAGCTTGGTGAGCATCACTTCAAAGAATTCAAGGTTGATCTGCTCGTCGTCGACCAGCAGAATTCGCTTCTTCGTGTCCATCTCGGTCTACGTCCTCGCTCGCCCATCCTCGCATCGACCGCAATCGGCTTTCGACATTCTCACATGGCGCGCTGCGCTTGTCAATGCGACGGGCCGGAGCGAAGGTTCGGGCTTGGCGGTTATTCGGCTTCTGTGGCGGAGGAGCCGACGGGAGGTCCGGAGGGATCGATTATCCACGCGGCTTTCTTGAGTTCCCTGCCGGGCCTGAAAGAAGCGACGCCATGATCCTCTACGGAAACGATGGCTCCGGTCTTCGGATTGCGGGCCCGTTTGCGACCTTTGCGGAGTTTGACCTCGAAGGTCCCGAAGCCTCGAAGCTCGACGGTCTTCCCGGAAAGGATGGCGCCCTTGATTTCGTCGAAAAGGGCATCGATGAGGCTATGTATCTCTTTGCGGTTGAGAGTCCTGCCGGCGTGGAGGGCTTCGATGAGCTCGGCCTTCGTGACTTTACCAGCCATGATCCCCTTCTCCGTGCCCTTTTTCCGGTGCTCGGGAACGCCTGGAACGACGTCGCCCTGCTACCGGGTGCTATGCATTGAGAGCGTTGACGAGTCGCTGGATGCGAGACTTCTTGCGAGCGGCGGCGTTCTTTTTGACGATGCCTTTGCGGGCCGCGGTGTCGATCCTCTTGACCATGTCCTTGAGCGCGGCTTCAGCGGCAACTTTATCTTTGCTTTGAGCCGCGGTGAGCACTTTCTTGGCGCTGCTGCGGATCGCCGTCTTCACGGATTTGTTCTGAAGACGCCGCTTCTCGCCCTGCCGATTACGCTTTTCGGCGGATTTATTCGTTGTTGCCAAATGAGCTACCCTCCATCAACGGAACGCGTTCTTTCGTACCGACGACTATATCGTGCGAGGCTACCAGAACGATCAAGGGTTGTCAAGGCTCGAGGGGTCCTTAACACCGCCTGCTTCCCATAGTATAAAACGAATTACAGGTGGTCGGGATGCTCAATATCCTCGTGATAGTTGCCATTCTACTGTTGTTCGCGCTCTACGACATCCTGCTCCCGGCATCGAGATTCCTCGCTCCGCGATACAGCTTCGAAACCACGGAACGATTCACCCGAAAGGCGGTAAGCCATATCTTCGGCCTCATGCGCGCGTACTGCGGAGTCCGTCTCGAGTTCGAAAACGTTTCCGGTCACGAATTGCCCGGACGCTTCCTCCTGATCTCCAATCACCAGAGTCTCATGGACATCCCCGTCTGCATGACGCTCTTTCCCGAGCGGATGCTGAGATTCGTGGCGAAATGGGAGCTGCGCGAAGGCATTCCCTTCATCTCCCTCATCCTTAGGAGTCAGGGCCACGCACTGATACGGCGGAAGGGCGATGCGACCCAGGCCATGCGTTCGATACAACGCTATGCGAGGCGCTGCGAACGCGAAGGCACCTGCCCAGTCATCTTCCCGGAAGGGACGCGCTCGCCGGATGGTGAAGTCGGCGCGTTCCACACCGCGGGAATCCGAAAGATTCTCGACGAAACGCCTCTCCCCCTCGTCGTCGCCGTACTTGAGGGCGGCTGGAGGATAGCGAGGATCAAGGACGTCGTTCGCAACCTTTACAATGCCAGTTTCCGCGTACGCGTCCTTTCCGTTACCGATACATTGAGCGGCAAACGAGCAGTCCTCGAAGCTATTTCGGCGGCACGGGAGGAAATTTCCGCGGAATTGGCGAAAATTCGTGAAGAGGAGCCCATTAATTAGAAGAGCCGCCTCTCGGCGGCTATTACCTTGTCGCGAACGGTTTTTCAAACGAAATCGCGGGGCCTTCGCTCGGTCCTCTTGCACTTCTCGCACTCGGCAAGATTCTTCACTTTACCGTTCTCGAAAAGGGTCTTCATCTTGACTTCGCCTCCGCAGGGGCAATAAAAACGCTGAGTGGCGCTCGATGTACGGGCGTTTTTGGAAACTGCTGCCATGAATGACTCCTTCTCTGCCGTATTAAGATAAATAGATCAGCCGGAGATGTCAATCCGCCGACATGCAGGGCTCGCGACCCAAAAAAGTGCTCCCGGGGAAGGAGGAGGACCCCGGGAGCGTTGCCCAGTGAAGGTGTAGCGCGGGCACAGCGTCTCGTTTTACGCCCCCGCCGAGTGTATAACAACCGGGGAAGACGGAAGGTTACCGGCCTTTCCCGCCACCGCCGCCAGGCCTGCCCGTCGAAGCGACGATGCGAGCGAGGAGGCTGGCGATTCGCCGCCACAGTCGCGAGAAAGTGCTCGTGCCGAATCGCTGGCCGTAGTCCCGCGCGGCTTCGCCGAGGGAGAACTCGAGGCCGTACTTTCGTTTGAGCTCGTCCCAATGCTGGACGATGAACATGTAAAGGTCCGAGGCGGTGCGTCCCGGGAAGCGCGATAGGAGCCCCTCTTCCTGAATGGCGGCTACCACCGGCCTATATACGTTCTCGTACCATGACCAGAGCGCCTCGGAGAATAAGATTTCCCCCCGTATACCCTGGTTCAGGTAATATTTGTGGACGAGGATGTGCTCGAGGATCTGGTCATAGCGACCGGGACTCGTGAAATCGAGGTCTTGGTCGCCCGTGATGGCCCCGTACGAGATTTTCTCGTAGAAACGCTTCTTCTCGTATTCGATGACTTCCCGTTTCAGATCCTCCAATGTCGTCCCCGGTTTGAGGTCGATTAGGGTGTCGAGCTTGGTCACTTCGGCGTCGATCATCGTCTGTCCACGCATGCGGGCCACGGATACCCGGTGGTTCCCATCCCGGACGAAATAGACTCCGCCGACATCGTAGATCCGTACCGGCGGGAGAGGGACCTCGTTGTAGTGGGCCATGTCGATGCTGACCCAACGCGATTTCAGGAATTCGCGCCTGGGAAGGAAATGTCTGTTAAAGTCGCGGTACCTGCCTTCGCTGCCCACGATCCGGTCGACCGACACGGCTTCCATCCCCACATAGGTCTCGCTCGCGGGACGGAGGATCGCCTTCACCTCCTCGAATGGCAGGAGCTTCTCGCGCTCGGGGTCGAGCAGACGCGCGATGCGCGAGAGGAGCTCGCGCGTACGGGCTCGCGCGAAATCCTCCTCCGCCAGATTCTCGAACCAGCCGACCATACCCTAGGCCTCCGTATCCAGTATCCAATGGCCGAAGGCGTTGATTACGGTCGTCTCATGGTACGAGCTGATGCGGACATCGGCGAGGTCGTAGAGATGTATGTGCCCATGCACGAGCCATTTCGGCTTGAAGACCCGCATTAACCAGAGGAAGCACTTGAAGCCCCGATGGCAGGGATCGTCCCGGTCGTGGATGCCCCGGGGCGCGGCATGCGTGAGGACGACGTCCACGGCCCTACCACGGATGAGCTTGTTCAAGAGCAGTCTCGGCGCCAGGAAGGCTATCCTGAGAGACATCCCGAGCTCGCTGTACTGGTTGTCTCCGTCGTTATAGAGCATCGAGCCGGGGAGGCCGAGTATCGTCAGCCCCTCCGCCTTCCTGATCCTGAAACCCACGTCCACCGCCCCCGTCGCGGAGCGCGCGCCTGCCGACTTGTCGGCGTCCCACCGCGAGATGCCGTGCGCCTCAAGCTCGCCGAGGTCGTGGTTGCCCGCGACGAAGGCTAGATCCTTGTTGAGCATGGAAGTTATGAAGCCGAGGTACTCCGGCGGAAGGTCGCCGGCGCTGAGCACCAGGTCGATGTCCTTGAAGCGCTCGCGCATCCTCGGCGAGTAGACCAGGGGGTCGACCTGATCGGACACGCAGAGGATCCTCATCGCCTCTTTGCCGAGCTGGTCTTTGCGAGCATCTCCTGGAGCCTGTCCTTGGTGAGGAGCTCGACCGACCTGTTCTCCGCGAATTCGAGGGCCGTCCGCGAGAATCCCGAGCTCGTCACTATGGATCCGCGGACTACGCCGAGCTTCTTCATCTGATCGAGGAGGGAACGGACGCTTCCGTCGTCCAGGTTGTCCGAAACGCGGAGGAAGCGCACCAAGGTCGGGATCTTCTTCGCCGCCATCCATTTGTCCGAATCGCCTTCCACGGCGATGACGTCGACACCGTTCTGGATCTCCGAGAGGTCGCGGATGGAAAGCCCCATCGAGACCTCGACGACCGACTTGCACATGTCGGCGAACTCCTCCCTGCCGCAGGTGAGGTAGTCCTTCATGTGGTCGTCGGTGCGATATTCCTGGTACTGCGTGAGCTTCTCCGCGACGTCGCGAAAGCCCGGCTTCTTGGCGTAGATGCGCTCCCACTGCTCGATGGCATGGTCGAGGTCTCGCGACTTCTCGTAGCACATCGCGAGGAAGTAGCGGCCGTACAGGCTTTCCGGCGCGCTCTCGTCCCTTATCTGTTTGATCGCCCGCTCGAGCTCGAGCACCGCCTTGTCGAGCGACCCCTGGCTCATGTAGCAGCCGCCCCGCTCGACGAGGCACTTGAGCCTGAGCTCGGGACTGCGGCTCGCTTTCTCGAAGGACAGCAGGGCCGCGGTGAAGTCGCTCATCTCCTTGAGTACCTTGCCGACGTAATAGTAGGCCTCGTAGTCGTCCGGATTCCACTTGATGGCCGCCTCGAGCTCGGCCTTCGCCTCCATCGGATGCTTGGTCCGATGGAGTATGAGCCCGAGGACGTGGTGGGCCATATGGAGGCGCTCGTCCATCTCGATCGCCTTGCGCAGGTAGTTGACCGCGACATCCGTCTTGCCTCGAGCCTCGAAAAGCCGACCCGCGTCCATGAAGTGGGACGCCGAGCGGGGATCGATCTTCGTAAGCAGGATGTGCTCCTTCAGCGCGTCCTCGACCTGGTTGAAGCGCTCGTAGAGGACCGCTATCCGAGCGCGGAATTCGACCTCCGGCACTTCCAGTCCGAACTGCCCTATCTGGCTCACCGCCTTGAGCTCCATGAGGGCCAGTTCAGGCTTGCCTTCGGCCTGGTAGGCCTGGGCGAGGTACCAGTGCGCGGCGACATTGTGCGGGTCCCTCTGCAGGAGCGCCTTAGCCGAACGGACGACGACCGCGGAATGGCCCTGCTTCAAAGCCTCCGCGATGGCCTTGGACTGGCGAGGAGCCGCAACCATCCTGACGATTAACACGCTTAAGAAAGCGACCCCGACGCCGAGAATTAGGATTAGCACGACGACGAACGACATTCTTGCTTCCCGCCCCGGGAGGGCCTTCCTTTGCTGCGCGGGCCCATCCGTGGTATCCTACTATAAAGCACTTTTGCGCTTTTTGCGACACCTCGAGAGACGGGATGCCATAAGGAGGACGGCAAGTGAGAAGGGCCGGTATTATCGCCGCCGCGGCGTTCGCGGCCTTGGCCTCGGTCGGCGCAACGGCCGCCGGCTCCTTCGACGAGGGCGAGCGGCTCTTCCGCGACGACAAGCCGGCCGAGGCGGCGCCTGTCCTGGAGAAGGCCGTTCTCGAGCCGGGCCAGGACGAGCGCGCCTGGCTGTACCTCGCCCTCTCCTACCAGCAGATGGGTCGGCTCGATGACGCCTCCGCCGTCCTCCGCAAGGGCGTCGGCCAGTCCCTCCGGTTCAAGGTCCTCTTCTATTTCGATCTCGGTAACGTATTCGTCCTGCAGGGCAAGAACTCCTTCGCGGCCGATATGTTCACCCAGGCCATAGGGATCGACGGATCCCTGGCGCCGGCCTACCTCAACAGGGCGAACGCCTACCTCGCCGTCAAGGACTACGGCGGGGCAAAGGCGGATTACCTTCGCTACCTCGAGCTGGATCCCGCGAGCCCCCAGCGAGCCGGCATCGAGGAGCTGATCAAGCGCCTCGACGCCGGGATCGCTGAGACCGAGCGCGCGGCCGCGGCCGCGGAAGCCAAGCGCCAGGCCGACGAAGCGGCGCGAAAGGAACTCCTCGACCGCATGTCCGCCTCGTTGAAGGCGGCGGCCGACGAGACCACGAGCATCTCGGCGGGCGCCGGGAGCGTCCAAGGCTACGGCGACGAGCTCAAGCTCGACGAATGAAACGGAGAATCTGGCATGGATAAGAGAGCGAGGACGATTGCGGTCGCGGCGGCGGGGGCGGTCCTGGTCGTCTTGGCCGCGCTGGCCGTGTTCTTCGGGCCGGTCAATGCCTCGAGGACTCGCCGGAATGTCCTTGCCTCGGCGCAGTACTACCTCGACAAGGGCGATTACGACAGGGCCCTGGATCTCGTCGACAAGCTGCTCATCGACAACGCCGCCGACCCGGACGCGCGCGCGATGCGGGACAAGGCCATGCAGGCCAAGTCCGGGGCCGACGCGGCGAAGGCCCAGGAGGCCGCGCAGGCGGAGGTCACCGGGCAGACGGCCATCGCCCAGTCGCTCGAAAAGCTCGGACAGAAGCTCAAGACCGCGGCGCCGGCCGGCGGCGTGGCGATGCAGGCGGCCGGCGCCGATGCCGCGGCGGCGCAGGCCAGGGCCTCCGCCAAGGCGGAGGCCGAAGCGCAGAAGAAAGCGGAGGCGGATGCCGAGGCAGCTCGAAAGAAGGCGGAGGCCGAGGAGCTCGCGCGGAAGAGCCGGGACCTTCAGGACAAGATGAGAGCGGTGGACGATCTCGTCGCCAAGGGCAAGAAGGCCGTCGGTTCAGGCGATTTCGGCGGAGGCGACAGGCTGTTCGCGGAGGCGAAGGACGGGCTGCCCGAGGGCGAAGACAAGTTCGCCGCGCAGAAGCTCGCCGACATCGCGGATTCCCTCTACTCGGCCGCCAAGACGAATCCAGGTTCCGGTGCGGATGCCGCCATGCAGGAGGCGATCCAGACCGCCAGGGATGCCAAGAAGCGCGACGCATCGAACGCGCTGCCCTACTATACGCTCGGGAAGATCAACTCGGACCTGAACCAGATCGACAACGCGATCACCGAGCTGAGGCAGGCTGCGAGCCTCGACCCGAAGAACTACCTCTATTCCTACGCCCTCGGCATCGCCTATTTCAAGGCGCGACGCTACGAGGACGCCCGCCAGTCCTTCGCGGCGACCACGACCCTCAACCCGAAGTTCGAGAGGGGGTTCTATAACCTGGGCACGACATGGAAGGCTCTGGGCGACCAATCCAAGGCCCTGGAATCCTTCCGCATGGCGATCGTGGCCAACCCGAACTACGGCGGAGCGTGGCAGGAGATAGGTAGGATACAGGCGTCGAGGGGGGACGCCAAATCGGCCGTCGCCTCGTATTCCAAAGCCATCCAGATCGAGCCCGGAAACGCGCAGGCGATGAGCGAGCTCGCCGTGCTCGAGGCGGACGGCGGAGACTACAAGTCCGCCGAGGGCCTGTTCGAGCGCGCCCTCGGCGTCCGGGACGACGCGAAGACGAACGACAACATGGCGACGGTGAAGCTCCAGCTTGGCAAGGCCGCGGACGCGGTGAAGTACGCCGAGAAGGCCGTTTCGCAGGCGGGCGGCGTGGCCTCCTACCAGTATACTCTCGGCCTGGCCTACGAGCGGACGGGCAACGTCGACGGGGCCATCGCGGCTTACTCGCAGGCCGCGAGCCTCGACAAGAATTACGCCGATCCGCGGGTCAACCTCGGCAAGATATACAACTCCTCGGGCTTCCCGGACAAGGCGCTTATGGTGCTCGAGGAGGCGTACGCCGCCGACCCCAAGTCCTTCGAGGCGAACAACAACCTGGCGGACGCCTACAACAGGAAAGGGCTCTTCGACAAAGCTATCTTCCATTGGGAGATATCGCTCAACCTGGCCCCGCAGAACACGGTCGTGCGCATGAACCTGGCCAAGGCCTATTTCTCGGCCAATCGCACCGATGCCGCCAAGGACGCATACAGCGCCCTGATCAAGATGGACAAGTCGCAGTGGGACGCGTACTTCGAGCTCGGCAAGCTCTACGCGACCACGGGCGACGCGGCCGACGCGAAGAAGACACTGGGCGATCTCGTCGCGATGAAGCCCGATTACGCCAAGCGCGCTGAGGTCGACTCGATATTGGCAGGATTGTAGCGGCTCCATTGGTATTTATACACATTAAAAAGCATGTAGGCGATCGATAATATTCCATTTGACGGCTGAATTCGTTTGCTGCGACGATTGAAAATCCGGATTTGAGCCCGCTTAAGCCTCGGGTCCAGGCGGAGCAGGTTTCGGCAGCTAGCCCTCAGCCGGGGCAGAGCCCGACTTGCCGGTTTACCGGCCGCCGGGCGGGGACGAGGATCGGCATCTTTGATTCGGGCTATGGGCAACATGCAATTTACTTGCTAAATTTCACGCCTCACGAGCCTGTAAAGCTGCTCGCGCGTTATGCGCGTCCATATCGGGCGGCCGTGGGGGCAGCGCGGCTCCGGAAGCTCGAGGGCCCGTGCGACGAGCTCCTCGGCAGCGTCGTCGTCGAGCCTGTCCCCGTCCTTGATAGCCGCGCGGCAGGCGGCGAGGGCGAGCGCCGCGCGCCGCGGGTCCCCCGAACCGCGCGCGAGCTCGCGCACCGCCTCCGCCGCGGCGCCCGACAGCTCCGGAGGGGCCGCCGTCACCAGCCAGGAGCTCCCTTCCCTTTCCAGGGCGAAGCCGGCCTCGGTCAGCGCCGGAGCCGCATGAGCTATTCGAGCGTCCTCGTTCTCGTCGTCGGGCTCTATCGCCTCGGCGACGAGGAGCCGCTGCGACTCGGTCGGACGGGCCGCCAAGGCGTCGAACAGCATCCGCTCGTGGGCGGCGTGCTGGTCGAGGAACCAGACGGAACCCTCGCGCTCGAAGACGAGGAAGGGCCCCAAGGCGGAGCCGAGGAATCGGAACGGCCGCTCCGGGCGGGGGGGCGGAAGGGGCGGCGAAAGGCCCGAGGCCGCCCTCTCGCGCACGGAGTCGAAGGCGTCCCAATCCGGCCTTCCGGCCGACCTGCGGTCGCCGCCCTCGCCCGGCCGAAGCCCGAGCTCGAGTACTGCCGAGGGATCGGGCAGGGCCTGGGCGGGATCGCGGCGCACGAGTTCGCCCAGGAAGGCTTGTACCGCCGAATGGATGGCGCGGCGCGGCCCGTCCGGGTCCTTGAAGCGGACCTCCTTCTTGGCGGGATGGATGTTGAAATCGGCGAGGGAGGGGTCTATCTCGAGGAAGAGGAATGCGAAGGGGTGTAGGCCTCCCGGTAGGTAGCCCGAGAAGGCGCGGTCGAGGGGGCCGAGGATGGACCAGTCCTGTACGCGCCTGCGGTTGACGAAGGCCTGCATCAGGCGGCGATCGGGGCGCGAGAAGGCGGGCCCCGCCAGGATGAGGTCGCCCTCGAAGCCCGATCCGGAAAAGACTATCAAATGCAGGAGCTCTCGCGGCACCTCGGGGCGAAGGGCGCTTATCCTCTCGAGCCTCGACGACGGTCTCAAGACCGATGGAGGGCCCGAGCCGGATTCGAAGCGGAAGGCGAGGGCGGGATGGGCGGCCGCCTTGTCCTCGAAGGCCTGGCGGCAGAGAGCCGCCTCGGCCTGGGGGCGCTTGAGGAAACGGCGCCTGGCGGGAAAGTCCTCGAACAGCCCCGACACCGAGACGCTGGTCCCGCGCCTCCCCGCGCTTCCGTCGATCCGCGTCGGGGCGCCCGGACGCGAGACGAGTCGGTAGGCGGATGGGGCATCGCCATCCTTGGTGACGATTTCGAGCGTGGCGGCGGCCGCGATGGAGGCCAGGGCCTCGCCCCGGAAGCCCAGGCTGCGCGCGCGAAGGAGATCGTCGGCCGTCTCGATCTTCGACGTCGCGTGGGGAAGGACGGAGAGCTCGAGGTCGGCCCGGTCCATCCCCGAGCCGTCGTCCGCGACCCTTATGAGGCCGATTCCCCCCTCTTCGATGCGCACGGAGATGTCGGCCGCTCCCGAATCTATGGCATTGTCGATGAGCTCGCGCAACGCCGAGGCGGGACGATCGATGACTTCGCCCGCCGCTATGAGTCTCGCCGTCTCCGGGCTCAGTACGCGGATGTTTCCCACGAGGCAGGCCTAGACGAAGAAGTCGTAGCGCGAGGTGATCCTATCCGCGTACCCGGGCTCGAGTCCCACGTTGAATCGGCGCTCCGTCCCTACGGTCGATGGCGGCCCATGTCCCGGCAGGATGATGAAGTCGTCGGCCTGGTCGAGGATTTTCGCCTTCAGGCGATCGGCGAGCGTGACCGCGTTGTAGCTGCTCAGCGTCTTGCCGATGAGGCCCGCGTGCAGGGCGTCGCCCGTGAAGAGCAACCCGTCGATCCGGAAGACCAGGGAATCGGGCGAGTGGCCGGGCACGGAGAAGACGTCGACCGAGTAGCCACAGGCGGCGACGGACTCCCCGTCGCGCAGGGCCTTGCAGGGAAAGCCCGCGACCGATGCGTTGGCAGCGAAGACCTTCGCGTCGTAGATCTTCATCAGGGTCTTGAGGCCCCGCACGTGGTGGGGATGATTATGGGTGATGAAGACGGCCTTGAGTCCGTAGCCGTTCTTCTCTATGTGCCCGAGCAGGGCGGCGTTCATTTCCGCCGGGTCGACGACCAAGGCTTCCTTGGTGTCGTCGTTGCCGACGAGGTAGACGTTGGAGAAGCCGTACAGCGAGTAGTGATGATAGATTTTCATAGATAGAGGTGCTCCAGGTCCTTGATCGCCTCCATGGTGTTCGATCCCTTGAACGAGACGCCCGATTGCTTCGCTGGGATGAAGTAGACGCGCTTCAGGTCGCAGTTCTCGAAGTCGCAGCGATCGATCTCCCCGCGGATGAAGCGCGAGTCGTAGAGGTTCGATCCGTTGAACGTGGTCTCGCGGATCCTGGCCCCGTCGAAATTGCAATGGATGAGCTCCGCGCTCTCGAAGGACACGTTGACGATCTCCGAGCCGCCGAAGGAGCCGAATTGGACGTTTGCGCCCGAGAAGTCGCAGGCCTCGAAGGAGGCTCCGTCGAAGAAGCAGAGGAGGAAGGTGCTACCCGTGAAGAGGACGTTCTTGAAGGCGGCGCCGATGAACGAGCAGCCTATGTACTTGCGTCGCGAGAGGTCCTGCCCCTCGACGGACAAGCCGGCGACGGACAGGTCCTTGCCGCCGTTCCCGTCCAGGAGGAGGGCCTGGGCCGAGGCGGAGGCCGCGCCCGGGTCAGGGTGGTGGGCGAGGCAGCGGTCGGAACCGTGGAAGCGCGGCGAGGAGCAGCCGGGCTCAGCGCAGCGCTCGAAGGCATGCATGCCTGTAGCGTAACCGATGGCGGCAAGGGGTTACAAGTCTTGCGTACGTCGCCTCCGGCACGTATTATATCCGCATGTGCTCGTATTGCGGATCGCCCATGCCTTCGGATCGCCCGCCCGGATTCAACGAAGCCTGCGAGACCTGCGGCAAGGACCTGCACGCCTGCCTCAATTGCCGTTTCTACAAGGCGGGGGCCAGATGGGACTGCGCCGAGACCATCGAGGAGCCCGTTCCCGACAAGGAGCGCAGGAACCGCTGCGACTGGTTCCAGACGGCCCCCACCCTGCTGGTCGCGACCGCGGGACGGTCGTCCGAGCGCTCGGCCGCCGAGAAGGCGCGCGGCGACCTCGATAGACTGTTCGGGGGATGATGCCGATTCCGCGAGGGAGCCGCCCCATCGCCGTATTCGACTCGGGCATAGGGGGGCTCCCCTATCTCGCGGCTGCGCGCGTCGTATTGCCCTCGGAATCGTTCATATACCTCGCCGATAGGGCCGGCTTCCCCTACGGTACCAAGCCGCGCGAGGAGGTCCGGGACCTGGTCCTTCGCCTGATCTCGAGCCTCGTCGGCGAGTATTCGCCGAAAGCGGTCGTCATAGCATGCAACACGGCGTCGCAAGCCGCCCTCGAGGCAGCCCGAAAGGCCCACCCGGGACTGCCGATAATCGGTACCGTGCCGGCGGTCAAGCCGGCGGCGGAGCGCTCCCGCAGCGGTGTCATCGGCATCATGGCCTCGGCCGGCGCCGTCGAGGACCCGTATCTGGACTACCTCGTGGCGCGCCATGCCCAGGGCATGACCGTCATCCGCGAAGGGGCCCAGGCTCTCGTGGCCTTCGTCGAGCGGCGATCCGCGGTCGCCGGCGCGGACGAGCGGCGCGAGGCCGTCGCTCCCTACGTTCGGCGCCTCGTCGATGGGGGAGCGGACGAGCTCGTGCTGGCATGCACGCATTTCCTTCACCTCCGCGACGACATCGCCGCAGTCGCGGGTCCCGGGGTCGGAGTCGTCGATTCGCTGACGGGAGTCGTGGCTCGGCTGAGGCAGGTCCTTAGCGAGCGGGGCCTTTTATCCTCAGATGGCCCCGCCGCGGGCGATCTCTTTCTCCTCACGGGGGCGCCGCCCTTCGAGAAGGAGTACCGGATCCTCGCCGAGACCTTCGGCCTCGAAGCCCCCGAGCCGCTGTCCCCGCGATGATCCGGATGGAAGGCATCGTGCTTTTCGGCGCCAACAACCTCTTCTCGATTCTCTGCGACGATGGGGAACGGCGTCTATGCGCCATTAAAGGCAAGCGGATAAAGGATAAGACCGGGGAATACAACGCCATCGCGGTCGGCGACGAGGTCGAAGTCTCCGCGATCGCGGCCGAAAGCGCGGGCGACGCCGGACAATCCGCCCCGATCGGACGGGGGATGATCACCGCGCTCAAGGCGAGGCGGAACGTCTTCGGGCGCTATAACGAGAAGGGACGCGCGAACCAATCTATCGCCGCAAACGTGGACATCGTCGTCTGCGTGGCTTCTTCTTCCTTCCCCCCTTTCAGACCGCGCTTCGTGGACCGGGTGGCGATACTCTCGGAGGCGGCTCGCGTGCCTCTCCTCATCGCGCTCAACAAGTGCGACATCGGCGTCGACGAGAATACCGAAGCCAGACTCGCCCTCTATGCGGAGCTCGGCTACGGGATACTTCGCTGCTCCGCCCTCTCGGGCCTCAACGTGGAGCGTCTCGCCGACCGCCTCCGGGGCAAGACCTCAGTCTTCGTCGGCCAGTCCGGCGTGGGGAAGTCTAGCCTCCTCAACGCCATCAATCCCGGCCTGGGCCGCAGGGTGGGCGAAGTCTCGGAAAAGTACGCGCGCGGACGGCACACGACGACGATGGCCGAGCTCGTCGTCCTGGACGGCGGGACGCGGATCATCGATACGCCCGGCGTCCGCAGGCTCGCCCTTCGAGGCATCGAGCCCCTGGGCCTGGACGCCTATTTCCCCGAGCTCGCCGCGCTCTCGCCGCTCTGCGAGTTCGGGCTGTCGTGCACTCACACCGACGAGTCCGGTTGCCGCATAACTCTCGCCGTCGGGGAGGGTCTCGTGCACTGGGATCGGTACGAAAGCTACCTCCGTGTGCGCCGCGAACTCGAGGCCAACGCCGAATATTCCGCGAAGGAAGGATGGAGCGCGCCCGGCCCCAGGAGCTCGGGAATAAGGAGGGGCGACGGCGCGCGGAAGACGGCGCGTTTCCACGGAAGGGACGGTATCGATGACTGACGCTCGGACGCAAGCCCTGCTCGAATTCGCGCGGGTCCGCGATGAAGTCGCCGGCTATTGCCTTTCCGAGGAAGGCCGAGAGGCCATGCTCGGCGATTCGCCCCGCCTCGGCCCCGAGGAGGTCGGGGCGCTCAAAGCGAAAGTCTCGGCCCTGATAGGGTTCTTCCAGGAAGGACGGGACCCGCCGGCGCCGGCCTTTCCGGATATCGCGTCGCCCGCCAAGGCGGTGGCGAAGCCGGGAGCCGCCCTCGAGATCGGCGGGCTCTACGCTCTGGGCGCGTGGGCGGAGTCCTATGCCGCCTTGGTCGCTTTCATGAAGGGGATCAAGGGCATCGGCCCCGGTCTCGGCCTGGGCGACGCTCCCGACCTCGCTCCCGCCGCCCGCGTCGTCTTCCGCATCCTCAACCGGGACGGAAGCCTGCGCGACCTGCCCGAGCTGCGGGATTCGCGCTCGAGGATCGCGCGCATACATAGGGACATCTCGGCGATCGCCGATTCCTATTACAGGGACCAGGACATCAGGTCCATGCTGCAATCCGACGAGCCCACGCTCAGGGACGGAAGGACCGTGCTCCCTGTCAAGTCGAACTTCAAGGCGAGGATCAGGGGCATCGTCCACGAAGTCTCGGCCACCGGCCAGACGGTATTCATCGAGCCGGAGGAGCTTGTCCTCAAGAACAACGAGCTCGTCCAGGAAGAGGCCCGCTATCGCCAGGAGCTTCTCCGCGTACTGAAGGAGGCGACGGGCAGGCTTCTCGAGCATGCGCCCGCCTTCGCGGCCGCGCGCGTCCTCGTCGCGTCCCTCGACGGGATCTACGCCAGGGCCAGGCACGCCCGCGCCGGAGGCCTCTGCATGGCCCGGGACCTGAGCTCTGGCTTCGTCCTGCGGAGCGCGCGGCATCCCATCCTCGGGCCCAAGGCGGTTCCCATCGACGTCGAGCTGCCCGAGGGCACGCGGACTCTCATCGTGACGGGCCCCAATACCGGCGGCAAGACGGTCACGCTCAAGACGATCGGCCTTCTCGCCCTGATGAACCAATTCGGCTTGGGGCTCCCGGCCGCCCCCGAATCCGGCTTCGCCGTCTTCGACTCGGTCTACGCGGATATCGGCGACGAGCAGTCGATCGACCAGTCGCTCTCCACCTTCTCCGGCCATATCCGCGCGATCGGCGGCATCGTCGCGGCGGCGACGGCGCGGAGCCTCGTCCTGCTCGACGAGCTCGGCTCGGGGACGGATCCGGAGGAGGGCTGCGCCGTCGCGATGAGCCTCCTCGACTGGTTCATCGAGCGCGGCTGCCTCACCGTTCTCACCACCCACCACAGCATACTCAAGAATTACGGCTATTCGCGCCCCGCCTGCCTCAACGCCTCGATGGATTTCGACAGGACCAGCCTCTCGCCCACCTACCGCATCCTGATGGGAGTTCCCGGTGAGAGCCGCGCCCTCGACGTCGCCTCGAAGAACGGACTCCCCGCGGCCATAGTGGCGGGCGCGCGCCGGTACCTGGCGGAGGAGAGGGCGGACGTGAGCGAGCTCATCAAGGGCCTCACCGAGAAGCACCGCGAGCTCGAGGATATCGAGGCCGACAGGCGCAGGCGCCTTCGCGAAGCGAAGGAAGCCCAGAGGAAGGCCGACCTCGGCTCTCTCAGGGTACGTCAGAAGGAGCTTGAGCTCAGGGAGCGCGGCGTTTCCGACCTTCGAAGGCTCCTCGGCGAGAGCCGCAGGACGCTCGAGAATCTCGTCAAGGAAATCAGGGAAGGGGAGCTGACGTCCGAGAAGACGAAGGGGGTCAAGGACTTCCTTTCTGAGCTGTCGCGCGAGGTCGAGCGGGAGGAGGAGCGTCTCGAGCGCTTCAAGTCGGAGCCTGAGGCGGAAGGGGGAAGCGGCGACGGTGAGGCAGGCGCAACGAAAGGTCGCGCTAGCGGAGCGGCGCTGCCAGTCCGGGAAGGAGCGCAGGTCCTCGTAGGCGCGGCCCGCGAGCGAGGCCTCGTCGTACGCCGGGCCAAGCGGGGCCATTGGGTCGTGGAGACCGGATCCCTGCGCCTGACGCTTCCCGAAGCCGATCTCCTGCCCGTGGCCGACGCGCCCGCCGCCAAGCCCCAGATCCAGGTAGAGCTGGCTTCGCCGGACGAAGGCGGGACGAAGGCCGTCTTCGAGCTCGACCTCAGGGGCTACCGCCTCGCCGCCGCCATCGATGCCGTGCAAAGGCAGGTGGATTCGGCGGGTCTCCAGGGGCTGTCGCTCTTCCAGATACTCCATGGAACGGGGGAGGGCGTCCTGGGCAAGGGAATCCATGACTATCTTCGCGGCAATCCCGCGATTGCGGATTACCATTTCGCGCGCCCCGAAGAGGGCGGCTACGGAAAGACTATAGTCAGGATGAAGTAGGACTGTCGCGAGCGCGACTATTGTCGCGAGCGCGACTATTGTCGCGAGCGCGACTATTGTCGCGAGCGCGACTATT
>CAZBGA010000009.1:0-19557 GCA_964491385.1 uncultured Treponemataceae bacterium | reverse complement strand
GTCGCGAGCGCCCAGATCGTCCCATTCGATGCCCTCGCCGGAGGCTACGTCGCGGGCAGCGATCCTTCCGATCGCCAGCGGCATGAATTCGGGATCGAACCCCGGCCTGAGCACTTTCTCCGTGCGGAGGATGGCGAGGTCCGCCTCGGTGAAGGTTTCGCCCTTGGCTATCGAGCGGACAGCGTGAACGGAACGGTTCGTTCGGCGGTAGTTGGCGGCCTCGCTGGCCGCGAGACGCTTGATCCCGTCGCCGAGGGCGGCATCGACCTGGCCTTCGCCGAATTCCTTCCTGAGCGACGCAATCGTCTCTTCAGGGCCGAGCGACTGCGCATGCCGTACCGAGCGCGTCATCTTCGCGAAGAGCTCGGGCGGGAGAGCGATGGCGTCGTCGAGGCCGAGATCGTCGCGCGAAAGGCAGATATGCTTCTCGACGATCATGCCGCCCGCGGCGATCGACAAGGCAGGGATGAGCACCGGGTCGAGGGAGTGGTCGGACACTCCGACGGGTACGCCGAACAGCTCGCCCAGGCTGCGCAGAAGGCGGAGGTTGTAGTCCGAGGGAGGAGCGGGATAGGCGGTGACGCAATGGAGGAGCGCGACGGCCGAGCGGGGAAAGCGACGGAGGGCCCGGTCAATGTCGGCTAACGTGGAAACGCCGCTGGAGATCAAGGCGGGAAGGCCGTAGGCGGAGATCTCGTCGAGAAGAGGGTAGTGGTTGAGCTCGGGGCTCGCCACCTTGATGGCCTCGCAGCCGATCCTCCTCAACAGGCGGGCGCTGCGGAGACCGAAAGGCGTGCAGAGGAAGACGAGGCCCCGCGATTCCGCGTATTCCTTGACGGCCGCGTAGAAGGCCTCGCCGACCTCGAGCCCGCGGAACCGCTCGTAGAGGGCCACCGGGCCGCCGGGCAGCAGGACGCTGCCGGTGTTCGGGTGGATGATCTCGTCGGCGAAGACGCACTGGAATTTGGCGAAGTCGGCGCCGGATTCGGCGGCCGCGGCCACGAGCTCTCTGGCCTTGGAGATGTCTCCGCCGTGGCCGGTGCCGATCTCGGCTATTATCAGTGTCCTGCCTGAACTGTAGCGCCTCTCGCCGACGGAGAAAAATCCGGCCATGCGGGCTCCGTAACCTTACTGCTTGCGCGCTCACGCGCATTGCGATATCATATCATTGCGGCAGCGCCTGATGCAAAGGAGAATCGAATGGAAGTCAATTATTGCGATGTCTGCAAGAAGCCGGTAGAAAATCCCATCCCGACGAGGACCTTCTTCCGTGTGGCCGATATCGACATCTGCGAGTCCTGCAAGGATGATCTTGAATTGGCGGTCAAGTACACCGTCCGGGGCAAGCAGCCCTTCGACTACGGCTGGTACGACGAGCTTTCCATGAAAGTCCTCAGGGAAGGCGTACAGAAAGGCAAGATCAACCTCAAGCGCTGACGGGGCCGGACCTCGCTTCGTTCCTCGCCGATAGGCCTCGAAAGGGCCTATTTTGTTTCTGTTTCGGCGCATCGGTTTTCTTGCCAAAAGGTCCCGCGAGACTTTCGAGAAAACCGTAAGACTTGCATGTTCCTTCCGCTTAAACGTCATAAAGCGTCCTATGGTTGACAGCATTTCAGCCCCTATGCTATGGTTTTTCGGCACATCCGTTGCAAGGAGTTCACATGTCCGGCCACAGTAAATGGGCGACTATAAAGCACAAGAAAGGGGCATTGGACGCCAAGCGCGGCCAGATGTTCACGAAGATCATCAAAGAAATATCCATTGCGGCCAGGATGGGCGGCGGCGACCCCGAAGGCAATCCGCGCTTGCGTACGGCGGTCCTCAAGGCCCGCGCCGCGAACATGCCCAAGGACAACATAGATCGCGCGATAAAGAAAGGCACCGGAGAGCTCGCGGGCGTCAATTACGAAGAGCTCATCTACGAGGCCTACGCTCCCGGAGGCGGAGCCCTCCTCATCGAGGTCCTGACCGACAACAAGAACCGCGCCGCGGCCGAGATCCGCAATATCCTGACCCGCTCCGGCTCCAATCTCGGCGCTACGGGCTCCGTCGCCTACCTTTTCAAGCGCAAAGGCGTCCTCTCCTACGACGGCGAGAAATATACCGAGGACAGGATAATGGAGGCGGCGCTTGAGACCGGAGCCGACGACGTGCAGAACGAGGAAGGAGAGCTCGTCGTCTACACCGCTCCCGACGCATTCGAGACGGTGCTTAACGCCATGAACAAGGGCGGCTTCGAGACCGACGGCGCCGAGATTTCGATGGTGCCCGAGACCTACCTGTCCCCCGATAGGGACACGGCCTCCAAAGTCCAGAAGCTCATCGACAAGCTCGAGGAATGCGAGGACGTCCAGAACGTCTACCACAACGTCGAAATCCCCGAGGGCCTCGACGAATAATCGGGGTCTCGAGGCCTTTCAGGGGGCCGGATCGCCGGCGAGCCGCGCGAAGCGGATCGCCCGCGATCCGGCCTTCCGCATAATCGGCATCGATCCCGGTCTCGCGTCGGTCGGTTTCGGCGTCCTCGAGTCGCATGGCTCGGTCCTGCGCCACCTCTGCCACGGCTGCATCGTCACCGGAAAGGAAGAGGAGACGGGCAGACGGCTCCTTGCCATCTTCGCCGCGATTTCCGACCTCATCGAGGAATGGGAACCCGGCGCCGCGGCGATGGAGAGCCTCTACTTCTGGAAAAACGTGAGCTCGGCACTGCCTGTCTCCGAGGCCAAGGGCGTCATTCGCCTCGCCTTCGCGCGGGCGTCGCTGCCGCTCGCGGAGTACAGCCCGACAGCCATCAAGCAGGCGGTATCGGGCTCGGCCCGATCGGAAAAGTCGCAGGTGCAGGAGATGGTGCGGATCCTCCTTCGCCTCGACGCCATCCCGCGGCCCGACCACGCCGCGGACGCCCTGGCGGCCGCGATCTGCCGCGCCAATCACCGAGGCGTCCTCCTCGGCGGCGGATGACGGGAATCGTCAGGGCTCGGAAGGACTTGCGCGCCGCGGCGACTCGCGGCTACACTCGCTGAAAACGAGGAGTCCGGGGGCAAGATGGAAGCGAACCATGCCTCGAAGGCCGATATCGGCTCGATAGCGGAAAAGAACAGGATCGTGGTGCGGATCGCCGACGCGCTGTTGGAGCGGGAGGGCTTCCTCCTCATCGGCCACCGGAATCCGGACGAGGATTGCGTCGCCGCCATGGTCGCGTTCGGTCTCATAGCGAGCAAGCTCAACAAGGCCGCGTACATCTACCTCTGCGGCGACGTCCACGAGCAATTTTCCTACCTCCTCAACATCTGCACCTACAATTCCATCGTCGTGCTTCGGGACGACGATCCCCTCCTCGGAACGGTCCAGGCGGTCGTCGCCATGGATACCCCAAAGCCGGAGATGCTGGAGACCAGGGAGGACATCAGGAAATTGATCGCGGATCCGGCGGTGATCAGGATCGAGATCGACCACCACCTCGGCGCCGACTCGTCGTATTTCGGGGACGAGGGCTATCGCCTCGTCGCGACGGCCTCCTCCGCGAGCGAGCTCGTCGGCTATCTCGCGCTCAAGATGGACGACGAGCCGCGATACAGTCCCGGCGAGGCCTCCGGCGGACTTCTCGCGAGGAATTTCGTGCTCGCCGTCCTCACGGGGATAATCGCCGACTCGCGCATGGGCAAGTACCTCAAGACGAAGCGCGAGAGGTGGTTCTACGAGCGTTTCAGCTCGCTTTTCGATCGGCTCCTCGCGCAGAAGACGGCGGCGGGCTCCGGCAATTTCACGTCGAAGGAAGAAGTCTTCGCGGCGATCGCCTCCCTGTCGTCCGAGGAGGAGGAGTGCTATCGCCGGATGATGGACGCGCGCGGGCGCCTAGGCACCCTCGAGTACGTCGTCCTGGGCGAGGCCGAGGCGGCGGCGATACACGACGAATTCGGCGAGGACACGATGACCACCATAGCGAAGGCGGTGGCCGACGCCCTCGCCGAGGATGGCGGCAGGCTCGGGCTCGTGGCCTACCCCGACCACCCGTCGGTCTCGGCCCTCATGCAATTCCGCGTCAGGCGGAGCCACGCGTATCGCGATATCGACCTCCGCGACATCCTGGGTGCCCTTTCGGCCACGAACGGAGGCGGCCATCCCGGCGCGGTCGGATTCAGGTTCCCCAAGTCGGACGCGACGGACTTCGTCGCCTTCGCGATGGATATAGCCGCCAAGATAGACGCCCTCTCCTCGCGCTAGCCGTTCTGCGCCCCATCGGCCGGCCGGCCGCCTCGCCTTCGAGGCTCCGCCTGTCCAAGCGACAATAAGAAGCCGCCCCGTTTCCCGGGGCGGCTTCTTATTGTCGAAGTCTTGCGCCGAATCAGAAGTGGAAGCGCGTCTCGATGCTGATGCTGGGTTTCAGCTCGGGGAGGTTCGAGCCCGCGGCAAGGATAATATTCCCGTTGCCGTCCAAGACGGGCTCGGTCTGGAATATGACCGCGAGGTCCATATCGGGCGTCTTGGGCACCGGGATGTCGATCTCGCCGCCGAAGACGGAGTTTCCGTCGAGGAGGCTGAAGTCCTTGTTGGCGATCGAGTAGGCGAGACCCCGCTTCTCGTAGGTGAGGGCTCCCGCCAGGTCGATTACGGGAATGAGTCCCTTCTTGATGGTCAGCCTGACCTGAAGGTCGTCGGAGGACTGCACGATCTGAGTCTGGAAGCTCGTGGAGGCATCCGGCGACCAGGGCCAGAAGTAGCCTGCGCTGAAGATGAGCTTGTCGTTGAAGAGCCTGAAGCCGGCCTTGCCGAAGATGCCCATGATGGTCGGCGCATCGCTGTATAAAGCCGGGTTGGCGAGATAGGAGAGGTACTGTTCCGCGTACTGGCCGCGCATGCGGTCGTAGGTGCCGTCGAAGAGCGAGGGGATGAAATCCCCGGTGATGTAGCGGTACTCGAGGCGCCAGTCGATGAAGGAGACGTTGCCGAGGAGGCCTCCGGCCGCTCCCCAGTTCTGGATCTCGCCGGTGGTCGAGTTATAGACGAGCTGGGTCTGGAAGCCCTGCGCGACGCCGCCGATGGCCTCGGTGGTGTAGGGTATCGTCACCGCCCCGTCGGCGTAGGCCCTGATGCCGAGGAGGGAGCTCTGGATGATGGGAAGGTCGAGGTCGACTCCCGTGTCGATGAGCTTCAGGGCGTCGCTCGAGTTGTCGGGGAGGATAGTCGTCGGTTCGACCGAGGCCGGGGCCCAGTCGACGACGGCCGAGAGACCCAGCGCGAGCTTGAAGTTGGGCACTGGCCTGACGAAGAGCCGGCCTCCGAAAATCTGGGGGTCGGTGAGGTCGTTGGCGACTAGCTCGAAGCCCCCGCCCTTCCCGTCGAGGCCCATGTCGAAGCCAAGCCTGCGTACCGAGGGGAAGTCGGTGTCGTTCGCGTAGTCGTCCATGATGAGGCCGTGGCCGAGGGTCATGTCCTCGAGGTTCCCGACCTTGATGAAGAAGGGATCTTTGTACTGCGTCCCGTACTCGAAGTACTTGATCTTGAGGGCGAGGTCGATCCCCAGGTACTTCGCTCCGTCGAGGTAATCCTTCTGGCTGAAGTATTCCGAACCGAAGGACCACTCGTTGTTCCCGCCCGGCCTGTACCAATCGGAGGCATCGAAGAGGTTGGACGTATAGATGACGGGGAGGTAGAGGCCGAGCTTGGCCTTCCCGAAGTCGAAGTTGGGCTGGATGACCGCCTCGGAGTAGTTCGTCCCGTCGATGTCGACCGATCCTATCTCGAAGCCTAGGTTTTCGCGGAGCCACTTGACGAAAGCGGACTCCGCGGCGGCCTGCGGCGCGGGGGCCGCTGTAGTCGTCCCGGCGGCGGGGGCCGCGGGCTGGCCGGCCTGCGCGGGGACGTCGGACTCCTGGAGATGCTGGAATTTCACGTCGTCGAATTGCTCCGCGTACTGCTCCGGACTGTACTTGAACGACGCGAAGGTATCCGCGAAGGCGTCGGCCGCCTCGCCGGCGGCCACGGGGATGGAGCCGAGCACGGCGCCCGAGCTGTCCGTCTTGTCGAACTGGACGAGGCCCTTGGCGACCATGAGGAGGGCCTTGGCGCCTTCGTCCACGGCGAATGTGAAGTCCGTGCCCCGCACGGCGCAGACGGCGGTCTGCGAGCTGAATTGGTATTGCGCCCCCTTGGCCGCCACCGCTCGCACCTTGCCGGCGAGCAGGGCGAAGGCGTTCTTCTCGCTCGGCGCGCCGGCGAGCGCGGCCACCGAGAAGGAGGTCGACTTGGCTAGCTTGATGATGGAACCGTTCGGATGGAGCTTGAGCTCGGCGGTCGTATCGGCGCCGGTCACGATCGTAGTGCCCGCCGGCACCGAGTCGCCCTCCTGGATTCCCGTCCCGAAGGTCAGCACCCTCTTGTTCGCGAGGGTGGCTTTGAGATCAGTCCCGTCCACGAACTCGAGTACGAGCTTCTGACCTGGCGCGGGAGAAGCCTTGCCCTGCGCCGCCAGAAGGAGCGGCAGGAGAAGGATGAGAAGCCCGAACGATATTCGTTTCATTGCATAACCTCCCGGATAGCCTTAGAACTGCACCGACGCCTGCAGGCTGGACGTCACGTCGAAGGATTGGGTCGTCGGGTTCCACTGCGCGTTGTAGGCGAGGGTCAGGACCGCCGCGCCCGTCTTGTAATTCACGTCGAGCCCTATCACCGCGAAGGTCGGATCGACGAGGTCCTGGAAGAATCCGTGCTCCGCGCCGATGTAGTACTTGTCGTAGAACGCGTCGAAGTAGAAGGGGAAGGTGCCGACCTGATTGAGCTTCATCACTCCCCTCAGGTGGGCATACTGATTCTGGTTCATCGCGTCGAGGGCGGCGAGATCGGCGGTGACGCCCGCGGGCGAGAAGGGACCGTCGAGCTCGATATTGAAGAGGAAGATGTTCGTGAAGAGCGACGTGCCGAGCGAGGCCAGCCACCCGGTGTAGATCCCGGAGGGCGGGGGCGCCTGCATCTCGTCGAATTTCTGGGCCCTGAAGATGTCGTAGTTGGCGTCGAAGTACGAGGGGATGAAGCCGTCCTGGAGGATGCGGAGCTGGGCCTCGTAGGTGAATATCCCGATAAGGCGCCCTTCGCCTCCGATCATCCAGCCCGTCGTATTGTTGGGATCGACCGCTATGTCGGTAAACGCGTCGAGGGGGAATTCCTTGCCGTCGAGGATCGGGACCATGATATCCCCGCCATAGGCCTTCACGGTCGCCGCCGGCGACGAGGTCTGATCGTAGAGGCCAGGAGAGAAATCGGCCACGGCGGTGAAGCCGACCTGCATGTTCTTGAGGATGGGAACCGTCGTCCCGACGAGGGGCCTCGCGAAGACGCGGCCGCCGTCGACGTCGAGGCGGGCCAGGTTGCCGGTGAGAACCTCGAGGCCCACATAGGGGAAGTCGAACAGGCTCCCGTCGACCCCTACGTCCAGCCCGAATATCCTCTGCTGGGGAAGGAAGAGCATGTTCGAGTAGTCGGACATTATGAAACCGTCGCCCAGGCTGAGGTCGCCGATCGAACCAGCCTTCGCGAAGAAGGGATCGGAGCCCTTGGTCCCGTAGCGGACGTACATGATCTTTGGCAGGTACACGTCCAGGATGTTCTGCTTGCCCTGCGGCTCCCAGTCGCCGTCGTAGATCTGGACCGCCGCGTTAGAATCGGCGGGATAGAGCATGAAATGGATCGTAAGGTCCAGGCCTATGCCGATCTTGCCGAACGAGAAGTCCGGCTGAAAGCCGAGGCGCGTCCAAGTCTGGGGGGTCGGGTTGCCGTTGACGTCCGGAGGTCCCGAGTAGAAGACGTCGGAGCCGATATCCGCTCCGGCCGAGAAGGCGAAGGCCGGCTTCGCTTGCTCCGCCGCCTGGGCCTCCGCCGGAGCCTGTGCCGGAGCTTCCGCGGGGGCGACGGCCTGGTCCGGAGCCGAGGCCGCGCCTTGCTCGGGAGCTTGAGCCGGAGTCTGATCGGAAGCCTGGGCCGGCGCTTGAGTCATGTCCTGGGTCGGAGTCTGCGGCGCTGCCTGCGCCGGGGGCTGGGCGGCGTCCGACGCCGCCGGCTGAGTCGCATCCTGCGCGACTATCGTGCCGACGAGGAACAGGGTCATCAGCACCGCGATCGCGAATCTCATGTCCGATGCCTCCTTCAGGCTGAAAAAAGGATCATATGAGTTTTAGTATACAGCTTCACTAGGCAAAAAGCACGCGTCCGAGGTTTCCGCGCGCTCCGGCCGGAACTGGACGGAGAGCCTCGCTCGTGCTAGTCTCCGCTACCATGAATTTCTTCGAAAGGCTCGAGGGGATAGTAAGCGCGAAAGGCACCTGCCTCTGCATCGGCCTGGATCCCCGCGTCGATCCCCGCCGAGCCGGAGCCGGAGCCGAGATCCTCGCGGAGAACCGCCGCATTGTCGATGCTACCGCGCCCTATGCCGCGGCCTACAAGCCAAATCTGGCCTTCTACGAAGCCCTGGGGCCTTCCGGGCTGGAAGCCCTCGAGGGAACTATTTCCATGATCCCCGATGATATCCCGATCATACTCGACGCGAAGCGCTGCGATATCGACGCGACCGCCGAGGCCTATGCGACGGCCCTCTTCGGGCGTCTCCGCGGAGACGCGGTGACCTTGAGCCCCTATATGGGCCGTGATGCCGTCGACCCCTTCCTCGCGTATGCGGGCAAGGCCGTCTTCGTGCTCGCCCGGACGAGCAATAAGAGCGCGGGGCAGTTCCAGGACTTGAGACTCTCGGATTCCGCCGAGCCCCTGTTCGTCAGAGTCGCGCGCGACTGCGCCTCTTGGTCCGACTCGGTCGGCCTCGTGGTCGCGGGCAACGACATCGAGGGCCTGCGCGCCGTCCGCGCGGCCGCCCCGCGCGCTTGGTTCCTCGCGCCGGGCATAGGCGCCCAGGGCGGGAGGGCCGACGAGGCTTTCGCCGCGGGCTCGCGATCGGACGGTTCGGGCATCCTCATAGTGGCCGCCCGCTCGATCGCGGGTGCCCCAGATCCCGGGGCGGCCGCGATCGAGCTGCGAGACGCGGTATCGAGAGCCCGCGACGCCTCTGCCGCGCGCTTCCGAGCCGCCCCCTCCGCGCGCGCCGTCGTTCCGGATGCCCTAAAGGAAAAGTTCCTCGCCTCGCTGGTCTCCACGGGCTGCTTCGAGTTGGGCGAGTTTACGCTGAAGAGCGGCAGGAAGAGTCCGTTCTACGTGGACCTACGGCGCCTCGTATCCGATCCCGCCGCCCTCGCCCTCGCGGCCGAGGCCTATGCCAGGATGGCCGAGGGCCTCTCCTACGACCGCATCGCCGGGATACCGGCCGCCGGCCTGCCGCTCGCCACCGCGGCCAGTCTCCGAACCGGCCGTCCGATGGCGTGGCCTCGCATGCCCGCCAAGGCGCACGGCACCGGCAACGCCATCGAGGGCGATTACAGGCCGGGCGAGCGGATCCTCCTTCTCGACGACCTCATTACGACGGGAGCCAGCAAGCTCGAGGCGGCCGGGATCCTCAGGAGCCGGGGACTCGTCGTCGAGGACCTGGTCGTACTCCTCGAGCGCGGCCGCCAGGGCCGCCGCGATATGGAGGCGGCGGGGATAAGGCTCACGGCCTTCGCCCACGTCCGCGAGCTCTTCGGGCTGTGCGAGAGGACGGGCCTCATCGACGCTACCAGGCGGCGCGACCTCGAGGATTTCGTCGACGGAGAGTTCGGGGCTTAGCGCGCGCGCGAAGCGCGCGTCGGTATCATGTCGGCGACGGTGCGGCCTTCGGCGAAGTCCCGTATGTGGAGGTCCATCGCCCGCCAGATGTCGAAGGCCGCGCAGTCGTCCTTCCGGTCGCAGTCGTCCTTCTTGCCGCAGGCGCAGGGCGAGATGCCCATTCCCTCGCCCGAAGCCTCGATGATGTCCAGCAGCGTGATCTGGTCGAGCGGGCGGGCGAAGAAGAATCCGCCGCCCGGCCCGCGGACCGAGCGTATGACGTCGGCCTTGCGGAGCCTGAAGAAGATCTGCTCCAGGAATTCGGCGGAAATATCCTCCTGCTCGGAGATACTCTTGATCGAGACGGGCTTCCCTTCATCGCTGGACCGGGCCAGGGCAAGGACGGCGCGGAGCGCATAGCGACCTTTCGTCGTGATCCGCATTTTTTCTCCTTTATTATTAACTTCACTAAAGTACTCCGTAATATTCAAGCCCGCAAGAGGTATTTTTTATTCACTACCCCGGGTCCGCGCCCGCGGAAGGGCCCTCATCCTCCAACAGCGGTGGGCCTTCGCGTCCCTGAAGTCGGGCGGGATCGTCCGCGCGCTGATGTCCTCCCATTCGCCCGGGGCGATCTCGGCGGCGAGGGCCGGAGCGAACTTGAGCCTGCGGGAATTCGAGGAGAAGTACAGCGTTCCTCCGGGCGCCAGGAGCCTCGCGCAGGCTCCCGCCAGGGCAGACCAGTCCTCGTTGACGTCGAAGTCCTTTTCGGCCCCCTTCGAATTCGAGAAAGTCGGCGGGTCGGCGACTATGAGGTCCCATCTCCTCCCAGCCGCCTCGGCTTCCTTCGCGAAGGCGGCGACGTCCGCCCTGACGAGAGGATAGGCCGGTCCGGAGAACCCGTTCAGGGACAGATTCCGCGAGGCCCAGGCGAGATAAGTATTCGAGAGGTCGACGCTCGTCACGGAGGCCGCGGCGCCGGCTGCGGCGTATACCGAGAAGCTACCGGTGTATGCGAAAAGGTTGAGGACCGCCTTGCCCGCCGACTCGCCGCGGACCATTGCCCTCGTCGGTCTATGGTCGAGGAAGAGTCCGGTGTCCAGGTAGTCGGAGAGGTTGACTATGAAGGATAGCCCGCCCTCCTTGACTATCCGCTCGGCCTTCTCGCCGCCCATCCTTCCGTACTGGCCGGAGCCCCTCTGCCGCCGGCGGGTCCTGGTGAATACCTCGCCGGGGGCTATCCCGAGTGCATCGGCGGCGGCCAGCGACATGATCTCGAGCCATTCGGCCTCGAGTGCCTCGTCCTTGTCGTAGGGCCTCTCGTAGAGGGAGAGGAGGAGGGCGTCTCCATAACGGTCCAGGGCCAAGGGAACTTCGGGAATGTCTCGGTCGTAGAGCCGCAGGGCCTCGACGGCCTGGGAGCGCGCCCAGCGACGCAGAGCCTTCTCGTTCTTGACGAGTCTGTTCCGGAAGAATTCGGCCTGTCGGAGGTCCCTAGCCGAGGCCATGGTCGAACACTTCGCCGGGGCAAGGCCTAGAGCAGGCCCTGGGCCTTCCTCGAAAGCATCTGGACCGAGAGCAGGGCATAGCCGGACGAGAGGTCCTCGCGCTGGACGATGATCCGGTCGGGGACCTTGAGCTTTGTATTCGTGAAATTCCAGATCGAGGTGATCCCCGCGCGCACGAGCGTCTCGGCCGTGGCCTGGGCAAAGGGGGAGGGCACGGTGAGAATCGCGATCTCCGCCTTTATCGCCCGGATGCCCGGCTCGAGATTGTCCATCGCGCGAACGGGGACTCCGTGGACCTGCGAGCCGACCTTCTGGGGATCGGTATCGAAGGCCGCCACTATGCGGAGGCCGTGGCGCTGGAACTCCTGGTAGCCCATCAGCGCTGAACCGAGGTTCCCCGCCCCGACGAGGACGGCGTCGTGACTCTGATCCCAGCCGAGGTAGCGCTCGATGGCCTTTATCAGCTCCTCGACCGGGTAACCCTTCTTGGGCTTGCCGACTATCCCCGTGATCGCGAGATCTTTCCTGACCTGGATCGGCTCGAGGTTGAGCTCCTGCGCGATGACGGTCCCGGAAATATAGAAATCGTTGCTTCTTTCCGCCTGTCGGATTATATGGAGGTAAGAAGGTAGGCGTCGCACGGAAGGCGCGTACGATATCTTGACTTTGGTCATGGTCGCTCCATTCGAAAACCACTATATCTCAATCGATAAAAAAGTCAAGATTCAAGTTACTCCCACCAGAGCCTGGCCGCGAAATCGGGCGCGAAAGAGGAGCCGGCATGCCGGATCGAGCACGCGGTCTTCGCCTCCCCGAAGAATGGTGACAGTCGGCGGCTGAAAAGCTCGAGGGTGGTGCCCTTGGCCACGTCCTCGTCGAAGAGGAGGACGCTTTTCCTCCTCCAAGAAGAGAACCAGACTTCGTCCGAGAGGGAGATGATCGGCGCCTCGTCCTTGCGCTTGAACATGGAAAAGCGCACGAAATAGAGCGGCAGGTCGAGGTATTCGGCCAGCAGGAGGCCGGGCATGATCGCGCCGTGCGCGGCCGCCACGAGGAGGGTGGGGGAATAGGAGGCGCGGACTTTCTTCGCGAGGGCGTCGAGCTTATCGGGCTCGGCGCCGCGCCAGCTGTATCTGTCCCGGCCGCCCGTGTAGACGAAGCGGGGGATCTCGGGCGGCAATCGCGCCTCGAAGGCCGCGGCCCTTTCGCCGAATCCGGGATCGAGGCGGTAAGCGGATCTCGCGAGCTCGATCGACGACAGGTAGAGGCGGTTCGCGAGTTCCAGCTCCGCTATCGGATGGTCCATCTTATAGCGGCGAGCCTCCGCGAGCTCGTAGTAGACGGTCGGATGCAAGGGCAGGCCGTGCTCGACGCAGATCTTGTAATTGAGGATGACGTTGACTAGGGCGGGGGCGAGCACGTAGAGGCGAAGGGCCTTCGCGACGGTATTCGCGTGCGCGGCGGTAGCCGCGTTCCCATCAGCGGATGCGGCCAGTTCGGCTACGAGCGCCCTCGCCTCGTCGAGAATGGCCCCATACGGCGCCGCGAAGGCCATCTCCTCGGGAGGCTCGTCCCAATCCTCGCCGCGCAGGTATTCGTCCACCACGATTGCCAGGATATACATGTACGACTGAAAATGCATCAGGGAACGGATTCATTGATCTTTTCCCCCGCCTTCTGCTATCGTGGGCCGATCAAGCGGCGCCGAGGTAGGAGATGGTACGGATCTCGTGCGTGATCGTGGCATTCGGAATCTTCCTTTCCGTCTTCTTCTCCTCGCTATTGGCGGCAAAACCTTGTCGGGGCGGAGCGAATAGGTACCTCGCCGGCCTCGTCCTGTCCTCGGGACTGTCGATCTGCTATCAGGTCCTGTACCCGACGGGCTTCTATCGCTCCCTGCCTCATTTGGCGAAAGTCTACGTTCCCACTCAATTCCTCATCGGCCCTTTGTTGTTCCTCTACGTCTCCGCCATTACCGAACCCGGCTTCCGATTCGCGAAAAGGACGCTCTTCCATTTTTTCCCGTTCTTCCTGTCCTTGCTGTATCTTGCGCCATTCTTCGCGAAATCCGCGGAAGCGAAGATCGCCTTCGTCCGAGCGACACTCTCGCCCGCCAGGGCCTCGAGCGCCGAAGAATGGACCGTCTGGCTGTACGTTCAAGCCAGCCTTTGGGTCTATTCGATCCTTTCGCTGCGAAAATACGGGCAATATCGACGGAAGGTTAGTGACTCGGTCTCGAATCTTTCCCGCTACGCGTGGAATTGGCTCCTCGTCTTCCTCGTATCCGTCCAGGTCATGCTCGTTTCGTTCCTCGTCGTGGACATCCGCATGCTCGAAGGGATACCCTTGGTCGCCTTCAATCCTTTCATCTCGGTCTTGATGACGGGGAGCATCGTATTCCTGGGGTGGCGCGGGTTGCTGCGATTGGACTTCGTCCTGCCGCCGTCGGAAGACGCCCTCGCGGCCCCGCGTCCGAAAAAAAGCGGGGAAGAGTTCGAATCCCATTTTGCGCTCATCGAGGAGGCCACCCGTCGAGACGAGCTGTTTCGATCCTCGGAGTTGACGATTTCCGATCTCGCGGAATCCTTGGGGTATTCGAGAAACGAATTATCCGGGATCATCAATTGCGGGGGCAAGGTGAATTTCCACGACTTCATCAACAAGCTCAGGGTCGAGTACGTGCAGCATGCGCTCGCGTCGGCCGCCGGAGACCAACTGAACATTCTTCAACTGGCCTTCGACGCGGGTTTCAACTCGAAATCCGTCTTCAACGCCTGCTTCAAAAAGTGGACGGGCGTGACGCCCTCTCTCTATAGGCGGCAGGTGTCGCCGGGCTAGGCCCTCCGCGCCCCGAGCGCACGGCTCGGAGCCTAACGTCGCATCCTTGATGCTCGGGCTTCGTCCGTAGGATCGGAGCCGGCGGCTATTTCTGTCTGTACGTGTTGCTCGCCCAAATGGCGTTTGACGGGGACGTGTCCTCCGGAGACTTGTAGACTACGGCATTCCCGTCGTCTTGCATTTTCAGGCACGGATCGCCTGATCTGCCATAGGTGTTGCTGGCCCAAAGTGCATGATCCGGCGTGGTGTCGTCCGGATTGTCGTAAATCACGAGATTTCCGTCTTCTTGCATGATCAGGCACGGCGTTTTCGTCCTGCCATAGGTATTGCTCGCCCATGTGGCGTGCCTCGTCGGGTTGAAATACAGTACCAGATTCCCGTCTCGCTGCATTATCAACGTATACTCTCGGTTGGGGCTTACGAGCTTCTGATCGGCTAGGAGCCTGTCGGATACGCCAAGGCTATCCGCGGATCGAGCATTCTGATCTATCGGCGCTCGGGCCGCGCCGGACGCTCCTTCCATCGAACATACGAGCCGGAACCCGACGTTCGGGCCGCGGTACCCGGGACCTATATCATGGTCCCGGTAGGACGAGCGCAGGAATTTCGCGATGTCGAACCATGAGCCGCCTCGGATGACGCGGCTGCCGCCTGAATCGGGGCCTCGCGGGTCCGTCTGCTCCGTCGAGGAATAGTCGCCATACCAGTCTTGACACCACTGCCACACATCGCCGGCCATGTCGAAGAGCCCTAAAGCGTTGGGCGCTTTCTGAGCCACGGGATGCGTCGTTTTGCCGGCATTGCCGGCATACCACGCGATATCATCGATAGCCGCGCTCCCCGCATATACGGCATCCGTCGCCGGGAGGCTCGACACGGGCCCTCCTTTGGCCGCGTATTCCCATTCCGCCTCGGTGGGCAGGCGGTAGCCCGATGCCGAGAAATCGCAGGCGATGTCCGTCTTCGCCTTCCAGATGTTCCAGCCCGCCGGCCATTTCGAAAAATCGACCTCGCCGTTATAGCTATAGGCGGGCCTTTTACCCTCTAGTAGGCTCTTCCAATTGCAGTAGGCTATCGCGTCGTACCAGGATATGACGACGACCGGGTGCTCGTCGGTTTGGGCGAAATACGGATTTCTCCAATCGGCGTCCTGTCTCCAAACGTATTGCCCGCCGGCGGACGCATAGCCTCCCGTCCCTTCCGCTTCGGCGCCGGTCTTATACTTCGTGGCGTTCACGAAGGCTTTGTACTCGCCCACCGTCACATCGGTCCTCGCGATCGCGAAGGAGCTTAATGTCACCCGATGCTGGACCTCGTTGTCCAGGCGTCCCGCCTCGGATTCGGGACTGCCCATCGTAAATGTTCCGCCCTGTACCAGGACGAAACCTAAAGGGACCGCTCCTGCGGCGGCTCTCGGGGCGGCTTTTCTGTAAGTGAACGATACGATCGCGGCCTGCCCCTCCTCCACGGCGGCGCTCCGACTCTCCACTTGCCCGTCCGCGTAGCGTAGCTCGAGGCTCCGATCCCCGACCTCAACCGGGTCCAGCTTCGCCTTCGCGCCTGCCGGCAAATCGACTATCGACTTCCCATCCAGGAAGAGCGCTCCAGCCGTGGCGGCACTGACGATGATGCTGCCGTAGCTCCGCGAGACCGTTATCGTGGGAGTCGCGGCGGGCGCCATCTCGGCGTTCGGCGCCGCTTGCGCGGACTGGGCCGCCGGCTTACGGAAGAGCACGAAGCTCGCTCCCGCTTCATTGCCCGGCAGGGCGCCGAACAGGGGCAATGTCTGGGTGATCCCTTTTCGAATGTGCTCGTAGATGGACAGCGCATCGACCAGGGGCTCGCTGTTGCGCTCCAGATAGCCCACAAGCTCGCGGCCGAATTCGCTTTGGTCCGGAACCGTCTGCGAGGCTCCGGAGCTCAGCACCTGGCGCGCGGAATATTGCAGCGCCGTCCGGTAATAGGCGGCATCCACGACGGGGGCCGGGCCGCGTCGGGTATCCAGCAGGTCGCCCGAAAAACAGGAATCGGCCAGCACGAGAATCCGTTGCGCGTGGAGCTCGCTCAGATAGCCTCGCAGCTGGGAATTCGCGAACCACCGGTCCTGGTTTGCGGTGTCTGTGCCGCCGTCGACCGGGATCCAATAGCCCGTGTTCGATGCGCTGTCCAGGTAGCCGTGCCCCGCGTAAAACAGGAGCAGCGAATCATGAACGCCCAGCTTGGCGGGCAGGGTCTGGGAGAAAAGTCTGCGGAGATTCGCGGCCGTGGCATCCTGGTCATAGAGCTCGATGAACTCGTCGATGTAGTAGTTCTCCGCCAGTACGCGCTTGAACTCCTGGGCCTCGCCGACCGCAGCCTTGAGCGGGTTCCAGTTCTGGTACTGATCGATCCCGATGATGACCGCGTACTGCTTCCCTATATCGAAGTTAGGCGATCCGGCGGCTTGACGGGCGATCACCGCCAAGCCGCGGTCCTGCGCCGATAGACCGACAAGCAGGCAAAGCAGGCTAATGAAACACCACGCCGTTTTCATCCTTAATCGCCCCTTGGAGATCCCGATTTATATAGATAATCATTTATATAGATTTATCACTACAATCCCGCTCTGTTCAATATACATTTTTTTCTCGAGGATTCAAGAGAGCCGACGGGCAACGCGAAGGCGGAATCCACCTTGACTCGGGAAGGTTCCGGTACCATTCTCATAACTCCGAGGAGGCTCCAATGCTGATAGCCGCGGTTGTTCTAGTAGGTATCGCCGTGGTCCTGGGCATCATCGGCCGCGTCATGGCCGGGAAGGCGGTTCTCATCGCGGGGACGGAGAAGGTCACGGCGGCCGCGCTCGAAGCCGACGCGAAGGCCGCCGCTTCCGAGATCGGGGCTGGAAGCTTTTCCAAATACATTGAAGTCAGCGGCTCGATCGTCTGCGCATCGCCGATCGAGGCGGAATTATCGGGGACGAAATGCGTCCATTACGAGACGAAGGTCATCAGGGAGTACGAAGAGACCTACGTCGAGACGAACTCCGACGGATCGAGCCGGACTCAAACCCGGAGGGGAACGGATAATGTATCGTCGAACTCCCGAAGCTGCCTTTTCTCGATCGACGACGATACCGGCAAGATCGAAATCGATCCTGCGGGCGCCGAATTCCACCTCGAGACGACGATGTCGAGATTCGAGCCGGGCGAAGGCGCTCGGACCATCGGGTCCTATATCCTCAATTCTATGGTCAATGTGGGCAGCCGGCGCACCATCGGCTATCGCTTCGAGGAGAAGTGCCTTCCCGTCGGACGCCAGGGCTATGTGTTCGGCGAGATCGGCGACGACGCCGGCGCTTTACGGGTCCGCAAGAGCAAAGACCACGGCAAGCGGCTCATCGTATCCCTAAAGAGCGAGGCCGAGCTCGTCCGCTCCGCCAAGCTCGGCGCTCTGTGGCTGACGATAGGCGCCGGCGTTGCCCTGGCCGCCGCAGTCGCGACCTTCATCCTCGGTCTTCCGAGGCGCTAGGCGGGTTTCGGCTCAAGGCGCTTATCCTGTCGCCAGGAAGTCCAGCACCTCCGCATTGAACCTGCGGATAAAATCCGTGCACAGCATGTGCGACCCATTCTCGAAACGGATGAGCTTGGCGCCCGGTATCCGCTCGGCGAGCATTTCGCTCGATGAAGGCTTCAATACCCTGTCGCCTGTCCCGACCATCACCAGGGTAGACGATTGAATGGACCGTAGCCTGTCCGCCGCATCGTAGTCGAGGCAGGCTTCCTTTTGCCCGCTCAGGCCGGTGCAGCCCGAATCGTCCATGAATCTCAGCTGAAGCTTCTGCAGAGTGCCGAAGACGAGCCTCAGCGGACTGACGGAAACGAGATTCGCAAGGCGGATCGCGTAGTCCTTTATCGGAAGTTTCTGCGCCTCGACCAGTTCCGGAGTCCCTCCATTGGGACCGTCATCGCTGCAGGCATAGGTCGCCGCCAGCACCAGCTTCGCCACCCTTTCGGGGTAATTGATGGCGAGTTCCTGCGCGATCATTCCCCCCATGGAAAAGCCAAGCACGTGGGCCTTCTTGATCCCTACGTGATCCATGAGGGCGATCGTATCCTCTGCCATCATCCGGGCGGAATATGGTCCTCGCGGTTTGTCCGATTTGCCGACCCCCCGATTGTCGAATGTCACGACCTGATAATGCTTCTTGAACGCAGGCACCTGGAACATCCATAAATTGCGACCGCCTGTGAAACCCATGATCAGGACCAATGGATCCCCCCGGCCTTCGACCCTATAGTCGATGTTGATTCCGTTGCACAGAGCTACTGGCATTTTGCCCCTCCTTCGAATTTACGTATAGGCCGAATATCCTCCATACATCTACGGCGGCTCGCCGGTTTTGCGACCAGACGAGAAGCATTAGAATTGCAGCCACTTTTCCTCGGTCCTGTCTCCAGAATCTTCAAGCCAGCGATCCCGAGTATCGTTATACCCAGTGTTGACGTATACCTTATAGTACGTTCCGGGAGTAAGGGCACCGAGATACTTCTTGATCAGGTTCAAGGGAAACGAGGCTTCGAGATAGGAGCCTTTCATTTGAAATTTCCCAGCCTTTTCGATATCTTCAGATTTTCCGCCGACGAGTTGGTAAGGATGGATTTTCCATTGGCCGTCGCCTGGCCAAAAAAGTATACTGACTCCTATATGATTATTACGCTTTTGCAAGTTTATTATGTAGTCTGAATGATGGGTAGAGTCGAAATTGTTCGGATGGGAATGAGAGCTCGGAGTTGCGTCCTTGATGTCGATCCTCCAGTATAGGTTGTTGTCGTCGACCGCGAGGTAGACTTTGTCGATCGCCATATTTTTATTGGCCGGAGATTGTGTTCCTGACGTAATTATGGCGGGGATGGAGTTCCATTCGTCGAAATTGCCATCGATCTTGATAGAGGCCTTCGGAAGCGTCGTCCAACGGAAAAATTGGGTACTGTATGAATACGTCTTCGATTCGTTGACCGGCAGAAGGATATTTGAAATGCCGGTTTCGTTGCCGTTTACGATCATCAGTTTGTGGCTGCCCGCCAAGATTGTCCCATCGAAGACCATGCTGCCGCCGGGAATCGTCGCAAGAGAGCATTCGTCCTCGTCGATCAGGAGCGTGGATCCCTTCGGGATCTCTTCTACTCGAAGTCCCGCTTTGCCGAGATTGAGATCTGGGTGGAGCTTAAATTGCTTTCCTGATTCGACCGAGACGCTCTCCTCTACGCCTTCGTATATCTCCGTCTTTTCATCGATCTGCTCTAAGCCTTGCTTCTTTTTCAAGCCCGACTTGTAGACCGGGACAGCTACCTTTATATCCAGTATCCGCACTTTATGATCGCCGGGTATTACATTCTCGAAAATATGAGGAAGGGATACTGCAGTATCGCCATCGAGGGAAGCGAATCCTCCCTCCTGGTCCACAGAAACCGAGATCGAACCGGGTATATACGTGATCGCGACCTTCCCGAAGGGCGTGTAGCCGTCGGAGGCGAAAAGCAGCTTCTCC
>CAZBGA010000008.1:0-84197 GCA_964491385.1 uncultured Treponemataceae bacterium | reverse complement strand
GGACCTTGAAGGCCGTCGCCGCCTTGACCACGTCTTCGGCGATCTTGCCGGTGATCGGGGCGTAATGGTCGAAGTCAACCTCGAAGGAAGCCGTGCCGCTGGTCATCGAGCGGAGATCTATGGCGTAGCGCAGAAGCTCGGCCTGGGGCGCCTGCGCGTCGACCTCGACGATACCCCCTCCCAGGGGATTCTGCCCGGAAATGCGGCCGCGCCTTCCCGAGAGGTCGGACATCACGTCCCCGAGGTTCTTTTCCTCGACGAATACCTTCAGGTTCATGATAGGCTCGAGGAGGACGGGGTTGGCGTTGCGGGTCGCCTCGCGGAACGCCCCGCGGGATGCGAGCTTGAAGGCCATCTCCGACGAGTCGACCGGATGCTCCTTTCCGTCGGTTATCGCGGTCTTGACGTCGACGACGGGATAGCCCGCCACTACGCCCATCTCCATTGCCTGATGGATGCCCTTCTCTATGCCGGGGATGAAGCCCTTCGAGACGGACTGGCCGAACAGCTTGTTCTCGAACTGGTAGCCCGCGCCTCGCTCGATCGGATCGACGTCGAAGACCACCCGCGCGTACTGTCCATGGCCGCCCGTCTGCTTCTTATGCGTGTATTCGGCGCTCGCCTTCTTGGTGATCGTCTCGCGATAGGCCACGCGGGGCATCCTCGTCTCGGCCTGGATCTTGGTCGCGTTCCTGATCTTCTCGAGGATCATGTTGATCTGGAGCTCCCCCATCCCCGAGATCACGGTCTCCTTCGTCTCGGAATTGAAATGGACCTGAAAGGTGAGATCCTCTTCCGTCGCCTTCAGGAGGTTCTCGTTGAGCTTGTCTTCCTCTTTCTTGTTCGCCGCGGAGATGGCGAGCGTGTGAACCGGGGTCGGGAGGCGCAGCTTGGCGAAGGCAAAGGGCTTGTCGTAGGCCGAGATGGTATCGTTGGTCTTGAAATCAACTGCCTTCGCAATGATGCCGATGTCGCCGGCCACCAGCTCGCGGACCTCCTCGAGCCTCTTGCCCTGGAGGGTGTAGAGCTTGCCCAGCTTTTCCCTGCGGCCGTCGCGGACGTTGACGATCTCCAGGTCGGGCGCCATCTTGCCGGTGAATACCTTGACGTACGAAAGCCTTCCGGAGAATTGGTCGATCTGTGTCTTTACGACGAAGGCGGCGGCGGGCTTGGAAGCGTCGACGGCCACCTCAACGTCGTTGCCGTCGGGATCCCGTACTCGCTCGGGCGCAAGCTGCGTCGGGCTCGGCGCGAGGGAGGCGATGAAGTCGAGGAGGGCAGCGGTGCCCGCGTTGCGCGACCCCGATCCAGCGAAGGCGGGGACTATCCTCCCGGCGGCGAAGGCCTCCTTGAGGCCTCGAAGCGTCTCTTCCTGGGAGAGCTCACCCTCGCCCAGGTATTTCTCCATGAGCTCGTCGTCTCCCTCGGCGGCGGCCTCGAACAGCTTGGCCCTGCTCTCGGCCACCGCGGCGGCCATGTCGGCGGGCACGGGCGCGCCGACCTCCTTCTGGTCGTGAGACGCGGGCACGGCGTAGGCTACTCCGTTGAGGACGTCCACGACGCCCTTGAACGAGCCGCCCTCGCCCATCGGGATCGTGACGGCGACGGGGGCGGTCTTGAACTTGTCCTTCACGTCGTCGAGGGCGCGTTGAAAGGAGGCCCTCTCCTCGTCCAGCTTGGACGCGAATACGACCCTCGGCTTCCCGCTTCCTTCAAGGTGCCGCCAGAGCTTGATCGTCTCGATCTGAACACCGCTCTTGGCGTCGATCGTCACTATGGCGGACTCGCAGGCTCGGAATGCGAGGATGACGTCGCCGACGAAGTCCGACGATCCGGGAGTGTCCATGAAATTTATCTTGATGTCCTTGTACGAGGCGTGGGTGAGCGAAGCGTGGATCGAGATCTTCCGCGCTATCTCGTCCTCGCCGTAGTCGCTCGTCGTCTTTCCCGATTCGATCGTCTCCGGCTTGGCTATGGCTCCGCCCTGGAACAGGAGATGCTCGAGCAGAGTGGTCTTGCCCGTGCCGCCGTGGCCCGCTAAAGCCACGTTCCGGATGTGGTCCGTCGAATACGCCATAAACGCTCCTTAGTTGTGGTGCAATGCGCGTGTACCTATGAAGCAAGGTAAACCGAAGTATTATAAACTGCCGACCTGGGGTGTCAACATGAAATCAGGGCGATCTTGACAAAGGCGCCGGCCGCGGAATACCGTGGACCCGAAAATCGGGACGTAGCCTAGAGGCTAAGGCGTCAGCTTTGGGAGCTGAAGATCGTCGGTTCAAATCCGACCGTCCCGAAGCTGCGCCGACGCTCGGGAATCGCTCCCCGGACGGCCCCATGTTCGTTCCTCCGCTCGCCGAACTCTCGACGACGGTGCCGTCCGGGTCGCCATCGGAGGGTAGTCTTATAACCATGGGAATCTTAGTTACCTCAATATAACCGATACGACCCGGAGCGGGAAAGGAAAATGCATGGGTATCAAGACCGAATGGATCCGGTACGGCAACCGAAGCGGCTATTTCGCGAGGCCCGAGCTGGCGGCCCTGCCCATTCCCTCGATCCTGGTCATCCAGGAAGCCTGGGGCGTCGACGATCACATCGAGGACGTGACGAGGAGATTCGCCGCGTCAGGCTATGCGGCCCTGGCCCCCGACCTCTACTCGGAGGACGGACGGAGGACGGCCCCGCTGACACGCGAGCGGATCGGCGAGTTCCAGGCCTTCATGTCGAGTCTCCCGGCCGCAGTCTGGGCCGACCAGGCAGCCCGCGAAGCCGAGCTGGGTAAGCTCCCGGAAGCGGCGCGCTCGCGCGTCGGCGAGACCTACGGCGCTATTTTCGGCTCGCCGGGACGGCTTGCGGGCTTCGCCGCTCCCCTCAGGGAGGCCGTGCGCCATCTTCGCGACGATCGGCCGGAGACGAAAGGGCAGCCGATCGCCTGCGTCGGCTTCTGCATGGGCGGAGGATTGTCCGCCCTCCTCGCCTGCGAGGAGCCCGAATTGTCCGGGGCGGCGGTGTTCTACGGCGCGACGCCCCCTCCGGAGAAGCTCGCTCGGATCGGCTGTCCCGTCTGCGCCTTCTACGGCGCGACCGACGCCCGGATCAACGCCGGCATTCCCGTCTTCGAGCAGGGCATGAAGCAGGTCGGCAAGCCCTTCGAATACCATCTCTATGCCGGCGCCGGGCACTCCTTCTTCAACGACTCGCGGGGAGGCTACAATGTAGGGGCGACGAGGGACTCCTTCGCCCGAGTACTGACCTTTTTCTCGCGACTTCTCGCTGGAGGCTAGGCTCGGGCCTGAAGCCCGTAAGACGGAAAGGATGCGGCTCAATGACTAAGCGAATCGCTCTGGCTCTGACCCTCTGCGCCCTATCGGCGCCGTTTTGGGCCTTCGATCTCCCGAAACCGGCCGGTCTTCCCGTCCCCGCCAATCTTCCCAAGCCGACTGCCGAGATCACGAATTTCCAGCTGCAGGCCATCAGCCTCCGCGATGTAACCTTCCTCGTCGACCTGGCGGTCAAGAATCCCTATCCGGTGGCGCTGTCATTCGGGGGCATGACGCTGGCCTTCACCGTGGAGGGCGCTAAGGTGTTCACCGCTTCCAGTCAGGGCGGCTTCACCGTCCCGGCGAACGGCGAAAAAACGAACGAGTTCACCGTTACCCTGGCATACGAGGGCATCATCAAGCTCGTCGCGGACTATACGTCTCGGGACTGGCTCACTACCGTGATCGACGGTACCCTCGTGATCCCGCTCCCGAAGATGATCGGCCTGCCGGATTCGATCACCTTCACGTACAGTCTTACCAGGAAGATTCCCGCCATAAAGCCGCAGGTCGCCCTCCTGGATTTCAGCGTACTCCCGCCCTCCCGCGAGCAGATAGCCGAGGCGATCGCCCGATCGGGAAGGAAGGCGGATCCCGACAGGGCGCTCGGCGTCTTCAAGGACGTGCTGGAGGGCAGGGCGGCTCCCGCGCCGGTGATCGACCCTGCCGATCTGGATGTTCCGCTCACTGTACGCTTCGCGATCGGGATCAGGAACGAGGCCAAGGGCCCGCTTTCCTTCGACAAGCTGGGTTACGCGGTCTCGGTGAACGGCGAAAGTCTCGTTCTTGGGGAGAGCGCGGAGATCGTGAAGGAGCCCGACGGAAGCCGCGTCACTATCGACAACGTCTTCAGCTCCGCGAAGCTATCTCGCGAAGTTCGAAGCCTGTTCTCCGCGCGGGAAGGGACATTCGAAGTCAAAGGCAAGGCCCTCATCAAGCTGCCGGATGAAATCAGGAAGGATCCGGTACCCCTCGATTTCGACGAAGCGGGCTCGTTCTCGCTGAAGTGAGCCTGGATCGGGATATCCGGGAACATGGCGGACGCCGTGCGGGACCGCGAAGCGCGAAAAGGGTCGCCAGGCTCGATATCTCCGACGACGGGCGTCAGGCGTTGCCGCCCCTGAGGCTCACGAAGGCGACGCCGTCCCAGCTTTCGCGGACTAGGCGATCCGATCGGCGCGTTACGCGGTATAGCTTTCCCCTGGTCTCCGGGTAGATCAGGATCCCGCCCTCGGCGAGCTGCGCCGACAGCGGCTCCTCCCGGAAGGAGCGACGGCGCACTCCGGCCGAGAGGAGGATGCGGTCGAAAGGCGCTCGATCAGGCAGCCCGGCCGAGCCGTCGATCGCCAGTATCTCCAACGAGCATGGCACGGTCGCCAAGGCGACGACGCAGTTGGCATGGGCCGCGGCAGCCAGCTCGGGCAGGATCTCGGCCGAGATCACCGACCCGCCCGGAGAGCATAGGATGGCGAGGGCGGCCGCGGCGTAGCCGCAGCCCGCCCCTACTTCCAGGACGCGGGCGCCGGGGAAGAGGCGCAGCCGGTCGAGCATGATGGCGACCATCGAAGGTTGGGAGCAGGTTTGTCCCAGCCCGATGGCCGTTGGCTCGTCGAGGTAGGCGGCCCATCGCGAGTCTGGGGGGAGGAAGGCCGCGCGATCCAGGGCGCGCAGCGCAGTCAGCACCCGCCTATCCCGATTGCCCCCTCCGAGGAAGGATTCGGCTCGAAGCTTCACGAGCTCGATGAGCTCGTCGTTGCTCTCCGGCGGACGCACTCCTCATCCCTCCCGCGCCCCGATGGCTAGAAGGTGAAGGGTCTTCTAGCGGTACGGGATATAGTAACCTACGATTGACCGGGTAGTCTCCCAGCGGCTTCAATGGGGAAGTCGCCGGCGCTGTCGATCCATTCATATAATAGTTCTCCGACCGGACGAGGATCTCGGAACTATCGTGAAAGTGCTTTTCCTTGAATTGAAAGTATCCGGATGCATGAACGAGTTTCTTTTTCGCATCCTTCCCTCCGCACGGATCGCGCATCCCGTTCCCCGGATGGCTCGAGATTTCTAGTCCATTTTATGGGCAAATATGGCTCTTTCACGAGGTTTCCGAGCCGCCTTGCCCCTTCCCGAAGGACGCTCGAATCGCGGCGGCCTGTTGTCTCGTCCGTATGAGATGCACCCTCCGCGCCTTCGACCTTAGCGGCGACCGAAGGACTCTCCGGCGCCATTAGGCTCGAGCTGATCGATGGGGATACGAGACGGAGAATTGAGACGGGCGAATGCGGAAGAGCTTCCTAGGGGAGCCGGCTTGACGCTTGGACCGATCGCAGTACAATGGGGCCATGTCGGGCTTAGGGAGGTCGGCGCCATGAAGATAGGGAATAAGGACGAGTTGGGCGCCATTTTCGACCGCCAGGGCGCCAACCGCTGGAAAGTCGCATCGACGAGCTCGGCCGAGCGGGTTGCCAAGCTCGAGCGGCTCCGCGGAGCCATTCTGCGTCGCCAGGACGAGCTGTTTTCCGCCGTCCGGGACGATTTCCGGAAACCCGAGACTGAGACATGGCTAAGCGAGGTGATAACGTCCGTCGAAGAGATAGATTTCGCGAGAAAGAGGCTGGGATCCTGGATGCGCGACAGGAGGGTGGGAGGCGCCATCGCCCTGCCACTGTCTAGGAGTCGGGTCCGCTACGAGCCGAAGGGCAGAGTCCTCATCATGTCCCCGTGGAACTATCCCTTCCATCTCCTCGTCGCTCCCCTCGTCGCGGCCATCGCGGCGGGCAATTGCGTCATCGCCAAGCCCTCAAACAAGACACCGCGGACCTCCGCGTTCATCGCCTCCCTGCTCGACGGGATCTTTCCGGCGGACGAAATCGCCGTCGTCGAGGGCGCTGGCGCGACCCTCGGGGAGCTCCTCCTGGAGCTCCCCTTCGATCACATGTTCTTCACGGGGAGCCCGACGGTCGGCGCTCGGGTCGGCGAGGCGGCGGCGAGGGTCCACGCGGGCCTCACGCTCGAGCTCGGCGGCAAATCGCCGACGGTCCTCCTCGACGGCGCGGACATCGGGGAGGCCGCCCGTAGGATCATGTGGGGGAAGGGCCTCAACGCCGGGCAGACCTGCATCGCTCCCGACTACCTCTTCTGCCCCGCGGCGGCGGTCGGCGAGTTCGCCCGCGCCGCCCGGAGCGCCGTCGAGTCCTTCTACGGCAGGACCGAGGATGAACGCCGCACCTCGCCGAACCTCGCGCGTATCGTCGACCGAAGAGCCTGCGAGCGCCTGGAAGGGCTCGTGAAGGACGCGGTGGCTAGAGGCGCGGTGGCGGAGTTCGGAGCCCGCTTCGATATAGGGGAGCGCTACGCCGCGCCTACCCTTCTTACAGGGGTCGCCGCCGACATGGCGATCATGGGTCAGGAGATCTTCGGACCCATCCTTCCCGTCATCGCGTACGACTCTCCGGAAGAAGTCGTCGACTACATCCGCGCGAGACCCAAACCGCTCGCCCTGTACGTCTTTTCGCGCGGCCGCCGAGCCGCCGAAGAGCTGATCTCGCGCACGACCTCGGGCAGCGCCTGCATCAACGACTTGATAATCCAGGTCGGGAACCCGAACCTGCCCTTCGGCGGAATCGGCATGAGCGGCACGGGCAATTACCACGGATTCTTCGGCTTCAAGACCTTCTCGCACGAGCGGAACGTGCTGGCCCAGGGGCCGATCTCCGTTGTCTCGTACTTCTATCCGCCCTACGGCGGGCGCGCGCAAGAGCGGCTGAAGTCGGCGTTCAAGCGATTGCGCCGCCTTGGGAAATAACCCGCATACGGCGATCTTCCCGGCGATCCGAGCGAGCGAGTTGAAAAACGGCTAAAAAGCCCGACACATGCGGACTGAAAAGGGGCCGTCCTTGTTCCCTATAAAATCGCGGTTCTCGGAAAACATATAGCCGAACGCTCCCATGAAGTTATGATTGTCATCGTATTGCGTCGATGACCAGTAAGCATTATTGCTCAATCCGCCTCGGCCCGCCTTTTCCATGTTTTGCAACATTGCCTCGCATTCGCCCCGGGAAGGCAGAAACCAATCGGAATAGCCGTTGATCACTAGATTACTGCGAAGGTTGGCCGCATAGTCCCCTTCCCCCTGCGCGGCGATGATGGCATCGGTGTTGGCCTTGCCCGTTCCGATATCGGTGCCGGTCCTGACATTGATGTAACTGCCATTATACCATCGGATGCCGTCGCTCTGGTCGGTCGGGGCGGCTTCGAGGTAGCGCCAGCCGTCTGAATACCGGCCCTTGTCGAAGAAGACAATACCGCCGGCCGGACCTGTATCGCCGATCTTGTAGGTCGGAGCGGTTTTTTTATAGGTGAATGAAACACTTGAGGCCCGTCCCTCCTTTACATTTGTATCCCGACTTTCCACTTGGCCATCGGCGTAGCGCAGTTGGAGGCTTCGTCTGCCGATCTCCACTGAGTCTACTTTTGCGTTCTCCCCCGCCTGGATAGCTCCGATATCCTGGCCGTCCACGTATAAAGTTCCGTCCGTCAGGGTCGTTACCGATAGACTACCGTATACCCGAGTCACGCTAAGTGTCGGGACGGCAACAGGTGGCGGTGTCGATGCGGGCGTCGTGGCCGCTCTTTCGCCGGCTAAATAGACATGCTGGGTCATGTTATCATACTCCGCGGGCTGTTGCTGGCCGTTCGTTTCCCTGCGGACTTCCGCTTTCACGTCGAGGAGGATGTCGGTGAGCGACTCGGGACGCTCTATGTTCTTCAGCAGCGCCGCCGTGAAGGTTCCGTTTTTCCCGCTGCCATCCTCAGCCTTCATATTCTCGGCGGTCGCATAGACGATGATGCTCTCGGGCGGCCTTTGCTGCACTACGGTGAGGCCGCGATCGATGCCTCGAGACACCGCCTTGAAGGGATTATCGCGACAGGCGTCGAGGAAAATGACATTCGTCTTCGCTCCCGCTTCCATCATTCGTCCGGTAATTCGGGAAAGGGTTATGCATTCGTCGGGAACATCGTCTTTAACCGTAACCTCGGCATCGACAGGCACGAGATAATTCTCGTTATCGAATTGCACGCCATGCCCCGAATAATAGAAGAGGGCGATATCGGCCCCTTGAATGGCCTTGTTGAAATCCTCGATTAAACCGCGCATGGCTTTTCGGTCGAGATCCGTTTGCTCCAATACCGTGAACCCGATCCGTTTCAGGGAGGCTGCCACATCTTTTGCGTCGTTAACTGGATTCGATAAGGTTTGTACTTTTCGATAAGCTGAATTTCCGATGACGAGCGCCACTTTTTTGTCCTGGGCGATGACGGTCGAAGCGGATATGACTGTCAGGATGAGGGTAAGGGCGATTGGAAACCGGCGAAGGCGCATTGTAACCCTCCCACGATGTTGATTTATTACTAAATTAGTGAATTATGGGCAAGGAGTCAGCACAAACTTGGAACCCTTGAGCAGGATGGAGAAATACTATAGGGATAATGGCCGGAAGCACGGTTTAAGAGTGATTGTCGATCGCATTTTGCCGCTCGGGATCTGCGGCGCGACGATCACATCAGCTGCCGGATCGCCAGCCTATCGCGGCCCTCTCGCTCGGCCTCGTAGCCTGCGCTTATAGATCGGGCTCGGCATGAAAATCCCGGCTAATCCTTCTTAGTCCAATCGATCTTCTCCCCGATCCTCGCCGCCAGGGACTCCATGCTGGCGTCACTGTGGTGCTCGATCCCGGCGACGGCGATGTGTATGGCGGAGCCGTCCTTCACGTAGTTTCGCGCGTCGTGGTGGGCGGCGCTTATCATGAGCTCGTTGCTCCCCTTGGCGTCGATCGTCCTGACCGACCCGTTGCAGGCGCACACGTAGGTGGATTTCTCGTCTACCCAGACGCAGAAGCAAGTGCCGCGGACGGCGGCGACCGCCGTATCGCTCACGACGCGGAAGCTGTCCTGCCCGGCAACCTGGCCAAGCTTCCTGAGCACCGAGCTGAGTCCGCCCTTCTTGAGCGAGACTTCCTTGACGATACCGGAGAAATCCAGTGATGCTACGGCGTTCTGGCTCACGCGCAGGGCGTTCTTCTCGTCGAAGACTATCTCGCAGCTGGCGTTGGGCCCCGTCTCGATGCGCGCCTTGGCTCCGAGCTGCTGGCCGATTTCAGCCGCCGAGCCGTCGATCTTCACCTCACCCTCGAGGTATACGATCTTGCCTCGCGTCGGGGAGGCGGAGACATTGGACGCCGGCGCATCGGACGCGGACGCCCCCTTCCTCGAGGGACATCCGGCCATGGATAGTTCGAGGGCTATGGCCGCAGCGATGACCGCAATGGCGACTCTCGTGTTTGGCTTCATTGAGATTATCATATATTCATCGTTCTCGCTGTCAAGAGCCGGAAAGACCGGCCGCTTCGGTCTTAATATCCGCCGACCCTTGGCGGATGATGGCTTGCAATTTGCAATGGAGGATTTTTCAGGCTGAAAATACTCGCGGCAAAGTCAAATTCGTCTAATTCACTCACGAATGCTATTAGCTATTGCTTTCCGGTTATGGCCGATTTAGTATTGCGCCGTGGGAAACCGCCGAGCCCTGTCTCTCACCGTCAAGATCAATCTGATAATCGTCATCGCTCTGGCCGTCGGCATCGGCGCGGCGCTCGGCGCCTTGGCTACATCACTGATCTCCGCCTACAACCGAAAGACCCAGCAGGGCGTCTTCGAGAACGCCAACATCCTCTTTACCGCTATCGAGAGCGTGATGATCCCGGGCCAGGCGCCCCTCGCCGTCACTACGCTGGCTAACGTCTCGATTCGCACGCCGGGGACCTTCATCTCGCTCTATCGCCGCGACGGCACCCTCGCTTTCTCGGACAACAAGACGATAGAGACGGTCAACGCGAATCTCAACATGCGGAGATTCCAGCCCCAGGATCGACCCGTCTCGGCCCCGGCCACGCCGCCCAAGCGCTTCATGGAGTCGGCCCAGACTCCGCCGAACGAGTTGTTCTTTCGCGACGACGTCGGCGGGAGGGCCTTCTTCCACGCGTATAGGCCCCTCATCAATCTGCCCAAATGCACCGTCTGCCATGGGGCCGACCATACGGTCCGGGGAGTGATAGATATCCGCACCGACATCTCCGACGACGTGCGGACGACGAGCCTCGCGCTCGCGGGGACGGGCGCGGGCTTCGTGATCGTCGTGGGCCTCCTCGCCCTGGTGATAGGTTCCTTCCTGCGCAACGTCGTCCTCGATCCAGTCCAGTCCATAGGCAAGCTCTGCATGGACGTCACCGCCGGCCATTTCGAGGGAAGGGTTAATCTGCGGACTAGGGACGAGATAGGCAACCTCGCCCGCACGGTCAACACGATGGTCGAGGGGCTCCACGAGCGCTTCGAGCTCACCAAGTACGTCTCGGCGGGGACGATCGGCTCCCTGCGGGCGGGGCAGGAGCCCCGGAGAGTCAAGCGCATCCTCTTCTTCACCGACGTGCGCGGCTTTACGTCCTACACGGAGAAGCACGGCCCCGAGCAGGTAGTCGTGGTGCTGAACCGCATCCTGGACGAGCAGTCCCGCATCATCCACGAGTGCGGGGGGGATATCGACAAATTCGTCGGCGACGAGGTCTTCGCCGTCTTTACGGGCGACGATGGGGCGCGCCGCTCGTGCCGGGCGGCCCTCGCCATCGTCGGGCTCTGCGCGAGCAAGGCGGAGGAATTCGACAATCTCAACGTGGGGATCGGCATTACCGACGGGATGGTCATTCACGGAATGGTGGGCTCCGCGAGAAGGGCGGACTTCACGATGATCGGCGATCCGGTCAACACGGCCAGCCGACTTTGTTCCTTGGCGAAGGGCGGGCAAATCCTCGTCAGTACGACGATGCGGAACGCGGCGGTGCCCGAGTTCTCCTTCGCGGGCCCCTACAGCGCGAAGCTCAAGGGGAAGGTAGAGCCGCAGAAGGTCTGGTTCCTGCGGGCGGAATCCGGGAGGAAGTCGTGAAGCGCGGATGTCTTGTCTTGATCGCGCTCGCAGTCCTCTTCGGGGCCTGCGCGAAGAAAGAGGAGAGGGTGTACGCGACTCCGGACTATCCCACGTGGAGGAAGACGACCGATACCGTGCTCGACTATCCCATTCCCGGTCACATGGACCGCCTCCGCGTTCCCCGGATGAACGCGATCGGCTTTTCCGTCGCGCCGACCCTCGTCGGGGGGAAGCTCCATTGGGACTTCCCCGAGGGTACGGTGATCGTCAAGGAAGTCTATGCTAGGCCCAAGCCTGCCCCCGGCGAGGGCCCGATCCAGCTTACGATAATGGTGAAGGCTCCCAAGGACCCTCGCTCGCAGGGCGGCTGGCTCTGGCTCACGCGGGACCTGCCCGACGGAAAGGAACAGGTATTCATGGGCAACTACTGCGTCACCTGCCACTCGAACGCCAACGAAGGCCATCCGTATTTCGACAGGAATCAGAACCTGGAGTTCCGGGACTATGTCTATTTTGTGCCCTTGGACGCCGCGGCCAGGGCCAGATGAAAGGAATAATGTGGAAAGTGGGTCGGGAGCGGAGCCTATGTCTGCCGCGACCCTGGAACCCCAAAGGAGTTTTTCGGAGACCTCCCTACCGTGGAAGAGGCCGTTTGGAGGTACTGCCGGGACCGCGGTCCGGCCTGAGTCCCGGTCGCCCGATTCCGACTTCTTCATTATCTTGGTAGCATGAACGCAACGCACGAATACGCGTCCCGCCGGTCTGGGAAGGCAACCTGGGCGAAGGCACCGCCAGCTATCAAGGCTACGGCCGGCAGTGGCGCGTCCGGGTGGCCGGCAAGCCCGATCTCGTCGGAACGGCGGATCCAGCCTTCCGCGGAGAGCGAGACCGGTACAACCCCGAGGATCTTCTGATTGTGTCCCTCAGCTCCTGTCACATGCTGACCTATCTTGCGCTCTGCGCGCGCAACGGTATCTCCGTCCTGAGCTATGCGGATGACGCGTCGGGCGTTATGAAGACTAGCCCCGACGGCGGGGGTCGCTTCGAGTCGGTCACGCTCCGCCCGAAGGTGGAGATCGCGGGAGAGGGCAAGAAGGCTCTCGCGATGGACCTGCACGAGAAGGCCCACAGCCTCTGCTTCATCGCGAGTTCCGTGAATTTTCCCGTCCATCACGCCGCGGTCGTGTCGGAGAGCGCCGATTCCTCCGGGTCTTAGTCGTTTCTCGATACTTTGAAATCCTGCGCCCCTAGCGCCTCGGTGGAAAATGACCAGTTCATCGCGTCCTTCCCCGCGAAGCGAACCTTTACTTTCGTCGTAGGGTCGAATCCGGGAGCCGCCTCTTGGGAACGCCACATGCCGGGCACTCCCGCGAATTTATTGAGTCTCAGGAGCAAGACGGCGCCATCGAAGCTGTAGCTGCCGTCCCCCGCTATGTCGACGCTCTTCCCGCCCATATCGGTCTGCCCCAGGATCTTCCATGATACGGAACCGTCTCGGTTGAATGCCCACTTCCAATTCATTCCGTCGGCTTGGAATTCCCAAGTCCCGATCAGCCTGGAGCCGAGCTCTTGGGCCGTGGGAGAGCATGCAGACACCCACAGGACGACCGCCATCCCCGCGAGAAGCCGGGGCCATCGGCGCGGCATTACGGCGCCGGATGGTCTTTCAGGTAATCGGCGATGCTGGCGAGCAGTATCGCAGCCTGCTTTTGGTTCGTCTTCTGGATGATAATGTACTGCGCGACCGCCCCGCCTAGATTGTTGTCCATAAGAAAGGCCTCGCCGTAATATTCCCGAGCCTCTGGGAAATTGGGTTTCAGCTCCAAGGCCTTCTGGTAGTTCTTCATCGAGTCCTGGACCTTCCCCGTCATCCTCATGCAATAACCCAACATATTATAGGCTTCGGCGTAATCCGCCTTGATCGAGATGGCGGACGTGAAATCGCTTATCGCGTCGCTATAGTCCTTGGCGGCGGAAGCCTTGAAGCCGACGGCATAGAAATCGGCGGCAGTCTTGGGCGTACCGGCGCTTTGGGGACCGCTCGTATCGCTCGGCTGCGAATACGACCCCGATCCGAACAGCCCGACCGCGCCGAAACCCGCCAGGAAAATCACCAATAACGGACGATTCATGGCTTGGTTGCCCCCTTGGGACGAATATACTGACCGAGATCCCTTCGGGGAAGCGGGATTGAGACCCCTCGATCGTGAGGTGATTTTTGGCGCCTTTCAAAGGCTAATTTGAAATACTACAATTAAGGGAGCTTCGCATCTCAAAAAGCGGTAAGCCGCGGCCAGGGAGTTGCCAATGTCAGCATTATTGACCTACGTATGTGTCTGGCTCGCCACTTCCTGCGTTGCCTTGCTCTTCGTCGACTTATACCACCTGGAACCGGACCGCTTCCTCAAGCTCTCGATCTACGGTTGGGTCTCCTACGCGCTGCGCTACGCGTTCTTGCTGATCGCGACGGCAGTGGACACGTCGGGCATCAGCCGGACGCTGGCCGACGTCTGCGAGCTCTGGTCGGCCGTCTTCCTGCTCGAAGGCGGGTGCTCCTTCGCGAATTATCGCCAGCCGCGCCTGCTTCGACCCCTGTGGCTCGGCGTCTCCGCGGCAGGCATCGCGGCTAATGCCTTGGGAACATCGATGATCCTTACCGGTGGCCTGGCTCACCTGCTCGCCGGCGGCATGCAGATTTTGACGGGGCTCGTCTTCATCCGCAGCCGTCGCATCCGCGGAGTCGGGAAATTGGCTGTCGGAGGAACCTTCATATTATGGGGAATCCATAAACTCGGGTTCTTCTGGCTTTCGGGCACCTGGGACTTGGCAGGCCGCTGGATCAGCGCTCTCCTCGCGCTCCTCGTCTGCGTCGGGATGATCCTTGTGTACTTCGAGGATGCGCGTCGCGTCCTGGTCGAGAGCGAAGCGCGCTTTCGGGCGCTCATCGAACAGGCGCCGGACGCGATCATCGTTTACGATGCCGATCTGAGAAGGCTGGTAGACGCCAATACCAGCGCGGAGAAACTGTTCGGCCGCAGCCGCGAGGAACTGCTGCGGTCCGATCCGCAGCGGCTCTTCAACGGGATGGGAGGATCCGGTCGGCGGGATGAGGATGCCTTTTCCGATCATGCGGAGCGGGCCCTAAGAGGGGAAAGCCTCGAATTCGAGCTGCCGGTCCTCCGCGCGGACGGCGTCCGACTGGCCTGCGAGACGCGCCTTACCAGATTGCCCTCCGACAGACATCGATTGGTTCGAGCCAGCTATATAGATATCACTGAGCGCAATCGGGCGGAGGAGGCGCTGCGCCGCCTGAACCGCGAGCTGCGGGCCGTCAGCAAGTGCAACCAGGCAATGGTGCGGGCGGAGGACGAGCTGAAGCTCCTCGACGACATCTGCCGCATCACCTGCGACGACGCGGGTTACCGCATGGCATGGGTCGGCTACGCCGTGGACGACGAGGCGAGGAATATACGCCCCGTCGCCTGGTCCGGGGTCGAAGAAGGCTACCTCGGGCGGGCCGAGCTGACCTGGGCCGACACTGAGCGCGGCCGCGGCCCCGCGGGCAAGGCCATCCGGAACGGGGAAACCGCCTTCATCCAGGATTTCGCCACCGATCCCGAGGCCGCCCCTTGGCGGGATGGCGCTCTGCGGCGGGGCTATCGCTCGAGCATCGCCCTGCCTCTTAAGGACGATGGCGCCGCCAGCTTCGGGGTCCTCTGCATCTACTCCACGGAGCCCAGGGCCTTCACGCCGGAGGAGGTTAGGCTCCTGGAGGAGCTGGCCGGCGATATGGCCTTCGGGATCGTCGTCCTGCGCGCGCTTCGCGAGCGGGACCGCATAGCCGAGGAGCTGAACCGGAGCGAGGAGAAATACCGGACTCTTTTCGAAGAGTCCTTCGACGGCCTATTCATCATGTCTCCCGATTGGGAGATCCTCGATATGAACAAGACGGGCATCCGCCTCTTCGGCTATGACGCATCGGGGGAAGTATCGCGCCTCGACCTGGCGCAGGATCTCTTCGCCTCTTCTCCGGACAGGAAGCGGATACAGGCCATGATCGACGATAGGGGCACGGCCGAATACGAAGGAACACTGAAGACGAAGAAGGGCGACCTCATGACGACTTACTGCGCCCTGACCGCCGTAAAGGACGCGCGGGGCGTCACGATTTCCTATCGGGGAATCATCCGCGACATAACGGAACTCAAGCGCGCGGAGGAGATGCTGAAGGAAAGCGAGCTCCGATACCGCAGCATCACCGAGAGTCTCACTGACTACCAGTACCGGGTGCGCGTCGTCGACGGCCGCGCCGTCGAGACGATCCAAGGGCCGGGCTGCGCGACGGTGACCGGTTACGCGCCGCAGGAGTTCGACGCCGATCCCTATCTATGGGTCCGCATGATCGCGCCGGAGGACCGCGAACCGGTCCAGGAGCGCGTGCGGCGCATTCTGGCGGGGGAAGAAAGTCCGCCCTTCGAGCATCGCATCATCCGGAAGGACGGAGCGGCGCGCTGGGTGTGCGACACGATCATCCTGCGCAAGGATTCTTCCGGGAGACTCCTGTCCTACGACGGCGTGATCAAGGACATCACCGAGCGCAAGGAAGCCGAGTCAAAGCTGCAGGAGAATCTGCTCGAGAAGGAAGTCCTGCTTCAGGAAGTGCACCACCGCGTGAAGAACAACCTGCAGATCGTGTGCAGTCTCATAAACCTCCAGCGCGACGAGGAGGGCGGTTCCTCGCCGACGGGCCGCCTGCTCGTCGACACGGAAGCCCGCGTCAGGGCAATGTCCTTCGTACACGAGATTCTATACCAATCCGACAACTTCGCTTCCGTGGGATTCTCCTCATACGTGAGCTACCTATGCGCTCACTTGATCGAGACTTACGCGGTCGACCCGCATCGTGTGAGGCTCGTCCTGTCCGTCGAGGATATCCGCCTGCCGCTCGACAAGGCGGTTCCCTGCGGCCTTCTCATCAACGAGCTCGTCGCCAACGCTCTCAAGCACGCTTTCCCGAACGGCCGTTCAGGAACGGTCGAGGTCAGCATGGTCCGCATCGAGGGCGGCATGGTGTCGCTGGCGGTCACCGATGACGGCATCGGCGCTTCGGGTACGGATCTCGCGAAGGGGAAACGCAAATCGATCGGCATCAGCCTCGTCAAGAGCCTGGCCGTGCAGCTCGGCGGCGAATATCGACCCGAATCCGCGCATGGCGTCGTCGCGAGGGTGGTCTTTCCGGCCTGAGGCCTCGCGCGGGGCTTGACTGCCTGGTTTCGCGTGATAGACTGCACGTGCGGCGAGGAGGCTGACATGGATTACAAAATCGTGGCGGTAAAAGTAGGGAACCGCGAAGGCGTGGCGCAAGACATGCAGCGTATCCTTACCGAGCACGGTTGCGCGATAAAGGTTCGTTTGGGCCTCCACGACATGCCGGAGAATACCTGCTCTCCCGCGGGTCTCGTCCTTATGGAAGTCGCGGGGGAAGATCCCGAAATCCGGGCCATGGTGACAAAGCTTGATGCTCTGCCCGAGACCAGCGCCAAGTACATCGTAATTTAGGCTGCCGGCTCCAACTCCGCGCCCGGCGTATTCGGGGGTAGACGCGATATAGCGATGCACCGGTGATATTTATCGGGCTTTAACTTGACATATCCGCGATCCGCGGCAAATAATGTGTCAAACATCATCATTGCACCCTTGGTTAAGCGCTAAAAGGAAGCCTTCGTGGACGGGAACAAGTCATCTGAAGATCCCTATACCGACATCGTTCAGGAGATGGACTTCGCCCTCGAAATGGCGCGGATTACCGGACCCGGCAATGAGCGGGCCTACGCGGTGGGAAAATACGAGGGCCTGCAGTTCGCGCTTGCGAAAATCCGAACGGCTGTCATAGGGCGAGGCGACACCCGATCGGCGGAACCCGAGCGCTCGGGCGAATTCCGCCGCGATCTGTACGGCCGCTTAACCTCGCAAGCTCGGTAAGGAGCCCGACCACTGGAGCCTCGCGCCCTCAGGCGCTCCTCCCCCTGACGAACTCACGGTATTCGGCGAGCTGGGCCTTGAGGAGCCGGGGAGTATCGAGCTCGTAAGGGCAGCATTCCCTGCAGTGTCCGCAGCCGCTGCAGTCCTCTATGGACTCCATCTTCTTCTGCCACTCCTGCGTGATGAACGGCTCGAAGCGCGACCGGCTCATCAGGAACGAGATGCGCGCCGCGGTGCTAATCTCGATTCCCGCCGGGCAGGGTAGGCAGTATCCGCAGCCTCGGCAGAAGGATCCCCCGAGTTCGACCCGGTCCTTCTCGATGATCCCGCGCATGGCTTCGTCGAGGGCCGGGGGATCCTTCTCGAGGGCGAGGAACTCTTCGAGCTCCGACAGCCTCTGGATCCCCCAGATGGGGACGACGTAGTTGGTGCTGCGGATGAAGGCGAAGGCGGATGGCGCGCTCGTAATGAGCCCGCCGGAAAGCGCCTTCATGGCGATGAATCCGACGTCCGTCTCGCGGGCGGCTTTTACGAGCTCGAGATCGGCGCCGGAGGACAGGGAGCTGAAGGGGAACTGCAGCGTGTCGTAAAGGCCCGACTCGACCGCCTCGCGCGCGACGGGAAGGCGATGGTTGGTGATTCCGATGAATCGGACGAGCCCCCTGCGCCTCGCTTCGACGAGGGCCTCGTAGAGCCCCGTCCCGTCGTCCGGCCTGGGCACCGTCTTGGGGTTGTGGACCTGATAGATATCGATGTAATCGGTCTTCAGGCGGAGGAGCGAGAGCTCGAGGTCCTCGAAGAGGGCCTTCGAATCCTCCGCGGGAGTCTTGGTCGCGATGACGATATTCTCGCGCACGGAGGAGAGGGCCCGGCCGATCTTCTCCTCGCTGTCCGTGTAGCCGTGGGCGGTATCGAAGAAATTCATTCCGCCTTCATAGGCCTTCCGGAGCAGCGCCGTCGACTCCTCGAATCCGATCCTTTGTATCGGTATCGCGCCGAAGCCGCTACGGCTCACCATGAGGCCGGTGCGTCCCAGTCGGATCTTGTCCAATCATTCCCCCGAAAATGCAAGGCTCCGCTTCAGGCGTTCGTAGAGAAGTCCTGCACGGTCTTCTTTATTATTCCCCGCTGCGTGAGCGCGTGGCGAAGCGCGTTCGAATGGAAGCTCCAATAGACTTTCTCGCTCGCGGCGCTCTGTCTTTGCTCCGCTTCGAAGAAAAGCAGCAGGGCTCGGAGAGCGGTTTCGTTCATATAGGCATTGACGTCGATGAGATTGAGCAGGAGGTATTTCGAGCGGATGCCCCGTGAAATCTGTATCTCTTCTTTGACCGTAGAGTCGGTATACTCGTTCTCGTTCAGTCCTTTGACGCTGTAATTCTTGTCATGATATTTCGAGAACCATTCGCCGGTATCCTTATCGGTCGCCTTCCCTTTCAGAATGACTTCCTCGATTTCATCCTGCGTCATATCCTCTCCTTTTTGCGTATCATATCCGCGATATTTCGAGAGCACAAGCGATAAAACCGGATCGCGCGGCAGCGGAGGAGAAGGACGCGAGGGGCGCGATCGCCGTCGCCGATCCGGTTCAGCTCGTCGTCGCGGGAAGGCAGAACAGGAATGTTAGTTCAAGGCTCCAGGCACGGATCGATAAGGCGGCGAGGACTTGCTTGCCTTTCTCTTTTTCCTTTAGCCGCGCCGCGCTACCGGTCTTCCGGGCCGCGACTTGGCCCGGGGAGGGGCTAAAGCTCGGGTGGATTCGCGGATCACGAGCTCGGAGCCGAAAATTATCGAGCCCTCCTCGACTTTCTCCCCGGCGATGAGGCGCGACATGATCTCCGCCGTCCTTCTCCCCATCTCGCGAATGGGTTGACGTACCGTCGTGAGGCCTGGCGAAAGGAAGGCGCAAATGTCGATATCGTCGAAGCCCACTATCGAGAGGTCGCGGGGCACCGCGAGGCCCGCCTCATAGAGGGCGCGGATCGCCCCGATCGCGAGCTCGTCTGTTTCGGCGAACACGGCCGTCAGGTCGCGCGCGCGCGAAAGGAGGCTCTTCATGCCCTCGTGACCCTCTTCGGCGCTGTAGGATGGAGCCCGCTCGACGATACTGTCGTCGAAGGGGATGCCCGCGTCCTTGAGCGCGGCACGGTAGCCGACGGCTCGTTGAGTCGCGAAAGAGAAGTGCGATCCCGAAAGGAGGCCGATCCTGCGATGACCCAGATCGGTGAGGTGGCGGGTGGCGGTCCGCGCCCCTTCTTCTTCGTTCGTATGAATCGAATGGAATTCGAGACCATCCCTTTCGAAAGTGCAGAATACGACGGGAATAGACGAGCGCGAGAGGTATTCGTAGAAATCGGGATGGCCGACCTCGTAGATCATGATGATGCCGTCGAGCTTTTCCCCCTTAAGCCGCCTTAGGCACTTGAGCTCGCTCTCCGGCTCCCATTGAACGAAGAAGAACGAGGTGCGGTAGCCTAAGCCCTCCAGGCTATGCTCGATCGTGGCGAAGAGTTGGCGCTGGAACATGTTGAAGGCTTCCGGGATGACGATGCCGACGGTGAAGGTGCGCTTGAGCACCATTGAGCGCGCCGTATTGTCGGGGACATAACCCGTTTCGTTTACGAGCTTGAGGATGTGCTCTCGGATATCCTGTTTGACGTATTTTTTGCCGTTCACTGCGCGCGAGATCGTGGAGGGAGAAACCCCGGCGAGTTTGGCAAGGTCCTTGATACTAATCATTTCTGCGCCTGAATTGACTTTAGCGAAGGTTAAAGGCCTTAACAAGGGGCCGCCCTTGGCGGGCGAGGGCTGGGCAGCTCCGTTGCGAGTCTCGAAGGAAGCCAAGAGGATCAGTCGATCTTTCACTCATCAATCCGCATGGAAATCCTAGCAAAAAAGTTTGACAATATAAGAAATCGGGGAGATAATTAACTATTATCTGCAAACGTTTGCATATAATTGCCGATAGTTTCCGATTCTTGGAGCGAATATGCCGATCGGTGAAGTTCGGATCGGGATTGCAGGCTTGGGAAGACTGGGGAAGCGCCATGCCCTCAACTTGGCCACCAAGGTAGCAGGAGCGAAGCTGGCGGCGGCCTGCAGCATAGTTCCGGAAGAACTCGCATGGGCGCGAACCGAGCTCGGCATCGAGTCGCTCTACGGCGAGTACGCCGAGATGCTGGAGCGCGGCGGGATCGACGCCGTATATCTGGTTACGTCTTCGGCCGGTCACGCGCAGCAGAGTATCGCGGCGCTTGAGCGTGGGCTCCACGTATTCTGCGAGAAGCCGATGGGCGTCACTGTCGATGAATGTCTCTCCGTGGAGGCCGCCGTCAGCTCTCGGCCGGATCTCGTGTACCTCATCGGCTTTGTCCGGAGATTCGACCCGAGCTATGCCGAGGCGAAGAGACTCGTCGACGAAGGCGCGATCGGGGAGCCTTTCCTGGTTCGGTCCCAAACCGTCGATCTCGACGAGTACGCCCCATTCCAAGTTAAATTCATCCCGACCTCGGGCGGGATTTTTCTCGATATGAACATTCACGACATCGATCTCGCCCGCTGGTTCCTGAACGACGAAGTCGAAAGCGTCTATTCTCTGGGGGGGAGCTTCGTTCACCCCGAGTTCAAAACGGCAGGCGACGCGGACAACACTGTAGCCCTGGCTCGCTTCCGATCCGGCAAGATGGCCGTATTCTCCGTCAGCAGGACCGCCTTCCATGGCCACGATACGCATTCCGAGATAACGGGCACGAAAGGCATACTGAAGATCGGGATCACCCCCGCCAAGAGCCGAGTCGAGGTGCTGGACTCGGGCGGCGCGAGAATCGAGTGCGTAAAGGATTTCTACGAACGCTTCGCCGAGGGGTTTCTCGAAGAGGCTCAGGAATTTGTCAATTGCATACGCGAAGGGCGCGCCCCGCCCGTCACGGCGCGGGACGGCACGAGGGCGGTCGAGGTGGGATATGCGCTAGCCGAGTCCTTCCGCGCCCGGAGCGTGGTCTCGCTATGAAGCGGCGCGGGCGAAAGGCGATGGAAGGAATCGGTGTCCCGTCCTGGCTTCCGGACAATCGCGATGCTCCCTCCCGGGTCATCGACCCGATGAGGGACGAGATTAGGCAAAAGGGGGATGGCTCGGGATGTGGTCGCTTGATACGCCCGCGTTGCGGGCGAAAGTTCGCTATTCAGGAGGGGTTGCGATGAAGAAGGTGCTTTTCATTTTCCTGGCTGTATTGATGATGGTGCCGATGGCCTTCGGCGCCGGAAAGCTCAAGTTCGGCGTAACGATCGAGGACTTCAACGACGTCTTCATGCGGTATACCCTTGATCAGCTCAAGGACGAGGCCACCAAAAACAACATCGACATCATAGCCGCGGATGGGAAACGCGATCCCAACGAGCAGATCAAGCAGATCGAGAACTTCATCACGCAGGGCGTGGACGCCATCCTGATCCACGTCATCGACCAGACCTTGGCTCCGCGGATAAGCAAGCTCTGCCTCGACGCAAACATTCCGTTGATTTATTTCAATCGCAAGCCCGACGATTCCGCGCTCTCCATGGGCAAGATCGTCGCCGTCGCGTCGCCGGAAGTGGTCGCGGGCAACCTTGAAGGCGAGTTCGTGGCCAAGAAGCTGGGCGGCAAGGGAAATGTCGCTATCCTCATGGGGACGATGGGGTCGGCGCCGCAGATCGGCCGCACCCAGGGAACCAAGGACGCGCTCGCGAAGTACCCCGACATCAAGATCGTTCGCGAGCAGACGGCTAATTTCCAGAGGCCCGACGCCGTCACCGTCGTCGAGAACTGGCTGGCCAGCGGGATTAAGATCGACGCCATAGTGGCCAACAACGACGAGATGGCCCTGGGCGCGGTTCTCGTGTTGGAGGAGAAGAAGATGAAAGGCTCGGTGCTCGTCACTGGAGTCGACGCGACCTCCGATGCCTTGAAATTCATTTCCGACAAGCGGCTCGACATGACTGTCTTCCAGAACGGCGGGGCCCAGGGTCGAGGCGCCGTCCAGACTGCGCTCAAGCTCATCAACAAGCAGAGCGTGCCTTTGTTCGTCGCCATTCCCTTCGAGCCGGTGACTTACGACAACTACAAGTCGTACATGAAGTAGGATCCGTCCCGGCGGAATGAGTCCGAGAGCGCTCAGGCCGCCCGGGCGCGGCGCGCGGAGATCGGGAGATCGGGACGAGGCGGTTAGCCTAGGCCGATCCTCATCTCCGCGCGCTCCATGGTCGGGGACGGCGCGATTTTTTCGCATCGAGCGCGCAGTCCATTTCCTGCGCGGTGGTCCGAAGGAGCGGTTAGGGATCGTGAGCGAATTCATCCTCGAAATGCGCGGCATTCGGAAGAGTTTTCCCGGTGTCCATGCTCTCAAAGGCGTCGATCTCACGATCCGTCCCGGAACGGTGCACGGAGTGATGGGGGAGAACGGCGCGGGCAAATCCACGCTCATGAAGATCGCGATCGGACTGTATCGGCCCGATGCGGGCACGATCTCGCTGCGAGGGCAGCCGGTGAACTTCGAGAGCGTGCACGACGCTCTCACCCGGGGTATCGCGATGATCCACCAGGAGATGAGTCCCTTACCCTACATGACCGTCGCGCAGAATATTTTCCTCGGCCAGGAGATCACGAACAGGCTCGGACTGATCAATCATCGCGCCATCGACAAGGCGGCCGGGGATATCCTCACGGAGCTGAAAATCGACCTGAAGCCGAAGCAGGTCATGGGAAAGCTCAGCGTAGCCCAAATGCAACTCGTCGAAATCGCCGAGGCTGTATCCAGGAAGGCCGATCTCATCATCATGGATGAGCCGACCTCGGCGCTCACCGAAAAGGAAGTGGCCCACCTGTTCTCGATAATAAAGGACTTGAAGCAGCGCGGAGTCGCGATCATCTATATCACGCACAAGATCGACGAGGTGTTCGCGATAACCGATGAGGTGACGGTATATCGCGACGGCGAATTCGTCGGCCATGAAGACAGCGTCAACCTGACCCGCGAGAAACTCATCAAGCTGATGGTAGGCAGGACGATTGAGCAGTTCTTCTTGAAGGAAGAGGCGAAGGTCGGGGCGCCCGTCCTCGAGGTGGAAGGCCTGACGAGGAAAGGGTATTTCCGCGACATCAGCTTTTCCGTCCGAGAAGGCGAAATCCTCGGATTGGCGGGCTTGGTAGGGGCCGGCAGGACGGAAGTGATGGAAAGCCTTTTCGGGGTGGCCCCCAGGCAGGCCGGCGTGGTGAAGGTGCGCGGGAAGCCGGTAAAGATCATGAACGCGTACGACGCTATCCGGCAGGGGATGGCGTTCCTTACCGAGGACCGGAAAAGGACCGGGTTGTACCTGAATCTCTCGGTGCGGGACAATATCATAATGCCGAGCATCCGCAACAATCTCGTCGCCCTCTTCGTGAAGCATCGCGCGCTGAAGAAGCTCTGCCTCGAGGCGGTCAGCTCGCTGCGTATCAAGACGCCGAGTCTCAATCAACCGGTGATGTTCCTGAGCGGCGGGAACCAGCAGAAAGTGCTCGTATCACGTTGGCTGGCTACCACTCCCTATCTCCTGATCCTGGACGAGCCTACCAGGGGAATCGACGTGGCGACTAAGAGCGAGATATACAAGCTCATGTCCAATCTCGCGAAGGAAGGGAAGGCGATCATCCTCATTTCTTCGGAGATGCCCGAAATACTCGCCATGTCGGACAGGATCATGGTGATGCACGAGGGGCGGAAGGTCGGCGAGATCGATCGCGCGGAGGCGACGCAGGAGAAGATACTGCACATGGCCACCGGCGAGAGTCTCAGCACATTCGAGGAAGTGCACTACTACTAATCTTTAGGAGCGGCGTCATGGAAGAGGACAGAGCCCTGACGAAGGGTGAATCACCCCTGCTTGCCTTCTTGAGCAAGTACAGTATCCTGCTTATTCTTGTCGGCCTCTGCATCGTTATCGCCATACTCTCCGGCGGAGTCTTCCTCCGTATCGGAAATCTCCTAAACGTCCTCAGGCAAATCAGCGTAATCGGCATAATCGCCCTCGGCGTCACAATGTGCATCATAACCGCCGGGATCGACTTATCCTCCGGAGCGGTAGTCGCGATGGTCGCCGTCGTGGTCGCCAGCTTGCTGCAGAGCTCGGATGCCATGGACCGCCTGTTCCCCGGCGGGCACCCCTGGCCGATCGGGATCGTCCTCGTCATAGGGCTAGTGATCGGACTATTCGTGGGGTTCCTCAACGGAGCGATGATCACGAAGCTGAAGATCCCTCCCTTCATCGCCACCCTCGGAATGATGACTTTCGCGCGCGGCTGGGCATTCATTTACTCGCAAGGGCGGCCGCGCGGCAGCATCATCGACGCTTTCCAGACGATCGGCCAGGGTTCGATACTGGGAATCCCCAATCCCGCCATAATATTGGTGGTCTGCGTCCTCATAACCTACGTCATACTGCAGCATACGCTGTGGGGCCGGTATACCTACGCGATCGGAAGCAATCTCCAGGCCGCCGTCGTTTCCGGAATCAAGACGAATCGCTATCTCCTCCTCGTCTACTCCTACGCCGGATTGCTCTACGCGGTTTCCGCGATTGTCCTGACCGCGCGGATCGGATCGGGCCAACCCGGACTCGGTCTCGGATACGAGCTCGACGCGATCGCCGCGTCGGTCATCGGCGGTACCAGCCTCGCCGGAGGATTGGGGAGCGCCGGAGGCACGCTGGTCGGAGCGCTCATCATCGGGGTCATGAAGAACGGGCTGGACATCCTGAACGTCTCGGCTGATTTCCAGCAGATAGCGAGAGCCATCATCATCGTCGTGGCCGTGACTATCGATATGCGCAAGAACGCCCGCCGGACCTAGCGACGGTCAATCGGCATCAAGGAGGAACATGAGATGATAGACATCAAGAGATTCAGCCTCAATCGCATAATCTCGCCGTCGCTGGAATTGGGCGAGTTCTACGCGTTCGCATCTTCCGTCGGCCTGAGGAAGGTGGAACTCAGGAACGATATCGGCGGCAAGGATCCCGTCGACGGCCTGCGGCCGGCAGAGGCCGCGCGCATCGCGGCGGATCACGATATCGAAGTGATCACCATCAACGCGCTGCAGAAATTCAACCTCGCGACGGCTCGCGCGAAGGCGAGCGAAGAGCTCCAGGCCCTCCTCGAGCTCTCTAGGGCCATAAGGTGCAAGGCCGTAGTCCTATGTCCGAACAACGACCCCGCCGACGGCAGGGACGCGGCACGCAGGCTCGGCGAGACCGTCGAGGCTCTCGCCGCCTTCGGTCCCTCGTTCGAGGACGCAGGCATACTCGGCTACGTGGAGCCGCTCGGTTTCGGCATCTCGTCCCTCGCGTCCCTCGTAACGGCGCAGGATGCGATCCGGGAGTCGGGCTTCGCTTGCTATAGGATCGTCCTCGACACTTTCCATCATTACATCGGCCCGGATGACTCGGGCATCCTGGGCAAGGCCTATTCCGTAGCCTCCACGGGACTCGTGCATGTCTCGGGAGTGGAGGCCTCGATAGCGACGGGCGATTACCGCGATGAGCATCGCGTTCTCGCCGGGCCCGCCGACAGGATGAAGAGCAAGGAACAGATCCGAAAGCTCGTCGATTCGGGATACGAGGGGGATATCTCGTTCGAGCCATTCTCGCCCGCGGTCCAGAAGCTGTCGAAAGTCGAGCTCGCGCAGGCCGTCGGGAAGAGCCTCGAATACCTCAGAGCATAACAGATCGGCGATCAAGAGACTGTTTCCGGCTGAAAATTACCTAAGGAGGGTTCAATGTCAGGATCGATCAACGTCGGAGTAATCGGCGCGGGACGGATCGGGAAGATCCATACGGAGAATATCGCGTATTTCATGCCGCAGGCTAAGCTCGTCGCGATCGCGGACGTCAACGTTACTCCGGCCATCGAGGCTTGGGCGAAGAATCTCGGAATCGCCCATGCGTATAAGGATCCGAGCGACCTTCTCGCGAATAGGGATATTCAAGCGGTCCTGATTTGCGCTTCGACCGATACGCATGCGGATCTGGTAGTGAAGGCGGCCCAGGCCGGCAAGCACGTCTTTTGCGAGAAGCCCGTCGACCTGACCGTCGCGAAGGTCCATGCCGCCCTCGACGCCGTCAAGAAGGCGGGCGTCCTGCTTCAGGTCGGATTCAACCGCCGATTCGACCACAATTTCCGAAAGGTCCGCGAACTCGTGGAGTCGGGCGCCGTCGGGACGCCTCAGCTCGTCAAGATCACTTCCCGCGACCCCGCTCCCCCCTCTCCAGCCTACGTGGCCGTATCGGGCGGAATCTTCCTTGACATGATGATCCACGATTTCGACATGGCGCGTTTCCAGGCGGGCAGCGAAGTCGTCGAGGTATACGCGGCCGGCGCGGTCCTCGTGGATCCCGCGATCGGAAAAGCGGGCGACGTCGATACCGCCATCGTCACTCTCCGCTTCGCCAATGGAGCCCTGGGAGTCATCGACAATTCCCGTAAGGCCGTCTACGGCTACGATCAGCGCGTGGAGGTCTTCGGCTCCAAGGGAGCCGCGGCCGCGGAGAACGACGCGCCGAGTACCGTCAAGCTTTCGACCGAGTCGGGCGTCGTCGGCGATAAGCCGCTCTATTTTTTCCTCGAGCGCTACAAAGAGGCCTTCATCTCGGAGATGCGCGCCTTCCTGGACTCGGCCGCTTCCGGCGAGCCCACTCCGGTGACCGGAAACGACGGCCTCCAGGACCTCCTCGTCGGGCTCGCCGCCAAGAAGTCCCTCGCCGAAGGCCGGCCCGTGAAGATCGCCGAGATCGCGTAAGGGAAGGCTCTATGCATCTCAAGCATCCGGGACCCTTCGCGGCAGGCTACGAGGCCGTGGTCGACCGCTCGGGCGCCGACTCGGACATGCTCATGGATTTCGGTGTCCTCACGCTGGGGCCCGGGGAAGGGTGGAGCTCGGGCATGCCTGACGAAAAGGCCTTCCTCCACATTTCCGGGGAAGTCGAGTTCTCGTGGGCGGGCGGGCGGGAGCGCGCCGCGCGCTCGAGTCTCCTCGACGAGTCGCCGAGCGTCCTCAGGCTGCCTGATGGGTCGGAGGCCCGCCTCCGCGCGGGCTCCCGCGGAGCGCAGCTCGCGGTAGTCCGCACTGACAATCCCGTCGGTTTTGCGCCCAGGTTCTACGCGCCGAAGGAATGCCGGAGCGAGGAGCGCGGCAAGGGAACTATGCGCGAAACCAGCACGCGTATAGTTCGCACCGTCTTCGACGACTCGAACGAGCCGGGGTCCAATCTCGTGCTCGGAGAGGTCGTGGGCTCGCCCGGGAAATGGTCGAGCTATCCTCCCCATCATCATCCGCAACCCGAGATCTATCATTACCGCTTTCTGCCCGAGCAGGGCTTCGGCTTCACGGCCATAGGCGAGAACGCCTACCTCCTCAAGGATAAAGACACCGTCCTCATCCGGGAGGGGCAGGTCCATCCTCACGTGACGGCGCCCGGCTATGTCTTGTGGTACCTCTGGGTGATACGCCACCTGGACGGCAAGCGCTATTGTCCGCCCTATCCGATTTTCGCGGAAGAGCACGCCTGGGTCATGTCGCCCGACGCCGAGATTTGGGCGCCCCCATCGGAACGGACAAAACAGTGAAGAGCCATCGCGGGTACGGAAGGAGAGGATTATGAACACCCTGAGACTGACGATGGCGCAGGCTCTTATCAAGTTCCTGGACAATCAGTACATCGAGGTCGATGGCGAGGTGTCGAAATACGTAGCGGGCGTCTTCGGCATCTTCGGCCACGGCGTGGTCCTGGGCCTCGGGGAGGCCCTGGCGGCGAAGGGGCATTCGCTGCGATTCTATCAAGGCAAGAACGAGCAGGGCGCCGCCCACGCGGCGATGGCCTTCGCGAAGCAGCGCGACCGGCGCCAGATCATGGCGGTTACGAGCTCAATCGGACCCGGCGCGCTGAACATGGTGACCGCGGCGGGGACCGCGAGCGTGAACCGAATTCCCGTCCTCTTCCTGCCCGGCGACTCCTATGCCTGCCGCCAGCCGGACCCGGTCCTCCAGCAGGTCGAGCAGTTCAACGACCTGAACGTCACCGCGAACGACGCTTTCAAGGCCGTCAGCCGCTATTGGGACAGGGTGTCGAGGCCCGAGCAGCTCATGACGGCCATGATCAACGCGATGCGCGTGCTGACCGACCCCGCCGATACGGGGGCAGTCACCATAGCCCTGCCCCAGGACGTCCAAGGCGAGGCCTACGACTATCCCGAGGAATTCTTCGAGAGGCGTATTCACCATCTCGATCGGAGGACACCCACCGAGGGGCAGGTGAAGAGGGCTGCGGCGGCAATCGCGGCCGCCAAGCGGCCCCTCGTCGTCTGCGGCGGAGGCGTCAGATACTCCGGGGCCGAGGCCGAGCTCGCCGCCTTCTGCCGGAGCTTCCACGTACCCTTCGGCGAGACCCAGGCCGGCAAGGGAATCATCCCCTGGGACGATCCCTACAACCTCTCGGGCATCGGAAGCACCGGCAGCCAGGCCGCGAACCGCCTCGCCAAGAAGGCTGACCTCGTGATCGCCTTGGGAACCAGGCTGGGAGACTTCACGACCTGCTCGAAGTGGCTCTTCCAGGACCCGGGCTGCAAGGTCCTCGGCATCAATGTCGCTCCCTTCGACGCCTACAAGATGAACGGCGAGCCTATCGTGGCCGACGCGAAGCTGGCCTTGGCCGCGATTACCAGAAACCTCGCGGCGACGGGCTACAAATCGGCCTGGGGCGGCGAGATCGAGAAGGAGCGCTCCCTTTGGAAAGCCGAAGTGGACCGCCTGTACGCAGAGGAGGACCCCGCCGGCCTATCCCAGGTACGATGCCTGGGCGAGCTCAACGACGCTCTCCTGCCCGAGAATGCGATCGCGGTCTCGGGCTCCGGATCCATACCCAGCGACATGCAGAGAGTGTGGAGGACGAGGAGCAGGGGCGCCTACCACATGGAATACGGGTTCTCCTGCATGGGCTACGAAGTCGCCGCGGCCCTCGGCGTCAAGATCGCCGATCCGGACCGCGAGGTCGTGGCGATCGTCGGCGACGGGGCCTATACGATGCTCCACACCGAGCTCCTCACCGCCGTGCAGGAGCGCAAGAAAATAATCGTCGTCGTTCTCGACAATGCGGGCTTCCAGTGCATCGACAATCTCCAGGGGAGCCAGGGCATCGCGCATTTCGGCAACGAGTGGAGGTCGAGAGATCCCGCGACCGGCGAACTCAGCGGCGAGAGCGTTCGCGTGGACTTCGCGAAAAACGCCGAGAGCTGGGGCGCGGTCGGCCTTCGGGCGCGCAACGTGCCGGAATTCCGCGATGCCGTCAGGAAAGCGCTCGCCGAGAAAGGGCCTGTCGTGATCGACGCCAAGGTCGGGGCCAAATCGATGACCGGCGGCTACGATTCGTGGTGGAGGGTCGGGACCGCGGAGGTCTCGGACAACCCCGATGTGGTAAAAGCGGCGGCCGAGGTCAAGGCCAATGTCGCGATGGCCCGGAAATTCTAAGGAGACGATATGAGCGGAAGCAAGGTGCGGCTGGCGATAGCGCCCATCGGATGGACCAACGACGACCTGCCCGAGCTCGGAGGGCAGATTCCCTTCGAGCAGTGCGTGAGCGAGATGGCCCTCGCCGGATTCGCCGGAAGCGAAGTCGGCAACAAGTATCCCAGGGATCCGGCCGTCCTCAATAAAGCCCTCGGACTCAGGGGCCTCACGATCTGCAACGCCTGGTTCTCCTCCTTCCTGACGACCCGGCCCTACGCCGAGGTGGAGAAGGATTTCCTAGAGCACCGCGATTTCCTCCACGCGGTAGGGGCCCGCGTCATCGGGGCCGCCGAGCAGGGCAACTCCATCCAAGGCAGGGATCTTCCCGTCTTCGACGCCAAGCCCCGCTTCTCCGAGGCTGAGTGGAAGAAGCTCGGCGAGGGACTCAATAGGCTCGGCGAAAGGGCGAAGGAGAAGGGGATGGCCCTCACCTACCACCACCACATGGGCACGGGGGTGCAGACGGCCGAAGAGATCGATCGCCTGATGGAGTCGACGGATGCGAACCTTCTCGGCCTTCTCTACGACACCGGCCATCTCGTGTTCGCCGGCGAGGACCACCTCGCCGTGCTGCGCAAGTGGGGCAGGCGAGTGAGGCACGTCCACCTCAAAGATGTTCGCTCTGCCGTCCTAGCGAAGGTCAGGAAGGATAAAATGAGCTTCCTCGGCGCGGTCAAGTCGGGCGCCTTCACCGTGCCCGGCGACGGCTCCGTCGATTTCGCTCCCGTGTTCAGGGAACTCGCCTCCATCGGCTACGAAGGCTGGTGGGTCGTGGAGGCCGAGCAGGACCCGGCTCTCGCGAACCCGCTCGAGTACGCGATCAAGGCGAGAAAGTACATCCGCGAGAAATCCGGGATATAAGGAGAGTCGTATGGCCAAGGTGAAGGTCGGAGTCGCCGGCTACGGCGTGATAGGGCAGAGGCTGGCCGACGGGGTAGCCCTGCAGAAGGACATGGAGCTGGTGGGGATCGCGGACGTGGCGCCCACGCTGTCGGTCCGGGCGCTGCGCGAGAAGGGCATGCCCTACGCGTTCTACGCGGCCGCGGGGGACAAGCTCGCTGAGCTAGAGAAGGCCCATATTCCCGTGTCTGGCACGCTCGAGGACCTCGTTAAGAAAGTCGATATCATGCTCGACGCGACGAACGCCGGCGTCGGGGCGAAGAATAAGGAGCTGTACGCTAGGCTCGGCAAAAAAGGGATTTTCCAGGGCGGGGAGAAGGACTCCGTCGCCGACGTCTTCTTCCACGGATACGCCAATTACGAAAAGGGGCTCGGAGCGCAGTTCCTGAAGCTGACGAGCTGCAATACGACGGGCCTGATCCGGGCGGTGGATTGCATCGATCGCGCCGCAGGCGTCCAGAAAGTGGCCATCACGATCATCAGGCGGGTGGCGGACCCGGGGGACTACCACCGGGGCTTGACGAACGCGCTGCAGATCGACCACGCGCCGAGCCACCAGGCCCTGGACCTGATGACGATCATGCCTCATGTCGAAGCGACGGGGATCCTCGTGCACACGCCGGTGACCCACGGGCACATCATCACGATCGTGATGACGACCAAGAAGGAGATGTCGGCCGAGGAAGCGCTCGCGGCTTTCCGCAAGCATCCGAGGATCAGGGTGGTCACGATAGCCGAGGGCTTTCTGGGAAACGCAAGCTTCTTCCGCTACGCGCGGGACCTAGGGAACCCGCGGGGGGACATGTACGAGATAGGGCTGTGGGAGGACTCGATCGTGAAGAGCGGGAAGGACCTGATGTTCGCGATCAACATTCCGCAAGAGTCGGTTACGATACCCGAGACGATGGACGGGATCCGAGCCTCGATGCGGATGCAGGAGGACAGGATAGCGGGGACGGACGCGACGAACGCGAACCTGGGGATAGGCAAATGGAAGGACCTCGCTTAAGGATACGGCCGATCGCGGAGTTCGAGCTGGCGGGGAAGACTGTGATCTTCCGCCCCGACATCAATTCGCCGATCGACCCGAAGACGAAGAGGATCGTCAACACCAATCGGATCGAGAAGACGGTGCCGACGCTGCTGAAGCTTCTGGACGGCGGGGCGAAGGTGGCGCTGATCGCCCACCAGGGGGATACCCTGGACTACCAGAACCTCATTCCCTTATCGGAGCACGCCGAGAAGCTCGCGGCGCTTTCGGGGCGGAAGGTCGGCTACGTCGACGACATCTGCGGGCCTGGTGCCTTGGCGGCGGTAAGGGCATTGAAGGCCGGGGAAGCCGTGATCCTGGGGAACCTGCGCTACCTGGCCGAGGAGATCTCGACCTTCGAGAGCGCGGTGAAGCTGAAGGCCGATGAGATGCTGAATACCTGGCTCGTGCGGAGCCTGGCGCCGATCGCGGACCTGTACGTGAACGACGCCTTCGCGGCGGCGCACCGGAACGCGCCCTCGATGGTAGCCTTTCAGGAGCTCCTGCCCACGGCGGGCGGGATCCAGCTGATGGAGGAGTACACCGCCCTCAAGTCGGTGATGGACAGCCCGAAGCGGCCCTGCGTGTACGTGCTGGGCGGGGCGAAGATCTCCGACGCCTTCGACATGATGCGCAAGGTGCTCGAGGACGGGGCGGCGGACGAGATCCTGACCGCCGGGGTGACGGGCCTGGTGATGCACCTGGCGCGCGGGGTCGACGTGGGGCGGGCGACGCGGAAGTTCCTGGCGGACAAGGGCCTGGAGCAGTTCATTCCCGAGGCGAAGGCGCTGCTGGAGGGCTGGGGGGAGAAGTTCGTGCTGCCCGAGGACTTGGCCTTCGAGGCCGAAGGGAAGCGCGCCGAGCTCGACGTCGCCGAGCTACCGAGGGACTGCCTCTTCCCGGACGTGGGAACGAAGACCATAGCTCGCTTCAGGGCGAGCATCGCGCGGGCGGGCTCGGTCTTCGTGAACGGCCCCGCGGGCATGTACGAGGACGAGCGCTGGGAGACGGGCACGAAGGAGATCTGGAATGCGATCGCGGACGCGCCGGGCTACACGGTGATCGGGGGCGGGGACACGATCAGCGCGGCGACGAAGTTCACGGAGCTGGGGAAGTACGGCTACGTCTGCACGGGGGGCGGGGCGATGGTGCGCTTCCTCGCGGGGAAGAAACTGCCCCTGATCGAGGCGATGGAAAAGGCCTACGAGCGGAACCTTAGGGCGCCGCTGAATCGCTAAGCGGTTTCGCGCAGGTGCGCGAAACCGCAGAGTCACGGCCCTCGGCCTTGACTGAGGATAGGATCTGATGAACCTGGATATAAGCCTTAAGAATCTCGGCGATGCATTTCCCGCGGAGTTCACGCCCGACCAGAAGGCGCGGGCGCAGACGGTGTTCCTGAAGCGGCTGTCGGTGGCGGCGCACGAGTTTTTCGGCGGGAAGATGCAGACGGTGCCGATGTGCGGGCTCTGGGGTTTCAACTGGTTCAACGTCTGGTACACGCCGGGGGTGTCGGCGGTCTCGACGGCGATCCGGGACGACAACGAGCGTTCCTTCGCGCTGTCGAACCGGGGGAACCTGGTGGCCGTGGTCTCGGACTCGACGCGGGTCCTGGGGGACGGGGACTGCACGCCGCCGGGGGGCCTGGGGGTGATGGAGGGCAAGGCCTTCCTGATGAAGTACCTGGGCGGGGTGGACGCGGTGGCGCTGTGCGTGGACTCGAAGGGGCCGGACGGGAAGAACGATCCGGCGAAGCTCATCGAGTTCGTGAAGATGGTCCAGCACTCCTTCGGGGCGGTGAACCTCGAGGACATCTCGCAGCCGAACTGCTTCCGGGTCCTCGACGAGTTGCGCGAGGCCTGCGACATTCCGGTCTGGCACGACGACGCCCAGGGCACGGCCTGCGTGACGCTGGCGGGGCTGGTGAACGCGCTCAAGCTGGCGGGCAAGAGGCTCGGCGACGCCCGGATCGTGCTCCTGGGAGCGGGGGCGTCGAACACGACGATTGCACGGCTGATCCTGGCGGACGGTGGCGACCCGGACAAGTTGACCCTATTCGACACCAAGGGCTCGCTCCACGCCGGGCGCAAGGACATCGAGTCCGACCCGCGGAACTACCGCAAGTGGGAGCTCTGCACGAAGACGAACCCGAAGCGCTACGCCAGCGAGGCGGAGGCGCTGAAGGGGGCGGACGTCCTTATCGCCCTGTCGACGCCGGGGCCGGACACGGTGAAGCGGGAGTGGATCCGCGGCATGGCGCCCAAGGCCATCGTCTTCTGCTGCGCGAACCCGGTGCCCGAGATCTGGCCCTACGCGGCCAAGGAGGAGGGCGCTTTCATCGTGGCCACCGGCCGCGGCGACTTCCCGAACCAGGTGAACAACTCGGTCTGCTTCCCGGGCCTCCTCAAAGGGGCGCTGATGGTCAGGGCGCGGAAGATCACGGACGGAATGGCGATACGCTGCGCGCACTCGATCGCGGACTTCGCCGAGAAGCGGGGCATAACGCCGGAGGACATCAGCGCGCGCATGGACGAGTCGGAGGTCTACGCGATCCAGGCGGCCGACGTGGCGCAGAAGGCGATCGAAGAGGGAGTCGCGCGCGTGAAGCTGGGCTGGCAGGCGGCCTACGACCGGGCGAAATCCGACATCGCGGATTCGCGGGCCCTGACCGAGGACCTCATGCGGCTGGGACACATCAAGGAGCCGCCTCTGTCCATGCTCCGCGAGGCCCTCGACTACGCCATCGGCGCCTGCAGGGGCTAGGGCATGAAGCTTCGGCTCCCCTATCTCGACCGCGAGCTCGAGCTAGAGATCCCGGATACAAGGCTCCTCGCGGTGGTCGAGCCCAACGAGACGGAGGACAGTGGGCGCTCGCCGGCCGAGCTGGTCGCCGACGCGGTGGGCAAGCCGATGGACAGCCTTCCCCTGGCGGACTTCCTCGCGCCCGCCGAACGCCTCCTGGTCATCGTGAACGACGCGACGAGGCCTACGCCCACTCCCGCCATACTGGACGCGATCGGCGACGAGCTCGAGGCGAGGGATGCCCGCTTCATGGTGGCGACAGGGGCCCATCGCGGACCTACCGAGGACGAGTACCGCCAGATCCTGGGCGCTCACTACGAGCGCTTCCGGAAACGGATCGAAGCCCACAACTCGCGCGATAGAGCCAACCTCGTCGACCTCGGGCGCACGAGGAACGGGACGCCCATACTCCTAAACCGCGCGCTCATCGAGGCCGACCGCGTCGTCGCGACGGGCTCGGTGGAGCCCCACTACTTCGCGGGCTACACCGGCGGGCGCAAGGCCTTCCTGCCCGGCGTGGCGGGCTTCGAGACCGTCGAGGCCAACCACAAGCTCGCCCTCGATCAGCGGGCGCGGGCCCTGGCCCTGGCCGATAACCCGGTGAGCCAGGACATGGACGACGTGCTGAACCTCCTCACCGCCCATGTCTTCTCCGTCATGACCGTCCTGGACAAGCGCCAAGGACTCGCGGGCTGTTTCGCGGGCGACATACGGTCGTCCTTCGCAGCCGCGGTGGAGAAGGCCAACGCCATCTTTGCGGTGAGGCTGCCGGCCAAGGCGGAGATCGTGATTTCGGTGGCGAAGCACCCGATGGACATCGATCTCTACCAAGCCCAGAAGGCCGTCGACAATGGCTCCCTCGCCCTGGCGGACGGGGGCGTCCTGATACTCGTCGCCTCCTGCAGGGACGGCGTCGGCGACCGCGCCTACCTCGAGCTCCTGAGCTCCTCGTCGGGGCCGGCCGAGGCGCTGCGCCGCATCGCCGAGGGCTACCGCCTGGGCTACCACAAGGCGGCCAAGATAGCCCAGGTCGCCTCGCGCGCGAAGCTGCTGGCGGTGAGCGAGCTCGACGCCGCGACGCTCCGCATGGCCTTCATCGAAAAGCGGGGCTCGGCGCAGGAAGCCTTCGACGAGGCTGTGGCGGCAAAGGGGCCGGGGGCCAAGGTAGCGGTCCTCCTCGACGGCACGGTGACGGTTCCCCTTATCGGCTGAAGCGGGTTCGCGGTCCCGCGGCCAGGAAGCGCTCAACTCACGAAGGCTAATGCATTTTCACGGAGGCGACGATGACGAAGGAAGAGGTCGGCGAGCTGGAGCGGCGAGCCAGGACTATTCGGGCCCTGACGATAGAGGCTATTGGCCATCTGGGCGTGGGCCACATCGGAGGCGCCATGTCGATCGTCGACATCCTGGCCCTCCTGTACTTCAAGCGCATGGACGTGGACCCCGCGAACCCGAGGCGGGCGGACCGTGACCAGCTCGTCCTCTCCAAGGGCCATGCCGGCCCGGCCCTCTACTCGACCTTGGCCTTGAGGGGCTACTTCCCCCGCGAGTGGCTCATGACCCTCAATGTCGGAGGCACGGCCTTGCCAAGCCACTGCGATCGGAACCGGACGCCCGGGATAGACATGACCACGGGCTCGCTCGGCCAGGGCTTCTCCGCGGCCTGCGGCATTGCCCTGGGCAACCGGCTGGGCGGCATCGGCTCGCGGGTGTACTGCATCGTCGGGGACGGCGAGTGCGACGAGGGCCAGGTCTGGGAGGCGGCCATGTTCGCGGCCCACTACAAACTCGACCGGCTCACCGCCTTCGTGGACCACAACAAGATGCAGATCGACGGCAGGACCGACGAGGTCATGGGCCTCGGATCGCTTTTCGACAAGTGGAAGGCCTTCGGCTGGTTCGTCCAGGAAGTCGACGGCCACGACATGGCGGCGATGGATCGCGCCATCGACGCGGCCGAGGCCGAGCGGGGCAGGCCCGCGATGATCATCCTCGACACCGTGAAGGGCAAGGGCTTCAGCCTCGGCGAGGGCCAGGTGGCGAGCCACAACATGAGCTTCGGCATCGAGGACGCGAAGAAGGCCATCGCGGCACTGGAAGGACGCTAGGATGGAAAAGAAAGAGATGCGGGCGGCCTACGTCGAGACCCTGATCGAGCTGGCGCGCGAGAACCCGGACATCGTGATCCTCGAGGCCGACCTGATGAAGGCCACGGGCACGGGAGCCTTCGCGAAGGCCTTCCCCGACCGCGCCTTCAACTCGGGCGTGGCCGAGGCGAACATGGTGGGCGTCGCCTCGGGATTATCCGCGGCGGGCAAGATCCCCTTCGCGGCCACCTTCGGCAGCTTCGCGGGCAGGAGGGACTACGACCAGTTCTTCCTCTCGGCGAACTACGCCCGGCTGAACGTCAAGCTCGTCGGGACCGACCCCGGCGTCACGGCCAAGTACAACGGCGGCACCCACATGCCCTTCGAGGACCTGGTGCTCATGCGAGCCGTGCCCGGGCTCGTCGTCCTCGAGCCCTCCGACCCCGTGAGCCTGGCTGCCTTCGTCCGCCTGGCGGCCGAGCGCTACGGCTGCGTCTACCTGCGCATGCCGCGCGGCGCCGCCGACATCCTCTACCCCGCGGGCGAGAGCTTCGAGATCGGGAAGGCCAAGGTGCTCAGGCCGGGAAAGGATGCGGCGATATTCGCGCTGGGGGCGGTCATGGTCGGCGAAGCCCTAAAGGCCGCCGACGCCTTGACGGCCCGCGGTGTCGGCGCCGCCGTCGTCGACGTGCTCAGCCTGAAGCCCCTCGACCTCGAGACCCTCTTCGCGCTCGCCAAGTCCACGGGGCGAATCGTCACCTGCGAGAACGGCCAGGCCTCGGGCGGCCTGGGCGGGGCAGTCGCGGAGAGCCTCCTTGAGAAGGGTCTCGCCGTCAAGTTCGCGCGCATAGGCGTCCGCGACGAGTTCGGCGAAGTGGGCACCCAGGAGTACCTCCAGGAGCGCTTCGGCCTGACGGCCGAGCGCATAGGGGAGGCCGTATTTGGACTTATGTAGAATCATGGTCGGCACGAATCTCGATTCATCGGAATGAGAGCGAAAGTACATGGGAATTGTCGACAGCTTTGATTTTACGGGCATTCAGTGGATAACCCTGCTTTCGGCCGCGTTCATCCTTGGATTTTCCAAGACTGGGATCAACGGTATCTTCATGCTTTCCGTTACGATCATCGCCAGTGGCTTCGGCGCCAAAGAGTCGACTGGAATGCTCGCTCCCATGCTTTTGGTAGGGGACGTCATCGCGGTCGTCTATTACAGTCGCCATGCGGACTGGAAAATCATCGGGCAAATACTTCCCTGGCTTGTAGTGGGGCTGATTATTGGTATGGCAGTCGGGAAGTATATCGACGGTCGCTATTTCAAATATCTTATAACGATTTCGGTTCTCGTCTGTCTCCTGATCATGACAATCAGCGAAATCAAAGGCGGAACGCTGAAGGTACCCGAAAGGTTGTGGTTTTACGTGTTGACGGGAATCGTCACGGGTTTTACCACCATGGTCGGAAATGCCGGCGGGCCCGTGTTTACTCTCTATCTGATTGCGAAGGGCCAAAACAAGAACAATTACCTAGGGACGATCACCTGGATGTTCTTCATATCCAATTTGCTCAAGGTGCCCTTGCAGGTATTTTTCTGGCACAATATCGACATTCGAACCCTGGAACTATCCGCCCTGATGATTCCTGCCATTCTCATTGGAGCCTTCATAGGAGCCTACATCATCAAGAGAATAAACGAAAGACCATTTAGGATAGTAGTGATCGCGGCAACGGCGATAACGGCGATCAAGCTCATCCTTTAGTCTCGCGACGGGATAATGGCGAGGGCGTTGCCCGATGCCGGTCCGAAGCATCTTGAAGCGGGACTAGCTCCGTGAATTATTTTTGATTTGTGCCGATCTCTTCATCGCCTCGCCGACCATGTTTTTCGGGTGGCTATTTGTCCGCAATCTGCCGCAAAGGATATCGAGAGCCGCGCTTACCAAGCTTTCCCTGTCGATATCGCCCGGACCGAATACGATCTTCTCCACCGTCGTCTGAATGATACTATCGTAGAGGAAAGCGCTGGCTACAGGATCGTCCAGGTTATATTTTCGCTGGTTTTCCCTCAGGAAGTCGGCAATTGCACTCCGTATCTTTCGATTTTGGGTATCCATCAACGCAGTTATTGCCGGGTCCGTGTAATAGAGCGCCTTCTGCTCGAGGTTGAATGCCTTCGATTCCTCGTGCACAATGACGAGTCTGTCAATGAGGTGCCGGAGGGTATCTCTCAGGCTATCCTTGCTCGTCCGCAAAGTAGCCATCGCCTCGTCTCTCTCCGCGTCGAACGTCGCCATGTAGCGATCGACCACTGCCATGAGCAAATCGTGCTTGTCCTCGAAATATGCATAGACAGTGCCTACCGAAACTCCTGCCTCCTTGGCGACTTCGGGCGTCGACGTGTCGTTGAACCCGCGCGAACAGATCAGCGAATAGGCGGCTTCGAGTATCAGCTCCCGTTTCTCAATGCTGCGTTTTTGCTGCGGCGAGCGTCTCCGTCTGGTATCTGACATCACTACATTTTACACCCTGATCGGTCAGTGTCAATATGAATATGAAAAATATTTCATATTCATATTGACAAGCCGTGGGTTTTCAAATAACATAAATATGAAATTAGATTCATTTTCATAGCCGCAAAACGATAGGCGCATCGTGCGAACGGAATGAAGGAGGAAGAGAGATGAACATCGTATTCTTCGAAAAAAGCGCATACTCTTTCGAGGCCCTACGAGCCTTGGGCGCCGTCTCGTTCGGAGGCGGAGAGGTCGGAGAAGTGTTGACCGCCCTAGAGCGGATCAAGGAAGGAGACGATGAAGGCTGGTATGCTTCGTGGAAGAAATTGGGAGACCTCGTCGCGGCACAGGCGGCCGATTTCGCTCAAGAAGGCGATGGAGTGAGCGCTCAAGAATGCTATTTCCGGGCATCCGCGTACTACCGCTCGGCCGAGTTCTTCATCCATGGAGATACAAACGACCCTCGTATAAACGCGACGTGGCGGCTTAGCCGCGATTGCTTCCTGAAAGGAGCCGCATATTCCGGCCCTCTGATCAAGGCCGTTCAAATTCCGTACGAGGGCAGATACCTCTCCGGCTATTATTGCAGACCGGACACGAAGGAAAGGCGGCGCCCCCTCGTCATCGTTCATACCGGCTATGATGGAACGGCCGAGGAACTCTATTTCACCAATGCCGTCGCGGCCCTGAAAAGAGGATTCAATGTGCTAATCTTCGATGGTCCAGGGCAGGGCGCGGCGATCCATGAGGACCAGCTGCCCTTCCGACCGGACTGGGAGAAGGTCGTGACGCCGGTTTTGGACTTCGCGTTCACGCTGCCTGAGGTGGACACTGCCAGGATGGCGCTCTTTGGCATCAGTTTCGGAGGCTACCTCGCCCCCCATGCGGCGGCCTATGAGCACCGAATCGCGGCCCTCATCGCAGATAGCCCGATTTTCGATTGGCACTCGGTAATGTTGAGCCTACTTCCCGAAGGACTGGAGAAAGGGCTAGACAATCCGAAGGCTTGCGCCCACATAGATTCGTCGATCTACGAGCAGCTGAAAACCAATATTTATCTTCGCTGGGGAGTCAACGAAGGCCTGTACAAATTCGGCGCTAAGACACCCAGCGAGTATCTGCGCATGACGCGGCAGTACTCGAACCGCGAAATCGCGGGCCGGATACTCTGCCCGACGCTTTTCGTCGGATCCGAGGGGGACTTCATGGTGCACGGAGACAGGCCGGACTTCTTCGAGTCCTTAAGCTGCCCCAAGACCTTCATGGTGTTCACCTCGGACTGGGGCGCCCAAGCTCATTGCCAGGAAGGCAGCATGGCCATCGCAAACGAGAGGATACTGAACTGGCTGATGCAAACCTTCAAGATGCTCCTCTCGACGAAAACTACCGTAAGCTCGTCCACTCAGGGACCGGCCCTTCCCCAGGAACAGACTGTCGAGTTCGGGGCCGCCTAATCGAAGATGGAGCGGGGGTCACAATTATAAGGTTACGCTATATCGGACACCGCGATGTAATACTTCTCTTGCTCGGGTTTGATACGCGTGTTCCGTATTTGTGGGGCTAGCCCTTTTTCGAAGCGATTGCCGATATTCAATTGCCGGGTCAGTGAATACCCGCCCCTGGGGCGACAGCCTGACCGCCATCCGCTACGGCTCTTGCTCGAGCATCCGTTAAAACTCCGCCGTTACCACGCCCATCGCCAACAAATGCTCCCTGGCTTGATGGAATTGGAGGGAAATTGCGAGCGCTTGACGCCGTTCGGGAGTGCAACGAGATATCCAAAGAGCGCGATGGACATTGGCCCCGATCATTCATCTCGAGAGATCGCGATCATCCTCCCGTACTGCCCGACTCGGATCGCCCTGCCGCTGTGGCGGGTCCTGACTTCGTGCCTGTACTCGCCGGCCTCCAGGTCGGGTATCTTGCCGTCGACGAAGGTGCTCCCGATATGGCTGTACACGGCCATCCTCGTCTCCCCCGCGGATGCCGAAACGGGGATGATAAAAACGCCCTGTTCCGTACCGCCCCGGGTGAAGCGGAGACGGTTTCCGGTGACGTGTAGGATCTGACCCGCCGAGCCGAAGCCGATTCAGGAAGGAGCGAGAGCCGCGGATCATGAGCCGCATGTCGTCCTCGCTGATCTTTTGGGCACGATCCGGACCCGGGCCCTCGGCTTCGATACCGGGGCAGTGGACGCTCAATTTTATGGCGCCGATGGGAGTCTGAACCTCGCTCCCCTCGGTCAGGAAGAAGGCCAGGGCCCCGGCGAACTGGAGGAAGACCGACCGGAGATCGCTCGCCGAAAGACCGGTGGTCATGTCCATGTATTCGAGAAGCTTGTCGGAGCCGATTTTATATCGCTGCACGACGCGCGGCGCGAGCTTCACATCCTTGCGGATATTGTTGCTGACCAAGGCGACTTTAATAGCCACGATTGCCCTCCGAGCTTTATACGCCAATGAAGGGACCCGGCGATTGAGGCTCGAAATGAAAGATATTGAGACTGAAAACGAAAAAATTTCAGGCTGAAAGCAAAAAAAACTGAATTGAATACGGAGCATCCTCTGCATCATAACGGACCCGAAGTAAGTTTGTCCGGAGTCCTCGTTCGATTGTAGATTGAAGTGGCGCAAGCGGCTGGATACATGAATTCGATCTTCTCGGGGAAGATCCCCTCGAAAAGCCATTTCGCCCGCGAGGCGCGCTCGGACATGAGGCAATGGTATAGGCTAATGTCGCCTCGAGTGTTTGACCGATGACCTGGGTTACATTCCGCCGGCCTCGTCGACGAGGATTTTGGACAAGATGGCGAACCCGCATATCAATCAGGTCGAGGCAGTTCCCTCCTTCGCGCTGTTCCGGCAATTTTGGCAGACACCGTAAATCGTGAGGGAATGGTCCTCGATCAAGAAATCCTCATTATCGCCGATCCGGTTCAGTTCCTCGTCGGGAAGGCAGTAATGGAAGTCTATGATCCGGTGACAGCTGTTGCAGGCCAGGTGGTGGTGGTGTTCGTCGGAGTCGAGGATCCGTCCGCCGCAGACCCGATAGAGTCTGGTTCCGTCCGCGAAGTCGATGCAGTCCAAGGCCCTTTTCTCCACGAGCTGCCGCATTGCCCTGAAGACGGTGGCCCTGCCTATGGTCGGGTCGGATTTGCGAAGTCTTTGCCAGAGCTCATCGGCGGTGAAACCCTCGAGGGAGCCCGCCATGCGGGAAAGTTCCTCGATCAGAAGGCGCCGAGGGGTGGAATTCCTCTGTCCGAGCTCGGAGAACACCGACTGGAGCCTGTCCTTAATCATTCGTTTCCCTCTCGCGATGGCGGTGGACTTCCTGTCTCGAACGGATCCTGAACCGGTCCCTCAGAAGGGCGAGCCCGTAGACGAGGGCCGAGAAAGTCGCGATGTAGACCCCCACGGGTATTCTGCTCCAAGGCCCGAAGAAAGCCAAGAGGATGCCGGCCCAGGCGATGCCGAGGCCCAGGAGAACTGCCGCGAGGAGGGCGACTCCGGGGTGCCGAGTCAGTCTGTGCGCCGCCCCTGCCGGCGCCGAGAGCAGGGCGAAGGCGAGGAGAACGCCTATGGCCTGTATGCTCACGACCGTCGTGGCGGCCAGGAGGGCGAGATAGGCGAAGTCCAAGGCCTTGATCGGCACCCCTTTCGCGCGGGCGGAGTCGGGATCCACGGAGGCGAAAAGGAGGGGACGGAAAATCGCCGCCAGGACGAAGAGCACGGCTATGGCAGCGATAAGGAGGATGAGAAGCATGGAGCCGGAGAGACTCATGAGGGAGCCGAAGAGGATGCGCACCCCCGATGAGGCGTGGGTGGCGCTCGAATGGGAATAGAGGCTGAGGAAGAGAACCCCCAGGCCGAGGGCGAAGGAGAGGACCATCCCGACTTCCACGTCCCTCCCCTTCAACCGGTCCCGCAGGGCGCCCAGCGTGAAGACCGCCAGGAGACTGAGGCCCAGCATACCCCAGAAGGGGTTCAATCCGGCCAACGCGCTTCCCGTGGCCCCGGCGAAGCCGATATCGGTCAGGGCTTCGCTCGCGAAAGCGAGGGCCCGCAGGACCATGAAGTAGCCGACCGCGGCGCAGAGGACGGCCGTCAAGCTCCCTCCGAGGAAGGCGTTGCGGAAAATCTCGGACCTGATTATCTCTTCCATGTTTTTCCCTTCTGAAGGAAGCGGGAAGGCAAGTAGACGCCGAAGGAGAGGGCGGCGACGAAGAAGCTGACCGGCAGGGTCTTGGTTATCGCCGCCAAGAGGATCCCCACGATTACAAATGCCTCTGCCAAGAGCACGGCGAGGCCGATCGCGGCCGATGGACGGCGCGAAAAGGTCCTGGCCGCGGCGGCCGGTCCCACCAGCAGCGTGAAGACGAGAAGGGACCCAGTTACCTGGACGGCCAGCGAGACGGTCACGGCCGTGAGGACGAGGAAGACCGCGGCCAGGGGGCGGATCGGGACGCCCCTGGCCGAGGCCGATTCGGTGTCGGCAGTGGAAAACAACAGGGGCCGGTATATCGCCGCAATGCCGACGAGGGTGACGAGGCTGCTGACCAGGGTCAGCCGGACCTCGGCCTCGCTGATCCCGAGGATGGTGCCGAAGAGGATGCCGTAGACCCTCTCGGCGTAGCCGGAGTACATGGCGAGGAAGAAGAGGCCCAAGCCGAGGCAGAAGGTCATGACGACGCCGATTCCCAGATCCCGCTCGTGGAGCTCCTTCCCCAGGAAGGCGAAGACCAGGGCGGCTCCGATGGTGAAGGCGAAGAGCCCGAGGACGGGCGCTACGCCGAAGAAGACGGCGCCCGCCGCTCCCGCGAAGCCGATGTTGGGAAGCGCGTGGCCCGCGAAGGTCAGGCCCCTTCCGATGAGGAAGTAGCCGACTACCGCCGCGCAGGCCGCCACTGCGCAGGATGCGATCAGGGCGTGCTGGAGGAAGGCGTAGCCGAGGAGCTCGAAGAGCTCCATCTAGGTTTCCACTCCCGCGACGAAGTGCCGGCCCTGGGCGCTCACCACTTCGACGCGGGATCCGTAGAGCCTCGTGAGAACCTCGCTGGTGATCACTTCCTCGGGCTTGCCGAGGGCGCTTTGACCGTTAGCCAGGTAGAGGACGTGGTCTATGTGGGGCAGAAGGGGATTCACGTCGTGAGTCACGAGGAGGACCGTGATCTTCCTCGTCCGGCAGACCCGCGCCACCAAAGATATCACTTCCTGGGCGTGGCCGATATCCAGGCTGGCCAGCGGCTCATCGAGGAGGAGGAGCTGCGGGTCGGAGATCAGGGCCTGGGCCAGGAGGAGGCGCTGGCGCTCTCCGCCCGAGACCTCGTCGAAGGAGGCCTTGGAGAAGCCCAGGGCATCGACTTCTTCGAGGACCTCGTTCAGCTTCTTCTCGCGCTTCCTGCTTGGAAGGCCGATGCCCCATCGGTGGCCGTCGAGTCCGAAACCGACAATATCCCTGGCCCTGAGGGTGTTCATGCTGTCGAAGCTCTGGAACTGGGGGAGGTAGCCGATGAGCTGGTTTCCCGTCCTCGGGGTCTTGCCCAGTACCCGCACTTCCCCCTCCGAAGGACGCAAAAAACCGAGGAGGATTTTTAGAAGTGTGCTTTTCCCGGCTCCGTTCGGCCCGAGGATGGCGACTAACTCGCCATGGGCCAATTGGAAATTCATGTTTTCCTGGATCGTCTTGCCCCCGAGACGGATAGAGACCTGGTTCAGGCTGACACTGGCCTCGCGCTCATCGGTCTTCTGGCTCATCCTTCCTCGCTTTATCAAATGGAAGATACTTTCTCGATTAAGTGCTGTCAATGGGACCTGGTATCATTAATTCTTGTTTAATGATACATAGTCTTATTGACAGTTGAAAAAAGTATTCGTATAGTCGGGATATTGATACCTGGTATCATCGAAAGGAGTGATTCGATGAGGAAATGTATCCCGATAGTATTTCTGTTAGTTTTAGTTGCCGCAGGCTTTGCCGATCCTCCACCGCCCAAGTTCACCATTACCGGAGAGCTCGACGTGGGCGCCACCTACGACACAGTCGCGGGGACGACGACGGACAAGCCCACGGAACTGAAGCTGTCCCCCACCTTGGCCGACGGAAACGTCGGTTTCAACTCGAGGATTTTTTTCCTCCCGCCCACCGACACCAACACTTCTGTTGCTCCCGTCCCGATCAGCCTGGATTATGCCTATGGAACCTATCTCCTCTATTGGTCCCTCTTCGACCAATTCATGACGGCCAAGGTTTCCATGGGGGATTTCGCCGACCTTACGGATTACGCCCTGGCCTACAATTCCAACGGGTTTTCCAGCCTCATCCAAGGAAACTCCATCGGCGGTTATATCGAAGGCTTGACCGGCGCCGAGCTGGCCTTGACCCCGATCGATAACTTGAGAGTGGCTGTTTTCGTCCCCTGGGACGACACGGGGAACGGACAGAATTCAAGCAGTACCTTCGGCCGTAGCGACGTCAACGTTTCGTTTACTACTCCCAAGGTTTTCAAGCTCGATGTCGGCTATGGGAATTCGTACAATGGGGACATAAGCGGCACCTTGGTCCAGCCCGCACGGGGGACGAACCTCGGGTACCTCAATGTGGCCCTTCTAGCCGTGAAGAATCTGACTCTGGGGGCCGAATACGGCAACTACTTCGATGTATCCGACTCGTCCGCCGTAGAAAACTACGGCACCGCGACAGTAAGCTATGTCTTCCCCAACGAGAAGACCGGGGACTCCCTCACATTCAGCGATGACCTGTTCTACTTCGTTCCCGCCTCGGGGACGAGCGTGATCCAAGAGTACTTTACGACGTTCTACACTTTCTCCCAGGCATTTTCCGGAGCCGATCTAATCCTGGATCTGGACCTGAACTATGCCAACAACTACCCTGGGACCGACAGCACCAGTCCAGGAACCTTGACCGCAACGGATAGGAACGTGACGATCAATCCCTGGGTCAAGCTGTCCCTGGGAACCAAATCCCACATTCTCGCCCTAGGTTACGCCTACAACTACGATCTCGACGCTTCCAAGACGGCATACGACAAGTTCATTCTGAACGGAACCATCTATTTCTGATCGGGAGGTAGCGCAATGATTGGTGCGAAATCCCTTCGTCTCAGATTTCTTATTGCATCGTCCTTGACCTTCGCCTTTTCGGCCTTCCTTCTCGCCGCGGGAACCGGCGGTAAAACAGTCGACGTGGTGGCGGCCGAGAATACCTACGGCGACCTCGTCCAGCAGATCGCCAGCATCCACGCCCACGTGCTGAGCGTCATCTCCGATCCCAATGTCGATCCCCACGAGTACGAGTCCAACGTCGACGACGCGCGCCAGATCGCCGACGCCGATTTCATCGTCGAGAACGGGGGCGGCTACGACGACTGGATGGACAAGCTCATGGCCACCACCCGGAACAGCAAGCGCGGAGTGATCAAGGCCTTCGACATTGCGCCCAAGCATCTCAAGGAAAACGAGCACGTCTGGTACAACCCCGACAACGTGCTCGCGATTTCCCAGAAGATCCTGGACGTCCTCAGGCAGAAAGACCCGGCGGACGGCGCGGAATTCGACACGAACTTCGCGGTCCTGAAGGCCGCCATCCAGAAGCTCGACGCGCGCCTCGCCGATCTCAAGGCGAAGTTCGAAAACACGCCGATCGCCCTTACCGAGACGATCTTCCTCTACCAGTCTGAGCTGATGGGCCTCAAGGTCCTGACGCCCTGGGACTTCGATAAGGCCATTGCCGAGGGCAACGACCCCACCCCCGCGGACGCGATCGAGGCGGAAAAGGAGCTCACGAGCCACCAGGCGAAAATCCTCGTCTACAACGTCCAGACGGTGACCACCATCACGACGAAGCTCCAGGACGATGCCCACATCCTCAACATCCCCGTGGTGCCCGTATCCGAGACCATGCCCCCCGGAGAGCATTACCAATCCTGGATGTCGAAGCAGTTGGACGTATTGGAGGCGGCCCTGAATCAGGGGCAAAGTTGAGCGATCCTCGACCGTTACACCCAGGTCACGCTCTTCAAGGCCCTGCGCACGCTCCTCAGATAGCGATACTTCGGATAGCCGAGGATCATGGACGCGACGACCTCGCGATCCTCCGGTACCTTGAATAAGCGCCGGAGATCGGCCCTGCGATCGATCGCCGGCGGCAGGATGTCCATGACGCTCCCGCCCAGGCCCAGGGAATGGGCGGCGAGCATCCCGAATGCGGCGGCGATATAGGCGTCCGCCGTCACATCTTCGCCCTTCCGCTCGGCCAGGAGGAGGATCAAGGCAGGCGCGCCGCGGGTCAGCGTATCCTCCGTCCCGTCCCGGAGGGAGGACATCCGCGACCGCATGAGCGGCACGAGATGTCCCGCCATGGTCCTGAATGTCCGCCCGCCCACGCTTTTCCGGATCGCCATCCGCGCGAAGGGATTCTTCATCGCGCCCAGAAGGGATCCGTAGAAATCGATCATCGCGGGGAGGGCCTCGCGTATCTTGTCTCGGTCCCGTACCACGACGAGGTCTATCTTGCTTGGCGGGAAGCCCGGCGGGGCGAAGGAAATCGCCTCGACGACCCTGTCCAGGACTTCCCGCGGCACGGGCGTATCCCTGAAATTGCGGATCGCCCGCCGGCCGCGAACGAGATCGAAGAAGCTGTCGCTTCGGTCCCGCGGCTCCGGCGCCGCGAAGAAGTCCTTATCGTACGATAGGCCATCGACCTGAACCGACGCGCTGGGGCAGACGCACATGCACTGTCCGCAGGCGAAGCAGAGGGGGGCCCTGTCTTCCCGGATCTCGACGAACCCCGCCGGCGATTTGGCCAATATCTTGTTGGGACAGACTTCGGCGCAGAGGCCGCAGTCCGTGCAGGTTTCCTTCGAGACGGCGACGGGTCCTCCCATGGCTCGCTCCAGAATCAGGCTACCTGGATGCTGAGGAAAATCGGCATGGTCATCTGCCGGATCTGATCCTGCATCTCCTCGATCTTGTCGATATGGGCATCCTCGTCGTGGAGGATAGCCTCGAGCGTTTCCCTGGTCGCGAAATCGCCCACGTCTCCCGAGAGCTTGATCGCTTCGTTGTAGGCCTTGATGGCGTCGACCTCCGAGCCGTGGTCGTTGTCGAGCTGCAACGACACGTCCTTGCCGATATGCATCGCCCTGAGGTTCGATACGATCGGGGTACCCTCCAGGAACAGGATCCGGCCTATGAGAGCCTCGGCGTGCTTCATCTCGTCTACGGCGCGTTTCTCGAAATGGTCGTGCAGCTTGCCGTAGCCCCAGTTGCCGCACATCTCGGAATGGACGATGTACTGGCTGACGGCGGTGAGCTCGTCCGCGAGCAGAGAATTCAGTGTCTCCAGAAGCCGTTCGTTCCCTTTCATCCTTCCCCCTTTTTGCGCTCTACGCTCATATCTCGATTCTGAACTCGGCGCCCCGCGGTCCGTTTCGGACGGAGAGCCGGCCGCCCATGTTCTTCTCGATGATAGTCCTGGACATGGAAAGTCCGAGCCCGGTACCCCCCTGGGCGCCCTTGGTCGTGAAGTAGGGATCGAAAATCCTGCCCATTATCTCCTCGGGTATCCCGCCCGCGTTGTCGGCGACCAGTATGACGGCCTTCGCCCCTTCATTCCGGAGCGAGATCTCGATCCGGGGCTCGATGACCTTGCGGGCGAGAAGCTCGTCCTTGGCGTTGATGATGATGTTGATCAGGGCCTGGGCGAATTCGTTGGGGTAACCGAGGAGTTCCGCGCTCTCGCCCGCTTCGAGGGCCACCTCGATATGCTGCGCCTCGAAGGTCGCCGCGAGGAGCGACAAGGTCTTCGCTATCGACTCTCGGGCGTCGAACTCGGTCCTTTCCTTGTTGGGCCTGAAGAAGTCCCGAAAATCGTCGATGGTCTGGGACATGTGGCGGATGAGGTCCATCGAATTCCCGACGCTTTGCCTCAGCTGGCTCTGGTCGAAGTCGCCGTGATCGTGATAGAGGAGGAGTTTCTGGATCGTTATTCCCAGAGAATTGAGCGGCTGGCGCCACTGGTGGGCGATATTGTCGATCATCGCCCCCATGGCGGCCTGGCGGCTCTGGTCGATGAGGGCCTGTTCCTTGTCCCGCAGGGCCTGCGCCGTCTTTTCGTGCGCGATCGCCTCGTCGCACAATGCCCGCTCGGCCTTTTGGCGGAGCTCCCGGTCGCGGAGGAGATCCAGGCCGAAGGAAAGATCGGCGCCCATTTCGCGGAGCAGGGACACGTGCTCGGCGTCGAAAAAGTCCTTCTCCCCGGAATAGAGGGTCAGCGCGCCGACCGTCTCGCCGCCGAGCCTGAGCACGATGCTCGCGGAGGAGCGGATCCCGTGGGCGCGGGCCCGCTCGTGCCAGGGGCGGGTGATTTCCGAGCCGAGGAAGTCGTTGCAAATGTAGTAGGTCCCCTCGCGCACGGCTATGCCCGTCGGCCCGAGGCCCTCCGGGTCCTGCCTGGCCGATATCCGGATGCCGTCGAGATAGCCCGTCTCGCCGCAGGACGCCATCACGTCGACGAGCTCGGTCTCGGGGTCGATGAAGCCGACCCAGGCCAGGAGGAATTCCCCCAGGTCGACCGCGGCCCGGCAGACATCCCTGAACAGGGAATCGCGATCCGCGGTGCGGACGATGGCCTGATTGACCGCGCTCAAGGTCGCGTACAGGCGGCTCAGGCGAAGGCCCCTGAGCGCGGTCATCTGGCCGCCGTCGAGGGAAGGCATTTTCTTGGCCACTGGCCCATTTTACGGCGTCCGGGCGATTCGTCAAGGCATGTGGCGTCGATACCGCGCGGGTCAAAGCCTCCCCGCGATGAGGAGGCCCACCAAGTAGCCCAGCGCCGCGACGCCCAGCCCGACGACGAACATGTCGAAGCCAGAGCGGATGATGCCGCGGCCGGTGAAGACGCTCCGAGCGGCGCCCACCACGAAGTGCGACAGCATGCTGATCGAGAAGGCCACCCACATCGCCGCCGGGCCCGTTCCGAAGAGGAAGGGCAGCACGGGTATGACGGCGCCCACGGCCGTCGATATTCCGGTCGTGACGCCTTCCCGCAGCGGAGTGGCCGCCTCCTCGGAGATGCCGAGCTCCTCCCTGGCCTTCTCCTTGAGGGCGATGTTCGGGTTGGACATCACCTGGAACGCCGCCTTGCGCGCCGCCTCCGCCGGCATTCCCTTCGCCTCGTAGAGCAGCGCCAGCTCCTCGGTCTCGACCTCGGGCATCAGCTCCATCTCCCGCATCTCCATGCGGATCTCGTGCTGCCAGACCTCCTGCTCGCTCTTCGCGGCGAGGAAGCCGCTGCCGCCCATCGATAAGGCGTCCGCGGCGAGCCCGGAGACGCCCGTGAGGAGCACGACTCCGGGCGCGACGTGGCCGCCCAGGACTCCCATCACGAGGCCGAAGTTGGCGGTCAGGCCGTCGTTGAAGCCGTAGATGACGTTGCGCAGGAAGCCGCCCGAGGAGCCCTGGTGCCAGGGCTCGCGGTGGCCGTCGACCTTGCCGCCTCCCGCCAGGCCGCTCAGCGTCCTCTCGTGCTCGGCCTCGTCGAGGGCGATGCCCTTCATGGACGCGCTGACGGACTCGGAGGGGTCCGACCAGCCGCCGTCGAGGAAGGTCCGAACCTCGCGCGTCTCGTCGGCGATCCGCAGGGAGAGGACCAGGCCGCCTCTCCCGTGGCGGGCGAGGGCGCCGAGCAGGCGGGTCTTGAGGCCGGGTCGCCATTTCCCCGCGGCCGACCCGCGCTCCTCCAGCATGCCCTCGTAGATGGCCTGGTGCCGGAGCTCGACTTCGGCGAAGCGCTCGTAGATGCCTCTTCGCTTCTCGTCCGCTTCCGAGGAGGCGAGCGCGCGGTAGAGGTAGGCCGCGTCGCCTTCACCCTGCCAGTTCTGCTTTATCAATCGGTTGTCCATCGGATACAGCCTCTCGTCACGTGGCGTGAGCGTCGCTCTTGCCCAGCGGCACCATCAGCAAGGGCGCCTTGATGCTGGAGACGACGCGCGCGGCGACGCTTCGCTCCCAAAAAGCGTCCGTTCCCGTCCGGCCGTGGGTCCCCATGACCACCAGGTCCGCCGAGAGGCGTTTGGCAGTCGCTATGATCGCGTGGGCCGGGTCTCCTCTGGAAATATCCGAGTCTACGCTAAGTCCCTTCCGGCCCAGTTCCGCGACCCGCCCATCGAGGTAGGTCCGGGCGTCGGCGCTCTCCATCTCCAGATCGGCCCGCATGGCCCCCGGCAGGATGAACGACGTCGCCGCCTTCGGGCCGGTCAGATCGCGCAGCTGGGGCACCACCATGAGGAGGTGGAGCCTGCTGCCGAAGGCCTGCGCGATCTCGGATGCCAGCGGAAGGCCCTTCTCATGGCTCGGATCGCCGTCGATGGGCGCCAGGATGGTCTTGAACTCCCCCGTCGCCCCGACGACCTGCGCCTCCTTCGATGGATGGACTATCAGCACGGGAACCGTCGCGAGCGAGACGACCTGCTGGGCGATGACTCCGAACAGGAACCTCCGAAGGCCGCCGTTGCCGTGCGTGCATATCACGATGAGATCGGGGGCCAGCTCGGCGGAATGCTCGGCGAGGCTTCGCGCCACGTCGCTCACCTCCGCCTCGTGCACGTGCGTATTCACGCGGAGGCCGGAGAGCGCGGGGAGGCGGGAGACCCCCTCAAGGTAGGCGGAAGCCTCCTGGGACGTCACGAGGTGCCTTTCGCTGTGGACCTCCCGCGGCGCGTTCTTCTCGACGATGTGGACCAGGGTCAGCTGCGCGTCCATCCTCCTGGCGAGCCATACGGCGGTCGTGAGGGCCGACTCCGCGAGTCGCGAACCGTCCAGGGGGACGAGGATCGAGCGGAAAACCTTTTCACCCTGCATTTTGCCCTCCGATATTGAACTGTCCGCCGAAGGTCTGGTACAAGAGCACGAAGTTCAGCGAGAGTATGACCACGGCGCAGACGATCGCAAGGACCGTCGTGAGGCGTCGATTCACGAGCGAGCCCATGAGGGCCCGGTTCCTCGTGAACATGATCAAGGTGACGACGGGGATCGGCAGCGTGAAGCTGAGGACCACCTGGCTCAGGATCAGGGTCTTAGTCGGATCGAGCCCGAGACCGATCGCGACCAGCGCGGGGACCATCGTCGCGATTCGGCGGATCCATACCGGGACGCGAAAGCCTACGAAGCCCTGCATGACCACCTGACCCGCCATGGTTCCCACGTGCGAGCTAGAGATTCCCGAGGCGATCAGCGAGATCAGGAAGACCGCGGCGGCCCCTCCTCCGAGCAAGGGCGTGAGTGTCTGGTAGGCGGTCTGGATTTCGGCTATGTCGGCATGACCCGTGAGGTTGAATACCTTGGCGGCCATGAAGAGCATGGCCATGTTCACCAAGCCCGCGACGCCCATAGCCACGACGACATCGATCTTCTCGAAATAGAATATCCTGTGCTTGTCCTGGTCGTCGTGCGGTACGACGCGATTCTGCGTAAGACTGGAGTGGAGGTAGATCACGTGCGGCATGACGGTGGCGCCTATGATGCCCACGGACAGGACTATCGCGTCGGTTCCCGGCAGGCTCGGAACGAAGGTGTGCACGAGGATCTGCCCCCAATCGGGCTTGGCCAGGAGGGTCTCGACCACGTAGCACAGCGCGATCACTCCCGCCGCTCCGCCGATGAAGAGCTCCAATCCGCGGAATCCCCTCTGCGTCACCGCGAGAATCGCGAAGACGAGTATTCCCGTGATGCCTGCCGCGAAAAACAGGGGAATGTGAAACAGCAGATTGAGTCCTATCGCCGCCCCGAGGAACTCCGCGAGGTCGGTCGCCATGGCGGTGAATTCCTGCGTGATCCACAGGATGTAGCAGACCCATCGGGGGAAGCGTATCCGGCACATCTCGGCGAGGTTCTTCCCGGTGGCGATTCCCAGCTTCGCCGAGAGGCTCTGCAGGAGCATGGCCATCAGGTTGGCCAGGAGGATCACCCACAGGAGGGCATAGCCGAACTGGGCGCCCCCCTGGATGTTCGTGGCGAAGTTGCCGGGGTCTATGTAGGCGATGGAGGCGATGAAAGCGGGACCGAGGAAGGGCAGGACCGCGAAGAGCCCTCTCCGCCTGCCGCTGATCGATTCCCTGGCCGCCGTCTGCAGCTTGGGGTGCGGGTCCGTCGGATTCTCGACGACGGCGCTTGTCTTAGGCATCTCATTCTCCTCCTTCGAGCTTTTGTACGATAATCTGGCTCGCGACGCTCTTTCCAAGAACGCGCCTATGCCCCGCCACGCGTATAGTGATGAGCCCATCGATGGGCTCCACCTCGAGGACCCGGAACTCCGTCCCCAATGCTAGATGCATACCGTCGAAGCGCGCAAGCATCCCGGGTTCCCGGTCGCCCACCTCGACGACCAGGCCGGAGGATCCCGCGGGAAGATCGCACAGTCGCACTCTCTCCGGCTCCTCCATCGACCCGTCGGCGGCCGGGATGGGGGAGCCGTGAGGATCGCGCTCGGGGTGTCCCAGGTATTCGTCTATGCGGCCTTCCAGGTAGCCCGAGAGCGCGTGCTCCAGTTTCTCGGCCTCTTCGTGGACCCGGTCCCAGGGCACGCCGAGGACTCGGGTCAGGAAGGTTTCCAGGAGCCTGTGGCGCCGAATGACGTCCAAGGCGGCGGCCTTTCCCGTCTTGGTCAACGTGACCCCCCGATACGGCTCGTAGGTGACCCACTTCCGGCCGGAAAGTCTCTTGAGCATTCCCGTCACGGTCGGGGCCGAATGGCCGACGCGTTGGGCGAGCATGGAAGTGGTCACCTGATCGTGATCCAATTGCAGGGCGTAGGTCTCCTTCAGGTAGTTTTCCTCCGCTTCGCTCCACATGTTCAACCTCCTGAATTCTTTATTTAGGTGACCCTAAATTACCTTCGGGATCCGGCGGCGTCAACATTATTCGCTCTCGGCCATGCGCGTCGTGGGATCTTCAGAGCCGTTGTCCGGCGAGCCCTAGGCGTGGTACGCTGCGACGAAGAGCATGAATCCCGATGCGATGAGATTGCGAGGCGTCAGCTACGACGCGGGCCGCGTGATGGGCGGGAACTGGCGACCCGACTTCGATCCGAAGGTAGTCCGCCGCGAGCTCGGGATCATCAGGGACGATCTGCACTGCAACGCCGTCCGGGTCTGCGGTCTCGACCTCGGCCGCCTCGCGACGGCGGCCGAGATCGCCCTGGAGCTCGGACTCGAGGTATGGCTCTCGCCCGAGATGTGGGACAGAAGCCCGAAGAAGACGCTCGAGTACGTCGCCGAGGCCGCGGTTGCCGCCGAGAGACTGCGCGCGGAGCGGCGGGGACGGATCGTTTTCCTCGTCGGCTCGGAGCTGACGCTTTTCATGCGGGGCATAGTACCCGGCAGGAACGTCGCGCAGAGGATGGTCGGGGCACGGCAGATCCTCAAGGAGGGTAGGCGCAACGAGCCGCTCAACGCCTTCCTCTCGGAAGCGAATTCGGCCGTGCGCCGGGTCTTTCGCGGCCCGGTCTCGTACGCCTCGCTGGTATGGGAATCGGTCGACTGGAATCTCTTCGACTTCGTCGGGATCGACCACTACTGGCATGCCCGGATCAAGGATCGCTACATCGAGCTCCTCGAGCCGGCCTTCGCCTTCGGCAAGCCGGTGGTGATAACGGAATTCGGCTTCCGCACGTACAGGGGAGCCGACTCATCCGCCGAGGGCATGGCCGGAGACCTTATCGACTATGCTCCGAACCTTCGCGTAATCGCCGTCTATCTGGCCAACTCCGTCCGCTCTTCGGTCTTCGGGGTACAGCTGCCGCCTCCTCGGATGAGGCTGAGGAGGGGCGATTACGAGCGGGACGAGGGCTCCCAGGCGCGATCTCTCGCGGACCAGCTGCGCCTGCTGGAAGGCGCCGGAGTCGAAGGCGCGTTCGCGATGACCTTCGTCTCGCCCACGGCTCCTCATAGCGACGATCCGCGGCGCGACTACGACATGAACAGCTACAGCTTGGTGAAGACCCTCGCCGCCGGACGAGGTACGGCCTATCCCGACATGCCTTGGGAGCCGAAGGAATCGTTCGACGCGGTGGCCGAGTACTATGGCCGGCTGAAGGATGGGCGGCCGGGTCTTGATCTTCGCGTGTCGCGAGGCTAGCCTAGCGGGAGGAGGCCACGCGTGAGAAAGGCAGTCATCGTCGTCGGGATCGGGGTCGTCGTCGGCTTGTCGGGCTGCGCGAGCATGTGGAAGGCGATGGGCGTCGCCACGGTCTCGTCGGTGAAGGAGCAGGATTCGCGGTTGAGCGACCTCAAGACGACCGTCGACGGCCTGCAGTCTAAAATGGACGATTCGGCCAGCCAGCAGAACGCCCGGTTGGACCAGCTGAAGGCGGCGGTCGACGATCTGTCGTCGAAAGCGGACGAGATCCAAAAGACCACCGCCCAAGTCGAGAAGATCGAGACTCTGGTGAGCGAGCTGCAAGGGAAAATAGATCTCCTTCCCCAGGAGACTCTCAGAAAGCTGGCGGATATCCTCAGCAAGGCCGCGGCCGATACGAAGAGCGCCAACAACTGAACTCTAGGACCCGGATAGGCTATTGGCGACCATTCCCAGCACGACGAGGGCCAGGCCCGCGAAGCCGACGGGCGACGGCGCCAGGTCGCCGAAGACTAGCACTCCCCCCAGAAGCGTGAAGACGAGCTCTCCGGCTTGCGTGGACTCGATGACGGCCAGGCTATGGATGCGGCTGCTGACCATGTCGGTCGCCTTGAAGAACAGCACCGTCGCGACGATCCCGGAGAATACCGCCACCAGGAAGGATTGGAACAGCTGGGCCTCGCTCGGCGGACGGCGACGGCAAATGCCGACCGCGCCCAAGAGAATCCAGAACGGCATGCTGCACATGGTCATCCCGAAGACTCTTTGGATAGCCGACAGGCGGTTCTCGCAGAGCTCCATCATTTTCCGATTTCCGAGGGGATAGGAGAAGGCCGCCACGATGACGAGCCCGATGCCGATCAGGGTATCGCGCGGCGGGATTCTTTTCGTCTCCTGCAGCTGGAGCATGGCTATCCCGACCAATATGACGGAGGACATGAGCAGGGCCCTCCGGGGGACGCGGTGCCTGACCTTCGCGACTCCCGATTTCGCCGGCGCCTTGTCGAGAAAGAGCGGAGAGAGCAGGGCGCCGGCGATGATCGTTATCTGCCAGGTCGCCGCGATAAGCCAGGAAGGGCCAAAGGTCGACGCGAGGCACAAGGCCGAATAGAACAGACCGAAGCCGACCATGCTCCACAGGAGCCATTGCAGTGGCTTCCGCGCGATCTCGGCGAGGACTTTCGGCAGCTCCTTTCTCGCGATCGTGATCGCGGCCAGGATCGGCAGCATGAACGCGTACCTCAGCGACGCGCTCCAGATCCAGCTCCCGCCCGCGACGTTCATCTGCCGATTCAGCACGAACGTGAAGGCGAAGAATGCCGACGCGGCGATTCCGAGGGCGACGGCCTTGGCCATCGTAGGAGCGGTTCTCTTGCCCATGCCGACCGGAGGGATGGCTATGCCCCGAGACGGCCTAAGAGGGCCACGAGGTACTTGCTCCTCATCTGCTCGCTCGCCATGAGGCGCTTGGCGGGCGGGAGTTTCAGGATCGCGCCCAGGACGGCCGCCATGGCCCTATGGCTCGCAAGCGCGTGATTGTCGAAGACGAGGTTCTGCAGCTTGCCGCGCTCGATGGCCATGAGGACGGCTCGATGCGCGGAGCTCACGGGCGTGACGACGCGGACCGGCCTAGAGCGCAGGGATAGGCAGCCGTTAGGGCAGGCGCGTACGCAGACTCCGCACCCGAGGCAGATTTCCTCGTCGACCTTGGCCTTGCGCCGGGCGGGCGCGCGGGGATCGTTGGCCGAGACGATGGACATGGCCTCTATCGGGCAGGCCGCCATGCACCTGCCGCAGCCCGAGCAGCCCGTCGCATCGACCCGGGGCATGAAATCGGTCGTGTGTATCGGTTGGAGCGAGGCGAAGCGGCGCTGGGCGACCATAGCCTCGCAGCAGCAGCCGCAGCAGTTGCAGATGAAGTTGACGTTCCGCTGGACATTCTCCCCGAACTGGACGAGGCCGCGATCGTAGGCCGCGTCCAGCAGGCCCATGCATTCCGACACGGTGACGGCGCGCGCGTGGCCGTACTTGGTGAGAGACTCCGCCGAGCCGTTGAAGGTCATGCAGATTTCCATCGGCGCGTCGCAGGCGCGTCCCATGTGGCCCATCTTGTGACGGCAGTAGCAGAGGCCGACGCCGATGTGCGACGCGGTCTTTACGACCTCGCTCGCCCTCTCGTAATCGAGGACCAGGAGGGCGTTCTCCTCCGACAGCATGGGCTCCTGGACGAAAACGCGGCCCAGCTGAGTCCTGCCGCCGGTGAAGAGGGCCTTGATGAAATCCTCTTCGACGTTCATGTAGCGGTAGAAGAGCTCCGCGAGGGCCTTCTGATCCAGGTCAGGCCGAATCCGCATCATCGAGAATTCGAAGAAGCCCGCCATCGGCGGGGGCAGACCATATATGGATCTCCCGTCCTTCTCCACGTCCAGAAGGATCGCCCTGCTCGCCAGCTCGTCCAAGACTTTTCTCGCCTCGCTCGAAGAGGTCTTCCACGCGCGGGCGGCGGCGTCGGCGTCGAAGGGCTTGATCGGGAGGAGAGAGACCAGCTCGGCCTCCTTGTCGCTGAATAGGAGCCGCAGGATGGAGAAGAGCAGATCGGAGGGGGGCGCTCCCTGCGGAAAGCGATTGAGTCGCTCGGTCAGCCGCTCGTAGCTCGACTTGAGAGTCCTATGCGCCATTGCCTATCCTCCTGCGCCACTCTAGCATGGACCGAGTGTTTTGGCAGGGGTACCGCCGACTCGCCGAGAAGCCTAACCGTCCGCTTCCACGCGCTTCCCGTCGTTGGGCCCGATCGTTCCGCTCACTGCCGCGACGGGGACGGCCGAGCCCGGGGAGGCTGCGACCCGTAGAGAAGCTCCGCCTCCGCTCCGCGATCGGAAAATCATGAGGGCGAATATTCTCCGTGAACATCGCGGTCGTTATATTACTTTTGAGGGGGAGAGTATGTCCGAGGAGAAAGGAAGCTTTTCCAGTTTTGTCGTCAAGAAATATATCGATTTCCATAAGACCTGCGAAAACTTGACGTCGCAGGCATGCCTCGATAAGTATGAAGACTATCTGACGAACAGGATAAGCCTGCCGCCGGCGGCGGTACATCTATCCATGAAACAGCTGAAGGAGTCCTACCTCTTCAAGGAAGGGGGAAACAAGACGTCAGACATACAGAATTCGCGGGACTGAGCGGCACGACAGCCGTAACCATAGCGCCGCCAGCCGCGGAACGCGCCGCTTTGCCGGCATCTCTTTCGGCAGTAGCTTCGTATCAGACTCGTAAGAAGGGTCCATCTTCCTCTCGGCAGCTCATCGCCGCGACCGGCTGCCAAACCCGTCTCCGATTACGTTCATCCGCGTTTTTATTACCTGAAACTCGGCCCCGATGCCGGTTTCATCTCGAAACGGATCGGAGCCGTCCTGGTCGCCTTGGGGCCGGCCAGCCGGGTGCTCGTCTATCGGCTCCGCAACCAGGACGGATTCTGCGCGCGATGATCTTTGCGCTCATGGCGGCGCTCACAGCAGGGCCGGATACGGTATCGCCACATATCTCATTGACATGCGCGGACACGGCTCCTCGGGAGGGACGCGCGGGGACGCTCCAAGTGAGACACAGATGTGGTCAGCAGCATCGGGAATTCAGGATTTCATATAAGGGTAACGAAGACGATTCTCCGGACGGGACGGGCGCATTGACGCTACAGGATAAATCATTATACAATATAACTAACCGGGGATCATAGCTCAACAGGATAGAGCAGCTGCCTTCTAAGCAGCAGGTCGGGGGTTCGAGCCCCTCTGGTCCCGAAAAGCCGCCGAGAGGCGGCTTTTCTAATGCGGGAGCAGAGGGGCTCGAAGGGAAGACGCTCCGTGTGTCGTTCGAATCAATGAGAACGACACACGGTCGAGCCCACAGGGAAGTGGGCGAGAGCGTCTTCCCCGGCCTGGAGCGAATCGCCCGGATGGCGACGAGCGGAAGGCGAGCCCCTCTGGTCCCGAAAAGCCGCCGAGAGGCGGCTTTTCTAACAAGGGAGCAGAGGGGCTCGAAGGGAAGACGCTCCGTGTGTCGTTCGAATCAATGAGAACGACACACGGTCGAGCCCACAGGGATGCCGTGGCTCGCCAAAGGCGAGCATTACAATCCGTTCCTTGCGGCACACGACGCGAAGCGTCGTAAGTGGGCGAGAGCGTCTTCCCCGGCCTGGAGCGAATCGCCCGGATGGCGATGAGCGGAAGGCGAGCCCCTCTGGTCCCGAAAAGCCGCCGAGAGGCGGCTTTTCTAACAAGGGAGCAGAGGGGCTCGAAGGGAAGACGCTCCGTGTGTCGTTCGAATCAATGAGAACGACACACGGTCGAGCCGAGCGGCGGCGGGCAGCTTCCCGGAAAGGCCGCGTTCCTTCTTGACAAGCGCCGCCGCTGCGGGGATCCTGTATCGTTAGTGCGGGAAGCATCGAACGGAGAGCCCGTCGGATGAACGATATAAAAGAGTATACCGCCGCCAGCTCCGCCTACGAGGTATTTGTCCATCTTTCCGACAAGATAGTAAAGGGCGATCTCGTGACCTTCAACGCCTTGCGGGCGTATTGCGCGGGACTTCCCGAGAGCCCCCGAACGGAGGCTATCCTGAAGAAGGCCTTCGAGCTTCAACGTCGACTCTATTGGGGCTTCTTCCGCGATATCTCGCCGAGCACCCATCCCAAGGTGTGGAGCAAAGTCGTCGTACCGGATCGGAAGTACCATTTCGCGGGCGATATCAAGCGCATGGCCACGATCCCCGACGTATATATGTCCATCATCGATATCCACGGATATACGCGATTCTGCCAAAAGCATAGGCACAATATGTCCATGCTGGATCTCCTGGATCGCGTGATCCAGCAGGAGCTCCCCCGGATCGCGGCGAGATTCGGCGTCGTCATACGCCGCGCCCGAGGCGACGAAATTCTCCTCTTGGGGGGATCGGCCTCCGAGCTCTTCGAAGTCGTCTTCCTGATCGCGCGCCGTCTCGCCAAAGACGGGAGTTCCCAGAACGGGACCTCGAACGGGATCTCAAAGGGGGAGGGGGCTTCGGCCGAGACCGGCGCCGCGCGTGCCGACGGTCTTCCGAGCTTCCAGATTTCCGCCGGCGTCGCGGGGGGGGCCAAGTACGCTCAACTGGTGATTACGCGCGACGGGGACTTGTCGGGCACCATAGTCAATACGGCGGCTCGGCTCCAGGCCAGGGCGAACAGGATCTCGCCGGACAGCACCAAGATCCTGTTGACCAGCGTGACCTTCCAGAAGCTGAAGATGCAGCCGTCGTCGGAGCGTTACGACTTCCTGAGGGCGGTCGACTTCTTCGATACCGGCATGGTCGAGTTCAAGGGAGTCAACGTGCCCGTCTTCGATACGGTATTCCTGGACCGAGAATCGTCGAGGCTGGAATACAGGGACCGGATGGGGGCGCTCTACGATTCCATTGGCCAGGGTCTCTGGACCACGCGCATCTTCGCGGACGCCCTCAACCTGATGGCTCGGATAGCGACTTCCACCGAGGGCGGCCTGCTCGACGAATCCTCCGGCGAGCCAATAGACGCTGCGGACTCGATCTCGATCATCCAGAGGATCAAGAAGGCGCAGGGCCTGTTCGACGGCGAGCGCTTCGAGCAGGCGGTCGCCGAATTCAGCGAGCTCGTAGACGTCTTCTCCAGGGCGGCGGGGCGCGATCCCATCGCGACCGAGTACCTCACTGACGTTCGCGACAATTACCGGATACTCATTTCCCGCTTTACGGAATCCCTCGATCGCGAGATAGACGAGCATCTCGAGGCCATTTTCCTCAGCCCGAACGACCGAGCCAATTTCAGGACGCTGGAGAAGCATCACGCGATGTTCGCGAGCGTACTGGACGCGGCCCGGATCAAGGTGGCGGACAGGCGCGGCGTATGGCATCGGATCGCCGACGAAGCGTCGAAGTCCCTCGATATACGCATCCAGGCCAAGAAGTAGACCTATCGCAGGCGGGAAGGCGGTCCATGCGGTGAAGAGGGCTGTTCAGTTCGGCGCGGGCAACATCGGCCGAGGATTCATAGGCCAGTTGCTCTCGCGATCGGGCTACGAGGTCGTCTTCGCCGAAGTCGACGCCGGGATCGTCGCCGCGATGAACGCCTCCCGCCGCTATCCGGTCCGTATCGTATCCGATTCGGGCGATACCGAAGCCTACGTCGAGAACGTGAGGGCGGTGAACGGCGGTGACGTCGCGGCGGTCGCGCGGGAGATCGCGGGAGCCGAGATAGTCGGGACGGCGGTCGGAGCCGGCGCGCTGCAGAGGATCGCCCCGACCCTCGCCGCCGGCCTGGCGCTCCGCTGGCGGACGGAGATCATGGCGCCCCTGAACGTGATTCTCTGCGAGAACCTAGTGGACGCGGACGAGGCGCTCAGGGGGATGGTCGCGGCGAGGCTCGACGACGGCGACAGGGAGCGCCTGGCTCGACTCGTGGGCTTTGCCCGCGCCTCGGTCGGCAGGATGGTCCCCGTCATGACCGACGAGATGCGCGAGGGGAACGTCCTCAGGATTTGTGTGGAGGCCTACGACCGGCTTCCCGTGGACGCCGAGGGATTCGTCGGGAAGCCGCCCCTCGTCCTCAATATGGAGCCCGTCGCGCCATTCCGAATCTATGTCGAGCGCAAGCTCTATATCCACAACATGGGCCACGCGGCTGCCGCCTACCTCGGCGCCCTGCGGGGCTATCGCTTCATCTGGGAGGCTGTCGGCGATCCGCGTATCGCGGGCGCGGCTCGGTCCGCCATGGAAGAGTCGGCGCGCGCGATCGCCGAGGAGCATGGCGTCGACCCGGGTCCCCTCCTCGAGCACGCGGAGGATCTCCTCGCGAGATTCGCCAACCGCAAGCTCGGCGATACGATCGAGCGCGTCGGCCGCGACCTGCCCCGCAAGCTGGCTCCGCGGGACCGATTGGCCGGGGCCCTGGGGCTCTGCGCGAGGCGCGGACTGCCGCGGGACCACATCGCGTTGGCCATCGCGGCGGCCCTCCTGTTCGACGATCCCGCCTCGTCGGCCGTGAAGGACAGGATAGCCGCCTTCGGACCCCGAGCCGCGCTGATCGACTTCTGCGGCCTGGACGAAGCTGGACCGGACCTGGACCTCGTCCTCGGGCTATACGGGGCCTTGAAGGAGGAGAAGGCCGCGCCGGCCATTTAGCGCGCGCGAGCTAGACCAGGGACTTCGCGATCCGCACTATGTCCGCGAAGAGGCCGCCTGCGGTGACCTCGCCGCCGGCTCCCGGCCCGCGGACGACCAGGGGCAGGGCGGAATAGCGCTCGGTCGTGTAGGCCACGACGTTCTCCGCGTCTCGGAGGCCGAACAGCGGGTCGCCCGGCGCGGCCGACCTCAGTCTCAGCCTGATGCCCGCGTCGTCGATGGTGGCCGCGTAGACGAGATTCGCCCCATTGGCCTTCTCGAGCATGGAGCGGAAGAAGGGCTCCTCGCGCTCGAGCTCGGCGAAGAAGCCTTCTACGCTCGGAGCCTCGATGCAGGAGAGGGGGAGCAGGGGCTCGATGGAGATGTCGGAGAATTCCAGCTCGCGGCCGCATTCGCGCGCGAGTATGAGGGCCTTGCGGGCGGCGTCGGCGGCGCAAAGGTCGTCGCGCGGGTCGGGCTCCGTATAACCGAGCTCCTTGGCCCGGCGCACGAGGCTGGCGAAGCTCGACGAGCCGTCGTAGTTGGAGAGCACGAATCCGATGGTTCCCGAAAGCATGGCCTCGATGCGCACTATCCTGTCGCCGGAGACCATGAGGTCGTGGAGCGTGGAGATGACGGGCAGCCCGGCGCCCGCGGTGGTCTCGTAGAGGTAGGGCGATCCCGATTCGCGCGCCGCGCGCATGAGGTCGGTGTAGAAAGCGAGGGAACCGGTGTTGCCCCTCTTGTTCGGCGTCACGACGGCGATGGATCCGCGCAGGGCGAGCGCATAGAGCTTCGGCACCGCGTCGCTCGCCGTACAGTCCACGAACACCGCGTTGGGCAGGCTCATCCCGTGGGCGGTCCCGACGAAGGCCTCGAGGTCCGTCCGTTCGCCCTCCGCCTCGATGAGGGCCTTCCAACCGTCGAGCGGGATGCCCTTCTCGCGCACGAGCATCTTGCGCGAGTTCGCGATTCCGATCACCTCGACCCTCACCGAGTAGTCTTCGGAGAGTATGGTCCTCTGGCGCGCGATCTGCTTGAGGAGGGTCCCGCCGACCAGGCCGCAGCCCGCGAGGAAGACGTTGACGGACCTGGTCCCCGAGAGGAAGAAGGCCTCGTGGACCGCGTTGAGCGCCTTCGCCTCGTCCGGAGCGTCCACGACCGCCGAGATGTTGAGCTCGCTGGAGCCTTGGGCTATGGCGGAAACGTTGACGCCGTTGCGGCCGAGCGAATGGAATACCCTGCCGGAGATGCCCGGAGTCTTCTTCATGCGCTCGCCGACGACGGCGATTATCGCCTTGTCTCCCTCGATGACGGGCTCCCCGATGCGGCCGTCGGCCGTCTCGGCGGCGAACTCCTCGGCTATGGCCGCGACCGTCGCCTCCCTGTCGTCGGGAGAGACCGCGAAGCAGATGGACCTCTCGCTCGACGCCTGGGATATGAGGATGATGTTCACGCGCCTCCGGGCCAGGCAGCCGAACAGCCGCATGGCTATTCCGGTGACGCCGACCATGCCCGGACCCTGCACTCGCACCAGGACGGCCGCGGATATGGATGAGATGCCTCTGACCGGGTAGCGCGAAGGGGCGGCATCCGAGGCGATGGTCGTGCCGGGGAAGCCCGGATTGAAGGTGTTGAGTATTCGAATGGGAATACCGCGCTCCAGCGCGGGCTGGATCGTCGGCGGATAGATGACTTTCGCGCCGAAGTGCGACAGTTCCATCGCCTCCTCGTAGCTCAGGGAGTCGAGGCTGAAAGCGTCCGGCACTTTCCGGGGGTCCGCTGTGAGGATGCCGTCGACGTCGGTCCAGATCTCGACCTCATCGACCCCCAGCACGGCGCCGAGGATGGCGGCGGTATAGTCCGAGCCTCCGCGGCCGAGGGTGATCGTCTCGCCGGCGACAGTAGAGGCGATGAAGCCCGTGACGATCGGGAGGGGGCTCGCCCCCGGGGCCCCGTCGCAGCGGGGAAACAGCCGGGAGCGCGTGGCGGTGAGGGTGGCCTCGCTGATGGGCCTCGCGTTGCCGTATTCGCCTTCCGCCACGATGAGCGCGCGCGCGTCGACGGGGATGGCGTCTATTCCCGCGGCGCCGAAGGCCGCGGCGACCACGACCGAGGCCAGGCGCTCGCCGAAGCTCATCACCAGGTCGAGGGTCCTGGCCGACAGCTCTCGGAGCGCCTTTATTCCGGACAGGACCTCGAGAAGCTCGATCAGCAGGGCCTCTATCCTCTCGTCGGCATCCGCCGACGCCTTCCCGAAAGGCTTTCCCGCCGCGCCGGTCGCTAGGGCCGACAGCATCTCCCGGTGCCGTTCGCCTATCGCCTCGTAGCGGCCGACCCACGAGGGATCGCGGGCTCCGGCGGCGGCGGCCGTGGCTATGAGGTCGTCCGTGACGCGGGCGAGGGCCGAGACGACCACCACCGACTGACCGCGCTCCCGAACGATGCCGACCAGGGCCTCGACGGCCTCGGGGCTGCCTACCGAACTACCGCCGAACTTCGCTATCTTCATGGTGACTGGCGATACTATAGAAGGAAATATCGAAGGTCAAGCTCGAAGCCTTGTATTTCCGTCCTTCGCGCGGCTACACTGGCCCGCGGAGGGTTCGATGGCCAAGAGCTACGATGAGATAAACGCCAGGATCGCGGCGGGCGAGGCCGTCGTGCTCACCGCCGAGGAAGTCTCGCGGATGGCCGACGAGGCGAGCCCCGCCGAGATCGCGCGCAAGGTCGACGTGGTGACGACCGCCACGTTCGGCGCCATGTGCTCCTCGGGCTGCTTCATCAACTTCGGCCACACGAGCCCGCCCCTCCGGATGGAGTCCATCACGATCAACGGCGTCCCCGTGTTCGGCGGCGTCGCCGCCGTCGACGCCTACATCGGCGCGACGGAGGTATCGCCCGACGATCCCGCCTACGGCGGCGCCCATCTCATCGAGGCCCTCGTCCGCGGGGACGAGCTGCTTCTCAGGGCCAAGGGCAAGGGTACAGACTGCTATCCGAGGCGCGAGATCGAGACCTGGATACGGAAGGACCTCGTCAACGAGATCACGATGGTCAATCCGCGCAACGCCTACCAGAACTACGCGGCCGCGACCAATTCGACGGATCGCGCGCTCCATACCTATATGGGCAGCCTCCTCCCCAGGCTCGGGAACGTGAACTACTCGACCTCGGGCGAGCTGTCGCCCCTGCTCAACGATCCCTACCTCCGCAGCATCGGAGTGGGCACGCGCGTCTTCCTCGCGGGCGCCCAGGGATTCGTGTCCTGGCGAGGCACGCAGTACAGCACGACCAAGCCGCGCAACGCGCGCGGAATACCGGAGAGCAACGCGGCGACCTTGATGCTGACGGGCGACGTAAAGGAGATGTCCGCCGACTATCTGCGCGCGGCCTATTTCGAGAAGTACGGCGTCACCCTCTACCTCGGGATCGGCATACCGATACCCGTCCTCGACGAGGAGATGGCGGCGGCGCTGTCCGTTCGCAACCGGGACATACCCGTCCTCGTCTGCGATTACGGCGCCGAGGGGCATCCCGCCGTCGCGAGGACGAACTACGATGAGCTCCGGTCGGGCACCGTGAGGATCGACGGGAAGGCGGTCCGGACTGCGCCCCTGTCGAGCCTCAAAAAGGCGCGGGAGATCGCCGAAGCGCTGAAGGCCCAAGTCGCTTCGGGGGCGTTTCCCATGGCCGCGCCCGTGCAGGCCCTGCCCGAGCGCTCATCCGTCTCGAGCCTCTCCGCCAGGGAGAAGTCGAAATGAAGGAGAAGTACATACTCGAATACTCGAGCGCGGTAGTCGACGATCCGGTCGTCTATACGCTCGTCAAGCGCTTCGACATAAAGGTCAACATACTCAGGGCGGAGATATCGTCGGGCCAGGAAGGCAGCATGCTCGTCGAGCTCGAGGCGGATCCCGAGAGGCTCGCGGAATGCCGCGATTACCTCGCCTCGCTCTCGGTGTCCCTGTCGCCCATCGCGAGATCGCTCACCGTGCGCGAGGAGGAATGCGTCCACTGCGGCTCCTGCACCGGCGTATGCTTCTCGGGCTGTCTTTCCATGAAGGCTCCCGAATGGAGGCTCGCCGTCGATCGCGACAAGTGCATTGCCTGCGGGCTCTGCGCGAAGGCCTGCCCCTTCGGTCTCATCGGCCTCGAATTCGGCGAATGAGCGGCCCCGGATACGTTCTGCGGAGCTACCGCAGCCGCATGGGCTCCCGATTCGCCTCCTTCGGGGCCTCATATAAGGAGACCGACCTCTGGATCGGCGTCGATCCCGGCTCGTTCTCGAGCCGCATGGAGGATTTCGCCGCCTCGAGGGCGAGGACCTATAGGCTCGAGCTCGAGTCCTATATCGAGGAACGGCCGGAATTCGCGTCGAGCCTCGTCCCTATAGCCGCAGATCCCGACGCCTCGCAGCCGGAGACGAGGCCGATCGTCGCGTCGATGCTCGCCGCCTCGGCGGCGGCTGGCGTCGGCCCGATGGCCGCGGTCGCGGGGGCGGTGGCCGCCTTCGTCGGCCTCGACCTTGCGTCGGAGTTCGGCTGCAGAGAGACCGTGGTCGAGAACGGGGGCGACGTCTGGCTGCGCTTCGAGGAAGGAATCGAGCTGTCGGTCTTCGCCGGCGGCTCGCCCCTGTCGGAGCGCGTCGGAGTCTCGATTCCCCCGCCCTTCTCCCCTCTCGGGGTCTGCACTTCGAGCGGATCCGTCGGACCCTCGCTCAGCCTCGGCCGCGCCGATGCGGCCATGGTTGCCGCCCGCGACGCCGCGCTCGCCGACGCCTGGGCCACGGCCATCGGCAACGCGGTATCCCGGCCCGAGGACCTCGACGCCGCCCTCGATCTCGCCGAAGGGCGCGAGGGGATCCTGTCGGTCCTCGTGATCAAGGGCGATCGGATGGGCATCCGGGGCGCCCTGCCTCTCAAGCTCTTCGATCTCCGATCGGGGTAATCCCCGTCGCGGCGGGCGGGCATTGACGCTCCGCCGGCTTTGGCCGACCATTCCCTCCGGAGGGACGCGATGAACATCGATTATCAGCATCCGCGCGACCAGATCGCCGAGATCATGGACAGGATCTATCGCTACGGCATGACGACGACGTCGGGCGGCAACCTTTCGATACGTGACGAGATAGGCGACCTGTGGATAACTCCGGGCGGCACCGACAAAGGCGTCATGGGCCCCGGCGACGTAGTCCGCATCCGCGACGGCGCAACCGTCGGCACGGTGCTCAAGCCCTCGAGCGAGCTCCCTTTCCATCGCGCGGTCTACGAGGCGCGCGCCGACGTCGGCGCGGTTCTCCACGCGCACCCGCCCGCCCTCGTCGCCTTTAGCGTCGCGGGGAAGGCGCCGGACACGCGGGTCCTGCCCCAGGCCTTCGACGCCTGCGGCAGGGTCGGCTTCGCGCCCTACGCGGTGCCGGGCAGCGAGAGACTGGGAAAGTCCATCGCCGAGAAATTCTCCCAGGGCTGCGACGTCGTCGTGCTCGAGAACCACGGCGTGGTGGCCGCCGGCGCGACCCTCCTGGAAGCCTTCCAGCGTTTCGAGACCTTGGAATTCTGCGCGCGCGCCATCCTGAACGCGGCGATCCTGGGAGGGGCGCGCAGCCTGTCGGACCGAATGCTCGCCTTGCGCCGAAAGGGCTGGAAGCCCGTCTCCGAAACCTTCGAGCCGACGGTCAGGAGCTCGCGCGAGCGCGAGCTGCGCAGGGTCCTGGTCGATTTCGTGCATCGCGCCTACGACAGGCGCCTCATGACCAGCACCGAGGGCTCCTTCTCCGCGAGGCTCGGGAACGACAGCTTCCTCGTCACGCCCTACGGCGTGGACCGCAGGGCCCTCGGTCTCGAGGACATAGCCCTCGTGGACGGGGGCAGGCGGGAAATAGGAAGCGTACCCTCCCGCTCCGCGAGCCTTCACCGGCTGATCTACGCCGATCACCCGGAGACGGGCGCGATCGTCTCGGCCCAGTGCCCCTACGTGACCGCCTTCATCGTCTCCGGGACGCCGCTGGACTCGCGCACGATCCCCGAGTCCTACATCAACCTTAGGGACATGCCGGTCGTGCCCTACGGAGCGCAGTTCGAGGACGAGGGCGCGATAAGCGCGGCGATAACGGTCCGCAACCCCGTGGTCATACTCGAGAACGACGCCGTCCTGGCGACCGGGCGGACGGTACTCGAGGCCTACGACAGGCTCGAGGTGGCGGAAGCCACGGCGAACGCCCTCCTCGCGGCCAGGCGGCTCGGCGAATTCCGCCCCATCGACGACGGGGCGGTGGCGGAGATAGAGCTGGCCTTCAAGGTTCCTCCCAGATAGCCGGCTCCGGCCGGGGATGGGACTACCTGTCCCGTCCCGTCACGTAGTGCACGAGGCCTTCGAGGACCTGGGCCGTCTCCGGCCTAGGTCGGGGCAGGGCTCGGAGGACGACGAGGGCCTCCTCCTCGGTCCGCAGCGACAGTTCCCGGATGGAACGCGAGACGCCGAGATCGTCGGCGAGGCGGCGGATATAGGCGATGTCTTCGGCTCCCGCCGCGGCTCCGCCGCCGAACAGCGAGGCGAGGCGCGGCCTCTCCTCGCGAGGCGCCGCGGCGAGGAGGCGGGCGCGGAAGAGGGTCCTCTTGCCTTCGCGAAGGTCCGAGCCGACGCCCTTGCCCGTCGAGGCTTCGCGCCCGAATATGCCGAGCTCGTCGTCCCGGAGCTGGAATAGCAGACCCAGGCTCTCTCCGAGCCTCGTCAGGGGGCCGGCCAGGCCGTCCGCTCCGGCGGCCAGCGCTCCGGCGACCAGGGGCAGGGAGAAACTGTAGCGCGCCGTCTTGCAGGTGTACATCTCGAGGATGTCGCTTTCGGACGGCTCCGCCTTCGATGCGCCCCAACGCACGTCGGCCATCTGCGCGACGACCACCTCGGACAGGATCTCGGCGCAGAGCGCCTGGATTTCGCCTCCCCCGGGCTTGCCGGCCAGGGCGCGCGATAGCGCCGCGAAGGCCTCGAAGTAGCATGCGTCGCCCGCGCAGATTCCCAGCGCTTCGCCGGCATGCCCGCTCTCCGCGATTCCGGCTTCCTCCAGCTCGATCGAATAGCTGGCGTGGATGCTCGGCAAGCCGCGGCGTACCGTGTCCCGATCCATGATGTCGTCGTGTACGAGGAGCCCGGTCTGGAACAGCTCCATGGCGGCGGCGATCGCGAGGACGTCCGCGTCGAGCGGCAGGGGAGGTCCACCCCTCCCGGGATCGTTCGCGCCTAGGTCCCGCCCCAGGAACACGAGGCAGCCTCTGATCATCTTGCCCCGAAGGCAGAGCTCGAGGACGCGTCCCATGAGGTCACGGCCTCCCTCGATCCGGCCCTGCAGGGCGCCTCCGCGCTTTTCCGCGATGGCTCGGAGCGCGGCGGCGATCGCCGGTTTCCTTGCCGACATATACTCGAGTGCCTGCGCGGTCCCTTCGCCGATAGTGCCGGACGCCATGTCTGCCCCCCTCCCGAGTATGCCGACTCGGCTCCGGTATTACCAGCCGAGCGCCGTTCCTCGAGGCCGAGCGCCTGTTCGCGCGAGAGGCGCCGAGGTATATTCGTCGATATGGAACAAGCCGGAACCGATTCCAGCCCGGGCCAGCGGATAGAGATTCGCCTTCCCGTCAGGCACAATCCCGTATTGCAGAAGACGATCGACAGAGTCAACGCCGACGAGGAGCTCTATGCGCTCTGGACCGCCATGAACGTGAACGCCGTGGAGCGCCTCGGCATGACCGACCACGGACCGGTGCACTTCCAGATCGTGTCGAACATCGGGCTTCGGATGCTTCGCCTCCTCGTCGACCGCGACGTTATCCCGAGCGTCGTCAAGGACTACGGCATGGGCAACGAGGAGGCCGAGCTCGTCGTAGTCCTGGCCTGCCTCCTTCACGACCTGGGCATGTCCATCCAGCGCGCCGATCACGAGCTCTTCAGCCTCTTCGTGGCGCAGCCCATAATCGATAGGCTCCTGGACGGCTTCTACCCCACGGGGCGCAGGACGATCCTGCGCTCGGAGATATTGCACGCGATCATCGCGCACCGAAGCGACGGCAGGCCGATGACGGTGGAGGCCGGCGTCGTGCGCGTCGCTGACGCCCTCGATATGACCAAGGGCCGGTCGCGCATCGGTTTCGAGGCGGGTGTCGTCAACATCCACTCGATATCCGCGGCATCGATCGAGCAGGTCGAGATACTCGCCGGGAAGGAGAAGCCTTTGCACATCCACGTTCGGATGAGCAATTCGGCGGGGATCTTCCAGATCGACGAGCTCCTCAAGGAAAAGCTCCGCGGTTCGGGCCTCGAGTCCTTCGTGGAGGTTGAGGCGTCGATCGAGGGCGAGACCGAAAAAAGCCTCGTTAAAGCCTACAAGCTCTAGGCGAAAGCGGAAATCCTTAGTTCTCTAGTACCATACTTGACTAATAAGAGTAAGTTAGTCCATATTCGGTCAATCCTAATGAGGAGGACGACGAAATGGCGACTTTCCTTTCAAAAGCTACGACGATCGCCGCGCTTTCTTTCGGCTTGGCTCTCGGCTCCCTCTCGGCCCAGAATGCCGATCCCATCCTGATAGGCGTGAGCGGACCTCTGACCGGGCCCAACGCCCAATATGGCCTGGCCTGGAAGAAGGGCTTCGACCTCGCGCTGGACGAGATCAACGCCTCGGGCGGGATCAAGGGGAGGCCCCTGCAAATCGTCTTCACCGATACGCAGAACGACCCGAAGCAGACCATCGCTACGGCTCAGAAGTACATCGCCGATCCGAGGATCGTCCTGGCCACGGGCGACTTCAGCTCGACCTCGTCCATGGCCGCCAGCGCGTTGTACCAGCGCGCCGGCCTCGTTCAGTTCGGCTTCAATAACTCCAATCCCGTCTTCACGGGGGGCGGCGACTATATATGGAGCAATTCGCCGTCCCAGAGCAACGAGGCTCCGGCGCACGCCGCCTATGTCAAGGCCCTGGGCCTGAAGAAGGTCGCGGTGTTCCAGCTCAATACCGACTGGGGCAAAAGCACCGGCGACCTGACCGTGGCGGCATTGCAGAAGAACGGCATCGAAGTAGCCCTACGAGAAGCCTATCTGCCCGACGAGAAGGACTTCAAGCCTATAATCACCAAGGCCAAGGCCCTCGGCGTCGACGGCATCGTCCTGGTCGCCTACGTCAACGACGCGTCCCTTCTCGTGCAGCAGATCAGGGGCCAGGGACTGACGGTGCCCATCGTCTCCAACGGCTCGCAGGCTACCGCCGATTTCCCCTCGCTCGCGGGACCCGCCGCAGAGGGCGTCTTCGTCGCGGGCGACTTCTCGGCCGACGACCCGCGACCCGAGGTCCAAGCCTTCGCCAAGAGATGGAAGGCCAAGTATCCCGGCGAGGACATCGACTACTTCGCCGTCCACGCCTACGATTCGATCAAGCTCGCCGCCGCGGTCATCGCCGTCGGAGGGACCGATAGGAAGGCCATTCGAGACGCCTTCGCCAAAGTCAAAGACGTGCCCAGCGTGATCTACGGAAAGGTCACCTTCAACCCCGAGACGCGCCGGGTCGACGATTTCCTCGGCGCGAGGCTGGTCGTGAAGAACGGCAAATTCGTGGTATGGAACGGGGTCAAGCCATGAGCGATCGGCTTTCGAAGCGGGAGCGCGTGCTAGCCGCCCTTGCCGGCGCGGAAGTGGACCGGGCTCCCGTCGCGGCCTGGGGCCATTTGATCCCGGCCGAGGTAAAGGCCGACACCTTGGCCGAAGCCAGCCTCGCCTTCGCGCGCGAGTATGACTGGGATTGGCTCAAGGTGAATACGAGGGCCAGTATCTTCGCCGAGGCCTGGGGTTCGGAATTCGACTTCGGCGATTATCGCGGCGTGCTGCCCCATTTCGTCCGCAACCGTTTCGATCCGATCGATTTCGGCCTCCTCGAGCCGGTAAAGACCTCGATCAGCGTCTGGGCCGAGCATCTCGCCGCCTTGCGAACGATCAAGAAGGGGATCGGGGACGCCCCCTTCGTGCAGACGATCTTCTCGCCCGCATCGGTCCTCGCGTCCCTGGCCGGCAGGCCGAACGACCATCTGCTGGAAGACGCGTCGAAGAATCACGCCGAGACGCTCCTAAGGCTCGTTCGGACCGAGCCCGCCAAGGTCCATCACGCCCTCGGCGCCATCGCCGAATCGCTGGCGGCCCTCGCGGCAGCCAGCGTCGAGGCCGGCGCGGACGGCATATTCTTCGCGATCACGAAGCTCGCCCGGCGCGGCGGGCTCACCCTGCCCGAATTCGAGACCTTCGGAAAGCCCTATGATCTCAAGGTGCTCGCCGCCGTCCGCGGGGCCCCCTTCAACCTGCTGCATTCCTGCGGGTCCGATATCTACTGGGACCAGGTGCAGGATTACCCCGTGCAGGCCATCAACTGGGCGTCGACCCTTTCGGGGAACCCGAGCCTGAAGGAGGCTCGCGGCCGGTCCGACCTGGCTCTCGTCGGCGGGGTGGACGAGATCGGCCTTCTCTTGAAGGCGACGCCGGGCGCGGTTCGCGAGGCGGCGCGCGCCGCCCTAGCCGATGGAGGCAAGCGCAAGTTCCTGTTGGCGCCGGGATGCTGCATCGAGCCGGCCACGCCCGGCGCCAATATCCGTGCCTTTCGCGATTCCGTAGAATAAGGCAGATGGGCGCCACGCTTTCGCTCTGGATCGGCCAGACCGTCAACGGACTGGTGCTCGGGAACATATACGCCCTCCTCGCCGCTGGACTCGCCCTCATTTTCGGCGTAGCCGGGCTCGTAAACTTCGCCCACGGCTCCGTCTACATGGTCGGCTCTTACGCCGGCTGGGTCGCCGTCGCGCTCCTGGGCTGGCCCGTCTGGGCGGCCCTCCCAGCCGCAGCGGCGGTTGGAGCCTTGCTCGGCCTCCTGCTCGAGCGCTTCGCGGTACGACCTTTCCAGAAAGCTGCCCATGTCGCGCCTCTCCTGGCCACCATCGGCGCGGGAATGATCCTCGACAGCCTGGCCGAGATCATCTTCTCGCCGAACCCCAAGTCTTTCCCCTTGGTGCTACCCGCCCGGAGGCTCAGCCTCGGGATCGTATCCATCGGCCTCCTCGACATTCTCATCCTCGGCGTCTCCGTCGCCTGCGCGGCCTCGCTCTTCGTCCTGCTGAAGCGCAGCAGGATGGGGCGCGCGCTGCGAGCGGCAGCGCAGGACGCGGACGCCGCGAGGCAGATGGGCGTCCGCGTGTCCCGCGTGAACGCGGCGGCCTTCGCCCTCGCCTCGGCCCTGGGCGCCCTGGCGGGCGCGCTCATCGGGCTCTACTATAATTTCATCACCCCGTCCGAGGGCTTCCAGGCGGGCCTCAAGGGCTTCACTGCCTGCGTGCTCGGGGGCTTGGGCAGCGTACCCGCGGCCATGGCGGGCGGCCTCGTCCTCGGCCTCGGGGAGAGCTACGGGGTAGCGGTCTTCGGTTCTTCGGCCCGCAATCTCATCGCCTTCGCGTTCCTCCTCGCCGCCCTGTTCCTGAGGCCGAACGGCGTCTTCGGCGGGAGGGCGAGGCAGGCTCGCGAAGCCCTCACGGGCAGCTTCCTGCCCCAAGGCAGCGCGATAAAGGTCCCGCCCGTCCTGGCGACGGCGCTGATCCTGGCCGCTTTCGTCCTGCCCCTCGCCATGAAGAGCGGCTATGTCCTCCAGATATTGAGCGGAGCCTGGATATACGCGTTGTTCGCGCTCAGCCTGACGCTGGTCGCGGGAACCGCAGGCATCATGTCCCTGGGTCAGGCCGGCTTCATGGCCGTCGGAGGCTATGCCTCGGGCCTGCTCACCCTCAAGGCGGGCTGGCCCTTCGCGGCTTCCTTCCTGTCCGCGGGCCTGATATCCGCCCTCGTCGGCAGCCTGCTCGCCTTTCCCGCCCTCAGGCTGAAGGGTTACTATATATCGATAGCTACCTTGGGCATCGGCGAGATCGTGAACCAGGTCATCGTCAACTGGGACTCCCTCACCCAGGGCGCGCTGGGCCTCGCGGGGATTCCCGCGCCGCGGCTCTTCGGAAGGGAAATCCTCTCGATCGGGGACTTCTACTACCTCAGCCTGGGTGTCCTCGCGCTGGGCGGGGTCGCGATCGCCGCCATAGGCGCATCGCCCCTGGGCAGGACCGCGCGCGCCCTGCGCGAGGACGAGCCCGCCGCGAGGTCCCTGGGCATCGACGCCCGAAAGTACAAATCGCTCGTATTCGCCGTCGGCGCCTTCTTCGCGGGCCTCGCGGGCGCCCTGACGGCCCATCTCTACACCTACATCAGCTACGAGACATTCGGATCGAGCGTCTCGATCCTCGGCCTTACGATGGTGATACTGGGAGGCCTCGGCAACTATTGGGGCGCGGTCCTCGGCGCCTTGATACTGACCGCCCTGCCCGAGCTCCTGCGCTTCGCGGCGGACTACCGCGCCCTGGCCTACGGGCTGATACTCCTGGTGGTCCTGCGCTTCAGGCCCCAGGGCCTCCTCGGGAGCCGGTGAGCATGGGCGTTCGCCGTCCGGAGTCCGGCGTTCGCCGTCCGGAGTCCGGCGTTCGCCGTCCGGAGTCCGGCGTCCGTCTCCTGGAGGCCAAGGGCCTATCGAAGACCTTCGGCGGAATTCACGCGCTGCGGTCTCTCGATTTAGCCGTGGACGAAGGAGAGACCCTCGGCGTGATCGGGCCCAACGGCGCAGGCAAGACCACCTTGTTCAACCTCCTCGCGGGCTCGGACCGGGCGGACTCCGGCAGGATATCGCTTCGCGGCAGGGACATCACCCGCTACGGCCCCGAGCGGCGGGCCAGGGCGGGCCTCGCGCGGACCTTCCAACACGGGAGGAGCTTCGCGAATTTGAGCGTCGAGGACAATATCGTTCTCGGAGCCCACGTCGAACGGATCGCCGCGCGAGCCGGGGTTTTCGGGGGGGCAGTCGAGATCGCGCAGGCGCTGTTCCCGGTGGGACCCTTCGCCGGGGAGGAGAAGGCTCTCCGCCTGCGCGCGAGAGCCATATCCGAGCTCTTCGGCGAGCGTCTCGCGCCGCGGCTCGCCGATTCCGCCTACAGCCTTTCCTACGCCAACAGGCGCCGCCTCGAGATCGCGCGCGCCCTGGCTTCCAGGCCCTCGATCGTCCTCCTCGACGAGCCGACCGCGGGCATGAATCCCAGCGAGACGGCCGAGATGCTGGAATTCCTCAAGGGCCTCAAGGCCGACGGGCTCTCCATGGTGGTGATCGAGCATAAGCTCCCCCTCGTCATGCGGCTCGCGGATCGCGTCCTCGTGATGGACGAGGGCGAGGAGATCGCGGAGGGCCCTCCCGACGCCGTGGCGCGCGATACGCGCGTGATCGAAGCCTATCTAGGCCCCAGCCGCACCGTCGTCGCCGCGGCCTCCGGGCCGGCGAGCCTCTCCTCCCCGCCCGCCGACGGAGGGTTGTAATGGCGGCCCTGCTCGCTCTCGATTCGGTGGACAGTTTCTATGGCCCCGTCCAGGTGCACCGCGCCCTCAGCCTCGAGGTGGGCGAAGGCGAGATCGTCTGCCTCCTCGGCGGGAACGCGTCGGGCAAATCCACCGCGATGAAGGTGATCCTCGGCCTCCTCGAACCCCGATCGGGGGAGGTCCTCTGGAAGGGCGAGCGCATCACGCGCCTGCCCACTCACGAGCGCATCGCGCTCGGCCTGGCCAGCGTGCCGGAGGCGCGGCGCATCTTCCCCGAGATGAGCGTCGAGGAGAACATCCTCATGGGAGCCTACGTAAGGAGGGACGCGAGGGCCGTCCGGCGGGACGTGGAGCGCGTCCTCGAGCTCTTCCCGAGGTTGCGCGAGCGGCTGCGGCAGCAGGGGGGGACTCTCTCGGGCGGCGAGCAGCAGATGCTGGCGATCGCCCGCGCCCTGATGAGCTCGCCGCGACTCGTCTGCATGGACGAGCCCACCATGGGCCTGGCGCCCCAATTCGTGGAGCGGGTGCTCGAGACCATCCAGGCTCTCAATCGCGGAGGCCTCAGCATATTCATGGTCGAGCAGAGCGCTCAGCAGGCGCTCAGCATCGCGCACCGCGGCTTCGTCCTGCAGAACGGGCGCCTAGTGCTCCAGGGCGCGGCGAAGGAGTTGCTGGAAGACCCGAGGATACGTGACGCTTATCTGGGCGGGGACGTCATGGCGGGGATATAGGCGCGGGGCGAGGCCTCGGCGCCCTTCTAGGCGAAGGCGAGCAGGTAGGTCAGGCCCTCTCCCGCCTCGCGGTTGAGCTTCCCTCCCAACTGCGACGCGAGAGCGTCCACTAGGAGGAAGCCGATGCCTCCGCCGTCCCGCGCGTCGTTCGCTCGCGAAGCCGCCTCGCGGCTCAAGCCGGTGCCGTCGTCGGAGATCCGCAGCTCGTAGCCCGGTCCCGCCCGGCGGAGCCTCACCTCGACGCGTCCCGCCGCCCGATCGTTGAAGGCGTGCTTCATGGAGTTGGAGACTATCTCGCCGACGATGAGGCCGATGGGCATCGCCCGTTCCGCGGCGAAGACTATCCCTCGAGCCTCGACCTCGGTCGCCATGGCGAGGCCGGGACGCTGGTAGGCCATGACGATTTCCTCCACGAGGGTTCGAAGGTATTCGTCCATGTCAATCCGGGAAATGCTGTCGCCCCCGTAGAGGCGCTCGTGCACCAAGGCCATGCTGAAGACGCGGCTTCTCAGCGTCTTCAGCATATCATGGATGCGGAAGTCTCCCGTTCCCGCGATCTGCATGTTGATGATGCTCGCGATGACCTGGAGGTTGTTCCTGACGCGATGATGCACTTCCTTCAGCAGGACTTCCTTCTCGCCGAGAGAGATCGCGATGAGCTTCTCCTTCTCCTTCCTCTCCTGCACTTCCGCCGATAAGGCTCGATTGAGCTCCTCGATGCCTGCGGTCCTCGACGCGACCTCGATCTCGAGCCTCGAGTTGAAGGTTCGAAGGATGAGGATATAGGCGACCGACGCCGCCATCGCGGCGGTGAGAATCGTGATGACCAGCTTGAGCGTCCGCGGGTCGACGGTCGGGGCCTTGGGGTCGTAGAGGAATCCGTCGAGGGAATAGTCGGCCGGTATCGCGCCGAGCTTGGCGTAGGTATCGCCGACGTGGCGCCAGCGGCCCGGGTTCATGACGCCTATCGGCACGAACTTGTGCACCATGATCTCGTCCATGGCCGCGGCCTCAGCCATCAGGGAGGCCTTGTCCTTCCCCGACGGATACTTGTCGAGGATCAGGTCGCAAGTCTCCTCCACGTGGTCCATCGCCCAGTCCCATCCTTTGAGAGAGGCCGCGAGGAAGGCCGCGGCGCGCGCCGGGTGCGCGTGGAGCTCGGCCTCGGAGGTGAAGAGGCAGTCGCCGTAGAAATCGATTCCGTAGGTGAGGGGTCGCACTTCGTTGATGCGTATCCCCCGTGCCTTGAGGACGAGGCTCTCGTTCGTCGTGTAGGCGCTGACCGCGTCGACCCTGCCCGACACGAGGTCCTCGATGTTCCAGGAGTGCGGTATGAAATCGATCGCGGACGTCGGCACCGATTCGTTGGCGAACATCGAGTAGATCTCCGCCTCCGTTCCCGGAGTCAGCATGACGCGCTTGCCGATGAAATCCTTGGGCGATGAGAGTCCGCTCTTGGCGAGGGAGAGGAGGATGTCCGGCGAGTGCTGGAAGATGACCGCGAGGACGACGACTTTCTTGCCCTCGACCCTGTCGATTAGGAGATCGGTGTTGTTGATCCCGTACTGCGCGCGGCCCTGCACCACCTCGTCGGTGAAGTTCATGTCCGGGTTGGCTTCCCGTATCTCGACATCGATGCCCGCGTCCCGGTAATAGCCCATCTGGGCGGCGACGTAGTAGCCGGCAAATTGGAACTGATGCCGCCATTTGAGCTGAAGCGCCACCTTTCCCATCGCGGCCGGCGCCAGGGCGGGGATGGCCGCGATGGCGAAGACGGCGAGAAGCCTGATCATCCGGCACGCGTCCACGGGGCGGCGAAGAGGGATCCTCATCGAATGAAGCTTAATCCGAGACGATTCCCGGCGCCAGTGACCTATCGGAATTACGCGTCCCTACGGCCCGGCGCGCGGCATCGCTCGCCGCGCGGGATAGAGGAGGCGTCCGCCGAATACGTGGACGAGGAGTCCTGCCAGCACAAGGGCGGCTCCGATCAGATCGAGCGCGCCGAGGCGCTCGCCCAGCACCAAGGAGGCCGACGCGAGGCCGAAGACGGGGACCGCGAGCGAGAAGGGCGCGATCCTCGACGCCCCGTGGCGCATTATGAGATCGTTCCAGAGCCCGTAGCCGACGAGGGTCGAGACCACGACGAGGTAGGCGAGCGCGCCCACGGTGAGGAGGCTCAGGCCGGAGAACGCGGCCCCTATCGCGCGCCGGCCTTCGAAGACGAGGGAGAGGGCGGCGAGCGGGAGCGGGGAGAAGAGGCTCGACCAGACCACGAGGCCGAGCGCGCTCGTCCTCGGCATTCTCTTCGCGGCAATGTTGGCGGCGGCCCAGCCCAGGGCCGCCATCAGGATCATGAATAGGAGGGCGAGGCTGATGCCCCCGGCGCCGGGGCTGGACGAGAAGGCGAAGACTCCGAGCCCGACGCACGCGACGATCATGCCGGCCGCGTTGTGCGCGCGAAGCTTCTCCTTCAGGAATACCGAGGCGAGGACGGCGGTGAAGAAGGCCTGGGACTGCAGCAGTATCGAGGAAAGGCCCGAGGGCGCCCCGAGCTTGATCGCGGTGAAGAGGAAGCCGAACTCGCCTACGCCCAGAAGGAGGCCGTAGGCCGCGATGGACTTCATGGGCGCCGACGGTCGCTTCACGAAGAAGACCGCCGGCAGGGCGCTGAAGAGGAAGCGCAGGGCCGCGAGCATGAGAGGCGGCATCGACGAGACTCCCGTCTTGATCACGACGAAGTTGAAGCCCCAGACTGCGGCTATGAGGACGGCGGCGCCGATGGACGAAGCGGGGAGCTTGGCCTGGTCTTCGAGCTTTTTCATCGGCGGTAGAGTAGCATGGAAGCGGAAGGAAGGCCAGGTTAGGTCGGGTCGGCCGACGCTTCGAGATGCGTCCGGCGGGAGTAGGCGAATTCCCCGAAAGGCGGACGGGACGCCTTCCGCGCGGATGCCGTCTCTCCCTGCTCGTCCTTGAGAGCGAAGCCCGAAAGGGATCGGCGGAGCGCTTCGCGCAGCAGGTATTCCAGCTTCGACGCCGCGACAGGAGGGGCGAGGCCCGCGGGCCGGATATTCGAAATGCAGTTCCTGCGCCCGTCGGTGACGCCTACGGCGGGCGCGAAAGTGAGATAGGCGCCGAGGCTGTCCGGGGAGCCGAGTCCCGGCCTCTCTCCCAGGAGGATGACGACGGCCTTCGCCCGAAGCAGGGATCCTACCTCGTCGCCGAGGGCTACTCGCGCGAGGGTCGCGAGGCAGATCGGCGCGATGGATAAGTCCGAGACGAGGGGGAGGAAGGACGCGAGGAGGGGAACGGCCTGCCGCTCGGCCGCGACGCTCGAAAGGCCGTCCGCCACCACGATCGCCAGATCCCGCTCGGCTGGGGGACGTGCCGCAAGCTCCTCCCGTGACTCGTCGGAAAGGCGTCTGCCCAGGTCCGGGCGCCGGAGGTACTCGGCTTTGTCGAGGCATCGGCTCTTCGCGTTGATGAGGCCCAGGCCGAAGGCGCCGAGCGCGCTCCCCATCGCTTCGGCGTCGAGCTCCCGCGCGACCGCGTCCCGCGCCCGGGCCTGGGAGAGGCGGAGGCTGAGCACCTCCCTCGTCGGGAGGCTCGTCCCCGATCGCCCCAGGGCGATCCTCGCGTCCGTGAAGCGCCTCAAATGGGACCAGGGATCCTCTATCAGGGCCGGCTCCTCATTCACGTCGGGAATGTCCCCGCGAGCAGGCGATTGGCGCTCGTTATCCGGATCGGCGCCATGTCCTCGTCGACGACGCCGATCCGCATGAGCCATTCCTCGAACTCTGGCGCGGGCCTGAGCCCGAAGATGCTCCGGGCGTTGAGCGCGTCATGGAAGGATGTGCTCTGATAGTTCAGCATGATGTCGTCCGAGCCCGGCACGCCCATCACGTAGGTCGCTCCGGCGACGGCCAGCGACATGAAGAGAATGTCCAAGTCGTCCTGGTCGGCGCTCGCATGGTTGGTATGGCAGATATCGACGCCCATCGGCAGACCGAGGAGCTTCCCGCAGAAATGGTCTTCGAGCCCCGCCCGCATGATCTGCTTCCCGTCGTAGAGGTATTCCGGTCCGATGAAGCCCACCACCGAGTTCACGAGGAGAGGCTTGAATTCTCTGGCGAGACCGTAGCATCGAGCCTCGATCGTCTGTTGGTCGACGCCGAAATTCGCGTCGGCCGAGAGGGCGCTGCCTTGCCCGGTCTCGAAGTACATCACGTTGGTGCCCACCGTGCCCCGGCGCAGGGAGCGCGCGGCATCCATGCCCTCGCGCAGCAAGGAGGCGCTCACGCCGAAGCCCTCGTTGGCCTTCTGCGTCCCCGCAATCGACTGGAAGACGAGGTCGACGGGCGCCTTCCTCTCGATGGCCTCGATCGTGGTGGTAACGTGGGCGAGGACGCAGGATTGCGTCGGAATCTCGTAGCGGGAGATGACCTCGTCCAGCATGCATATAAGGCGCGACAGGGTCTCGATATTGTCGGTCGCGGGATTGACGCCGATCACGGCGTCGCCCGCCCCGTAGAGGAGACCGTCGATGATCGATGCCGCTATGCCCCTTGTGTCGTCGGTGGGGTGGTTCGGCTGAAGCCTCACCGAAAGCCTTCCCGGCAGGCCGATGCTGTCGCGGAAGGCGGTCGTGACTTGCGCCTTCCGCGCGGCCGTTACCAGATCCTGGGCTCTCATTATCTTCGACACGGCGGCGGCCATCTCGGGCATTATCCCGGGCGAGACCCGGCGGAGGGTCTCGGCGTCCGTCGAGTCCGAAAGAAGCCATTCGCGGAACGCGCCGACGGTCAACGTCGATATCCCCGCGAATGCTCCGTAGTCCAGCCCGTCGACGATGACGCGGGTCACCTCGTCGCTTTCGTATGGAATGACGAACTCTTCGAGGAAGACTCTGAGCGGCAGGTCCGAAAGGACCATCTGGGCCGCGACCCGCTCCTCCGCCGAGCGGGCAGCGATTCCGGCGAGGATGTCGCCGGAGCGCTCCGGAGAGGCCCTCGCCATCAGCGTCTTCAAATCCGGGAAGCTGTAGCGGGTCGATCCGATGGTCGTTGAATACCGCATTTCGCTCAGGCTCCCTACGCCTCGTCCTCGCCGGAGGCGTCTGTATTGCATTGCCTGGAGCCTAACATCGGCAGCCTCTTTTACGAAGTTCGGCTCTTTATCCTTAAAGGCTAGGACCTCGTTTTAATTGTATGCAATCTTTATGCCTATTTCTCAAAGCTGAAAGAGACAATTGAGTACAAAGCAGGGATTTTGAGACGAGAAAACGAATTGGACCAGTAAATCTAACCTTTGATCCTAAAATATACCTTGACGATTTGAAGTGAAATAAAGCTAGGCTAATCCTATACGTACGGGAATGTCGCTTCTCGGTGGCCATTTCACGAAAATGTCGTTTCGATCGCAAACCGACAGCGGTTATTGTAGCCAGGGCCTATAGTTCCCTACCGCCGCACCTCACAGTCTCCTTCGCTATCGAAACGCGTCGCGAATTCAGGGAGATAGACGAGACCGGTAGCTATCTTCGCCTCTCCCTTGAGCCGATACCGGACGACCCTCAAGTTCGCTACGAGGTCGAACAGGCTACGGTCCATGCTCGCGAAGTTCATCGTGAAGCTCAAGGTCCGCTCGACCGATCCTCGCGCAGGGACCGTTGCGGCATCGTCGCTTCGCCCGTCCGCCCATATCTCCCCTTCGCCGTAGAAATCGTAGGAAAGCGAACTGAAGTCGATGGGAAACACGTTGGGGTTGTCGACTTCGAGGTCCACCGCGAGCTTCGTGGTCACGAGGAGATCGCGTTCGATAGTGACCGACCTGATACGAAAGCCAGGCTCGCGAACGATGGCGAAGGAACCTTCGGCGGCGTGGGAAAGCTCGAAGACTGCGCCCCGGCTCGTCTCGATCCGGACCAGGGTCTCGAGGCGCCAGAGAGCCTCAGGGGGCCCGCCGCTCCCGTAGATTCCATCCCCCAACCCCTTCGTATCGACCGCCAGCTCGAAGGGAACGGATAGCGAGCCTCCTGCCTCGGCTTCCTCGGATTTCCGGTAGCTTCCCCTAGCGGCCTCGGCGCCCTCGACGAATAGGGCGTAATCGACGGACTCGAGCCTGATCGATCCGCTTCGCGGGTTGATGACGGTGAGGACAAAGGGAAGGATCAGCTTGAATTGGTCCGGCCTGATCGCGACGCCGGACTCGAGGCTCACGACGGGAGAGGGTTCCGCGGGCGGCGCTTCCTGTCTTTGCGTGGCGCATCCACAGAGGAGCGCGAGGCAGACGAGGAAAATCGCGCGGCGGCCCATTCGGCCGATGATAAAGACGTAAGTCGAGAGCCGCAAGGCCCGGGGCGGCGCCTTGGCCATATTCCTCGGTGCGGCCATCGTCGATGCGAAAGGAATTCCCGGAATTCGCCACCGGCCGTTCGGCCGGGCTTTGCGCGGAGCGCGGCTAAGTATCTTTCTCCCTATCCCAGGCGGGCCCGGTCGGGCCAATGGAAAGCGAGGTTGAGACATGTACGTCGAGGGAGGGACGAGCGCGGCGCTTGAAAGGGAACGGACCGCAGATCGCGACGAGCCGCTTCTGGACTCTTATTCCCGCGCCGTCGTCTCCGCGGTCGAGACAGTGGCGCCGGCCGTCGTCCACCTCCAGATATTCTCCTCGGAACAGCGATTCCCATCCCGTCGCGGCGAGGAGGGAGATCTCGAAGCCGCGTCCTCTGGCTCGGGCTTCATCTTCGCTCCCGACGGCTTTCTCGTCACCAACAGCCACGTCGTGGCGGGCTCGAAGGATATCGAAGCCATCCTCTCCGACGGCAGGCGCTTCCCCGCGAGCATCGTGGGCGACGATCCCGACACCGATCTCGCCGTCCTGAGACTCCCTCTCGGAGGCCTCCCCTCGGTCGGACTGGGCGACTCCTCGCGCCTCCGTCCCGGCCAGTTGGCCATTGCCGTGGGCAATCCCCTCGGATTCGAGAGCACCGTGACCGCAGGCGTCGTCAGCGCCCTCGGGCGATCTTTCCGCGCGGGAAGCGGAAGGCTCATCGACGATGTCATCCAGACCGACGCGGCCTTGAATCCCGGCAACTCGGGCGGGCCCCTCGTGGACTCCCGCGGCCTCGTGATCGGAGTCAACACGGCCGTCATCCGCCAAGCCCAGGGACTCTGCTTCGCCATTCCGGCGAACACCGTCTCCGGCGTCGTGTCGGCCCTCCTTAGGGAAGGTAGGGTGCGGCGCGGCTACCTCGGACTGGGAGGCCAGAACTTCTCTCTCTCCCCGCATGCAGCCCGACTCCTCGGCTTGCCCGGCGAGACCGGGCTGCGCGCCATACTCATCGAGCCGGGCGGACCCGCCCACGCGGCCGGCCTCCGCGAAGGCGACATCCTCCTGTCCTTCGACGGGACCACCATCGGAGGCATGGACGAACTGCGCCGCCGCCTCGGGGCCGGCTCGATCGGCAAACGCTCCCGAATTTCCGTCCTCAGGAGGAACCAGCGCCTCGCCTTCGAGGTGGTCCCAACAGAGGGGCCGCGAAGAGCCTG
>CAZBGA010000007.1:28404-90558 GCA_964491385.1 uncultured Treponemataceae bacterium | reverse complement strand
TCTACGTGGGTCTCGCGGACGGCAGCCGCTTCGAGGCCAAGGTCGTCGGCATCGATCCGGAGAACGACCTGGCCGTCATCAAATTCTCTCCTCCCAAGGGAGTCAGGCTCACGGTCATCCCCTACGGCGATTCGACGCGCCTGCGTGTGGGCCAGAAGGTCCTCGCCATCGGGAATCCCTTCGGCCTCGAGCGGACCCTTACGCGCGGTATCGTGTCCGGGATCGGGAGGCCGGTCTCGCAGAGCGAGCGCGACGAGAACGGAGCCACGAGCACCGTCGTCATCCAGAACATGATACAGACGGACGCATCCATCAATCCCGGGAATTCGGGCGGCCCCCTGCTCAACGCGCACGGGGAGCTCGTCGGAGTCAATACCATGATCTACAGCCCATCGGGCGGCTCGGTCGGGATCGGATTCGCGGTGCCCGTCGCCACCGCCAAGCGCGTCGTGCCCGAGCTGATGAAGGATGGCCGCGTCGCGCGGGGCTGGATCGACGTCACGCCCGTGGCCCTCTTCGCGGACCTCGTCGACTACATGAAGCAGAACGGCATCGCGACGCCCGTCGACGCCGGTCTCCTGGTATCCGAGGCGAAGAGGGCCGGCAACGCCGACAGGGCGGGGATACGCGGAGGCACGACCCAGGTGCGCACCCGCTCCTCGTCGTTCTTCGTCGGAGGCGACATCATTGTGTCGGTAAACGGCGTCAAGACCGAGTCCGAGGCCCAGCTCTACGTGGCCCTCGAGAATACGAAGCCGGGGGACAAGGTCGAGGTAGTCTATTATCGCGGGAACAAGAAGCTGACGGCGCAGGTCCAGCTCTCAGACCGGGCCAAGGCCGGGATCGTCAACTAGGCCCATGCGAGCCTTCCGCGTAGAGGCCCCTTACGAGCCGGCGGGCGATCAGGCCCAGGCCATAGACCTTCTCGCGCGGGGAGTGAGGGAGGGCCTCAAGTGGCAGACCCTGAAGGGCGTCACCGGCTCGGGCAAGACGTATACGATGGCGAAGGTCATCGAGGCCGTCCAGCGCCCGGCCCTCGTCATCTCGCACAACAAGACCCTCTCGGCCCAGCTCTACCGCGAGTTCAAGACCTTCTTCCCGGACAACGCGGTCGAGTACTTCGTCTCGTACTACGATTATTACCAGCCCGAGGCCTACGTGCCTTCGAAAGACCTCTACATCGAGAAGGACTCCGACATCAACCAGGAGATCGACCGGATGCGCCTGTCGGCGACGGCCGCCCTCATGGAGAGGCGCGACGTGGTCATCGTCGCGACCGTATCCTGCATCTACGGCCTCGGATCGCCGGATCTCTACAAGGAGATGCGCCTCTACGTCGATTCGGGCTCGGAGATCGACCTCGAGGCCGTCAAGCGCAAGCTCGTCTCCCTCCAGTACGAGCGCAACGACGCCGTGCTCGAGCGGGGGCGCTTCCGCGTACGCGGAGACGTACTCGAGATCTATCCCGCCTATCTCCAGGAGGCGTACAGGATAGAGCTCGAGTACGACCGGGTGACGCGCATCCGCAAATTCGACGTGATATCCGGGGCGGCGGGCCCCGAGCTGGACGAGGCCGTAGTCTACCCGGCGAGGCACTTCGTGATGCCCGAGGACCAGGTCCGGAACGCGGTGGCTCGCATCCGCGCCGAGCTCGACGAGCGCTACGGGAATCTCATGGCCGCGAACAAGCTCGTCGAGGCGCAGCGCCTCAAGAGCCGGACCGAGTACGACCTCGAGATGCTGGAGGAGATGGGCTACTGCTCGGGGATCGAGAACTACTCGGCCCCCCTCGCCGGGAGGGAGCCGGGAGCGCGGCCGGGAGTCCTCATCGACTATTTCCCCAAGGAGTTCGTCACCTTCGTCGACGAGTCCCATGTAACCCTTCCCCAGGTCGGAGCCATGTACGCCGGCGATCGCAGCCGCAAGACCACCCTGGTCGATTACGGCTTCCGCCTTCCGAGCGCCCGCGACAACCGGCCGCTAAAATACGAGGAATTCCTGTCCATGCTCGACGAAGTCGTCTGCGTCTCCGCCACTCCCCAGGCCGAGGAGCTCTCGAAGTCCAAGCGCGTCGCCGAGCAGATGATCAGGCCGACCGGCCTCGTCGACCCGATCATCGAGGTCCGGCCCTCAGAGGGCCAGATGGAAGACATCTACGCCGAGGTGCGCAGGCGCATCGCGGCGAGGGAGAGGTGCCTCATCCTCACCTTGACCAAACGCATGGCCGAGGAGCTGACCGAATACCTGACGGGCCTGGGTCTCAAGGTCCGCTACATCCACTCCGAGGTCGAGACTATCGAAAGAGTCGAGATACTCAAGCAGCTGCGCATGGGGGAGTACGACGTGCTCGTCGGAATAAACCTCCTGCGCGAGGGCATCGACCTTCCCGAGGTGTCCTTCATCGCCATCCTCGACGCCGACAAGATCGGCTTCCTCCGCTCGGCCACGAGCCTCATCCAGATAATCGGCCGGGCGGCCCGCAACGCGGCAGGCTCCGTCGTCATGTACGCGGACCGGATGAGCGAGGCGATGCGCGTCGCGATAGACGAGACCTCGCGACGCCGCGCCATCCAGGTCAAGTACAACGAAGATCACGGGATAACGCCCACGACGATCCACAAGGCGATAGAGGACATCCTCGAACGCCATCGCGAGGAGAGGATCGACGCCGCCGCCACGGAGATCGAGGTGCTCAAGAAATCGCACAACCTCCTCGTCCCGGACCAGAAGAAATCGCTCCTTCGGGCCATGGAAGCGCAGATGTTGGAGCACGCCAAGAGGCTCGAGTTCGAGCAGGCGGCCCTTATCCGCGACGAGATCGAGAAGCTGAAGAGCGGCGAGGACTAGGAGGAGCATGGCTTCGCGTAGGCCTTGGTCTTCGCCATGCCCTGGAGCGCTTCGGGACGACGGAGAAGCGTCGTCGCTTCAATAAGCATCAGAACTCCTACGGCTCCGTCACGCCGGCCGGTCCGGTTCTCTGCTTTGTGCGATAGCTTGAGCGAGAAGTCTTCCACCCGTGATCACGAGGACGATACCGGCTCCCACCAGAATCATGACGCGTCGCCAGTGGGTATGATGGTGCGCACCGCTAAGGGACACGATCGCCAGGGCGAAGCATACTGCGCCGGCGAAAAAAAGAAACGGGCTCTTCGTGGAATCTGCTATACCTCCTTGGCGGGCTCTCCGACTTCGCCTACGTGCTTATGATTCTCGTTCCGCTCGTCCTTCTCATCGTGGCGCCTCGGCCTCCGACAATCGGCGGCGCAGTTGGGCACCCGGTTTCCCAAAGTTCAAGACCTGATGGAAACGGCAGGAGAGGATGTGCTTGCATTCATGGCGTTCCCGAAGGAGCATTGGCCTCAGATCGCGAGATTAAACTCCGGTCGCAGGTCGTCGGGATCTTCCCGAACGACGCTTCGGTGCTCCGCCTTGTCGGCGCGCTGATGGCCGAGCAGACAGACGAATGGCAGGTGTCGCGGAGGTGCATGAGCCAAGAAAGTCTTCAGAAGGTCGAAGTACCGGGACAAAGTCTACTTCCTGGCAAGGGGCTTAGGCAGGGCCGCATAAACTTTGTTTGGACGACTCTGAAGAATTTGTTGATCCCTGAGTGGAGACGATGTCCCGATTCAGACACCGAGGTGCTAAGGGGCGTCGACTCCCACGGCAAAATCGAGAACAGCCTTCGCCAACTTTTCTGGCGCCTCCATGGCCACGTAATGTCCAATTCCGTCGATTTGTACCGAACTGACACTTGCGCCAGTAGCCTGATTCATCGTACCGACGGTGAAGGGCCCCCCGAAGGCACCGACCGCCAGCACGGGAACAGTTTTAACGAAGCTCAGGGCAAGTTCTCTGAGTTCGGGACCCTCTTGGAGCATTGACCGATAGAGTCCGATAGCACCTCGCCAGCCATTAGGGCGGGAATAGGTGCGGACGAATTCGGCAACATCAGTATAGGAAATGGAACCCTTTACGGCGCTCATGATTGGAAAAGCCCAGTCTCCTAGGAACTCGCTCTCCCGTCCTGTGAGTAGCATTTCGGGGATGCCAGGAGCCGAAAGGACGCCAATATGCCAGGAACCACCGTGCGTGATGTCTCCCTTTCCTTCAAGACCGAAACCAGCCAAGCCCATTTCGATCGCGGTAAAGCTGAGTATGTCTTCCGGATGCGTGCTTACAAGTCGGAAGACTGCGCCGCCACTGATGTCCTGTCCAGTGATGTGGACCGGACCAATCTTCAGCTTTCCAATGAGCGCATGCAGGTCCTCCGACGAAGCCTTGCTGTCATAGACTCCCGCTTCGTTGTCTGAATCTCCGAAACCACGCAGGTCTACAGCGAAGACACGATGGCTCTTGGCGAGTAATGGAATGAGTTTATGAAAGGTCCACCAGCTCTCAGGAAATCCGTGGACCAGTAAAATGGGCGACCCCGAAGATCCTGCTGCGGCATAATGGAGCTTGGTTCCGTTGACTTCCTCGCTGTGGTGCGTAATTCCCGGTAGAGTAAGACCAATTGGTGAAATATTCATTCAATTTCCCCTTGAGAGGGCACTCATATGCCTCCAAATATTGTAGACAACCAGGTTGTCTACAAGGAAGATAGTCAAGGCAGTTGTCGTTGTCAATGGATTTCGTCAATCGGGTTGTCAATTTTTGCCTCATGACGTATCCTGAACCTATGACTCCTTCTGGCGTGAATCTTGCGATGCTCCTGATTGGGGGCTTCCGCTCCATGGTGGACTCTGCGACGATCGAGTTAGCCCGACGAGGCTATGAGGATTTTCGTCCGGTCCATGAGTTTGCCATGCGGGCTATCGCTGCGGGTGCCGACAACGCTTCAGAACTGGGGCGCCGCCTCTCGGTGTCAAAGCAGGCAGCCGCTAAAACGATAGGAGTGTTGCAGGAACGCGGATATGTGAAACGCGATATAGACGTGCTCGACGCCCGCCGCAAACGTCTTCAGGGCACCCCACTTGGTCTCGACGTCTTGCGACAAGGAGAGGCGATCTTTGATGAGCTGCGCGATAAGTGGGCACAGCAGATCGGCTTGGCGCAGCTAGAGAGCCTTGAAACGCACCTAGCCAGCTTGGTTGGCACATCACCCGAGAGGTTCGACATTCCAGGCTGGATTGGCGAAAACATGAGTCGGCCAAACCAGTAGCAAGGGAGCTCCTAAACATCCATGTAGCGCGTTTCCGCGGGAGAATTCTTCAGTGGTCGCGGAGGAATTTACCACTGAAGAAGTCGGCCGGGACCACTGAAGAATTCTCCCTGGATCAGTGAAGGAATCCTCCGCGATCAGTGGAGAATTCCTTCACGATCAGTGGAGAATTCCTCTGGGCGCGGAAAGGGCCCTCCGATATACTTCCGCCGATGGACAAGACCGAGGCCTACTTAGCCCTCGAGGATGCCGCGAGGGAGCGCATCCTTATACTCGACGGGGCTATGGGTACAATGCTCCAGGGGATGGACCTCGTCGAGGAAGACTTCCGCCGCGGAGCCCTCGCGGACCATGGCCGAGCCCTCAAGGGCAACAACGACGCCCTTTCCCTCAGCCGCCCTGAGACCCTCTTGAGCGTACACCGCGCCTATCTCGAGGCGGGCTCGGACATCATAACGACCAACAGCTTCGGGGCCAACCGCATCAGCCAGGCCGATTACGGTACGGTAGAGTACGCCGCCGATATGGCCTTGGAATCGGCCCGGATCGCCCGGAGCGCCGCCGACGAGTTCACCGCTCGAGACCCCGGGCGCAGGCGCTTCGTGGCGGGTTCCCTCGGACCCACGAGCAAGACCCTTTCCATCTCTCCCGACGCGTCCGATCCCGCGCTCCGAGCTGTCGGCTTCGAGGAGCTGTCCGCCGCGTATAGGGAGGAGGTATCGGCCCTCATAGAGGGAGGTGTCGACATCCTCCTCGTCGAGACGGTCTTCGATACGCTCAACGCCAAGGCGGCCATCTACGCCCTGCTCACCATCTTCGAGGAGAAGGGCGCGCGCTGGCCGATACTGATTTCCGGGACCATCGTGGACAAGGCGGGGCGCACCCTCTCGGGCCAGACCCCGGCGGCCTTCCTCGCGTCGGTGGCGCACGCGAAGCCCTTCGCCGTCGGCTTCAACTGCTCCCTGGGCGTGGAGGCCCTGCTCGCCAGGGCCGAGGAGATCGCCGCCATCTCGCCCTTCGCCCTCAGCGTCTATCCCAACGCCGGACTTCCCAACGCCGAGGGCGGCTACGACGAGAGCCCCGGGCTCTTCGCCTCCGAGTTCTCGCGCTTCGCGCGCGAGGTCGGGATCAACCTCGCCGGAGGCTGCTGCGGCAGCACGCCCGCCCACATAGCGGCCATGTCCGAGGCCCTCGCCGGCATCCCGCCCCGCGTCCCGCCCGAGCGGCGTCGCGTGACTTCCCTTTCGGGCTTGGAGACCCTGGACATCGGGCCCGACAGCCTGTACGTGAACGTGGGCGAGAGGGCGAACGTCTCGGGCTCGAAGAAATTCGCCCGGTTGGTTCGCGAAGGAAAGCGCGAGGAGGCGGTCCGCGTCGCGATGGACCAGGTCGAGGCCGGCGCCCAGATCGTCGATGTCAACATGGACGATCCCCTCATCGACTCGATCGCCGAGATGCGAGCCTTCCTCAACATCGCCGCGGTGGAGCCCGTCCTCGCCCGCGTGCCCGTCATGATCGATTCCTCGGATTTCGACACCGTCATGGCAGGGCTGCGCTGCGTTCAGGGCAAATGCGTCGTCAACTCGATAAGCCTCAAGGAAGGCGAGATCCCCTTTCTCGAGAAGGCGCGCGAGATCGCCAAGTACGGGGCGGCAGTGATCGTGATGGCCTTCGACGAGGAGGGCCAGGCCGCGACCCTCGAGCGGAGGCTGTCCATCCTCGCGCGCGCGCACCGCCTCCTCGTCGACAAGGCGGGCTACGACGGCGAGGACATCATCCTCGACCCGAATATCTTCGCCGTGGGCACGGGCATCGACGAGCACCGACGCTACGCGCTCGAATTCTTCGAGGCGACGCGGCTCCTCAAGCAAAGGCTGCCGGGCTCCCTCGTCTCGGGCGGCGTATCCAACGTCTCCTTCTCCTTCCGGGGGAACGACGCGCTCCGCGAGGCCATCCATACGGTCTTCCTCTACCACGCCAAGGCCGCGGGCATGGACATGGGTATCGTCAACCCCGCCTCCCTCGGGATCTACGACGAGATCGAGAGCTCCCTGCGCGAGATGATCGAGGACCTCCTCTTCGACAGGCGGGCCGACGCCACCGAGCGCCTCCTGGACGCGGCGGCGGGTCTGAGCGGCCGATCGGCCCGGGACGAGGCGGGCGAGCCGGAGTGGCGGCGCGAGCCTCCTTCCGAGAGGCTCGTCCACGCCCTCGTCAACGGCGTCTCCGATTGGGCCGCGCCCGACGCCGACGAGGCGCGGCTCGCGCTCGGCGGCGCCCTCGAGGTCATCTCGGGTCCGCTCATGGCGGGAATGAACAAGGTGGGAGATCTTTTCGGGGCCGGCAAGATGTTCCTCCCCCAAGTCGTCAAGAGCGCCCGCGTCATGAAGGCGGCCGTGGCCGTCCTCCTGCCCTACCTGAAGGACGGAAAGGGCGATATCGCGACTCGGGGCAAGATCGTCATCGCGACCGTGAAGGGCGACGTCCACGACATCGGCAAGAACATCGTCTCGGTGGTGCTGGAATGCAACGGGTACGAGATGGTCGACCTCGGCGTCATGACTCCCTGCGAGGTCATCCTCGACGCGGCCGAGCGGTTGGGCGCGTCGGCCGTCGGCCTCTCCGGCCTCATCACTCCCTCGCTCGAGGAGATGGCGCGCGTGGCGCGGGAAATGGAGCGGAGGGGCATGTCCCTACCCCTGGTCGTCGGAGGGGCCGCCACGAGCCCGACGCATACCGCCCTCAAGATCGCACCCGCGTATTCGGGGCCCGTGGTCAACGTGCGCGACGCGTCCATCGCGCCGGGCGTGTTCGAGCGCCTCCTCGACTCCGAGGGCAGGGCCGCCTACGCGATCGAGCTCGCGTCAATGCACGGGAGGCTGAGGGAAAGCCACCTCGAGAAGGCGGAGGCGGCCCGACGGCTGTCCCTCAAGGAAGCCCGCGGCCGCGCCCCGCGCCTGGATTACGAGAGCTACTCCCCGCCGGAACCCAAGATAAAGGGAATCGTCGAGTTTCGGCCGAGGCTCGGCGAGCTCATACCCTACATAGATTGGGGCTTTTTCTTCTACGAGTGGTCGATGAAGAAGCCTTATCCCGAAATCCTCGACGATCCGGAGCTGGGGCCGGAAGCGAGAAGGCTCCAGCGCGAGGCGCAAGAGATGCTCGAGCGGATGGAGGCCGAAGGCATGGTCTCCGCCGCCGGGCTTTGCGCGATGCTGCCTGCCTCATCGAGCGGCGACGACATGGTCGTCTATACCGACGAGTCGCGGTCATCCGAGCGTTTCCGCATCCCCTTCCTCCGCCAGCAGCGCGTCAAGGAGGACGGCAGCCCCCATCTCTGCCTCGCCGACTACCTGGCGCCGGCGGAAAGCCTGCGCGATCGGTACCCAGTCAAAGACTGGGTGGGGTTTTTCGCCGTCACGGCCGGCATCGGCCTCGACTCGGTGACGCGCGCGCTCGAGGCCGCGGGCGACGATTTCGGGGCGATACTGGCCAAGATACTGTGCGATCGCCTCGCCGAGGCCCTCGGGGAGAAAATGCACGAAGACGTCCGCCGACGGATCTGGGGATACGCCGCGGACGAGTCGATCGCGCCCGGGGAGCTGCATAGAGGGAACTATCGCGGCATCCGGCCCGCTCCCGGCTATCCTTCCTGTCCCGACCATAGGGACAAGGCAGCCATACTGGAACTCCTCGAGGCGAGGGAGAGGATCGGCATGAGCCTGACCGAGAGCTACATGATGCTGCCCGCCGCCTCGGTATCCGGCTTCCTCTTCAGCCGCCCCGAGGCGAAATACTTCGCCATCGGGAGGATCGGGGCGGACCAGCTCGCGGACTACGCCGCGCGAAGGGGCGAGACGGCGGAAGCCGCCGACCGGGCGATCAGGGACAACCTCGGATAGACCTCGCCCGATCCTGACCTAGATTCCCAGATAGGCCTTCTTGACGTCGGGATTGCTCGCGATGTCCTTGGCCTCGCCGGCGAGGACGATGCTCCCCGTCTCGAGGACATAGGCGCGATGGGCGATCGAGAGAGCCATCTGCGCGTTCTGCTCGACGAGGAGGATGCTCGTGCCCTGATTGTTGATCTCGACGATTATCTTGAAGATCTCCTCGACGAGGATGGGCGAGAGGCCCATCGAAGGTTCGTCGAGGAGGAGGAGGCTCGGCTTGGACATGAGGGCGCGGGCCATCGCCAGCATCTGCTGTTCGCCGCCAGACAGGGTGCCGCCATATTGGCCTTCTCGTTCCCTGAGACGGGGGAAGCTCTTGTACGCGCGCTCGAGGGTCGCCTGTATCTCGTCCTGGTCGTTTCGGGTATATGCCCCCATCATCATGTTTTCCCTGACGGTGAGGGGGGCGAAGATCCTGCGGCCCTCGGGAACGTGGCTCATGCCCATCTTCACGATCTTCTCGGCCGGTATGGTCGTGATCTCCTGGCCGTTGAAGGATATGGAGCCGTCGCGCGGTCGGATGATACCCGAGAGCGATCGGAGCGTGGTAGATTTTCCGGCTCCGTTGGCGCCGATGAGCGTGACGATCTCGCCCTTCTCTACGTTGAACGAAATGCCCTGGAGGGCGTGGATCGCGCCGTAGAATACGTGAAGGTTCTCAACTCGCAGCACTTTTGCCCGCTCCTTTTCCGAGGTAGGCCTCTATGACCGTCTCATTGTTCTGGATTTCCTTGGGCGTGCCCCGGGCGATGACTTCGCCGAAGTCCATCACGGTGAGGTATTCGCAGATGCCCATCACGACGCGCATCTGGTGCTCGATGAGGAGGATCGTGAGATCGAAGCGACCCTTGATGAAGTGGATGAGGTCCATGAGCTCGAGGATCTCGCGGGGATTCATTCCCGCCGCGGGCTCGTCGAGGAGGAGGAGGCTCGGGTCGCATGCGAGGGCGCGCGCAATCTCGACTCGGCGCTGCTGGCCGTAGGGAAGGTTCTTCGCAATCTCGTCCGCGATGTCCTCGAGCTTGAATATCGAGAGGAAGTCGAGGGCCTTTTCGGTGAGCTCCTTCTCCTTCTGCGTGTAGCGCCGAGAGCGGAGAAGGCTGTCGCTCAAATTGTAGCCCGCATGCGCGTGGTAGGCGATGCGCACGTTGTCGAGGACGGAGAGGTTGGAGAAAAGGCGGATGTTCTGGAAGGTGCGGGCGACGCCCAATCTGGTCACCTCGAAGGGCTCGAGCCCGTCGATGCGCTCGCCCTTGAACTCCACCGAGCCGGAGGTGAGGGGAATGATGCCCGTAATCAGGTTGAAGGCGGTGGTCTTGCCCGCCCCGTTCGGGCCGATGAGCCCCTGAAGACTGCCGCGGGGAAGGCCCAGGTTGAAGTCCTTGACCGCGAGGAGACCGCCGAAGGCCTTGACCGTATCCTTCATTACCAGGATGTCGTCGCCCGTCTCGATGTCGGCCATACTTATTCCCCCGCCTTTTGGGCGCCCGTCCGTTGGACGGCGCCCAGGGCCTGCTTCAGGCGCTTGCGCGCGCCCTCGGCCTTGAAGAAGCCCCACTCGACCGTGCCCAGGAGGCCCTGCGGTCTGACGAGCATGAGGAGAAGGAGGGCGATCGGGTAGAGGACGAAACGCCAGGACGGCGCGTCCGTGCCGAGCTGGCCGAGGAGGATGCGCAGGAAGCCTTCGAGGAAGAATATCCATCCGAATGCCGCCGCGATGGTGCCCGTCATGCTGCCGAGGCCTCCGAAAACCACGATGATGAGGGGATTGAAGCCGGCTATGAAGTCGAAGCTCGCGGGCGCGAGGAAGCCCATATAATGAGCGTAGATTGCGCCGCCGATGCCGGCGACGAAGCTGCCGACGACGAAGGAGAGGAGTTTGTTGCCGGCCACGTCTATGCCCATCGCGCGGGCGGCGATCTCGTCCTCCCTGACGGCCAGCGTCGCTCGGCCGGTGCTCGACCTGATGAAATTACGTATGATGACGATGACGATGACGAGGAAGACGAAAGCCCAGGCCCAGGTCGTGACCTTGGGAATGCCGAGCATCCCGCGTCCGCCTTTCATTTCCTTGAACCCGAGTATCGTGTCCGAGTTGACGAGAAGAGTCTTTACGACGATCGCGAAGCCCAGGGTCGCTATCCCGAAATAGTCGGACCCGAGGCTAAGCACCGGCAGGCCGAAGAGAAAGCTCACCTCGGCGGCGAAGGCGCCGGCGAATATCACCGACAGGAAGAAGACCGCCTGCAAGGCGATCGGGGATCCCAGGGGACCGGGAGCGTCGGGCGTCCCGAAGAGCGGAGTGCAGATGGGCGAGAGGAAGCTCCCGAGCCATACGGCGACCAATCCGACGGTTACCAACGCGAATAGATAGAAAGTGAAGGCCGAGAGCACGGGTACGCCGCGCTTCATCTTGAGCAGCCTGCCGACGCCGGCCAGGGCCAGGGCTCCGAGGATGACGCCCAGGCCCACGACGATGAGGCCGCTGGCATCGCCGTTCGTCCAGCGGTAGGTGATGTCCGCGGCGCAATAGGCGCCGATTCCATAGAAGCCCCACTGGGCAAGGCTGAATTGGCCGTTGAAGCCGTAGATCAAGTTGAGGCCCAGGGCGACCATCGTCATGGTGATGGCCTGGAAGAGAAGGCCCTGGTCGAAGGCCGAGAAGAGGGCGAAGTCGCCGATCTTGGTCCAGATGATCGCTTGAATGACCGCGAAGGCCAGAACCAGGGTCGCCGCCTTCTGCCAGACCTTCTTGCGGCCCAGACCCCAGAGGAGGCCGTAGATCCAGGCGACGAGGGCAACCATCTTGACGATGGTGCTCGCAAGGTATCCGAGTTCCATGGCCGCCCCCTAAGCCTTTTCCTGCGCGGGTTCGCCGAACAGTCCGGTCGGTTTCACGAGGAGGACGATGATGAGGATGGTGAAGGCGACGGCGTCGCGCATGGGCGTGGAGATGTAGCTCATGGTCATGGCCTCGGCTTGGCCCATGATGAGGGCCCCGACGAAAGCGCCCGGGATGCTGCCGATACCGCCGAGGACGGCGGCGACGAAGGCCTTGAGGCCGGGTAGGATGCCGAGCTGGGTCCATATCGAGGAATAGGCGATCGCGTAGAGCACGCCCCCCAGGCCCGCAAAGGCGGAGCCGATCGCGAAGGTAAAGGAGATGATCTGGTCGACGTTGATTCCCATGAGCCTCGCGGTCGACTTGTCGTAGGACGAGGCGCGCATCGCTATTCCGACTTTGGTGCGCTTGACGATGAACTGCAGCAGAATCTGGACGAGGATGGACGCGGCGGCTATAAAGAGGAAGATATTTGAGAACGAGATCGTATTGTCCGGCGAAGCGGTGCCCGAGACTATTGGATGAATCCCGTCCTTGACGTACCAGGCCGTCGTAGGGAAGGGAGCCTTATACGGAATGAAGCGCCCGGAGAAGACGAAGGGGAGGGCGCCGAAGAACTCGAGGAAGAAGGAGACGCCGATCGCCGTGATGAGGGCGGCGATTCTGGGAGCGTCGCGAAGGGGCTTGTAGGCGACTCTCTCGATGGTCACCGCGAGGATGACGCATACCGCCATGGACAGGAGAACGACCGTGAGGGATCCGATCACGATGGAGAGGCCGGGCGGCATGCCCGGGAAGACGGCCCCGGGCCACTCGTGGAGGCGGAAGCGGCTCACCGCGTAGAAGCTCGTGAAGGCGCCCACCATGAAGACGTCGCCATGGGCGAAGTTGATGAGCTTGACGATCCCGTAGACCATGGTATAGCCGAGGGCTATGAGGGCGTAGACGAAACCGAGCTTGAGCCCGTCGAGGAGGTTCTGCAGGAAGAGGACGGGATTCGACCATGCCTTGCTGGCGATGTAGGTTACTGTCACGACGGCCAAGAGTATGAGAAAGGCCCAACCTACCCAGGCGAGGGGCGGGCCGCGCCGTCCCTTGGCGACCCGCGCCTGAAGGGAGTCGGCTTTGGCTTTCGTCGGAATGGTGCTAGCTGGCATTGACGCTACCTCTTCTACGGTCGTTTCAAAGAGAGAGGACAAGCCGCGAGGCTGTCAGCCTCGACGCTTGCCCTCTCCTCGCGTTTAATAATGTGTCGGAATTAAGGCTGGACGACGGAGTCGAAATTGACCTTGCCGTTCTTGATGGCGAGGATCGTCAAGGCCTTGACGGGATTATGGAGCTTGTCGAAGGTGATCTTGCCCGAAACGCCGTTGAACTTGATCTTCTCGAGGGTTTTTCTGACCGTGTCGGTGTTTACTGTGCCCGCGGCCTTGATGGAGGAGAGAAGCAGGTTGGTGGCGTCATAGGCGAGCACGGCGAGGGCGTCCGGCACTTTCCCGTTGCCGGAGTCGTCCTTGTAGGCGGCCGCATATGCCTTGAGGCAGTTCTGCACCTCGGGGCGGGGATCGTCCTTCGAATAGTGGTTCGTATAGAAGCAGCCGTCGGAGGCCGTAAGGTCGAGGTCAGAGGAATCCCATCCATCGCCGCCTACGAAGGGGACGGTGATGCCCTTCTCCTTGGCCTGCTTGGTCACGAGGTTGACGATGTTGTAGTAGTCGGGAAGGAGGACGACTTGGGGCTTCGCGTCCTTGATCTTCGCGAGGATGGCGGAGAAGTCGGTATCGGTCTTGGTGTAGGTCTCCTTGCCGACGATGGCTCCGCCCATGGCCTTGAACTTCGCCTCGAAGGCGGTCGCGAGGCCGATGGTGTAGTCGTTGCCCTGGTCGTACATGATGAAGGCTTTCTTGGCCTTGAGCCTGGTATTGGAGAACTGGGCGAGGATGCCGCCCTGGAAGGGATCGATATAGCAGGCGCGGAATATGTAGTCCTTGACCTTCCCGTTCTTGTCCACGGTGACGTTCGGGTTCGTGGAGGTCGGGCTGATCTCGATCACCTTGGCGGGGCCCGCGATCTCGGAGACGGGGATCGAGGCGCTGGAGCAGACTTCGCCGATGATGAACTTTACGCCGTCCTGGTTGATGACTTTGTTCGCCGCATTGGTCGCGGCGGCCGCATCGCACTGGCTGTCCTCGACGATGGGGACGATGTTCATCCCGAGGACTCCGCCTTTGGCGTTCCATTCGTTGATGGCGAGCAGGGCGCCCTCTTTCGTAGAGAGGCCGAACGAGGGTACGGCGCCGGACAAGGGAGCCAGGACGGCAACCTTGAGGTCCGCAGCCCCGGCCGCTAGCACTGCAAGGACCAGGACGAGAGCGATTGTCAGAACACGCTTCATACCTTCCTCCTTAAAAACTGGCTTCAAAAATATGCTTTACCATTTTTGCCTGTCAAGTACTGCAATCTGGCAGATTTTACGAATTCCCCACGAATCCGTAACAATATCTTCGAATTCCAACGCCGAAAGGGTTTTTGCTTTGATTCTCCATCAACGGCATCAAGGGGACGCTTTCGCGAGGCTTCCGGCCGCCAGCTTCTGACGAAGCTCGGGCAAGTCGCAGTACCAGATCTCGAAGGCGGAAAACAGCATCGCGGCGAAGGTAATGACCAGGTAGGCGCCATTGGCTATGAGAGCTCCACCGCCTTCCGTGACCGTCGCGTGAGGGAAAAGCATCATTATTCGGCTGATTATATTGAGACCCTGGGCGAATGAGAGGAGGTACCAGGGCCAGGTCGCGAGCTGGTGACGCACGAGCACCTGTACGAGCGCGATGACGGTGAGCAGAGTCAGGAATGCGGGAAGCCACCATTCTTGGGTCGCGATCGTAAAGGTGCTCAAGGGAAACACGATGAGAGGAAGGACTTGAAGACTGAGCAACACCGGAATCATTACCCGGTTAGTGATAAATTTGCGGAACATTGTAAACAGTTACCACCTGTAGTATTCCTTGTCAAGCGGAGATCACCGAAGGTACCGCCATGTGTCTATACATGACGGGCTCCCCGTATATAGACTTACGCCGTGAAAATCCGATCTGCCGCCGTCTACTGGCTCTCCTTCGTCATTGCCGGCGGCCTTTTCGCGCAATCGCCTTCGCGCATCGAATTCTCGCCGCCAGCGTGGAAGTACGGCATGATCGAGCAGGGAGATATCGCGAAAACCAAGATCGTCGCCGTAAACCGCGGCGCCGATGCGGTGGATGTGACCTTCGTACCTACCTGTACTTGCCTGACAGTCTCGCCGGCGACGGCCAGGCTCGAGCCGGGAGTTTCCGTCTCTTTCGCCTTGAGCTTCGATTCGAAGGACGATTCCGGGATCACCGAGCGGGGCTATATCGTCCGGACCGAGGTTATGGGCGAAAAGGCCCTATATTATCTGCTGAGCGGCGTGGTGCGCGTGGACAGGCCCACTGGGGTCGCTCCGGTAGGGACCGGCGGGCCCGACAGTGTATCGGATTTTGCGCCGGCGGCCTCGGGCGCCGTCGAGATGCAATACTACTACACGCCTGGTTGCCGCTCCTGCGAGGAGTTCCTCGGGACCGAGATTCCGAGGCTCGAAAGTCGCTATGGCGTCCGTATCGCGATAGGCCGGCGCGACCTGCTCGACGGTTCCGTCTACGAGGAGCTTTCGGCTTTCGCCGCTTCCATCGGCGCTTCCATATATGAGATTCCCGCGCTCCGGATGGAAGGCATCCTCCTGCAAGGAGACGCGGAGATCCGCTCCCGTCTGCCCGGCCTTCTCGTCACTCGCTCCGCCGGGGGATCGCTCGCCTTCGCCGTACCCCTGGGCACGGGGCGGAATGGTCCCGGCACCGCGCGGCAGGAGACGGGCGCGACCGCGCCTTCGGCCGCGAGCGCGGTACGGCTCGCGATCCTTCCCGTAATGGCGGCAGGCCTCATCGATGGGATAAATCCCTGCGCGTTCACGACCCTGATATTCCTGCTCGCCTCCCTCGCCCTCGCGGGCAGGGGAAGGCGCGAGGTTCTCGTGATAGGCGCGCTCTTCACTCTGAGCGTCTTCCTCACCTACCTCGGCGTCGGACTCGGCCTCTTCGCGGCCATAAGGGCGGCCAGCGCCGTCTCGCTGATCTCGGCACTCTTGCGGTGGATCATATTCGCCCTGCTGATCGTATTCGCGGCCTTGAGCGTCTACGACTACTCGCGGATTCGGGCCGGCCGGCCCTCCGAGATGCTGTTGCAGCTCCCCGACTCGCTCAAGCTCAAGATCCATGCTTCGATCCGGACGAGGGCCAAGACTCTCGCCCTGGCCGGGAGCTCGCTCGCGATGGGCTTCCTCGTTTCCATTTTCGAATTCGCCTGCACCGCCCAGGTCTATCTTCCGACCCTCGCCTACCTCGCGCGGGCGCTCAAGAGGGCCGACGCCTTGGGCCTCCTCCTCGCCTACAACCTCTGCTTCATCGCCCCCCTGCTCGTCGTGTTCGCGGCCAGCTACCTCGGGGTCAGCTCGAGGCGGATCACGATCCTCTTCCAGAGCCATATGGGGAAAGTGAAGCTCGCCCTGGCCGTCGCCTTCCTCGCCCTAGCGGCCCTCACCGTTCTGACTTGAGGCAAAGGCTTCACGGGGCTATCGCGATTCGATCCCCGTCGCCGAGGAACTCCTGGCCCGCCGTGATCACCAGATCGCCCTCGGCAAGCCCCTCGAGCGCCTCGACGCTGGATCCGTCGCTCTCCCCGAGCCTGACGAGGCGCTTCGAGGCCGTACCGTCGCGAACGGCGCGCGCGTCGCGGGCGCCGCCGCCCGCGGGCACCGCATCCCGATCGAGCGTCGCGACGAAGACGTAATCGGCGCCGTTCTCCGAGAAGGTAGCCCGCTCCGGCACGAGGATGGCTCCGCGCCTCGTCTCGAGCGGGACCTTGAGCCGCGCGAGCATGCCGCCTCGCAGCCGGCCCCCGGGATTCGGGACGAGCAGCCTCACCGCATAGAGCATGCTCCTCGGATCGGCGGCGGGGCTCACCGAGTCCACCGTGCCGGTCAGGTGTCCTTCGCCTGGACCGGCCGCCTCCAGGGCTGGGACGACGAGGTCCATGGCCATGCCCTTCCTCACGTCTCCGACGACGCGCTCGGAGAGACCGGCCTCCGCCACCACCCTCCGCTCGTCAATGACCACGAAGGCAAGGGTCGAGCTGTTGACGAACTCTCCCGCCTCGACGTTCCGGTAGGAGACTTTGCCGGCGATGGGCGATCGTATGACCGCAGCGTCGAGCCGGCTCTTCGCGAGGTCGGCCTGGGCGCCGGCCTGGTCCACCTGCGCCGAGACTATCTCGTTCGCCTGCGAGCCCGCCTTGTCCTCGACGAGGGCGAGGTCGCTGTCCGCGGCATCGCGCTGGATGCCGGCAGCCTTGAATCGAGCCTCGATGTCCTCGAGCTGCTGGCGCGCGACGGAGCCCCCGTCGAACAGCCGCTTCGTCCGATCGTAGGCGCTCTTCGCCTCGTCGTAGGCGACGTGAGCCTGGTCCGCGGCGGATTTCGCCTGGAGCTTCTGCTGCTCGAGCCCCGAGTCGCTCGTCCTCGTCAGGGAAGCCCTGGCGCTGCCGAGGGCCGCCTCGGCCTGCCTGTACTCGGCCTCGTAGTCCGAGGCCTCGAGAGAGCAGAGGGCCTGTCCCCGCTCGACGGCCGCGCCCACCTCGACAAGGACGGCGGCGACCCGCCCCCCCACCTTCGGCGTGACGTTCACTTCGTGTTCCGGAGCTATGTTCGCCGCGTACTCGGCGGAGAGGACGAAATCCCTGCGCAGGACAGGCGCCGCGGTAACGAGGCGTGGCGGCCCGGCTGAGACTTCCGCGCGCCTGGCGCAGGACGAAAGGCCGAGGGCGACGGCCACAGCAAAGAAGGCGGCGAGTATCCGCCTCATCGGGCGGTCTCCGGCGGGACGGTGCGGGCTCCCGCCCCGGCCGGCGACGTCCGCTTCGCGCGGCGAAGCTCGCGGCGCGGGGTCCTTCGCCGACGGGCCTCGTCTATGAGCGTATAGGCGACCGGCAGGAGAATGGGAGAAATCATCGTCGAGGTCATGAGGCCTCCTATGAGCAGGATCGCCATGCCGGACTTGATCTCGGAGCTGGCTCCGGAGGACAGGGCGAGCGGCAGCATGCCCACTATCATCGTGGCCGAGGTCATGACGATGGGCCTGAGTCTCGTCGATCCCGATTCGACGAGGGCTTCGCGCAGGCCGAGTCCCCTCTTCACGAGCGTGTTCGTATAGTCGATGAGGAGGGTGCCGTTCTTCGAGGCGAGGCCGTCGAGCATGATTATCCCGATGAAGGTCACGATGTTGATCGCCTTTCCGGTCAGCGCGAGTGCGGCGAGCCCGCCGATGATCCCCGCCGGCAGGGAGAGCATGCGGATGATCGGCGTCAGGAAGGAATCGTAGAGGACGAGAAGCACTAGGTAGACCAGGATCAGGGAAGCCGCCAGGGCCCAGGAGAGCGAGCTGAATGAATCGCCCATTACGGACGTGTCGCCCTTGAAGTCGAAGGAGTACTCCTTCGGGACTGGGTGTTCCCTGATGGCGCGCTTGATGTCGGCGGTCACCGCGCCGAGCGCCCTTCCCTGGAGGTTCGCCATGATCGTGGCGACGTTCGTGCGGTCCGATCGCGTGAGCTGGTTGGGCGCGTCGTCCCGCCCGATGGTGGCTACCTGGGCTACGGATATCTGCATCCCCGCCGGATTGGCGATTCGTATCGACCCGATGTCGAGCGGGGTCCTTACCTGGTCCGGCCTGAACCTGACCAGGATGTCGTACTCGTCCCCGGCGCTCCTGAGGATCCCGGCCTTAGTCCCCGCGAGGGCCGTGCGGAGCGCGAGCGCGGCGTCGCTCACGAGGATGCCGTACTTGCTCAGGGCCACGCGATCGATCCTGACGGAAAGCTCGGTGCGCCTCGAGCGCATGGAGTTGTCGACGTCCACGGCGCCCGGCGTAGCCTTGACGATGGATTCGAGCCCGCTCGCCAGCTCGGCGATCACGGTGCGATCGGGTCCGCTGACGTTGATTATCAGCGACTTGTCGCCCTCGGCGGAGGTCTGCTCGATTATCGACTGCTCGGTCACCGAGAAGCTGATCCCCGGCAGGCCCGCGCCCCAGGCCCGGAGCTCGCGGGCCACCTGGGCCTGGCCCTTCTTCCGCTCGTGCCTGTCCTTCAGCTTCACGGTCAGCTCGGCGTAGTTCTCCCCGGCATCGGTGCCGATCTGGCTGAATACGTCGCGCGTTTCCTGCATCGCGAGGAGGTGCTTCTCGACGGCGGCGACCACCGCGTCCGTCCTGGCGAGATCGGCTCCGCCGTCGAGCGCCAAGTCCACCAGGATCTTGCCCTGGTCGAAGGGCGGCATGAATTCCGTCGGGACGATGCCGAGGGGAATCAGGGACAGGCTGCCCGCGAAGAGGAGGGCGACCAGGGCGATCACCGCGCCGCGGTGGTCGAGGGCCAGGCCGAGGACCGCGCGATAGCTCCCCTTGATCCACTTGTCGAAGAAGGACCTGCGCGCGGCCTCGCCGGCGCGCGCCGGCGCGCCTTCGTGCTTCGCTCCTCTGCCGAGGAGGCGGGAGGCGAGCGCCGGCGTCATGGTGAATGAGACGAAGAGCGAGAAGAGGGTCGCGAAAACAACGGTGAGGCCGAACTGCCGGAAGAACTGTCCGACGAGGTCGCTCAGGAAGGCCACGGGCGCGAAGACCACCACGTCGCAGAGTGTTATCGCGATGGCCGCCATGCCGATCTCGCGCCGGCCGTCGATCGCGGCGCGCCTGGGCTCCTGGCCCAGCTTCAGGTGGCGATCAATGTTCTCGAGGACGACGATGGAATCGTCGACGAGAATGCCGATGCAGAGAGCCAAGGCCATCGTCGACACGATGTTGAGCGTGAACTTCATCACGTACATCATGAAGAAGGTCGACACCAGCGAGGTGGGGATGGCGACGAGGACGATGAGGGACGACCGCCACTCCCTGAGGAAGAGGAGAAGGACCAAGGCCGTCACCGCGATTCCCAGGAGGAGGTCGCGCATGGTCTCCGCGAGCGAGGACTCGATGAAGGTCGTCTGATCGGAGGCGATGGACAGCGACATCCCGGACGGGAGCTCGGCGGCCTGGGCGGCGAGGACCTTCTTTATCCTGTGCGTTACGGCGACCACGTTGGCGTCGCTCGCCTTGACGACCAGCATGCCGATCGCGCTCTTGCCGTCCATCCGTATCGACCCGGCGTCCTCGGGATAGCCCGTCTCGACCGACGCGAGCTCGCGGAGAGCTATGGTCCCGCCTCTCGGCAGGGGGACCAGGAACCCGCCTATTTCGTCCGTCGAGGAGAATTCGCCCACGACGCGCAGCGTCCTCACCAGGCCGTCCTGGCGCAGCAGGCCGGCGGGCATGTTGAGATTGCTGGCCTTCAGGACCTCGATCAAGGTCCGCAGCGGGATGCCGTAGGAGTCCATGGCGGTCCGGTCCAAGTCGATCCTGATCTCTCGCTTCGGAGCGCCGAGGAGGCTCACCTGCCCCACGCCGTTCACGTTCTCGATCGCCTTCTGGACCGTCTCGGCGCGGGCACGCAGCTCCTCGTAGGAGGCCGCCTCGGCCTTGCCGGCGACGCCGAGGCTGAGCACGAGGATCGGCCTCGCCCCGAGGTCGTACTTGCGCACGATGGGGCGGGTGGAGTCGGCCGGAAGCTTGTCGACGATGGCGTCGATCGCCTTCTCCACGTCGTTCACCGCCGTATCCGGGTCCGTGTCCATCGTGAACTGCATGACGGTCATCCCGAAGCCTTCGCCGGAGGTCGAGCGGATGGTCTTGATCCCCGGGAGATCGGATACCGCGTCCTCCATCGGCTTGACCAGGTCCTTCTCTATCTCCTTGGACCCCGCGCCGGGGTAGAGCGAGTGCACGCCGACGAAGGGCGTATTGGTCGAGGGGAAGAGATCCGCCCCGAGATTGAAGTAGCCCATGAGACCTAAGCCGATGAGGAGGGAGAATATCGCGAACAAGGCCGTAGGCCTCTTTACGGCCAGCTCGGTAAGGCTCATCGGGGGGCTTCTCCCTCGGCGCGGAGTTCCTTCCCGACCACCCGCTCGAGATCGGCCAGGGCCTCCTCGAGCGCATAGCGCGCGTACAGGAGGTCGAGCCTCGCCGTCGCCTCTCCGATCGCCTGGGCGTCGAGCTCGGCGCGCGAGACCGCCTGGCCGGCGGCTTTCGCGCGGGCGTTGCGCAGCGCCTCGGCCGCCCATGCGGCCCGGGCCTCCTTTTCCCTGAGGGCGGCTTCCGCCTCGCGTGCGGTTTCGATCGCGCGGCGCGCCTGGAGCCTGGCGGCCTTCTCCGCGGCGCCCTCGCCCACGCGCGCAGCCTCGAGGCCGGCCGCCGCCTCCCGCTTCCTCGCGGCGGAGGCGCCGCCGTCGAAAAGGTCCACGCTCGCCGAGAGGCCCAGACTCAAGTCCCAGCTCCACGTGTTCGCCCACCAGGACGGGCTCGAGAAGGGGACATCCTGGCCCAAGGCTTCGATGGAGGCGAAGAAGGAAAGGTCCGGGAGAAAGAGGGAGGACCCGCGCTCGAGGTCCACCTTCCTTCGCGCCTGCGAGAGCCGGGCCCGCGCGACCTCCACGTCGGTGAACGCCCGGGCGGCTTCGTCTTTCAGCTCGGTCTCGGGAAGGGGAGGAAGGGTCTCCCTGAACCGGGAGACGAGCAGCAGGGAAGAGGCGTCGAGGCGGGTCAGGACGCCGAGCGCCTCGAGGGCGCTGGCTTCGCCCTCCCGCGCCTGGACCAGCCTCGTGTCGAGCGCTGCGAGATCGGCCGTCGACGAGAGCAGGTCCTCCTGCGTGGCGAATCCCTCGATCGCGGCCGATTTCCTATCTTCCTGGATCGACGCCGCCAGGGCGCGGAGCTCCTCTATTATAACGATGCTTTCCCTCGAGAGCACTGCCGAGTAATAAGCCCTGTTCGCCGAGCGAACCGCGTCGAGCGACGCCCCCGCGCTCCCAATCGAGGCGACATGGGCCTCCATGGAGGCGAGGTCGATTGCGGCTTTGATCTTGCCCCAGGCCACGATCGGCTGGGTGAAAGTGAGGCTGCCCTTGAAATAGCTGTCCTTGGTATATTCCCCGACATCCAGCTGCGTGGCCGGCATCGGCAGGTAATCGATGCTGCTCGTTCTAGGATTGTACAGGGGAAGCGTTCCCAAAGTGCCCGCCGGGACGATGACCCCCGCCGGCGGCTGCGGAAGGAAGGCGCCCGAGAGGTTCCCGCTGAGCTTCGGGAACAGGCTTGCCCTGGCCGCGTCCACCGAGCGCAGCGCAGCCTCGGCCGCGGCCTCCTTCGCCAGGACTTCCTCCGAGCCTTCGCGCGCGAGCTCCTGGGCCCGCCCGATGTCGAGCTCTACCGGCTTCCCCCCTTCCGCCCTCGCCGCGATTGACGAGATCAAGAGGAGGAGGACGAGGGCGGATCGGGCGGTCCGGCGCCGGGGCGAACGTTTCATAATTGCCCGTTTTCGCCCGCTGGGGACGGCTTCGCCTTTTCGTCGAAGCGCGTGCCCGTAGTCGTCATCAACGCGCGGATCGCCTCTTTGAGGTTCTCGATCGATGCGGCGGGAGAGGGCGGGAAGAGGGCCGTCGAGCTCAGTACCCCGAGAATGATGATTCTTGTAAGGAGGAGCCTCTCGGAGGCGGCCTCGTCCCATCCGGCGCGGAGGGGGCTGCCCTCGTCCGGCCTCAGAAGCTCACCGATCGCCTCGCACAGCCTATCGACATTCGGCTTGACGAGGTTCTGCTTGCTGGCCTCGAAGAGCATCCCCCTGATCAGGGGGATGGCCGCTCCCAGAGTCGAGAAGCCTCGATCCAGGAGGACCGCTATCCTTTCCTCGCGGCGGGACCGGCCCCGACTCATGATCTCGAGCTCTTCTATAAAGGAAGCCCATCCGCGGTTGACGGCCGCCTTGAAGAGGGATTCCTTGTCCGGGAAGTAGGTATATACCGATCCGGCCGAAATGCCCGCCCCGCTGGCGATTTCTTTCAGAGTAGTCGCCTGGAAGCCCCGCTCGCCGAAAACGGCGAAGGCCGAGTCGAGAATCCGGCCTTCCATTCCCGCATCGCGGGTTCTGGCCATTCTTGCTCCTATAATAACTGAATGACCAATTAATAATTGAACTCCGGATTCAAGTCAATACCAGAATATGTTTTCATCTTGAACCGCTCGGACGCAGCACCTATAGTAGCCGCGTGAACCTCAGCTTCTCCTCCAGGATCGGCTGGCCGGCCCCTGACAATTCCCTAGCCGCCTTGCGATCGCGGAGGAGAGAAAAGGGCCTTCCCATCCTGGATTTCTCCGAGAGTAACCCGACCAGGGTCGGGCTCGCCCTACCGAGGCTCGATGGTCTTCGCGATCCCGAGAATTCGAACTATGCGCCGGATCCGAAGGGTATGCCACGAGCTCGCGAGGCTCTGGCCGCGGATTACGCGAGGCGCTTGGGCAACAATGCCCCTGGTCCCGACGACCTATTCCTTTGCGCCTCGACTTCGGAGGCCTACAGCTGGCTCTTCAAGCTCCTCTGCGATGCGGGCGACGCGATCCTCGTGCCCAAGCCCGGCTATCCTCTGTTCGACTACCTGGCCGGCCTCGAGGCCGTCGAGGCGAGGCCATACCGCCTCGACTATGTCCACCCTCTCGGCTGGCGGATCGATCTCGATTCGGTTCGCGCGGCCCTGGAGGGTGGGAGGGCAAGGGCCCTCGTCGCTATCAATCCCAATAATCCCACCGGTTCCTATATCGGCGGCGAGGAGCGCGAGGCCCTCCTGGCCCTTTGCCGCAGCCATGCTTGCGCGATAATAGCCGACGAGGTCTTCTTCGGCTTTCCGGTCGAGCGCGCCGCCGAGGGCGAAGGGGCCTCGTCCTTTGTGGGCGAACAGAGACAGCTCTGCTTCGTCCTTGATGGCCTCTCCAAACGACTCGGCATGCCACAGGCGAAGCTCGGCTGGATAGCCGCTTCGGGGCCGGAGACCGAGCTCGACGAGGCCCGAGGCAGGCTCGAGATCATCGCTGACGCATATCTCTCCGCCGGGACTCCGATAATGAACGCCCTCCCTTCGTTGCTGTCGGGAGCGGAAGCCTTCGCCATGCCCTGTCGCGAGCGCCTGGCCGTCAATATCGCCGGCCTTCGGAGGCTGCTCGAGGGCCCGGATTCCCCGCATCGAGTGCTCCGCTGCGAAGGAGGGTGGACGGCCATCATAGAGTCGCCGCGATTACTTCCGGAGGAGGAGCTCGCCCTCGGCCTGCTCCGCGAGAAGGGTCTCTGGACCCATCCGGGCTATTTCTTCGATATGGAGCGCGAAGCCTTCTTCACAGTCGGCCTGATCCTGCCGCCCGAGCTCCTGGAGCGAGGCGCGCTCGCCTTCGCGGACTACTTCGCCGGCTTGCAGGGCTAAAGCGAAGGCTCGGCCATGATGAGACCTTCGCGGCCGAGCGGGAAAGTGCCGCCGCGAGACTCAGGCATTTCGCCCATCAGGGGCTGCCCCTCCAGCTGGAAGCCCGCCGGGAGGCCGAGTCTGCCCGAGTGTCCGTCCAGGTTCAGAATGGCCGCGTAGCGCTTGCCCTTTCCATGCCGCTCGGCGAGAACCACGCCCTCGCTCAAAAGCCGGGCGTCGAAGAAGGGCGCCTCGGCCTTGATGCGCTTGGCGAGCGACAGGGCCTCGGTGAAGAAGCTCTTGAATGCCGGGTCGCCCTCTTCGGGCAGCATGGGCTCGCGCTCGAAGAGGCCGATTCGGCGCTCCATCGCCAGCTCCTGGCCCATGTAGGCCAGGTACGCTCCCGGCAGGAGCATCGAGAACAGGGTCCAGTTGCGCAGTCTCGCCCCCCTGCCGAAGCGAGCGGCCGCCCTCTCCTGGTCGTGGTTCTCCAGGAATCGTAGCTTGACGGCGTCCGCGGGATAGAGGGCCTCCTGCACTTCGAGGTGCCTGAGGTAGTAGCCGAGGCTGCGTTCTCCCTTCCAGGCCGCCTCCAACTCGTCGCGGCCATCGTAGTCGTAGCTAAGGTCGAAGGCCGCATGGAGATCCGGGTCGGACGCCGCGTAGAGCCCGCGCCGCCTGCACTCCGTCACGAATTCCTTGTGCACGCTCTCGGCCAGCCAGAGCACGGGCTTTACGGCCGCGAGCCGACGCCTGGCCTCGACCCAGAACTCGACCGGTACCAGGCTCGCCACGTCGCAGCGAAACCCGTCCGCCCCGAACCGCGCCCATTTCTCGAGGGTCTCGATCTGATATGCCCAAAGCTCCTCGTTCGAATAATCGAGGTCGGCCACGTCGGACCAATCGGCTATTCGAGGCGCGGGCTTTCCGTCGGAATCCTTCCAATACCACTCCGGATGCTCGCGGGCGAGCAGAGCATCGGGAGAGCTGTGGTTGTAGACGATATCCATGATGACGCCCATGCCCAGTCGATGGGCCTCGTCGATGAAGGCGCGCAGACCGGACTCGCCGCCGAGGAGAGGATCAATCGCGCGATAATCGGCGATGGCGTATGGACTGCCCAGCCTTCCTTTGCGTCTTTCGACCCCGACCGGATGGACGGGCGTCAAATAGACGAAGTCGAAGCCCAGGGCAGCCGGATCGGTCAGACGCGCCGCCGCGGCCTGCAATGTCCCTTCCGGCGAATAGTTCCGGACGAAAATTTGATAGATGAAGGCCGAGCGAAGAGCGGCGGGTCGCAGATCCACCATCACAGCTCCTATTAACCGGTTTAGAAACAATGCTATACTTTTTGGCCCTTTCGCGACAAGGCAATGCGGGCGGCGTTGCAACTGGCTGCTTTTCGACGCTATAGTCGCTGCAGTTTCACGCGGCAGGGCGATATCTCCATTCGCACGTCCTTTCGGGAGGCAAGATGGCGGCGCGTATCATTGACGGCAAGAAAACCGCCGAGGACATACGGCGCGAGCTGGCATCGAGGATCGCCCCGCTGGCCGCGCGGGGCGTAGTTCCGGGGCTGGCCGTCATCCTCGTAGGCGAAGATCCGGCTTCTCTTTCCTATGTAACTGGCAAGGAGCGAGCCTGCGCCGAACTGGGCATCGCGAGCCGCGGCGCTCATCTTCCTTCAGGTACCGATGAGAAGACCCTGATCGACCTCATCGGGCGATTCAACGCCGATCCGGCGGTCCACGGCATTCTCGTGCAGATACCTCTCCCAAAGCACCTCGACGAGCGCCGGATCGTCGATGCGATCGACCCGGACAAGGACATGGACGGCCTCACCCCGGTCAATGTCGGCCGCCTCATCCTCGAGGAGCCTTGCTTCCTACCTTGCACGCCCGCCGGCGTGCTCGAGCTCCTCAAGCGGCACGGGATCGAGACCCGCGGCGCTCGCGCGGTGGTGGTCGGGCGATCCAATCTCGTGGGCCGGCCTCTCGTGAACCTCCTCGCGAGACGATCGGTCAACGCCACCGTCACGCTCTGCCACACGGGCACCATGGACTTGGGGGCCCGCTGCCGCGAAGCAGATATCCTCGTCGCCTGCGCGGGATTTCCGGGGCTCGTCAAGAGCGACATGATAAAGCCCGGCGCCTGCGTGATCGACGTCGGGATGACCCGGCTCGAAGACGCCGGTTCCAGGCGCGGCTATCGCCTCGTCGGCGACGTCGACTACGAGTCCGCCTCCGCGGTGGCGGGATGGATCACTCCGGTGCCCGGCGGGGTAGGGCCGATGACGGTGACGATGCTGCTCGCCAACACCGTCGCGGCCGCCGAGAGGGCCGCCGCGAACCTAGGGTCGCGTGCGACCCCGAAAGCGGCGGCGGCATGGTAGACGTCCAGGCTATGAAGGACGACCGCCGGGTGCCCATCCAGAAGGTGGGCGTCAAAGGCGCGCGCTACCCGATTACCCTTCTCGACCGCAGCCACGGCAAGCAGCACACTACGGCCACGGTCAACCTCTTCGCCGACCTTCCGCACGACTTCAAGGGCACGCACATGAGCCGCTTCATCGAGGTATTCGAGGCCTATAGGAGCGACCTGACCATGCCGCGATTCCTCGCCATGCTCGAGGAGATACGGACCAGCCTCGAGGCGAGGACGGCTTACGCCGAGCTTCGCTTCCCGTATTTCATCGAGAAGAAGGCCCCCGTCTCGGAACAATCGGCGGTCATGTCCTACGATTGCGCGTACATGGGCAAGGTCTGGGAGGGAGGGAGCGAGTACGACGTCTCGGTCTCCGTGCCCGTGCAGACCGTCTGCCCCTGCTCGAAGGCCATCTCGGAATACGGGGCGCATAATCAAAGGGGCCTCGTCACCCTGACCGTCGCTCTGGGGCCGTTCTTCTGGATCGAGGACCTCGTGGCTCTCGTCGAGGACTCGGCCTCGAGCGGGGTCTATACCCTCTTGAAGCGAGAAGACGAGAAATTCGTCACGGAGAGGGCCTTCGACAACCCGCGCTTCGTCGAGGATATAGTGCGCGATGTCTACTGCAAGGTCGCCGCGCTCGGCAAATTTCCCAGCTATTCCGTCGAGGCCGAGAATTTCGAAAGCATCCACAATCACTCAGCCTATGCCTTCGTCACTTCGAAGGCCGAGGAGGAAGCCGATGGCGTTTAATTCCGTCAAGAAGGCGGAGGACCTTGTCCCCCTGCGCGATATTCTCGTTTCCGCCTATGACAAGGCGGGCCTCGCGGAATTCGTCCGAGGCATAGCCTCCGCCTGCCCAGGAGCGCGCTTCTATTCGACCGGCGGCAGCTACGAGGCGCTCGCCGCCGCCATCGGGGGGGACGCTCTCGTGAAGGTAAGCGATTACACGGGCCAACCCGAGATGAAGGGCGGTCTCGTGAAGACTCTGGATTGGAAGATCTACCTCGGACTCCTCGCCGAATCGGGGGACGCCGCCCATGCCGCCGACCTTGAGCGCGCGGGAGCGGTCGCCTTCGACATGGTGGTCGCCAATCTTTATCCCTTCTACGAGGCGGCCGCCGACCCGGGGGCCTCGCCCGAGGACCTGCGGCAGCGAATCGACATCGGCGGTCCCTCATTGTTGCGGGCGGCCGCGAAGAATTACCTCCGCGTCGCATCCGTCTCCGGTCCCGGGCAGTACGCCGCGGTCCTCGGCGAGCTGCGCGAGACGGGTGGTCGCACGCGGCTCCGGACGAGAAGGCGCCTCGCCGCGGAGGCATTCGGCACGACGTCGCGCTTCGACGCGGCCGTATCCGCTAGGCTCGGCGGTCTGGACTCGTCTCAGGTCGATCGGGCCTACGGCCTGGAGTGAGCATGGCCGCCAGGAAGCTTTCGGACGCCTACAAGACGATCATCGACGACCCTTTTCCGCCCCGCATGGAAATAGCCTTCGTCGGGACCGACGGCGCTAGGACCACGCTCGTCTACGACAAGGTCCTCTATGAGGTCGAGGGCGAGCGCAAGGGTCTCCGCTACGGGGAGAATCCCGACCAGGCGGCCGCGCTCTACAAGCCCGTCGGCGGCAACCTCGCCCTCGGTGGCGCCCTCCTCCTCGAGCCTGGCGAAGGCCTCATATCCGCCGCCGAGCTCCTGCAATTCGGGAAGCACCCCGGCAAGACCAACCTGACCGACGTTGACTCGGCCCTCGCTATACTGCGCTACCTCTCGGACAGGCCGGCCTGTGCCATCATGAAGCACAACAACCCCTCCGGCCTGGCCTATGGCTCCTCTCCCGCAGAGGCCTACCGCAGGGCCTACTTGGCCGATCGAGTGGCCGCCTACGGCGGCTCGGTTGTGCTCAACAGGACCCTCGACATCGAGACCGCGCGCGAGGTCTCCTCCTCCTACTGCGAAGTGGTGGCGGCCCCCGATTACGCGCCCGGGGCCCTGGAGCTGCTCGCCTCGCGAAAGAACCTCAGGATCATGCGACTCCCCGCCATGGAGAGGCTCGAGTCCTGGGCCCTCAAATCGGTGCTCGACTTCAAGGCCCTGGTCGACGGAGCCCTGATCGCGCAGACCTCTTTCGTCTCGCGCATCGCCTCCCGCGAGGACTTCCTCCCCGCGGCCTGCGTCCGCGAAGGCAAGGAATACGCTGTGGCGCGCGAGCCGACCGAGGCGGAATGGGCCGACATGCTCTTCGGCTGGCGCGTCGAGACGGGCATCACGAGCAACTCCGTCATTTACGTCAAGGATGGCGCCACCGTGGGCGTGGGCGCAGGGGAGCAGGACCGCGTCGGGGTCGCCGAGATAGCGCGCGACAAGGCCTACCGTAAGCTCGAGGACCGTCTACTCTGGGAGCGCACCGGGGCGGGATGGAACGAGTCCGAGGATGCGGCCGCCAAGGCGGCGGTCCATGAGGAGGTCGCGGCCTCCCATGGCGGACTCGCGGGATCGGTCATGGTCTCCGACGCCTTCTTTCCCTTCCGGGACGGAATAGAAGTCGGATTGCGAGAGGGAGTCGCGGCGATAGTCCAGCCCGGCGGCGCGATCCGCGACTTCGAGGCCATCGAGGCCTGCAACGAATACGGCGCCGCCATGAAGTTCACCGGCCAGAGATGCTTCAAGCATTGACGCTTTACCAATGGCTTCGATTTCCGTATTATTTACGAGTCAGTCGCGCCCGGAGAGAATCGACCTTCTCCATGCCCGTTCGGGGTGGAAAGCGGCGAGACCGTGCGGCGAACGGAGGTGCATGATGGGCGATAATTATCCAGTCGATTCCAGAGATTTGAGCAAGCGAGGCACCCGCGGCGTCATCTCCGCGGGCGCCGGCGTCGGCCTCATTCTCGTCAATTCGATCCTCCACTTCCCGCTTCTCGGGGGTGTCATAAGCGGAGCCCTTGTCCTCGTCGGGCTGGCTGGGCTGTTCGGCAGATCCAAGACGGACAAGCTCGCCGGCGGCGTAGCTCTGGTGGCCGGAGCCGCCGGCCTGTCGACCGTGCTCCGGTCCGTGCCCATCCTGGGCGCGATCGCCGGCTTTTCCTCCTTCGTCATCGGCGCCGGGGCCGTCGCCCTCCTCGGCTACGGCGCCTGGAACATATTCAAATTCATAAAAGGACTCCGCAACCGCGCCTGACCGGATGACGTATCTTCTCGAGACCTACGGCTGCCAGATGAACAAGGCGGAGTCCTCCGCCCTGGAGCGGATATTCATGGAACGCGGGTGGAAGGCGGCCGAGCCTTCCGGCGATGAGTCGGCCGCAGACCTGGTCATGATCAATACCTGCTCGGTCAGGGCCACCGCCGAGAATCGCGCCTGGGGCCGCATCGACCTCTATGCCTCGATCAAGCGGCGTCGGGCGGCCGCCTCTCGGTCGAAGCCCCTGACCCTGGTCGTCACCGGCTGCATGGCGGAGCGGATGAAACGCTCCATAAAGGAAAGGCAGCCGGCCGTCGACTACGTGGTCGGCACCTTCCAAAAGCAGGCTTTCGGCCTCGTCCTTGACGCCGTCGAGCAAGGAAGGCCGGCCCTGGAGATCGACGAGAGCCCTGCTTTCGTCTTCGCGCGTTCGTATTACGAGCCGGGTTCCTTCCGCGCCTTCGTTCCCATCATGCATGGCTGCGACAACTTCTGCGCGTACTGCATAGTGCCGTACATACGCGGCCGCGAGCAGTCGCGGAGGCCCAGCGCGATTCTCGCCGAAATCGCGGAGCTCGAGGATTCGGGCGTGCGGGAGATCACTCTCCTCGGGCAGAACGTCAATTCCTATAGATGGAAGGCCGTCGCCGGCGCATCCTGCCCGACCGGCTCGGTCGACAACGGGGATCTGGACTTTCCCGGCCTGCTTCGCCTCATTTCGGCGGAGCTTCGCGACCGCGGAAAGGGGGGGGTACGGTGGGCGCGCTTCCTCACGAGCCATCCTAAGGACCTTTCCGACGACGTCATTCGCGTGCTGGCCGAGGACCCTCTGTATTGCCGGCATGTCCATCTTTGCGCGCAATCGGGTTCCGACAGCGTCCTGAAGGCCATGAATCGCCGCTACACACGCGAGTCCTACCTCGCCCTCGTGGGCAGGATGAAGGCCGCGATACCCGGCCTGTCACTGTCTACGGACATCCTCGTCGGCTTTCCGGGCGAGACCGAGGAGGACCTCGAGCTCACTCTCGACCTCATGAAGAGGGTGGGCTTCTCCTATTCCTTCATGTATCACTTCAATCCGCGCGAAGGCACGCCCGCCGCGTCGATGTCTGGCGGGATAGCGGAAAAGACGAAAAGGGAACGCCTCTCTCGAGTGATAGGTCTCCAGAGGGAAATGACGAAATCCTTGATGGAATCCAGGCTCGGCGCCGTCGAGGAAGTCCTCATCGAGGGGGCGTCGCGACGCAGGAAGTCCGAGCTCCTGGCGCGGACGCAGCGGGACGAGATGGTCGTCTTTCCCGCCTCCGCGTCGCGGGTCGGGAGCTTCGCCCGAGTCCGCCTCGCGAGCCTCTCGGGCAATACCTTCAGGGCCGAGGAGCTCGCGGTATGAGTCCCGCGCCGATGCCCCGCGCGGCCCTGGTCCTGGTCCTCGCCGCCTTGGCCTTTCACGCCGCGGCCGACGGTGCCGCCGCAAAACCCGCCTCGCCCGCCGACGCCCAGGAAGCGCGCGCGAGACTTGCCAAGGCCCAGTCCCCGTCCGAGTACGCCGCGATGCTCGATTCCTTCTCCCAGGCGCTTCCGCCTTCCGATTCCCTCGCGCTGCTGAACCAAGGCCTCGCCTCGGTCGGAGCCGATTACCGTCAGCCGCTGGTCATCAGGGCCGGCGACCTGGCTCTCCTCCTCGGCCTCTTCGACGAGGCGGCATCGAGCTACGTCGAGGCCGCGGACCTCGCGTCGCCGAAGGCCGCCGCTGAACCCCGCGCGGGGATTTCCCCGGCGGCCGCGGCCCTTCTAATCCGCGCGGCGCGCTGTGACCTCGCCGCCGGGGATTTCGAAAAAGCGCTCGATATCTCTTCCAGGCTCGTGCTCGGGACCGATGATGGCGATATCTCCGCCGCTTCGCGCCTGGTCGGCGCCTGGGCCCTCGCCCTCCAGGGACGCTGCGCGGAGGCCAGATCCGTGGCGCTATCCTTGGCCGAGCCTTCCGTCCTTCCCGCGCGGAGGCGCGAGGCCCGATTCATCCTGTGGCTCTGCACCGCCGACGATAAATCCTCGACGGCCGACGAGAAGGATAAAGCGGCAGGGATCCTCGCCTCCGAATTCCCCGGCAGCCCCGAGGCCTTGATCGCATCAGGATCCGTATCGCCCCCGCCCCTGGCGCACTGGTACTTGGGCGGCCTTCTGGCGCCGGCGCCCGCTCCGCCCGCTAAATCCGCCACTCCTGCCGCGGCTAACACCCCAGCCGCGACCGCCACCCCGCCCGCGGCCAGGCCGTCCGCTCTCCTTACTCCTTCCGGCGCAGGGAGCAAGCGCCTCCAGGTGGGATACTTCTCGGTCGAGGACAACGCGCAGGCGATGAAGGACGAACTCGCCTCCAAGGGCTTCTCGGCGACGGTAGAGGCTCGGACGCGCTCGGGCGGCGAGGGCAAGGCCGACGAAAATCGATGGATCGTCTCGGTCGACGGGGGAAAGGACATTGCCAAGACGATGCAGTCGCTTAAGGACGCGGGCTACGAGCCCTACGTCACCGACTAGTAGGGAAGGCCGCTAGCCTTTGACTCGTTGCTCGAGGACGAGATCGTCTTCCTGGAGGAGCTCAAGTCCGTCGATTGATGACCTGGCGGGCGACAGGACCAGGCGCCGCACGAGATCTTTGCCGCTGCGCGCCTCGGTATACGAGGCCTTATAGGTCCTCCTCGCGCCGGGCAGGCCGTCCGCCTTTATGGCTACGAGTTCGAGCACGGTGGCGCCGCCTATGGAGTACAGCTCGAAGCCGCCCGATTCGTCGGGCGAGGCCGGGGATTTGAGGCTGTAGCGCGGCTGGGCGAAGCTGAGCTCCGTTCCGGACTGCGACCGAAAGGGGCCTTCCAGCCTGACGGAAGGCTTGGTCAGGCCGAGGCCCGTATCCGCGGCCTCCTGCGGAACCGGCGGCATCTTGCGATACGTTCCGTCCCAGAGGTATTCCGGGTCCATCTTCATCTGCAGGTCCTCGAAGACGCGAACCGACACCGTGTCGGATCCCGTCAGCTGGATGTCCATGAGCCGCACCAAGTCGTCGACGAAGTCATTCTGTCCGCGGACGTAGAGGCCGTAGCGCGTCGAGTGAGACTCGGTCCAGCGATAGAGCTCCTGAGCCTCGGATTTGTAGAATGAGATGCTTCCCGCCGGCCTGTCGAAGACGAGGAGCCTGGTGCCGGGATCGAAGGGAGCCTTGTCGGCCTCGTACCAGACTCCCTGGAGGAAGGACTCGAAATCTTTTTCCGACCCGGTAAGCACCTTGGAGACGATGTCCCGCTCGACCTGGGCGCCGGGAATGCGCTCGCTTCCGGTCTTGACGTATTGCTCTTTGCGGGGGTCCCACGAATATTTGTCCTTGATCTGGTCGAGGACGTTAGTCGAATCCTTATCTCCGTTGAAGGCGTAGACGGGCCAGCTCTCCCCGCTCGCCTGCCCCAGCTGGTAGCCCTCAGAGCGGTCGGCCTCCCCGATCGCGATGGAGTCCGCGGCGAGGGAAAGTATGCCGGTGAAGTCGAGGGAGCCGGGGGACCGGCGGAAGACCGTGATCGTCTGCTGGCCCGAATCGTTCATCCCGGTGCATACGAGGTCGAGGGCGTGATCGCCGAGGAGGTCCTTCGCCTGGATGGAGAAGGTCGTGAGCTTAGTGCTCAAGGTATCTCCTTCCCAGGCGCGGACCCAGGCCTTCTTCTGGTCGACGTAGTCCGCGACGACTATCGAGAGCCGTCCGTCCGGCCTGTCCGTATTGCGCACGGTCAGGACCTGCTCGTCGCTCACTTCCTGGTCGACGTTGAAACTCGCTACGTTGAGTATCACTTCGTCGGGGAGGGCGGGAATGTGGTTGACCGGAGTGCCGCTCTCGGCCGCCGGGCCCGAGTCGGAGCCGGGCGGGGCGCTCGACTCGGGCTGGACCTGGCGCGTCGCGACGGGCCTCGCGGCGGCGGCGGCGCCCGTTCGGCCTTGGACGAGGAAATAGACGGAAGCCGCGAGCGCCAAGGCGCTCGCGAGCAGGAAGATCGCTTGAACGATACGTTTCATCGGCGCAACGCGGCCTCTGGCGAGTCCTCGGATTGAAGGATCGATCGGGCGATGCTTTGTACCACGTCGACCTTCGCGCGCGCAAGGGGAGAGCGGCAGGTGAATCCCGCCGCCGTCTTGTGGCCGCCGCCGCCGAAAGTCTGGGCGATGCGCGCCACGTTGACGCCGCCCTTGGAGCGAAGCGAGCAGCGGAGCTTCCCTTCCATGTTTTCCTTGAAGAGCACGGATACCTCCACGCGCTTGTCCTGGAGGGGAATATTGACGAGGTCCTCGGCGTCCTCGTACGAAGCGCCCGAGGCAGAGAGATCGTCCTTGCAGAGAGATTGAAGGGCCACTTGCCCCCCCAGCTCCAGCTCGAGGCTCGATATTACCGCCTTCTGGAGGATGAGGACGCCGTCCGAAGAGGATTCGTACATACGGTTATGCACTTCGTAGGGCTTTACCCCCCGCCTTACGAGGGCAAGGGCGCAGGCGAACGTGCGCTCGCTGGTCTTCGGATAGGAAAAGGAGCCGGTATCGTAGACAATGCCCGCGAAAACGGCCTCGGCTGCGTCGACGGGCAGCTCGACGCACAGGGCCTGCGAGAGGAGGTAGACGAGCTCGGAGCTCGACGAGGCGGACGGGTCGACGAATTCGAGTCCACCCGGCTCGGCCTTGAGCTCATGGTGGTCGATGACGAGGGGGGGCTTGGCCGCTGCGATCAATTCGGCGGGCTTCTCGCCGAGGTAGTCCATATCGTGGGTGTCGACAATGATCGGCGTCGCTTCAGCGGCGGGGAAGGGCAGGCTCCTTACGTCGGACAGGGACTTGAATAGGCCACGCCTGTCGATGAATCGAAATTTTGCGGGTATTTTGTCCGAAACCGCGGCTACGGACATCTTGCCCAAAGCCGATAAAGCCAGGGTCAGGGCGTAGGCTGCTCCCAATCCGTCGGGATCTGGGCCGTCATGCGATACGATGACGTAGTTGTCGCGATCCATGAGCTGCTTCGCCATGCCGTCGAGGGTCATCGCCGTTCCGCCTTTCAGTCAGAGTTACCTAAAAACCACGCAGTATTCCCGGGGTCTCACAAAAGCTCCAAAAACCGTAATTTCAAGAGACCAGAGAGTCGGACCGCGATCTTATTTCGGAACGGAAGCTTCTTCCTTCACTTTTTTCCTGGAAATCAGCAATACCGCCGAAAAACCGAAGAGGGCGAGGACCAGGAGGGCTGCCGCGGAAAGCAGCAGCCACGAGGGCAGGGCTCGTTCCGAGGGAGTGGCTCCGCCGCCTTGGGTCGTGGCGCTAGTGCGCTGCGCCCCCGGAGTCGTCGCTTGCCCGGTCTCGTCCCTGATGGGAGGGTCCATCAGGAGCTCCATGACGGCCGGCGCGGTCTTCCCGACCAGGGTTCCGACCTGAAGCCCTACGGTAATCGCGCGGAATTTGCCGAGATCGACTCTTTTTATATATTCCAGCGAAGGATGCTTGAGCTTGTAGTCGGTCGTGAGATAGGGGCTGCCTTTAGGCGCTTCCTGTCTCTCGTCCGTGACGAGAAGCACGTATTTCAGCCGCTCGGGCTGCCCGAGTTCGTCCAAATCGCGTTTCGCGGCGTCCAGGGCAGCTCCGAGGTCGGTAAAATGCCCATCTGCCTTGACCGCGCGAATCGCGCGGATCGCCTTAGCCTTGTCTTCCTCGGATCCGATGCTCACCGAGGTCAGGCGTTGGATCTTGCCGTAGACCAGCTCTACGACCAGGCGATCGCCCGGGATGAGTACGGGGCCGAGGACCTTGCCGGCGACATATTCCTTAACTTCGCCGAAAAAAGGCGCCATGGAGAGCGATTTGTCGAGGAGGAGGATCATATCGAGGGAGCCGGGCCTGGGCTCCATCGACCCCGTAGCGAGGTTCACGGTTCCGGAGCCCGCCTGAGCGTTCGCCGGAGCAGCGGTGAAGGCCTGGAAGGATAAAAAAGCGATGCAAGCGAGGAGGGCGAGGCGTTCGGGATGATTCACGACTGCCACCTTTCCGGGCGCCCGTCGGCGATTTCCTTGGCCGCCGGGCTCCTTATTCAATATTCTACGATATTAGCATAAATCAAATAACCTTTTTTATATACCGTACTTTACAATTCAGGCCATACCCCGATACTATAACCTAAGAATCAGTAATCGCGTAAAGGAGATCATATGGGCGCGATAGATCTTCCCAAGAGTCCAAACGTATTCCATCCCGAGAAGCCTTCGGCCGTCGGTTCCCGAAACTCCCTCGCGCAAGAGGGTCGCGATCAGCAGCGGGAAGTCAACCAGCTGCTCGAGGAGGAGACCAACAAGGTCCTCCACCACATCAACGCCCGGCTCCCCAAGGAAGTCCTCGACCGCATCGACGTCATGGGCGGGTTGAAGGAAAAACTCTACAACTACTTCAACCAGAACTACCAGAACATGTTCAACCGCTTCATGGTCACCACCGAGGACGAGATGGTGAAGAAGGTCCGCAACTTCATCGACAAGGAAGAGATGAAGTCGCTGGCGCGGTATACCCCGAAGGAAATCAGCGAGCTCCTCGACCAGATCGGCGGCGCGGACAAGTTCAACACCGGCGAAGTCGAGAAGTCGATGGTCAACATGTTCGGCCACCTCCAGGGCCACATCCAGCGCGGCGTCAACGACCTTGAGAACCTGACCAACGCGCTGCTGCGCCAGAAGACCGACGTCGGCGCCTTCATCCGCGGCGAGAACGCCTATTCGGTCGTCAAGTGCTCCTTCAAGGACGACAACTACAAGCCCAAGACCGTCACCAACGTCAAGCTCTCGGTCAACATCCTCGACTCGGAGCTGATCTCCCCGATCTTCCATTATCAGGTCACGGTCGAGTACCTCATCAAGGACCTCATCTCAAAGCACCTCATCGACCAGATCGACAAGGAGATCGAGAAGCTCAAGGACAGGCTCATCGACGCCGGCAAAGAGGAGCTCTCCGATACGGAGATCATCTTCGAGAGGATGAACCGGATCAGGGATTACACCGACGACGACGCCGACAATCCCAAGTCCAAGCGCTACTCGATAATCGGCAAGGAGCTCATGGACAGGATCTCCAACCTGCGCGCCGAGATCGATCCGACCACCTTCGATCAGCTCAACATCCGCGAGAACCTCAAGAAGATCATCGACATCGAGAACATCCGCAACCGCGGCTACAACACGGCGGTCAACTCGATCACCTCGATCCTCGACGTCTCCAAGATGGGCTACCAGTTCATCGAGAACCTCAAGAACGCCCGCGAGCTGATCCTGCGGGAATACGAGGATACCGACGTCGCCCACCTACCGGACGAGCGCTACCAGCTCCGCCTCCAGTACTACGACAACGCCCAGCTCATCGAGGAGCGCAAGGCCTACGACGTCCAGGCTAAGAGCTTCGAGACCGAGGTCGCCCATCTCTGGGACGTCCTCGAGATGATGTACGAGGACTCCAAGTTCCTAAAGCGCATCACCGATTTCGACGATCTCGCGGGCATCTACCGCCGCAAGATCCGCGTCAGGATCAAGTCCAAGACCGGGGAGCCCGTGTACGAGGACATTGCCAAGGTCTGGGACGAGATTTCCTGGGTGAAGCCCGCCGAGACCGAGGTCGAGAAGATGAATCGCACCTATCTCTACGAGAAGGACAAGGTCAAGAACAGGCTCATCCTCATGCGGGACAAGCTCAAGAGCATGTACTCGTACCAGTACCCGATCCAGCGCCGCGTCGTCGAGGAGAGGCTGACCTTCCTGCAAAAGGAATTCGACCGCTTCGACTACATTATCAACCCCTACCATATCCAGCCCGGACTCCTCCTCGACGTCGATATCTGCTCCATCAAGCGCAAGAAGGCCACGCTCGACGGCATGGCCAACGTGCTCAATGAGTTCCTCCACGGGGTATCCAAGGGCTTCCAGGATGCGGCTTTCGCCTCCTTCTCCCGCCGCCGCTCGACCGTCCGCGAGGACATAGCGCAGTCCTTCTCCCCCAGCGAGGGCATGCCCGAGGAAGGACCCTCGCCCAGCAGCGACTATCTTGCAATGCTGAATTCGAGCGACGCGGCGCCAGCCATCGCCGAGTCGGTCGCCCCGTCCCCCGTGAGCGTCAAGACGCCCGGCCGTCGCGGCCCCAAGCCGAAGGGGGTCGTGGATTCCGGCAAGCGCGGCTCGGCCAAGGCCGGTAAGCCGGCCGGCCGGCGCGGTCGCCCTAGCAAGAACGAGGACGGCGGTCTTAGGCAGCTCTAGCCCATGCCCAACCCGGTACCTCGGGCGGCTGGCGTCGCCGTCCGCCGCGAGCGGACGGGGCGGCCGGCCAAACAACACTAAATCGCGCCCGGGGGGCCGTCCTACCAATTGAGGTCGGGCGGCCCCTCCTTCGCAGGAGGAGTGCATGTCGATGAAGAGTCTAGTCAGCCAATTCGAGGATCTTTCCGAGAGGGAAGGCTTCAATGCGTCGGTCCGCCATATCAAGACGGTCGTTTCGATCGTCGACCGCGTCGCGGCCAAGGAGAACCTTGCGGACATCGTAGACGAGATGATCGAGGAAAAGTCCCTCGACAAAGACGACGTTCGCCCTGTCGCCTCCATGGTCCTCGGCCAGAAATACCATTACGCCACGCTCTCGGCCAATTTGGCCGGCGCCGCCGCCGATATCGGGGCCATCGCCGAGGAGACCCTGAAATGGAACGGCGTGGACCTGGTCGTGATCTATCACCATCCCGACCTGGGCGCCCTCGTCGTCAATCCCAAGAACAGGAAGCGGATCGCCCAGATCGACCGCCTCAACCGCTCAGAGCTTATAGTGGCCTATGCGGGATGCTTCGCCAAGGAAGGCGACGGCAGGCTCCACGAGGCCGCCTGCGCCGCCCTTATTGACCTTTTCGCCGGCCGCAAGCCGAAGGTGAAGCCCGATTTCCTGAAGGGGGATTGCGTCTACAAGCCCGGCAAGGCCGACAAGTCCGTGGAGCCGGTGGCCAAGGCGAAGGCCAAGCCTGCGCCCAAGGCGGTCGGCTCCGCCAAGCGCGTCCCCGGAAAGCGCGGCAGGCCCTCCTCGAAGGCCGCGGAACCGGTCGCGCCTGCCCCCGAGCCTGTCCAGGTCGAGCCCCCCAAGGCGGCCGTCGCGGCGGCGCAGGCGGTGAAACCGGGCGCCCGCATGACTCCGATGTACAACGTGCTGGTCACCAACGAGCTGTTCCATAACGGCAACGTCGAGGCGTGGAAGCGGATAATCGCGAGCTACACGACCAAGCATCCGGGCCTTCAGGTCCTCGTGTACTACGACGGAGAGCGCATCATGGACATCAACGCCCTGTTCAAGTGGGGCAAGGTCAAGCACGGCTCGAATATCAAGTTCGCGATAGCCGGCGAGGATATCTCCGACGTCGCCAAGCTTCAGCGCTACCTCGCGCAGGGCGCGAGCCACCTCTACGAGGCCTTCCTCAAAGGCCCCGTGAACAGCGTCATGGCGCTTTTCTGAAAGCGCGAGCAGGAAGGAAAGGTAAAGGCCATGAAAGATAACATCCATTTTTTCAGCCAGAAGGAAATCGTCAAAAAGGGAGTCGATCTCGAGAAGCTCGGGATGCGCGGGCGCCAGGCCAACGAGTTCGCCGAGCTCGCCCTGCCGATATTGCCGGGCTTCGTGATCGACTCCGACGCCGCCTCGTCGCTCGGAGACCAGAAGGTCGCGGACGCCATCAGGCCCAGCGTCAAGAAAGTCCAGGAAATCGTCGGCAAGGGCCTCGGGGACGCGAAGAATCCGCTGCTCTTTAAGATTGTGGTCTCGCCCAACCTGGCGGTGTCCAACTATCCGACCCTCCACGACTTCGGCCTCGCGCGGGACACCGTCAAGGGCTTCGCGTCCTGGGTCGGCGACAATTTCGCGGCGCACGAGGTGCTCTTCCTCGTCCGCGGCATGCTGGCCGTCGAAGAGAAGGTGGCTGAGCTCGAGGGCCGCGACAAGGACGTGGCCAAGGCGGTCGAGGCCGCCGAGCGCTGCTCCAAGTCGCTCAAGTCCGATAAGGCCGCGAAGAGCGCGGCCGCGTTCATGGACGAATACGCCCCCTTCCTCCCCAAGGGATTCTTCGACGGGGCGGAGATCCAGCTCGAGCTGGCCCTGAAGCGCGTATCGCGCCTCATCAAGCTGGACGAGCAGGACGCCGAAGATACGGCCATCCTCGTCCAGCCGATGGTCTACGGCAACTACGGCAAGGACTCCTCCTCGGGCGCCTTCTTCACCCGCGACATAGTCACGGGCGACCTCAAGCTCCAGGGCGAGTTCTACCAGGAGCGCTTCAACGAGCTAGGGGCCGAGGGCAAGGACATAAACAAGATCGACCCGACCTACCTGAAGGAGCTGGACAAGATCGCGCGCAAGCTCGAGGACAAGCACCTCGAGATCCGCCAGATCCGGTTCACGGTCGAGAACAAGAAGCTCTGGCTCATCGAGCAGCGCCAGGTGGTGGCTAAGAGCACGCAGGCGGACCTTCGGCTCGCCCTCGACCTCTGCGTCCGCAAGGTCGTCGACGAGGAGTACGTCGTCCAATCGATCGCCCCGGGGCGCCTCAACGAGATCCTCCACGACATCGTCGACCTCGCTTCCGTGAAGAAGCTGCCGGGCGTATCGGGCGGCATAGCCGGCGCCTCGGGCGCCGCCATCGGCCGGGTCTACTTCAGCACCGAGTCCCTCCTCGAGGCCTACCGCAACGCCCAGCAGAAGAGCGAGGACAAGCGCCTCATCCTGGTCATGACCTCGACCTTCGCCGAGGACGTGAAGGCCATAGAGAATTCCACCGCGGTCCTCACCGCCGAAGGCGGCTATTCGGCCCATGCCTCGGTCGTCGCGCGGCAGTACGGCAAGGTCTCGCTGGTGAAGACGGACATGAGAATCCGCGGCAAGAAGGCGACGATAGGCGACCTCGCCATCAGCGAGGGCGACTACATCACGATCAACGTTCCCTATTATGGCGAGCCGCAGATCTGGCTGGGCAAGGCCGACCTGATCTCTCCCGACCCCAAGGACTCCGGGCTCTTGGACTTCATCGCCCTCGCGAAGAAGCAGATGCCGCACTTTCACGTGCGCGCCAACGCGGACACGCCGCGCGACGCCGCCCGCGCCCTGCTGTTCGGGGCCGAGGGTATAGGCCTCGTGCGCACCGAGCACATGTTCTTCAACGAGAAGCGCATCAACGTCATCCGCGAGATGATCCTCTCAGACACCAGGGAAGAGAGGATCAAGGCGCTCGACAAATTGAAGCCGATGCAGCGCGACGACTTCTACGGCCTCTTCAAGGTGATGGCCGGCAAGGAAGTCACCATCCGGCTCCTCGACGCGCCCCTGCACGAATTCCTGCCGCACAACGACGCCGAGTTCAACGCCTTCTCCGATTACCTCGCCGCGCGAAAGGGGACGAAGAAGCTCACGAAGAGCGAGATCCAGGCGCGCATCGACGCCTTGGCCGAGTTCAATCCCATGCTCGGCCACCGGGGCTGCCGCATCGCCGTCAGCTTCCCCGAGATCTACGAGATGCAGGTGAAGGCCATATTCGAGGCGGCCTACAAGCTCCAGAAGGAGAAAGTGGACGTCCGGCCCGAGGTCATGATCCCCATCGTGATGAACGCCTCCGAGCTCAAGCTCATCGTCTACGGCAAGAAGATCGAGGGCAAGGCCTACAAGGGCCTCGTGGACATCGCCGAGGAAGTGCGCGAGGAGCTGGGCGCCAGGGCCCTTCCCTACAAGATCGGCACGATGATCGAGCTGCCTGCCGCCGCGCTCTCGGCCGGCGAGATCGCCCGCTACAGCGAGTTCTTCTCCTTCGGGACGAACGATCTCACGCAGACGACCCTCGGCATCAGCCGCGACGACTTCAATTCCTTCATGCCCGACTACTCGCTCTACGACCTCATCCAGGGCAACCCGTTCTCGCTGCTGACGGCCCCCGTGAAGGACCTCGTCGCGATGGCCACGAAGCGAGGCCACCTGACGAGGCCCGGCCTGGTCACCGGGCTCTGCGGGGAGCACGGAGCCAACCCCGACAATATCCGCTTCTGCATGGCGGCGGGGCTCGATTATGTCTCCTGCTCTCCCTATCAGGTGCCGCTCTCCATAACGGCGGTCGCCCAGGCCGAGATCGATGCTCGCAAGGCGGCGGCCAAGCGCTGAAGGCGGGCGTAGCCAAGCGCTTCGCTCAAGCCGTCCCGCGTCTGCGGGGCGGCTTTTTTTTCGCCCGGTGAAATAAGCTAAAACATGCGTTATCTCGGCTGAATACTGTGTCGCAACCAAGTTGGTGGCGACGATCCACGCGATCGCAGGTCTTCGAGAACGCGGTAGGGCATCCTTGAACCGTTCATAATGCTTTTCGAGCCCCCATAGAGCGGAAAGGCCTATGGCTGTCGAGGATGGCTCTCAGAACTCGCTTGACCTGATGAGCTCCGCGAAAGATTCGGCCAACCTCAAGTGGCCCGTCTCGGATAGGTGCAGGCAGTCCTGGCGACCGGCTTCGACGACGCTCGCGGCGTCGAAGAAAAGGCAACCCGCGTCTCTCGCGACCTGCGAGTAGAAGAGCGTGAATCCTGCGCTCTTCGCCTCAGCCTCCGGGCCGAACATTGCCAGCATCTCGCCGCTCAAGTGGCCGATTCTCGGCGGCGATACGACGCAGACCTTCGGGGCTTTCGCTGAGGGCAAATATTCGTGGGTTCGGATAAGCCCGATCATCCTCCGCAATCCCTGCGCGACGTCAAAGGCATCTACCGAGAAACGCCGCTTGAGGTCGTTCGAGCCCAGCATTATTATCACGAGATCGAGCGGCGAATGCGAGTCGAGACAGGTGGGAAGGAATCTAATCCCGTTCTTGTCACCCTCGACGGGGTCTTCCCAGACCGTAGTCCTTCCGTTGAGGCCCTCCTCTACCACGCGGTACGAATCGCCGAGTAGGCGTTGGAGGGCCATGGGCCAGCGCACGAGCTCGTTATACCTTGATCGACGGATCGGATCGTATCCCCAGGTGTTCGAATCGCCATAACACAGGATATTCGTCATTCGGAGTACTCCCATCGGAATTTTTATGTGCGCCAGGACGCAGAAAGAGACGCTCAGCGCCTGGCGTCTCCCGGTTTGTAGATGATCCCCGTATCTTTCCAATCGCAGCGCAGTCCCGAGCCGACCATCGTCTTTTCGAATACTCCTTCGAGACTTCCCTGAAGAACCGCGCGGATGCCGGACAGAAGTTCCTCGAGCTGCCTTGCAGGCAGGGGGCCGCATTCCCCATGCCCGGGAAGGATGGAATCGAAGCCCCCCGAGCTCAGCAGCCTCGACATCGCCTCATGATACTCCAAAAGCGTCCCGCTCTCGTCGAGGTGAAGCCACATCGGACCCCAATACGCAAGAGGCACATACGAGTCGCCGGCGAACAGCGTCCTCGTTTCCTTATCGACGTAACAAACGCTCCCCATGGTATGCCCGGGCGTTAGATGGGCCGTGACTGTCCTAGACCCCAAATCTAGCTCCATGCCATCCTCTATGTACTCGATACCTTCCAGCGCTGGACAGCCCCATTGGCCGAAAAGCGGCATCGATTCATTATGAATCAGGAGCTTGCCGCGGCGGATGAACTCGCGCTTCTTTCCCACGTCATGGATTGTCAGGCGGCGCGCGTCGGATTCCCCCAATATAACGTGATTGAATTGGTCGTTACCGAGCGCATGGTCGCAATGCCCATGCGTATTGACGACTATCAGAGGCAAGCGCGTTATTCTCTCGACCAAATCCATTAGCTTTCCCACGCCCCAGCCCGTGTCGATGAGCAGAGCCTTTTCTTCGCCTGCGAGTAAATAGATATTATCCTGTCCGTTATCGCTGATGCGATACGTTCCTTCGCCCACTCGGTAGGCGCTCAACCACCCATCGGTCTCGACCTGAATGCCGGCCATCGTAGAATATCCTCCGAATATGCCATCCGCAGCTGCTCGAAACTCTTTACTTGTCGGAGTTCGCTTAGCGACTCACACCAGGAGCTGCCCTATTTTCATCGAGACCGCGTCTTTATCCCGAAAATCGGCGTCGGACTGCGTAAGCTCCTGGACGATTCTCCCGCTCTTCATGATATAGATCCGCCTGGCCAATTTGAGCATTTCCGGCAGGTCGGACGATATAAGGATGATCGCCTTCTTATCGCGTTTCGCGAGCTCCCAGATCAATCGATGTATGGTCGCCTTCGCGCCGACATCCACTCCTACCGTCGGTTCGTCTACGATCAGTATCTCGCAATCGGCCGCCAGCCATTTCGCGAGGCTCACCTTTTGCTGGTTGCCCCCGCTCAGCTCCTCTGTATTCTGGTCCAAGGACGATATTCTGATGTCGAAGTCCTCGACCACCTTGGCGCAAACCGCGGTCTGCTTCCTAGTGGATATTTTCCTGCTTAATCTGTTTATCAACTTGGGCCAAGCAGAGATCGAGATGTTCCAGTGGTTAGGCTTTCGCAGGAAGAGGCCTTCATCCTTTCGATTCTCCGTGACGTAGCCGATCTTGTACTTGTATAGGCTGTCGGCCACCGAGCGTATGCTGGCCGCTCGGCCGTTCACGAAGACGCTCCCTGAGTCCATCGCGTACTCCCCGATGATGGTCCGAGCGAGCTCGCTCCTTCCGGAGCCGACGAGGCCGTAGAAGCCGACGATCTCGCCCCTGCGCGCGAGGAAGCTCGCGTCGCGAACTAGGGCGCCCTTCGTTACGCCATGTACCTCTAAGGCCGGTGGCGACGGATCAATATCGAATTCGCCGAGGTACTCGTCTCGATAATTCCTCCCTATCATCATTTCGATGATTTCATTCTTGTCGGCTTGGTCACGACTGACGGTCGCCATCTTCCTGCCGTCGCGGATGACCGTGATAGAATCGCAGATCGCGAATACCTCTTCCAATTTGTGCGAGACGAAAACGATACCGACGCCCCGGGCTCGGAGCGACCTCACGATATCGAAGAGCGTCTCGCTCTCCCGCAGCGTCAGCGACGAGGTCGGCTCGTCCATGATCAGCAGGCGAGCGTCGCACGAGAGGGCCTTCGCGATTTGCACGAGCTGCTTTTGCGCTACGCTCAGGTTTCCGACGTTGGCCTCCGGGGAGACGTCGAGTTTCACTATATCCAGGTATTTCCTCGCCTCGCGGCGCATCGACCGCCAATCGAGGAAGGACCACTTCGTCCTGAACCGCTCCAGCTTGTCGATGAATATATTCTCCGCCACGGAGAACGCGGGCACTATCTGGATATCCTGGTTCACGAGGGATATGCCGCGGCGCAGCGCTTCCTTGTAGCTCTCGAATCGAACCGGTTCCCCGTCGACCCGGACCGTACCCTCGTAGTTGCCGTATATCCCGCACATCACCTTAATGAGAGTGCTCTTCCCGGCCCCGTTTTCTCCTACGAGACCATGAACCTCTCCGCAGTTGAACTCGATGGATACGCCATCGAGCGCTTTGACTCCGGGGAATTCTTTACTAACGTCGGAAAGCTTCAGCATTGGCACCTCGAAGCGCGCTTCGTCCGGTGCGCCGCCGCTCCGAATCGAGAATCGGCGGCGGCGGTACCGCTACTATTTGTCGTTGAAATACTTGTCTTTTAGCGAGGCGAGGATCGATTTCGTAACCTCGTCCAGATCCTTCTTATAGGCGTCGACGTTGCTTTTCGTCACGAACACGGTACCGGAATTGATGAAGTAAGCGCCTTGCTTCGGCGCGTATCCGTCGGAGAGCATGCGCAGCAAGGCGCAGCCTATATAGCCCATCCCGCTCGGATTCTGCGCGATCGTACCTCCATTGATGGCGCCCGTGCGGATCGCATCGAGCACGATCGGATCGTCGTCGATCCCGATAAGGGCGATCTTCTTTCCCGGCGTCTTAGCGCTCAGCTCTTTCAAAACCTGGACGGCCGCGACCGTCGTCGTATAGCCGGTGCAAATAATGCCATCTGCCTTGCCCAGGTTCGCCGAGATCGCGCTCTCGAGCTTCTGAGAGGCCTCTTCGATGGTGCTCATATCGCCGACCTCCTGGATGATCTTGACTCCCGGGTGCGCGGCGACGACCTCTTCGACTCCCTGCTTACGCAGGACCGTGTTCGCGTCGGCGAGGACCTCGAGCACATTGATGATATTGCCCTTGTCCCCCATGAGCCGTATAAGGTTTTCCGTAGCGGTCCTGGCCGCCGCCTTGACGTCCGTAGCCACGGCGAACGATGCAGGCGTGGGCAGGACCGTCGAAGTGCCGAAATTAACGACCGCGACTTTATGAGCGGCCAGTTCTTGATACAGACCGTTGGCTCCGGACGGGTCGACGGGATAGACGAGGAAGCCCCGGTAGTTTTGCGCCGCCAAGGCTTCTATGCTGTTATTCTCGCTGTCTTGCGTCATCTCGACGCCGATCTGCTGCTTGACGGCAATGCCCATGTCCTTCTCGAAGGCCTTCACCCCTTGCTGCACGGCCTCGCCGAACGGGTGCGGGATTGGGAAGTACCAAGCGAGTTTGTACTCCTTCCCGCCGGAGGCGGAGCCTGGGCTCTGCGTCTGGGCGAACCCGGAGCCAGCCGCGAGAGCGGCCACGATGCAGAATGCGATGCATAGCTTGTTCATTCACTCCTCCTATATGATCAAGCATTGAGCCTTTTGCTCAATCTCAGACCATCCAGCGTAACCACGGCGAGGATGATGGTCCCGATGAACGCCTGCTCGAAGTAGACATTAGCGTTCACGAGGACCAGCCCATTCTTTATCATGACCATGATGATGCCGCCGAGAAAAAGGCCAAGCGCGGAGATCACGCCGCCGTTCAACGAAGTACCACCGATCACAGCCACCGAGAAGGAGATGATCAGCCAGTTTTGCCCCGTCGCGGGCTGGGCCGACCCCATCCTGGACACGTAGAAAAAGCCGGTCAGCGCGGCGATGAAGCCGGAGAGAATGTGGCTGACCACGCGCATCCGCGAAGTCTTGACGCCGGAAAGCCGCGCAGCGTTCAAATTGCTGCCGGTCGCGAGGATATACCGCCCCGTGATCGTATAGGTAAAGAAAAAATAAGCGAAGCCCATGATCGCGAGCGCGATCCAGAAAAGGTAAGGCAGACCGAACAAGCTGCCGCGGCCGATGAACGTGATCGAGGCAGGCATGTTGGTGTAGGGGAAGCCCCGTGATAGCCCGTAATTGATGCCGGTGAAGATGAAGGACGTAGCGAGCGTGACGATGAAATCGTTGATTCTGAAGCGCGTTATGAAGAAGCCGTTGAAGGCTCCGCACGCGATGCCGACTCCGACCGCTCCGAGGGCGGGGATGGCGTTCGACGCGCCCGCCTTGGTAATGAGAATGCCGACGATGGTGGTCGCGAGGCCGCCGATAGCCCCGAGCGAGACGTTCATCCCGCCGATAGCCATCACAACCGCCTGGCCGAGCCCGATGAGCGCGTAGAAAGCCAGATCGCGCGAGATATTGAAGAGGTTGTACGGTGTCAGGAAACTATCCGTGAACAGGGAAAAACCGAGGAAAAGCACGACCGCGGCGATTGCTATGCCGCTCTGGTTCTTACGGAACAGGCGGGCGAGCATGGACGATTTCAACGACCGCTCCTTCAATATTTGTAAAGATATCGTATTTTATTAATTAGATATTGTCAAATTTATTTTTCTATTTTATGTATTATTAGTAATAATTGACCAATGATCCATAGAAGCATATAGTGATCGCATGAAAACACATGTCACGACGACCGATGTCGCGACGAGGGCCGGCGTCTCGCAATCCACCGTCTCGTGCGTACTCTCGGGGAAGGGCAACATCTCGGCAGAGGTCCGCGATCGCGTGCTGGCGGCCGCGCAGGAGCTTGGCTACATCTCCAGGAGGAGCGGGGCGGCTCAACGCAGGAAGAAGAAGCAGCGAAAGACGATTGGTATCATCCTCGACCTCAATCCCCCCTTGCCCTTTGTGTGGAACTTCGAGCGTCCCATCTTATACCATCTGGAGGCTAACCTATCCGAAGAGGGGTTCACCGTCGTGGTGATTCCTATCAGTTTCACGCGCTCCGAAGAGGAGCTATACCAGAAAATCGTCGGCCAGCGGGTCGACGCGCTCGTCTCGATACTTTTCGTCAACGAGAGCGTATTCAACAAGCTGAACGGCGAGGACATCCCTGTCCTCGTCGTCATGAACGACGCCCTGCAAACGAAGTTCCACGCCGTTCTCGTCGACGATTTCCAAGGGATATTCGATGGAACGACCTATCTCGTCGAGCTTGGGCACAAGAACCTGCTGTACATCGACTACGAGCGGCCGGATATGCCCGCGCTCATCATCGACCGCTTCTACGGCTTCGCTAAGGCGGTAGAGCACTTTCACCTCGACTTTCCCGAGCGCCACCACATTCGAAGCGGGACGACGAACATCGAGGAATTGACATCCCTCTTGGAACCGATCTTCGGCGAACCAGATCCCCCTACCGCGATCATCGCCCTGGACGACTACATCGCCGCGAGCCTTTTGCTCGCTCTGCAGCGGCTTCGCCTCGGAGTGCCGGAGCAAGTCTCCCTCCTCTCGATCGGCGACGTCCTGGACTATAGCCAGCCCTACATCCCTCGAATAACGACCGCCCAGATCAACAACGCGCTCGCCGGGAAGCTGGCTGGGGAGCTCCTGATCGATATAATGAAGAAAGGCCTCTACTCGCCCCAAATCCTCAAGGTCACTCCCCGCATCGTCGAGCGCGGCTCCTGCAGGAGAATCAACGGAGCCGATACGACCTGAGATCCACAGGCGAAGCCTCAGCCCTCGCAGCCGGAGAGCTCGATGCAAGGCGGTTCCGCGCCTTCCCGTTCGAGACGCGCTGCTTCCCTCGCAGGCTTGCCGGGCCGGAAGTAGACCGCTCCGCCCAGGACCGCCAAGAGCGAGAAGGCGATCATGAGGTTGCTGTACACGAAGCTTTTCGGCGCGGAAGCGAAGGGCAGGAGGGAGAAGTCCAGGAGGCCGCTACCGAGGAGCTTGCCGACGATCGCGGTACCGATGGCCCCCGAAAGAATGCCGACGAGATTGAAGAGCCCCATGCCCACACCCATCTCCTCGGGCGGCAGCGTCTGCGATACTGCGTTCACCATCGCAGTCTGGAAGAGTGCGAAGCCGACGTAGACGAGGAGCATGGCGAAGGCGACTACCAGGGGCGACAGGCTCAGGAGGAAGGCCATCGCGACCATGCCGGCGACCAGGAGGGAAAGTCCCGCGCCGATTACCAAGCCGCTCCCCCTCTTGTCCGCGATCCTTCCGGAGATAGGCCCGAAGATCACCGAGCTGATGGCGCCGGGGAAGAGTATCAGTCCGATCTGGCCCGTGGTCAGGCCATGGATCCGGCTCAGCATCAGAGGAACCAGGAAGACGACGCCGATGACGATGGCGAAGAGGCAGAGGGTGACGACGAGTCCCCTCCGGAAACCGGCGTTCGCGAAGAGCGCGGGCCGGATGAAGGGATCGGCCGCGAGGCGGATACGCGCGACAAAGAGGATTGAGAGGACCGCGAAGGCTCCCAGGTAAGCGATGGCGTCGAAATTGAGGTAGGCCACCAGGGCGCCGAGGAGGAGGGTCGCCAGCGTCGCCCCGAGGATGTCCACGCTGCCTTTTCGGCGCGGTTCAGGGGGCAGGGCCCTGAAGATGAAGGGCAGGGAGATCAGGATCAGGGAGGGTATGAGGAAGAGATATGACCAGTGGAGGGCGCTCGAGACGAAGCCGCCGATGACGGGGCCGAAGCCGATCGCCAGCGAGACTATGGAGGTGATGAGGCCGAAGATCCTCCCGCGGTCCGAGACTTCGAAGTAGCGCGCGATCGCGACGAAGACGAGGGCGGGGATGGCCGAGCCCCCGATGCCCTGGATCGCGCGGGCGGCCACGACGGCGAGGTACGAGGAACGCAATGCGAAGCCCAGGACGGAGGCCGCGACGTAGATTCCGACACCCGTCGCGATGAGGCCTCGCAGGCTGAAGATATCGGACAGCTTGCCGAAGACGACCGACCCGATCCCGAAGAAGACCATGAATACGGTCATCATCCAGCTTACCCCGGAGGGCGTCAGCGCGAACTGCGCCGCGATCTTCGGCGTCGAGACGTTGAACACGGTCTCGTTCAGGACGGCGAAGAAAATCAGGTAGGCGATCCAGGGAACGATTTTCCGCGGGTCTCGGGCCGCCCTGCCGGATCCTTCACTCATGCTTCCCCCTTATGCGAGGCGACCCGACGACGGCCGCATATATGCGAGGCAATATATTGAAAAATATATAATGTAAACAGAAGGGTCAAGGCGAAGTTCGACTGCTCATCGGCGTAATCTAACAAGGTAGAGAGTGGGGTCACGAAGATGACCGGAGGAATCGCGCGAATCGAAAGAACTCCGGGTCCTTTCAATTAATGTGAGCGGGTGGTTAAGATGGAGGAAACAGTGCTCCCTTTGCGATCACTCCGCGCTGAAGTCCCAGACCATCTTCGTCTTGATCTTCTCCGCCACCGCGGCCGCGACCTTCTTCGCGTCGGCGAAGGGGATCGAGCATTCCTTGTTGAAGGTCTTCTCGAAGAAGAGCTGTATGGACTGGTGCATGTCGGGAAGATGGTAGAAGCAGAACGAGAAGTTGATGCCCGCCGGCCGGGCGATGGTGAATGATCCATAGGAGATCACCGCGTCCTTGGCCCAGTAGATGCGCGTCTGGTTCTTGCAGTTGTGCATGTCCAGCTCCGCGAAGCGCAGAGGGATCTTGTCGGCGTTGGATCGGACGTATGGCTCCATGCCCTTGTTGGGATAGTTGGCCGGCTCGATGAGGACGAAGAGTTTCTTGCCATCGGTCTGGAAGGTGAGGCCTTCGTCGTTCGGGTAGATGGACTTTACGTTGTTGTAGGAGACGATCTCGTAGCGCGAATAAACGGAGTTGTTGCTGAAGAACGAGGTGACGATATACCCGTGATCCTTGGGAAGCGCGTTTTTCGCGTAGGCGTCGAACAAGTCCATGGCTTTTACAGGCATTGAGGGCCTCCAGGGGCTAGTATAGCAGGATGGCGACGGAATTCAACAGCCAACTATCGGCGCTTCGAGCGGGAGTCGGCGTCGGCGACGCCCCGGTCGGCGATGCCTGGACTGTCCGGCCTCGCGGTCGGCTTGCGAGTCGCGGGTCGCTCCGCCTCGGCCTGTATCGCGGCGCGCGCTTCCTCCTCGCAGTTGGCGGCGAGCTCCGAAAGGCCCTGCTTCCTGTAGAGCGACGACAAATTACGCCAGGCGCGCTCGCTCCCTCTGTCGCGGTCGATGGCGCTGCGGAGGGCCGCCACGGCCGCCTCGGTCCGGCCGGCTCGGGCGTATAACGCGGCCTGGAGCATCCAGGGATCGGGTCGGGCCTTGGCGGCCTTCGGGGCCTTCTCGAGGAGGGCGAGGGCGTAGTCTGCCTGGCCTTCCCGCTCGAGGCAGTAGGCGAGGCCGACCAGGAGCTCGCCCGAGCCCGGCTCTTCGCGCAGGAGGTCGCGGTAGGCGAGGGCGCCCTCGCGGTAGCGACCGGCGTTTCGGTAGGAGACCGCGAGAAGGCGGCGCGACCGCTCGCCCATCTCGCCGTAGGGCATGCCCCGCTCCAGTTGCGCGGCGGCGGCGGCCCAATCGCCGCGCGCGGAGAGGGCGCCCACGTACTCGCGCCTGAGCTTCGAGTTGTCGGGATAGGCCTCGAGATATGCCGCGTAGGCCTCCTCGCGCGCGCCCTCGTCCTCCAGGGACTCGGCCACCGAGATCCGATACAGCAGCGACAGCTCGTGGTCGGGAGCGAGGCTCAGGACTTTCTCGAACCAGCCCGACGCGAGGTCGGGCCTTCCCGAGCGGTAGAGGGCTTCGCCAAGGGCGAACATCAGCCGCGGGTCCGCGGCCCGCGATCGCAGGAGGGATTGGAGGAGGGGGATGAGGCGCCCGGGATCCTCGCCCAGCCGCGAGCGGCACAGGGCAGCGTAGTAGTCGACCTCCGCCGCCTCGGCGCCGAGCCTGCGTGCCCGCTCGGCCGCCTTGAGCGACGACGCGTAGTCGCCGAGATCGTAGAGGGCGAGGGAGAGGCCGAGGCGGAATTGGCCCTCCTCGGGGGCGGCCTCGATCGCGCGCATCCAGTGGTCGCGGGAGCGCTCGAGCTCGCCCAGGGCGCGCAGGCTCTCCGCGGCGATAGATCGGAGGGCGGCGTCCTTCGGATCGGCGCGCAGGAGGAGCATGCAGTCGGAGACGGCTTCCTTGTAGCGCCCGTCGCGGAAGGCGACGGAGGCGCGCAGCCGCGCGAGGGAGTTGTCGTCGGCCGGCAGGGCGGGCAGGTCGGGATGGGTGGCGCGAATGGCTTCGAATTCGCGCAGCGCCTCCGCCTGCCGGCCCGAGGCGAGGAGGAGGCCGGCGCGGAGCCAGCGTATCGAGGGGTCGCCTGGAGCGGCGGCCAGTGCGGCCTCGCAGTCGACGATGGCCTCGGGGAGGCGTCCGGTCTCCCTGAGGGCCTTGGCCTTCCAGAGACGTATAGCCGCTCCGTCGAGCCCGTTCTCTATCGCGAACCCGAGCACCTGTCTCGCCATGTCCGCGTCGCCCCGCGCGAGGAGGCGAACGCCGCGCGCGTAGAGGGCGTTCAGATAGCCTCTATAGATGTTCCTGTCCTGGGGGGCCAGGGCTATCGCCTTCTCGAGGCAGTCCACCGCGGCCTTGGTCCTGTGGAGCTTGAGCAGGGCCGCGCCGAGGAAGGCCCAGGCGGGCGCCCTGCCCGGATCGGCCTCGACGCTCTTCCTGAGGCAGCGGGCCGCCTCAGACGCCCGGGCGCATGCAAGATAGGAGCGGCCGAGGAAGAAGAGGCCCGCGGCGGGCTCGCCTCCTTCCCTGAGGTAGCGGCGGAAGGCCTCGAGGGCTCTGCCGTGCTCACCCAGCGCGTAGCGGGACCGGCCCAGGTAGAGGTAGGCCTCGGGCATGGAGTCGGTCCGGGCCAGCAGGAGGGTGAGGAGCCCGGCCGCCTTCCGGTAGTCGCGCGCTCCGCCCGCCTTGATCGCCGCCTCGAGGAGCTCTCGGGCCTCTTTATCGGGCATCCCTTACTATATCATATTTCGGAGAGTGTGGCCGAGATGATGCCCAGCGCTTCGGCCATCTCGGACTCGCTGATGACCAGGGGAGGAGCGAAGCGGATGATGTTCCCGTGAGTCTGTTTGGCCAGGAGGCCCCCGTCGCGGAGGGCCATGCAGACATCCCAGGCCTCGAATCCCTCGTCGAAGACGACGGCGTTGAGCAGGCCGCGGCCCCGGATCGTCCTCATCCTGGAGCAGGCCATCTTCGCGACCTCGGCGCGGAATATCGCTCCGAGAGTCTCCGCCCTCTCGTCGAGTCTCTCGTCCTCGAGCACCTCGAGGGAGACGAGGCCGATGGCCGCGGCGAGGGGGTTGCCTCCGAAGGTGGAGCCGTGGGTGCCGGGCGTAAATACGTCCATGACCTGGCGGTCCGCCACGATGGCCGACACGGGCATGATGCCGCCGCCCAGGGCCTTGCCGAGGCACATGAGGTCGGGGCGGGCGTCCTCGCGCTGCCAGGCGAAGCGCGTGCCCGTGCGGCAGAAGCCGGTCTGGATCTCGTCGGCGATGAAGAGGACTCCGTGCCGGCTGCAGATGTCGCGCAGCGCCTTGAGGTAGCCGTCGGGCGGCACGACTACTCCGGCTTCGCCCTGGATGGGCTCGACGATCACGGCGACCGTCCTCGGAGTGATCCGGGCCTCGACGGCTCGGGCGTCTCCGTACGGGACCTTCATAAAGCCGGGAAGGTAAGGCCCATAGTTGACCAGGGAGTCGGGGTCGGTGGACATGGATACGACGGCGATGGTTCGGCCGTGGAAGTTGCCCTCGGCGCAGATGATCTCCTGCTCTCCGTTCTTCACGCCCTTGACCTCGGCGCCCCAGCGGCGGGCCGCCTTGAGGGCGGTCTCGACCGCCTCGGCCCCGGTATTCATAGGAAGGGCCATATCGAAGCCTGTGAAATCGCAGAGTTTCTCGAGGAAGGGACCCGTGCGGTCGTTGTAGAAGGCCCTGCTCGTGAGGGTGCAGCGATCGAGCTGCTCGCGCGCCGCCGCGATTATCCGCGGGTGCCTGTGCCCCTGGTTGACCGCCGAATAGGCCGACAGGAAGTCGAAATAGCTTTTGCCCTCGGGATCCTCGACCTTGCAGCCCTCGGCTCGAGAAATGACGACCGGAAGGGGGTGGTAGTTGTGGGCTCCGTATCTCTCGTCAAGATCGATATAGTCTTGAGATTTCACGTTCTGCCTCCTCGCCCCAGGGCATGATTATAGCATCCAGGGGAGGAGGCGCCAAGCTGTTGATCTCCCTAAATAGTTATTCCACAAATAAATAAATATGTGCGGCCATCGCATTATTATGCAATGCTTAAACCTTCATAAACTTGAGCCCCGCCCTCCGGGAATGTAGCTCGATCGCGAGCTCGGCCAGCCTGGTGATGAGCCCGGAGTAGGAGAGGCCGCCGGCCTCGCACATGCGGGGGTACATCGAGATGTGCGTGAAGCCGGGAATGGTGTTCAGCTCGTTGAGGAGGACCTCGCCCGTCTTCTTGTCTATGAAGAAGTCCACCCGCGCCATGCCGGCTATCTCGCAGGCCTTGAAGGCCGCGACGGCCACGGACTTCACGCGCTCGGCCTGCTCGGGGGTTATTCCGGCCGGCACGTCGAGGCGGGCCCCGTCCGGGTCGATGTACTTGGCCTCGTAATCGTAGAACTCGTGGGTCGGCACGACTTCCCCGGGCGCGAAGGCGACGGGAGCCGCGTTGCCCAGGACGGCGCACTCGATCTCCCGCGCGATCATGAAGGGCTCTATCAGTACCTTCTCGTCCCACTGGAAGGCGGCGCGGAGGGCGGGCTCGAGGGCCGCGGCCGATCCGGCCTTGGACGCCCCGACCGAGGAGCCGCTGCAGCAGGGCTTCACGAAGCAGGGCCAGCCGAAACGGGCGCCCGCCTTGCGCGCGAGGGCGTCGATATCGGCCAGCGATTCGGGCCGGACTGCGAGGAATGGGACGACGGGCAGGCCCGCCTCCAGCCATAGCTCCTTCGATTTCTGCTTGTCCATGCCGAGGCTCGAACCGAGGACGGGCGCGCCCACGTAGGGGAGGCCCGCGACTTCGAGAAGGCCCTGGATCGTACCGTCCTCGCCGAAGCTGCCATGGAGGACGGGAAAGACGAGGTCGCAGGCCAGGCTATCCAGGCCGCGCGGCGACTCGACGACGAGGCCTCGGCCCGGCGCGGCGTATACGCGCCTTCCCTCCGCTATCGCGAGCGGGCCCTCGGAGCCGCGGGCGCGCCCGGCCTCGGACTCTTCCTGGAGGAACCACTCGCCTTTCTTGGAGGCGCCGACGAGTATCGGCTCGAACAGGGATGCGTCGAGGTGCCTGACGATGCTCGCCGCCGACAGGAGGGATACCTCGTGCTCGCCCGAGCGGCCTCCGTAGAGGATGACGATTCGCTTCATGCTTTCCTTTCATAGCCCAGCTCCGCGAGGGCCCGCTCGGCTTCGGCAATCTCGTCGTAGGCTACGCTGCCCTTCGCGTAGATGATGGAATTTTCGTGACCCTTGCCGAGGAGGGCGACGAGGTCCCCCGCCCGAGCCAGGGAGAAGGCCTTGCGGATCGCCGCGGGCCTGTCGGGAATGAGGAAGAGACGCTCGTCCCGCTTCAGCTCGGGACAGCCGGCGGCGATCTCCTCGATGAGGGCCAGGGGCTCCTCGCCCCGAGGATCCTCGTCGGCCAGGATGACGATATCGAACCAGTCGGCGGCTATGCGGCCCTGCCTCGGCCGCTTCTCGACGTCGCGCTCGCCGGCGGAGCCGAAGACGCAGATCATGCGCCCCTTGACGCGGGCGCGCAGGGGCGGGAACACGGTCTGGAAGGAGGAGGGCGTATGGGCATAGTCTACGATGACCTCGAAGGGCTGGCCCCGGTCTATCGCCGTCATGCGGCCGCGCAGGGGCTTCAATCGGGGAAGGAGGGGGACGAGCTCGCCGGTCTCGATGCCCGTCAGGCCCGAGACGGCGAGGAGGGCGGCGAGGGCGTTGGCCACGTTGAACGCGCCGGGAAGCTCCAGGCGCGCGCGATGGCGCGTCTCGGTGCCCGCCCCGCGACGGCCGTCCTCCACGATGGTGAAGGACTCGCCCTCGGCGTCGACCGAGAGATCGACTCCGACGAGGTCCGCGCGGGCCGCGCCCGAGGCGCTGAACGAGAGTACGGGGAACTTCGTCGCGGCGCGGAAATATTCGGCCGAGGGATCGTCGGCGTTGACGACGCCGAAGCGCGGCGTGTCGCGGCCGTCCAGGGTCTTCGCCGTACCTCCGATGGCGCGGAAGAGGTTGGCCTTGTCCGATCTGTACCTCTCCCAGGTCCCATGGAACTCGAGGTGCTCCCGCGTGACGTTCATCATCACGCCGACGTCGAACTCGACGTCCCCGAGGCGGTTGGTGCGCGGCGACAGGCCATGTGAGGAGGACTCGAGCACGGCGTAGCGGAGGCCGGCGTCGCGCATCGCGGCGAGCATGCGCTGCACCGCGGGAGCCTCGGGCGTGGTCTGGTGCTCCGGGTTGGGCAGCTCGCCGCCGCCCGAGTCGGAGAGCACGGTGGAGAAGAAGCCCGCGCCGAGGCCCGCGAGATGCAGGAGCTGATAGGTTAGGTAGACGGTCGTGCTCTTGCCTTCCGTGCCGGTCACGCCGATCACGGCGAGGTCGCGGGAGGGGCGACCGTAGAATTCCGCCGCGACGGGCGACATCGCGAAGCGCGGGTCCCCGACGCGGAGGTAGGTCACCGCCGGATCGTAGCGCTCGAGCTCTCCCGCGTGAAGTACGGCGCGGGCGCCGGCGGCTATCGCGGCCGGTACGAAGCGTCGTCCGTCCTCGTGCAGGCCGGGAAGGGCGAAGAAGAGGAAGCCGGGCCCTACCGAGCGCGAATCGTAGGCCAGCCCTTCGATCCGGGCATCGGAGGGACCCCGCCTATCGAGGATCGCCATGCCCTTGAGTATTTCCGGGAGAGCCTTGGACATGGGCGATAGAGTAGCATCCGGGGACGCGAGCGAAAAGGGGTGAGTTCTCCCATCGCCGCTCCCGTGCTAGAATATCCCCGGACAGGTCGGGAGGTTGCCATGTATCTCGTGCGGGTCGAGGCGGGCTTCGCAGCCGCGCATTTCCTGAAGCATTACAAAGGCAGATGCGAGCGCCTCCACGGCCATAACTACAAAGTCCGCGTGTGGGCGAAGGGAGCGAGCCTCGGGGAAGGAGGCATGCTCGTCGATTTCACGGAGCTCAAGGCTGCGCTGCGCGCCGTGCTGGACGGCCTCGACCACAGCCTCCTCAACGACGAGGCCGCCTTCGAGGACGATCCCAGCGCGGAGAGGATCGCCGAGTTCGTCTTCAAGGCTCTGGCGCTCCGCCTTCCGCTCGCGCCCCTCCACGCGGTCGAGGTCTTCGAGACCGAGACGAGCATGGCGCGCTATGAGCCCTGACAGCGATATTCCCTCCTACGCGTCGACTCGCCTGATCGCCTATATAGGGAACAAGCGCGCCCTCCTCCCCTTCCTGTCGGAAGTCTTCCTCGAGCTGGACGGTGAAAGGCCGATCTCCGCCTTCCTCGATCCATTCGCGGGCTCGGGCGCGGTAAGCAGGCTCGCGAGGAGCCGAGGCTGGTCGGTGATGGCCTGCGACGCCGAGGAATACTCGCGGGCCGTCAACGAAGCCTGGCTCGGCGTCTCCGCCGCCGAGCTTCCTTCGCTTTTCGCGGCCGAAGGCGGCCTCGAGGCGGTCCTCGCCTCGCTGAACGACATGCATCCGGAGCGCGGCGACGCGGTCCCGGATTGCCGGGTCGAGCCCTATATCGCGCTGCATTACGCCCCGGCGAGCACGAAGGACGCGGATTGGAGACGCGAGCGCCTCTTCTATACGAGGGAGAACGCGGTTTTCCTCGATCGCGCGCGTTGCGCGATCGAGCAGATGCGTCCGGCCGAGTCCGGGACCTCAGCAAACTGTCGGCCGCGGGCGGAGCGCGCCCTCCTCATCGGACTGCTGGTCTACGAGGCGGCCACCCACTCCAACACCTCTGGCGTCTTCAAGGGCTACCACAAGGGCTTCGGCGGCCACGGCCGCGACAACCTCGGCCGAATCCTCGCGCCGATGAGCCTCGAGGCGCCGGAGCTGTGGCCGGGGCCGCCGGCCGAGGTCCGCAGGGGGGACGCGGCCGCGTTCTGCGCCGGCCGGCCGGCCGATCTCTGCTACCTCGATCCTCCCTACAACCAGCATCAGTACGGCTCCAACTACCACCTCTTGAACACCATCGCGCGATGGGACAGGCCGTTCATCGACGGCGAGAGGACGCCCGACGGGTCCCTCCTCCGCGCGGCGGGCATTCCGCCCGGATGGAAGGAGAGCAAATCGGCCTTCTGCTGCAAAATGAGCGTCGGCGCCGCCTTTCGCGACCTCCTCGCGTCCGTCGACGCGCGCTTCGTCCTCCTCTCCTACAACACCGAAGGCCTGGTCGCGGCCGACGAACTGTGCGAGATGATGTCCGACCGCGCCGACCTCAGCCTGCGCTCCGTCGACTACGTGAAATACCGGGGAGGGAGGCAGAGCGTCTCCCGGCGCTCCCAAAACAGGGAGATTCTCTTCGTCGCGAGGCGGAGGGAGGGGAGGGGCAGGCCGTCGGCGGAGAGAGGCGGGCCGAATGCCGAGCTCACCAGGCTCAGGTCGGAGCTGCGCCTCGCCCGCGCGCTCGCCGGCCCTTTCGATCCGAGGCGCTTCGCCGCGCTATGCGGCGGCGAGACTCTGCGGCTCGAAAGCGGTGGGCGATCCGTCGAGCTGCCCTCGTTCAGGGGCCTCGTCCTCGAGGAGGGAGCCGAGGAGGCCTGCGCGTGCTTGAGCCCGGAGGAGAAGGAGGCCCTCGCCGCCCGCCTCGAGCCGGCGTTGCTGGGAGACAACGCGGCGGCCTGCGCGGCGGCGGCCGGCCTCATGGAGGGGGGAGCCTGCGATACCAGGCTGCAGGCCCTCGCGCTCGGCTGGCTGCGCAAGCTCGCCCATCGCGGCTACGAGGGAGATTTCCGCGCCCTGGCATCCCGCCTGCGCGCGGCCGCCGCGTCGGGGGGAGATCGGCTGGTGCGGTTCTCCGAGAGGCTTTCCGAGGTCGAGTCCCTGTTCGGAGCGAGGATGGCGGATAGACGGCGCTACCGCGACCTCCCGGAGCACGCGGCGACCTAAAATCCGAGGAAGCGGAGGGAGGCGGAGCGAGCGGCGACGGGGCCCATCCTCGAGCGCCAATCCTCGAGCCGGGCCTTGGGTCCCAGGGTTAGTTTCGCCTCGAAGGCCCCGCCGGCGCTCGCCTCGGGCCCGACGAGCTCGGCCTCGACGAGTATCCTCTTCCTGGCGTCGCGGGCCGAGGGTCTGAGTCGCCGCGAGGCTCCGGCTCGCTCTTCGACGAAGCTGACCCTCGCCGCGGCGAGCCAGGACTTAAGGGCATCCTCCGCCTCGCGGGCATAGGCCGCCGGGACTTCCACCGAGGCCTCTATCCCGTCGCAGAGGGGCAGCGACTCTACCGGAACGAAGCCCGCAGCGGCCGCCGCTCCCGCCATCCTGATCGGATCGGGGCCTCGGAGGCGGAAATAGGCAACTCCCCAGAACCTATCGGCCATGCCCTCGAGCCTCCCGCCCCTGGCGAAGAGCGCCTCCTCCGCGTCGAATACCGAAGCGCCTCCGTCGGGCGATGCGGCCGCGATCGCGCGCATGATCCACGAGGAGCGATATTCGGCGGTGGCCCGCGCGAGGGAGGAGGGAAGATCCAGCCGCACGAGGGTCGCCGCGAAGCCGCGCTTGGCGGCCATCAGGCGCTCGAGCCTCCTGGCCCAGTCGGCATCGGGGGGCTTGGGGGCCGGGAATCGGCCCCCGCCGGGCGCGAAGGAAGCCGCGAGGAGAAAGTTCTTCCGGAGGGCGGCGCCGTTCTCGTCGGCGAAGGCGAGGGGAGGGCGCCAGCTCTCCCCCTTCTCCCCCAGGAACTCCTCGCCGAGGAGGCCGGTCCCGCGAGCGAAAGCCTCAAGGGAGGCTCCGGTGCCGCGGGCGAGTCCGCCATCGTAGAACAGGCCCGCCTCCGGCGTTCCCTCCAGCCAGGGAGCCAGGGCTCTCCCGCCCAGCGAAATCAGCTGGTCGGCATAGTACTCCTCGAAGTCGGAGGCCAGGCGGAACTCTATGCCCGAAGCCGCGCAGGTGCCTTCCATCCGTCGCGCGATCGACTCGAGCCTTTCGCGGTCCAGGCAGAGCGCGGCGTACTGCAGGGGAGTGAAGGGAAGGCGGGCGAGGTAACCCGCGGACACGATTATCCTCTGACCCGGGGCCTCCCTTCGGCGCCTTTCGGCCGCTCGGGCGGCGAATTCGGCGAACTCAGCGAGGTCTCGGTCGTCCTCGATGCCCGCGACGATATAGAAGAGCTTGAGCTCGCGGACCGCGGGCAGGACGAGGCGGCCCAAGGCCGCGTCGATGTCCCGAGCGTCTATCCTCTTCCGGTAATAGCGGCGCATCCGCTCCGAGAGTCCCTCGATCCCCAGGGTGAAGGAACGCTTGTCCATCGCGAGCTCGGCCCCCGCGAGGTCGGGCGACTCGGCGAGGATATCCAGCCTCTGGCTCATGAAGTTGACGCGCCTGAATACGCGGCTCAGCTCCAGCATGAGCTCGAAGACGCCGGAGTGGGCGTTGAAGTTGTAGCTGTAGACATCGAGGCCGCTCGCCCCGGTCCTGGCCTTGAGCTCGCGCGCGGCCAGCGCGGTCTCGCCTAGGGGCATCTCCCGATAGGGCCGGGATTCCCAGCCCTCGAGGCAGAAGGAGCAGAAGCCGGGACAGCCCGCGCTTATCTGGAGCCTTGCCGTGTCCGCGCCCTCGGAATTGAGGACCGGATAGCTCGTGAGAAGAGGGGGGCGGGGCAGGAGGACCTTCCTCGCCGCGGCCCTGCCCGATAGGGCCCGCCAAAAGCCTTCGATCGAAGCGGCCAACTCGAGGCGCTCAGGCCTCGAAGCTCCGGTCTTTGTCAGGGCTGAGGCGAGTTCGCCTACGGCGCCCTCCCCCTCACCGAAGAAAATGCCGTCGACGAGGCTGTCGCTCGCCTCCTCGCTCACCGCGCCGGGGAAAAGGAGGGCACCCGCCGCGGCTGCATTGGAACCGCCCAAGACGACGATCGGGACGGGCTCGTCTCCGGATGCCGCAGGCGCGGCGGCCTTGCGGGCGCGCTCCGAGGCCCGGCGCGGCAAGCCCGTGCCGGAATAAAGATAGCTCAGGTTGAGGAGCTCGAGGGCGAAGGCGTTGGAAACCAGGACGAGATCGAAGTCGGCAGGACCCCTGCCCGACTGGAGACCGTAGAAATAGGGCAATCGTCGGGAGCCGAGGACGGCGCGGTCCCTGGCATCGGGAAAGAAGCCGAAGTCCACGAAGGCCTCGGGGAGAGCCTTCCGGCATTCCGAGAAGAGGAGAAGGTGTGAACTCGAGCCTTCAATGTCTCTAAAGGGCGAGAGGCGGAGGAGGAGTATGCGAGCGGAAGCATCTTCCCAGGCCGGGTTATCCATGTCCTCGACGACCGAGGGGATCACGGCCTCGGTGGCGTATAGGCGAAGGCGGAGCTCGGGGTCGATGAGGAGGGGCACGGGGCTGACTAGGGCCGAGGCGGCCGCCGCGTCTTAGCCGGGCTTCCGAGCGGCCTGTCCTTATGGGGATGGTCGCTCCTTTGGCGCGGCGCCGGATGCGGGCCAGGCGAAGGCTTCCCTGGGCTGGCGTGCCAGGGAGTCGACCTCGGTTTGCGGGCAGTCCGTGGAGCTTCGCCCTCGGGGACTTTCGTATAGCGCCGTGGTTCTTGTGGCGCTGACTTCGTATCTCGCCTTTGAGGTCCTGAGGGCGAGGACTTCGTATAGCGCTTGGAATCCTGTGGCGCTGACTTCGTATGGCGCCCTGGAGATCCTTGTGGCGCCGACTGCGTATCTCGCCTTTGAGGTCCTGAGGGCGAGGACTTCGTATGGCGCCCTGGAGATCCTTGTGGCGCCGACTGCGTATCTCGCCTTT
>CAZBGA010000007.1:0-28304 GCA_964491385.1 uncultured Treponemataceae bacterium | reverse complement strand
GGAATCCTATGGGCGCTGACTTCGTATAGCGCCGTGATTCTTGTGGCGCCGACTGCGTATCCCGCCGTTGATATCCTGTGGGCGGGGACTTCGTATAGCGCCGTGATTCTTGTGGCGCTGACTTCGTATCCCGCCGTTGATATCCTGTGGGCGGGGATTGCGTGTCGTAGCGTTTCCGTACCGGACCGCGGCGCTCGTCATCCAATATATGGGAGGCCTTCGCGGCCATGCGCTGTTCCTCCGCGGCGCCCGCCCGTGCGAAGAACTCCTCGCTCGTAGGCTCGAGGATCTTCCCCTCCTCGAGGACCTTGCAGCGGAAGACGAAGCCGCCTTTGGTGGCTACCTTGGACGCGCGGGCGAGCTCCACGCCGTCAGCGAGGACGACGCTCACCCCGGTCGCGCCGGCGCGGCCCGTCCTGCCCGCGCGGTGCGTATATACGGTAGCCTCCTCGGGCAGGTCGAGGCTGAGGACGTGGGTGATGCCCGGGATGTCGAGACCGCGCGCGCCCAGGTCGCTCGTGAGGAGGTATCGCAGCTCGCCGCGGGCGAAGCGCTCGAGGGCGACGCGGCGAGTCTCCTTGTCCATGCCAGAATGTATGGCTCCGACCGGGAGGCCGAGGGCCGCGAGGGCGAGGGCCGCCTTCTCGACGCGGGTGGCCATGGTGAGGAACACCAGGCAGCGCTCGGGGCGGACCGCGGCCTCGAAGCGGCGCGTGAAGTCCAGGCGCTTGCGGCCGTCGCAGTAGAAACACCAGTGCTCTATGCTCCCGGAAAGGACAGTCTCTCCGACCGGGCATATCTCGACGGCGTCGCGCAGGAGGGGCCGGGCTTCGCGGCGGACCCGCTCGGGAATGGTGGCCGACACGAGGACGCGCGTGCAGGACGCGGGCGCGCTCTTGAGCAGGGCCCGCGCCAGCTCCTCGGTCTCGTTCGCGAAGAGGCGGTCGGCCTCGTCGAGGACGAGGAGCTTGAGGGCGGCCGTGCGGAGCTTGCCGAGAGCCACGAGATCGGCGAGCCTGCCCAGGGTTCCGACGATGATCTCGGGCTTGGACTTGAGCTTCGCGGCCTGCTTCTCGAGGGGCGTGCCGCCGAGGAGGACCACGGTCTTCAGGCCGAGGCCGGCGGCCTTGGCCAGGCGCTCCGACTCCCGGCCGATCTGCACCGCGAGCTCCTGCGTGGGCGCCGCGACGATGACGCCGGGCTCGCCCAATCCCTTGCGCTCGAGGACGGAGACGAGCTGGAAGGCGGGCGCGAGGTAGGCGAAAGTCTTTCCCGTGCCCGTCTCCGACTCGATGATCGCGTCCCGGCGCGAGAGGATTATCGGGATTGCGTCGGCCTGCACCGGCGTCGGCGAGGCGAAGCCGAAGGAGCCGAGGGCGGCCGCCAGGGGGTCGGCGAGGCCGAGGCGCGAGAAGAATTCCATGATCTCATGATCGCACGGTCCCAGCCTCCTTCACAAGGAGTGGGCGCCGTTCGTCGGTCATTGAAGCGGCACCGCCTTTCCGTATATAGTCGGCCGCGATGAATCTAGAAGCCTTCGTCCTCGGCTCGGGCGGCATGATGCCCCTCCCGCACCGAGCCCTGACAAGCGTGCTCCTGCGTCGCGAGGGGGAGCTCTTCCTCTTCGACGGCGGCGAGGGCACGCAAGTATCGATACGCCGCCTCAATCTCCGGTGGAAGAAGATCACGGCGATCTTCGTCTCTCACATGCACGCCGACCACGTCACCGGCCTGCCCGGCATCCTCATGCTGTCGAGCCAGGTAGACCGCGCCGAGCCCCTCTACATCATAGGGCCTCCCAGATTGGCCGACTACATCGACACGAACCGGCGCACCCTCGACATGTACATCAACTACGAGATAATCGTGCGGGAGATCACCGAGCCGGGGACCGTCTGGAAGGGCGAGGGCTTCAGTGTCCGGGCCTTCCCGCTGCGGCACACGAAGACCTGCTACGGCTACGCCCTCGAGGAGGATCCGCGCCCGGGCGCCTTTCATCCCGAGAAGGCGACCGAGCTCGGAGTGCCCAGGGGGCCCCTCTGGTCGCGGCTCCAGGGCGGCGAAAGCGTGGCCTCGAGCGACGGCGTAATGGTCGAGAGCTCCCAGGTCATGGGCGAGCCGCGGTCCGGCCGCAAGTTCAGCTACGTCACCGATTCGCTCTACTTTCCCGAGATAGCGCGCGAGGTCGCCGATTCCGACCTCCTCGTCTGCGAGGGCATGTTCGAGACGGCCCTCGAGGAGAGCGCCGTGGAGAAGCGGCACATGACCGCGGCCCAGGCCGCCCGCATCGCCCGCGACGCCGGTGGCGTGAAGAAGCTCGCCCTCATCCATTACAGTCCCCGCTACGCCGAGCGGGACCTCAAGCGCCTCCTCGACGAGGCGAGGGAGACCTTTCCGGGCACCATCCTGTCGCGGGACCGCATGAACTTGCCGATCGAGTACGCGGATTGAATTACGCGTATCCTTCTTCGGCCGCATTTGTTTTCTTAGGATTTTTGAGCATCGAGCAATCGAGCATTCGGAAAAGGAGGGTAGTCCGTGATAGAACTGCGCGAACTACGTAAGAGCTACGGCGGAGTCGAGGCCGTGCACGGCGTCAGCTTCTCCGCGGAGACCGGGTCGGTCCTGGGCCTGCTGGGGCCCAACGGAGCCGGCAAGACGACCATCATGAAAGTCCTCACGGGATACCATTTCCCGAGCTCGGGGAAGGCCGTAGTCGACGGCCTCGACGTCGAGGAGGACCCGATCGCGGTGAAGAGCCGCGTCGGCTACCTGCCCGAGTCGGTTCCGCTCTACCAAGACCTCACGGTGGCGGAATACCTCGACTTCATCGGCGACGCCCGGAGCCTGGACCGTCCCGCCCGCGCCAGGGCCGTCGAGCGCGCGATAGGCGCCTGCGGCCTCGAGGGCGTCTACCGCAAGAAGGTGGAGGAGCTGTCCAAGGGCTACCGGCAGCGCCTCGGCCTCGCGCAGGCCATCCTCCACGATCCCCCCATCCTCATCCTCGACGAGCCGACCACGGGGCTCGACCCCAACCAGATCATCGAGATCCGCGAGCTCATCAAATCGCTGGGAGAGAGCAAGACGGTCATCCTCTCCACGCATATCCTCCAGGAAGTCGAGGCCATCTGCTCCAACGTCATCATCCTCAACGAGGGGCGGGTCGCCGCCCAGGGCGCGCCTTCGGAGATCGGCAAGGCCCTCAAGGGCGAGGAGAGGATCCGGCTGAGGCTCAAGGCCGCCCGAGGGGCCGCGGAAGGCTTCGACCGGAAGTCGCTCTCCGGCATTCCCGGTCTCCGGAGCGTCGCCTCCTTCCAGGCCGAGTCGGGCTCGGTCTTCGCCGCCGAGATCTCCATGCCGCCCGCCGACTCCGAGGCGGCCGAGGTTGGGGAGACCATCTTCGACTGGGCCGTCTCCGCGGGACTCAAGGTCCTCGAGCTCGAGAGGCGCCGCCTCTCCCTCGAGGAGATATTCGTCAAGCTGACATCCGAAGGAGATGGACGATGAAGAACGTCCTCGCCGTCGCCAGGCGCGAGATCCGCAGCTCCTTCAACTCGCCCGTGGCCTACGCCGTCATCCTGGGCTACCTCCTGTTCACCGGGATCTACCTCTACTTCATCCGCGGCTTCTACGCGGCGGGCCAGGCGGACCTGCGCGAATACTTCATCATAATGCCCCTCGTGCTCGCCTTCCTCGTGCCGGCGCTCACGATGCGGTCCTGGGCCGAGGAGCGGAGACTGGGCACCTACGAGCTCCTCTTAACCCTGCCCTTCACCGAAGGACAGCTCGTCCTCGGCAAGTTCCTGTCCTCATTCGCCATCGCCAGCGCGGCCATCGTCCTCACGATCCCCGTGCCTCTGGCCGCCTCGGCGCTCGGCTCCTTCGACGCGGGAATCCTCGTCACCCAGTACCTGGGCGTCCTCCTTGAGGCCGCCGCGGCCGTCGCGGTGGGCGAGTGGATCTCGTCCCTGGCCAAGAACCAGGTGAGCGCCTTCGTCGCCTCGGTCCTCGCCCTCCTCTGCCTCGTCCTTGTCGACCGGGTCGCCGGCTTCCTCGGGGCCAAGGGCCTGGCCGCGGCGCTCCTCAACTGGCTCTCCCTCGCCTTCCACTACGACTCGTTCTCGCGCGGAGTCGTCGATACGCGCGATCTCGCCTATTACCTGTCGGCCTCGGTCCTCTTCCTCTACCTCGCGGCATGGGGACTGACGCGCCGGAAGTGGAGCTGACAGCCATGGACCAGAACCTCCGCAAGCGCCGCTCCCTGGTGCTTCTCCTCCTCACTCTGGCGGTCATCGTCGCGGCCGTCCTCGTGCTGGACCGCTTCTCCGCCAGGCTGGACCTGAGCGCCGACGGGGCCAACACCCTCTCCAAGGCCTCGCGGGAGCTCTACAAGGAGATCCCCGAGCAGGTTCGCATCACGTACTACATATCTTCCACGCTGGCCGACCGTCATCCCGGGCCGCGCGCCGTTGAAGGCCTCGTGCGCAGCCTCGCGGCCGTGTCGCGCGGCAAGATAGCCGTCGACGTGGCTGATCCGGCCTCGGGCAAGAAGGAGGCCGCGGTCGAGGCGCTCGGCGTCGCGCCCCAGCGCATGCAGATAGTCGAGAAGAACGAGCAGCGCGTCGCCCTCGTCTATTCGGGCCTCGTCATCCAGTACCTGGAGCATACGCAGGTCCTGCCCTTCGTGCTCGGCACGGACACTCTCGAGTACGACCTGGTCAAGGCCATCAAGGCGGCGATAGCCGACAAGAAGCCCGTCGCCTCCATCCTGATCGGCGATTCGGACAAGAGCCTGGCGAACGACTACAAGAGCCTCTCCGACGCGCTGCAGAGGTCGGGCTGGGACTCGAAGGAGCTTCGGGCCGGCGACGCGGTGCCGCCGGAGACCTCGGTCCTCCTCGTCATCGGCAACTCGGCCCTCGACGACTACGACGCCTACCGCGTTGACGCCTACCTGGCCTCCGGCGGCAGAGCCCTCTTCGCCGTGAAGGGCGTCGACGTCCAGGTCAGGCAAGGGCTCACCGCGGCGCCTCTCAAGAACGACGCCATTCTACGCGCCCTCGAGTCCTACGGGGTCAGGGTGGACCGCGATCTGGTCCTCGACCAGTCCTCCCTCACGGCCCCCTTCCAGGTGAACTCGCCCTTCGGCGGCCAGGCCATCAGCTACCTCCAGTATCCGCACTGGATCATGACCAGGCCGGAGAACCGCGACCCCAAGAGCCCCCTCACCGCCCGTTCCTCGGGTCTCGACCTCTTCTGGCCGAGCCCCCTCGAATCGGTGCCGAGGGAGGGGGTCGACTACGCGGCCCTGGTCAAGACTACGCCCAAGGCATGGCTCCAGAAGAGCCGCTTCGCCGTATCGCCCGACGAGGCCGGCATGTACACCGCCGAGGCGGGCTCCACGACGGGGCAATACGTACTGGCGGCGACGCTCTCCGGCGTCTTGCCCTCTGCCTACGCCGGCAAGCCTGTGCCCGTCCGGGCGGGGGCGGCCGCCCTGCCGCCGTTGCCGGAGACGCCAAGGGCCTCGCGCATACTCGTAGTAGGCTCCTCCGACTTCGCCAACGACCTCATGACGATCACGGACTCGACATTCAACGCCGCCTTCATCGCGGGCGCGGCCGACTGGCTCTCCTCGGGAGACGACCTCGTCGCGATCAGGTCGCGGGGGGCCCGCGACTCGCGGCTCACCAAGGTGCAGGATCCCGATGCGCGATCCGTCCTCATAAGCTTCGCCTACATCGTCAATCTAGGGCTCGTGCCCCTCCTCGTGCTCAGCTTCGGCCTCGCGAGATCCATCAGGCGGAGGCGGCTCGCCAGGGACGAGGCGAACCTCAAGGCCTCGTCGGGCGCGGGCCAAGGGCCCGCCGCCGCCGGGCCGGAAGGAGCCAAGTGATGCGTTACGAAAAGAAAGTCGCAGCGCTCTCGATCGCGCTGGCAGTCCTCGTCGCGATCTGGGCGGCGGGGCTGGTCTTCTCCCCCGAGCGGGTCGCCGCCCGCTCGGAGTCGGCTCGCCTGATCGCGGGCAAGGCCTCGGACGTCGCCTCGATATCGCTGCAAAGCGCGGCCGGCGGGGCCTCGGTGGAGCTCCTCAAGTCGGGATCGGCCTGGAGCCTCGTCGACGGCGCCGCGCGGTTCCCGGTCCAAGGCCAGCGCGTGTCGAGCTTCCTGGAGGATCTCGGCTCGATATCGCGGCTCCGCGTCGTCGCGCATTCCAGGGATTCCTGGTCGGGCTTCCAGCTGGACGAGGCGCAGGCCAAGCGCGCGCTGCTCAAGGACGCCTCCGGGAAGGTCCTCGCCGACGTCTACGTAGGCGGCTCGGGCCCGACGGGCTCCGAGGTCTACCTGCGGCGCGCGGGCTCCGACACCTCTTACTCCGCCGAATCGGGCATCGCCTCCTACCTGGGCTACGGGAGATCAACCTGGCTCGACCTCAGACTACTGGGCAGCCTGAAGGAGGGCGACGTCCAGTCCTTCTCGCTGAAGAGCTCGATAGCGCTGGACGGCAAGGGCAAGCCTCTCACCGTCGTCGACTACTCCCTGACCCGCGACGGGAAGGGATGGAAGTCGGGTGCGGCGCAGATCGACCCGGACGCCTCCTCTTCCCTCCTCCGCGCGATCGTAAACCTCCAGGGCGAAGACTACGTCGCGGCACCCCCGGCGGATGCCTTCGCCAGGATCGACGCGCGGATCGCCCTCGATCTCGGCTCCGGCCAGACCAAGGTACTCGAAGTGGGCTCCCCGGCGGGCGACAACCGCTTCTACGCGCGGCTGTCGGGCGAGAGCCTTACCTTCACCCTCTCCTCCTTCAGCCTCCGCGGCGCCCTCAAGAGCCTCGCGGAGCTCGCGGCCAAGAAATAAGCCGATAAGCAGGCCGAAAGAAAAGGCGCGCCCGGAAGGGACGCGCCTTTTCTCTTTCCGGCCGGAGGCCGGCAGGTCATGCCCCCTTGGAGGCCAGGAAGAGCCGGTACTTGTCGGGGTCGGGCTTGAAGGCCACTATGCGCGAATCCTTCTCGTAGCGCGCCTTCTCGAGGGCGGCGTCGGCCTCCTCGATCATGCGGACCGCGTCGACGAGCCTGCCCGAGCGCGACGAGATGCCCATGAAGAGGGGCAGGAGGTCGAGCTCGGCGAAATCGCCATCGGCCAGGAATACGAGCTTCTTGTAAAATTCCTCGGCCATCCGGAGGGCGTGGCTCGAGTCGATATTCGGAAGGATCACGGAGAAGCCGTCGTCGCCGCGCTCGAAGGAGAGGTCCCGGAAGCTGAAGAACCTTTCGATGGAGTCGCCGATCGCCTCGTAGTTCGCGTCCTGGGACGTGAGCCCGTCGTAGCAGATAACGAGGAGGCTCAGGTCCTGCTCGAAGGAGGCGGAACGGGAGATCTCGGCGTCGAGGCGATCCTTCATGTAGGATTCCCAGCCCAGCCCCGAGGAGGGGGAATAGAGCCCGGCAGGCTCGCCGTCGCGCTCTCGAGGACCTGGCGCCGCGGGCGCGGCGGCGGTAGGCGCGGCGACAGCGATAGCCGCGGGCACGGGCGCGAGTTCTTCCGTCATGACGGGGATGTCGAAGTCCTCTTCCGCGGGGAGGGCGAGCTCCTTGACGGCGATACCGGTCGAGGACTCTTCCTCTTTCTCGGCCTCCGCCGCGGAGAGCGTCTCGTACTGGTATTCCGCCGCGGCCGCGGCCAGCTCGGCCGCGCCGCGCCGATGCGCCGGACTCGGGGCCCCGCCGGCGAGGCTCACCTGCGGAGAGAGGTTCTTAGCCATGTCGCTCCCCGAGACGATCGCGAGGAGGAGGGCGGCGAGTGCCAGGAAGGAAGCCAGGCCAATCATGGCGTCCCGGAAGGCCTCGAAGGCCGAGAACTGGGTCAGGCTCGTGTAGAGGGCGTCGACGGCCATGCGGCCGGAGCTGTCGCCTTTGAGCGGCGAGGAGAGGAGTATCGTGGACCGGGGAGGATAGGCGGGGCCAGACAGCCCCCCTTCCGTCCGAAGCGAGGAGAGGTAGGGCGAATCCGCGGGAATCCGCCACCGGTCCCCGGCCCCGAGCTCGTAGACGTCGACGAGGAGGAGGCTCGGGTTGGCCTCGTAGCGCGAGGCGAGGCGGGCCCTGAGGCCGGGATCGGCGAGGTCCGAGGAGCTCTTCACGTAGGCGAGCACCGATCGCAGGCCCTCGAAATCGGCCTTCGCCGCGATCCTGCCGGCGGAGTCCCCGGCGAGGACGCGATAGGCGACAGAAGCGGCGGCGGCGAGCGCCGCGACGATGCAGACGGCCGCGAAGGCCGCGACGAATCTTCTGTTCATACTCCCCCAACGATAATATACTATTATCGGTAGACGGGCCGCGACTCTCGAGAGCCTATCGCGGCGGCGCCCGGGAGGAGAAGAATGTCCCTGCGCCGAAGATCCCTTCCTCGCGGCTGGTACCCAGAAGACCCCGCAACGCTCCGGAATCTCGTCTCGTCCTGGACCGTCGCCAGCGAAGCCGGCGGCGCCGGCAAAGCCGGCCGTTCGGGCGCGGTGGCGGCCGTCGCCCCCCATGCCGGCTGGGCCTTCTCGGGCCGCCTGGCTGCCAAGGCCGCGGCGAGCCTGTCGTCCGCACCCACAATCGCCGTATTCGGCGGCCACCTGCCCTCGGGCGCCCGCCCGCTGGCCGCCCGGGAGACGAGCTTCGAGACTCCCTTCGGCCCTATCGATTCCGATCTCGAGCTTTTGGCCGCCCTCGAGGGATCCATAGGATTGGGAAGGGACGAAGAGCCGGACAATACCGTCGAAGTCCTCCTCCCGATCATCGCGCTGCTCTTTCCCGGCTCGCGCGCGCTCTGGCTGCGGGCCCCGAACGACGCCGGCTCCCTCGAGCTCGGCGCCGCCCTCTTCGACGCGGCCGCCTCGGTCGGGCGCCGCGTCGCATGCCTCGGATCCACCGATCTCACCCACTACGGACCCAATTACGGCTTCTCGCCCAAGGGCCGCGGCGGCCAGGCCGAGGCCTGGGTCCGCGGCACGAACGACAAGCGCTTCGTCGACGCCCTCCTGGCCCTGGACGGGCCCGAGGCCCTGGCCCTCGCCGAGGCCGAGAGGTCGGCCTGCTCCCCCGGGGCGGCGGCGGCGGCCTTGGCGTACGCCCGCGCGGCCGGCGCCTCGCGGGCGCTGATGCTGGACTACGCCACGAGCCTCGACGTCAGGCGCGACGATTCCTTCGTCGGCTACGCGGCCATAGCCTTCTATAAGGAGCTCACATGAACATCATCATCGCTATCGCGGCGGCCATCGTCGTCTTCCTCTTCTTCGCGGGCATCAGGATCATCCGCCCTACCCACCGCGGCCTCGTCGAGGTCTTCGGCAGCTACCGGCATTTCGCCGAGCCGGGCTTCCATTGGATCCTGCCCGTCATCTCGCGGATGTTCCAGATCAACACGACCGAGCAGATGGTCGACGCCGAGCCGCAGGAGATCATCACCAACGACAACCTCAACGCCCGCGTCGACGCCCAAGTCTATTTCAGGGTCCTGCCTGACGAGGACAGCGTCAAGGCCTCCCAGTACAACGTCAACAACTACCAGTGGCAGATCGTCAACCTCGCGAGAACCACGCTGCGCAACATAATCGGCACGATGACGCTCAAGAGCGCCAACAGCGAGAGGTCCAAGATCAACTCGGAGCTCCTCACGACGCTGCTCAAGGAGACCAAGAGCTGGGGCATCGCCGTCGTCCGCACCGAGCTCAAGGAGATCGACCCGCCCAAGGACGTCCAGGAGACGATGAACAAGGTCGTCAAGGCCGAGAACGAGAAGATCGCCGCCATCGACTTCGCCACCGCCACCGAGACGATGGCCGACGGACAGAAGCGCGCGGAGATCAAGAAGGCCGAGGGCATCAGGCAGGCCGAGATCCTCAAGGCCGAAGGCGAGGCCCAGGCCATCCAGCTCGTCAACGAGGCCGCCGACAGGTACTTCGTCGGGAACGCCCAGCTGCTGCGGCGCCTGCAGACCGTCGAGGAGGCCTTCAGGAACAACTCGAAGATCGTCCTCCCCGCGAACGGAGAGCTCGTCAACGTCATCGGCGACCTCGCGGGAATGCTGCCGCTCAAGGACAGGAAGGCGCCGTAATCGCCGTCCCGGACTGCGGGCGGCGGACTCGTACTAGCCTAAAGACGCCGCGGCTTTGTACTATGGGGCGGTGAGCGAGGCAACGCGAGGTAAAAAACGAAGACGAGAGGCGCGGTCGCCGGAGCGCGACGAGGACATCCGGGCCTCGCCGGCGCCCGGTCTGGTCTCCATCGTCATCGGCCTCGCGCTCGCGGGCCGCTCGATCGCCTTCCCCGCCTCGGTCTCGGCCTCCTATTCGGCCACCCTGCTCTCCGCGCGCGTCGCGCTCTCCCTCTGCCTCTCGGTCTGGGGATGCCTCTATCTCGTCGTGAGGTCCCGCAAGGGCTCCTCGCGCCTGCGCGCCTGGATCACCGGCGACGCGCGGAGCGTCTCCCTCCTCGCCTGGTCCGCCGCGCTCTCCTCGGCCAACGTCCTCGCGGGAGCGGGCCCCGCTGTCTTCGTGGCGGGAGCGGCCTACGCCGCGGCCATCGGCTGGGACAGGATAGGGCGCCTCGCCGCCCTCGCGATCGCGGGCTTCGCCCTCGTCGCGCTTGCCGCCATCGTCTCGCCCCTGGTCGGTCCCGAGCCCTTCCGTCCCGCCGACCTTCTCGTCGCGGCGGCGGCGACGGCGACGGCCATCGCGGTGGCGAGGACGGTGCGTTCCTTCGTCGCGCCGGGCAGGGAGAGGCTCCGCTCCCTCGAGAAGGAGAACAAGCAGCTCTGGGACCTTTCGTTCCGGGACTCGCTCACCGGGCTGTACAACCGCCGCTTCGCCCAGGAGACGGGCCGCATCCTACTCTCGCGCTCGCGGCGCTACCACGAGCAGCTCCACGTCTTCATGCTCGACATCGACCACTTCAAGAGGGTCAACGACCAAATCTCCCACGCGGTGGGCGACTTGGTCCTCAAGGGCGTCGCCCAGGCGATACAGGGCTGCCTCCGGGCGAGCGACTCGGTCGCCAGATACGGCGGCGAGGAATTCCTGGCGTACGTCGTCCAGGCGGAGGCCGAGGTGGCGCAGTTCATCGCCGACCGCATCCGCGAGGTCGTCGCGTCCAGGAAGTTCGGGAGCGTGCCCTGGCCGGTGACGGTCAGCATCGGCGTGGCGAGCGCCGGTGCCGACGACGACCTCGAGGAACTCATAGATCGGGCGGACAGGTACCTCTACGCGTCGAAGCGCGGAGGGCGAAACAGGGTATCAGGCTTTTAGCCTCGGGCTTCTAGCCCGAGCTTCCGCCGGGGCGCCCGCCGGAGCGGGTTTCGTTCCCAGCGGCGTCCTTGAGGGCGGTCAGTCGCCTCTCCAGCTCGTCTATGGGCTGGGCACTCATGAAGAGGTGGCCCTGCATGCCGTAGCAGTTGCGCTCGCGGAAATAGCTGCGCTGCGCCGCGGTCTCGATGCCTTCCGCCACGACGTCGATTCCGAGGCTGTCCGCGAGCGTGAGTATGGAGTTGACCACCTTGCGGTTCTGCTCGTCGTGGAGGGCGCGGACGAAGGAAATGTCTATCTTGAGGACGTCCACGGGCAGGCGCGACAGGTAGGAGAGCGAGGAATAGCCCGTGCCGAAATCGTCGATCGACAGCATGATCGCGGGATAGCGCCTCTTGATCTCGAGGATCTTGGCCACCGCGTCGTCCGCGTTCCTCATGAGGGTGGTCTCGGTGAGCTCGAGGTTGAGCCGGGAGGGGTTTACGCCGGCCTTGTCTATGGCGTCGCAGAGGGTGCGGACGAAGTCGGGCTGCTCGAACTGCTTGCCCGACACGTTGACGCTGAAGTAGATGCGGCCGAAGCCGCGCCGCTCCAGGCGGCGGAGGTCGATGAAGGCCCGCCGGAAGACCCAGGCGCCGAGGGGGATTATCATGCCGTTCTGCTCGGCGATGGGGATGAAGGACGAGGGGGTCATGAAGATCTCCCCGGACCGTTGCCACCGTATCAGGGCCTCGACGCCGAGGAGCTTGCCCGAGGGCGCCACGATGGGCTGGTAGTGGAGCTCGAACTCCTGCTTCACCAAGGCGGAGCGGATGTCCTGCTCGACGCGCCAGCTCTGGTTGGCCTTGGTGTTCAGGGACTCGTCGTAGACGGTCACGCGGTTCTTCCCGGCCTCTTTGGAGCAGTACATGGCGATGTCGGCGCTCTTGGTGACGGCCTCGGCGTCCTCTCCGTGCTCGGGCATCACCGCCACTCCGACGCTCACGCCCACCTCGACCCTCGCCTTCGCCCGCGAGTCCGTGGTCACCTCGTAAGGGAGCCTCACGGCGCCCACTATGCGCTCGGCGACGGCCACGGCCTGATGCGCCTCGCCTATCTCGGGGAGGAAGGCCACGAATTCGTCCCCGCCGAAGCGGTAGGCCGAGTCGGCCTCCCTCAGGCACACGCGGATGCGGCGCGCGGTCTCCACCAGGAGCTCGTCCCCCGCCGAGTGGCCGAGGGTATCGTTGACGTGCTTGAATCCGTCGAGGTCGAGGAAGAGGAGGGCCGCCTTCCGTCCCTTTTCCGCGACGGGCTCCTTGAGGAAGGCCTTCATGTCCTCGTTGAAGAGGTCGCGGTTGCCCAGGCCCGTGAGCTTGTCGTGGAAGGCAAGGTGCCTGAGCCGCCTCTCCATGGTCTTCCGCTGGCTTATATCGCGGACGATGCAAGTGAGGGTGCGGCCCGAGAAGTCGCGCGAATTGCCGAAGGACATCTCCATCGGCGCCACGCCGCGGTTCTTGGTGACGCCCAGGAGCTCGATGGTCCTCTTGAGCCCGAGTGCGAGCCGGTCCTGGTCGTCGACGAGGAAGTATTTGCGGAACTCGCTGCGGTGCTTGGCGAAGACTTCCTCCGGGAAGAGCACCGAGAATTTCCGCTTCACGAGCTCGTCGCGGTCGAAGCCGAAGGTGTTCTTGACTCCCGAGTTCACGAAGATGATGTTGAAGTCCTCGTCCAGGCGGAAGATGGCCTCGGTGATCGTCTCGGACAGGGCGAGGTAGTGGTCCTTGCTCTCCTTGAGCTGCTCGATGAGGACCCTGTCGACGGGGGTGTCGCGGAGGACGGCGATTATCCTGCGCTCGGCGCCGGCCCACAGGGGGGACAGGAGGCACTCCGCCGAGAGGACGGAGCCGTCCCTCGCCCTGGCCTTGAAATCCAGGTAGTCGTTGTCGAACTCGGGCGGGGCCTCGTGGTCGCCGGAGCCGAAGCCGACGAGCCTCTCCGACAGGCCTGGCCAGTATTCCTCGGGGACGATGGAGAGGAGGCTGGAGCCGACCAGCTCCTCCGAGGTCCATCCGTAGGCCTGGCAAAAGGCGGGATTGGCCTCGAGCACGACCCCGCCAGGAGTAAGGAGGAGGATGGCGTCGATGCTGTTCTCGAGGAGGATCTCGAGGCTGCCGTTACCCTCGATCTCGTCTCCGAGCTTCACGCCCCTGCCCGCCAGCAGGCGCTGGAGGAGCTGGGAGAAAATGGACTCTCCTGTCTTGGAGGCGGGGCCGCCGTCGGCCGAGGACGAACCCTCGATGGCCGGCGACTCCTCTCCGGCCATCGTCTTGAGCAAGTCCTTTACGTCCTGTCTTTCCATTTTCGCCTGCCGAACCTTATTTTATTGACGCGGACATTTTTCAAGCAATATTCATTATACATGGCTTCTATCGGCAGCGAAAGCCCGAAGCCGGAGGCCTTCGTTCCGGCCTCGCGGGGCCTTGCTTTTCGGGCCGGGAGATGTAGAATAGCCCGAGAATACGGCTTATCCAGGAAGGTCCAGGAATGAAAGTACGCGCTCTCTTCCCGATAATCGGCTCGCTTCTCCTGCTCCTGCTCGCCGCGTGCACAACCATCGACAGCGACAGCAGCTACCTCCTCAAGAGCCTGGACGACTCCAACAAGTCCATGGCCCTCACCACCCAGGGCGTCGCCGCCTACGACAGCTATCTCATCGCCCAGGGCGACTACCGCAAGGCCGACCTGGTGCGCCAGTACTTCGTCGTCGCCCTCCGCTACGACCCGGGCAATCCCAAGGCCGCGCAATACCTGGACAAGGTCGACAGCTTCAAGGCCGGCCTCGCCCGCGACAAGCTCGCCGCCGCCAACACCCTCCTCGCCAAGCCCGCGCGCACGGACGACGAGAACTACGCCGCCATCGCGGCGCTCCAGACCGCCGTGACCGTCGACCCGAGCAACGACGCCGCCTCCAAGCTCCTGAAGGACAACGCTCCAGTCCAGAATTCCCTCGTCGGCGTCTACCTGGGCCGCAGCAAGGACGCCCAGACCAAGGCCGCCGATCCTTCCCTGTCGGATTCCGCGCGCGAGGCCCTGTATATCCAGGCCTACGATTCCGCCTCCAAGGCAGCGAACCTCGGCCCCGGCAACGCCCAGGCCGCCAAGCAGAAGGCCGCCATCCAGGCCGATCTCGAGAAGGCCTTCACCGCCCACCAGACCGCGGCGACCAGGCTGACGGGACTGGACAAATTCGACGACGCCAAGGCCGAGCTCGGCCGCGCGACCTCCATCGACGTCAGGCTCGGCAGGCTCCACGGCGACGCCGTGGCCGCCCTGACCTACTCCCTCTACTTCGCCTGGGCGACCAGCCTCGAAGCCAAAGCCTCCTACCAGGACGCGGAGGCGAAGGTCGACATCGCCCTGACCGCCAAGCGGAGCGAGGACGCCATGGCGCTCAAGAAGAAGCTGGACCTCAAGAACGCGTCGGCGAACAAGGACGCCTCCTTCGACGCCGCCCTACCCGAGATCGACAAGTCCATCGCCAAGGGCGACTACCTCGCGGCGAACAAGCGGATCGTCGCAGCCGCCCGCGTCACCAAGGACAAAGCCAAGCTCGACCAGCTCGACACCCGGAAGGCCAAGATCACGGCCGCCCTCTCGGACATCTACGACAAGGGCGTCGCCGCCTATAAGGCGGAAGACTTCAAGACCGCGATCGACCAGCTGTCCGTCGTCGTCGGGATCGACGCCGAGTACCAGCAGGCTTCCGATTACCTCGACAAGGCCAAGGAGAAGCAGAAGCTCCTCGATCAATACTCCAACTAAACCAGTCGGCGCGAGCCGCGCGGGAGCCAACATGAAAGAAAAGCCCAAGCCCAGCACCATCCTCCATATCGTCGAGTCGGTCTATTCTCTCGTCGTCCTCGCATGGATACTGGTCCCCCTCCTCGCCAAGTCGGAGGGGATCATGCCCACTGCCTTCCTGCCCTTCCGCGCGCCGGACGGGAAGGCGCCCGGGACCTTCGCCGCGATCTTTTGGGCCATAGCGGTGTTCCTCCCCGGACTCGTCGCCGTGTTCAAGCTGGCGGCCTACTTCCTCGAGGACGCGCTCCCCGTCGCGGCCGACCCGCGCAGGCCGATCGCGGCCGGCCTGGGCATCCTCGAGTCGGCCCTGGCGATCGCGGCAATCGTCGCCTTCATCATAGAGTTCGCGCGGGGGCAGGGCTTCTTCGCGGCCTCCTCGCCGCTCCTGTACCTCACCCTCTTCCTGTCGATCGCCTTCAACGCCTATAGCATCTACCTCCTCATCGTCACCTTGAGCCGGCGCGACGAGGCCTACCAGGAATACCTCCAGTACCGGCAGTCGAACCAGAAGAAGGAGACCATCAGGGAGATCATCTTCAAGCAGGGCATTCAGAAGCGGCTCATCCTCTCCTTCGTCCCGCTCATCCTCGTGATCATCGTCATCCTCTCATTCATCCTCATGACCAACTTCAGCCGCACGATCCTGAGCTCGGTGATCGAGAACGCAAAGCAGATCGCGGACAGCACGGCCAACGTCGTCAAGGCCAATCCCACGGAGAAGGACCAGATCGCGGTAGACGACTACCTTCGCGCCGCGGCCAAGAAGAACGAGGCCTCGACGATCCCCTTCCACGACATCACCTACTACCGGCGCGATTCCAAGACCAACGCCTTCAGCGTCGGCTCCAGCACGGACCAGAGCCTCCTCGGCAAGAGCTCCGCCGCCAAGGTCACTGATGCCTTCACCGACACCAGGTACGACTACAATCCCGCCACCAAGGAGTACGAGTTCCTCGCGCCCGTGAACCTTAGCAAAGCCTTCCTCGGCTTCGTCACGGTCGACTACGCGCGAGACGTCATCTTCGAGCCCTACTTTCGGACCCAGGTCAAGGTCGTCAGTGTAGCCGCCATCTTCATCTACCTGTCGGTATTCCTCATCTACCTCATCGGGCGCAACATCGTCTTCCCCATCCTCTATCTCCGGATGAGCGTAGCCGCCATCTCCTCCTCGCTCGCCGGAATGATCAAGGGCGAGAAGCGGATATCCGCCGAGCTCCTGCAGTTCACGGATCGGATAGAGACGCGGGACGAGATCAAGGGACTCTCGAGCGAGGTCGGCAACATGACCGCGGTCATCCGCGGCATCGTGCCCTACATCTCGGCCTCGACCCTGAAAGCTTCCGAGCGCTCGACCCCCTCGACGGAGCTGAAGGACCTCTGCTTCCTCTTCACCGACATCAGGGGCTTCACCACGCTCAGCGAGGGCATGACCCCCGACAAGATCGTCGAGATGCTCAACCACTACCTCGACATCCAGTCCTCGATCATCCTCGCCAACCACGGCGACGTCGACAAGTTCGTGGGCGACGAGACGATGGCCATGTTCGAAGGGCCCGACAAGGAGCTCAACGCGGTCAGGACGAGTCTCGCCATCCGCAAGACCATGGCCGAAGAGAAGGAAAAGGCCATCGCCGCCAACATGAACGTCGTCTCGATCGGCATCGGCATCAACTCGGGTCCGGTCGCCTTCGGCTCGGTCGGCGCCAAGGACCGCATGGACTTCACGAGCATCGGCGACACGGTCAACCTGGCGGCGCGCCTCGAGGGGGCGAACAAGCCCTACGGCACCAAGACTCTCGTCACCAACTCGGTCTACGAGAAGGTCAAGGAAGACTATCTCTGCCGCGAGATCGACATGCTCGCCGTGAAGGGGAAGAAGCTGGGCGTGAGCGTCTACGAAGTCGTCCAGGCGAAGGACATCGCCGCGGCCCACCTCATCGAGCTCTGCAAGGGCTTCGAGGAGGGACTCGCCCTCTACCGCGCCCAGAAGTGGGCCAAGGCCGAGAAGATATTCGGCCAGCTCGCGGAGAAGTACAAGGACGAGGCGAGCTCGACCTTCCTCGGCCGCATCGAGCTCTTCAAGTCGAATCCGCCACCGCCTGACTGGGACGGGGTCTTCGTCATGACCGTGAAATAGGCGACGAAGGCCCTCCGGCCGGCCGCCTTCAATCCGGGGCCCTCCCTGCGCGCGTATTCTCGCCGCAAGGAGGGCCCTATACGTCACGCAGCACGGTAACGCTCCTGGACGCGAAGGATGGCAGGCTCGCCGCCATAGCGCCCTACTCCGAGGACTTCGTGCGGCTCATGCGCGCCGTGCCCGGCGCTCGCTGGAATCCCGAGACCATGCGCTGGGAATTCCCCGCCGAAAGCGGCAGCGCCTTCCGCAGGACCTTCGCAGCCTGGCTCATCCTGTCCTCCGAAGCCGCCGACTCCGAGCTCGGCGGCCCGCCCTGCCTTCCCCCCAAGATAGCCGCCGCCATGTCCGACTCGCTCAGGGCGCTCAAGTACTCGCGAAGGACGGCGGACCGCTACCTCGCCATCGTCGACCGCTTCGCCCGCTTCCTCGACGTCCCCCTGGTCGAATCCGGCATGGACGACGCGACGCGCTACCTTGCCTGCTTGGAGCGTGACTTCAAGGCCTCAGCCTCGACGATCAACCAAAGCATCAGCGCCCTGCGCTTTCTCTATACGAAGGTCCTGGGCCGCGAGGCCCCACTGAAGCGCCGGCCAAAGGCCGACCGGCGCCTCCCCGGCGTCCTATCGCGCGAAGAGGCCATGCGCATAGTGGCCGCCCCCCGCAATCTCAAGCACCGGCTCCTCCTCGTCCTCGCCTACTCCGCCGGACTCCGCGTAAGCGAGATCGCCGCCCTCAGGGTTCCGGACATAGACCCGGCCCGGGGTGTCATCCTCGTCCGAAGCGGAAAGGGGAGAAAGGACCGCTATACCATACTGGCCGCACGGGCAAAACGCACACTCGAGACCTACCTCGAGCTCTACAAACCCCAAACCTGGCTCTTCGAAGGGCAGAACGGGAGCCACCTCAGCACACGCTCCATTCAGGAAGTCTTTACCAGGGCTAAAAATAAGGTCGGAATCACGAAGGAGGTCAGCATCCATTCGCTCCGCCACAGCTTCGCCACCCACCTCCTGGAGAACGGCACAGACATACGGTACATCCAGGAACTCCTCGGTCACGCCAGCTCGAAGACCACCCAGATATACACCCACGTCGCCAAGAAAGACTTCCTCCGGATCCGCAGCCCCTACGACCGCTCGGACGAGCCGTAGCCGAGCCCTCGACAAAGCCCGATAAAGAGCTGCCCATCCTCAATTGAAACGCCGAATCCCGGGCGTAAAGGCTTCAATATTCGAAAAAAAATCTTGAGATACGGTCGGAAGAAGCATACAATGACCGACAACAGGTCGGTATGCGTCTAAGATCCTGTTTCGGCGGACTTCCCGCTACCGTTCCAGCCATATCAAAACCCGAAACCTCGCACTATGAGGCTTTAGCGGAAACATCTCTTTTACCCTAGTGCATACTCATGTCTTCTCCTCCACAATCCGACTTACTACGGCCGTTTCGACGGCCGTAGTCTGGCTATCCCTACCAGCGTCAGGTTTAGCGAATTCAGTTTCCGGCTTGTATTACATCAATACTTCAAATTCATCTACAATGAGTTAGGCGCAAATCAAAACCCGGCCTTAGTTATTCATTTTATTGCGCCATCCATGGCGCAATAAGCGAAGGGAAAAAATGGATGATTTTGAAAAGAAAAAAGAAAAATTATTATATCCAATTTTCTTTGAAGCGGGGGCTGGTCTTTATGATAGCCAGGATTTTGAATATTCATTAAAGTATTTATTGTTTTTAATTTCAAAAGCAACAAATACAAAAATTCCTGTTGAAGAAACAGTAAAATATTTGGATGATGAAACCAAAAAGACAACGGGTCAATTATTCAACCTATTAAAGAAAAATATGGATTTACATCCAGTAATGGAAGAGTTAATTCTTGAATCTATAAACGCAAGGAATATTTTAATTCATCATTATTTAACTGATAATGCTGAAAGAATGTCTCAAATTCAAAATCAAAAAACAATTATTCAAGAAATACGAGAATTAAGAAAAAAAATAATAAAAGGAAATGAATGCTTAGAGCCAATTATTGAAGGTTTAGCTAAAATATTCGATAATTATGATGTTCAAAAAGGAAAGGATCAAATGAAAAGCAATTTTTTGCATCAATTTGGACCTGATTGATAGATTCGCCCTCGCCGTCCTGGCTCGGGCGAAGTTTGAATAAATCCGGGTTTTGATCAGCGCCTAACACCCTACCCGCGCTTCGCCCCTTGGAATCCTGTGGGGGCTCGGGCCTCGTTCCGCTCGCTACGCTCGCTCCACTTCGGCCAGATTTGGGCTCGCCCATGCTCGCCCAAACCTCGCAGGTAGGGACCGTTAGCTGCAAGTTTTTGGGGCCAAGATTCGTCCCGCCGCCATCCATGGCGGCGGGATATGTTACTTTATAATCAGAGAGAATAGTCTTATGAACAACGAAATGTTCAATGGTATTATAAAACTGGAAAGCATGAATATAATATTTGAGAATAAGCCGATATTGGTTGGTGGAATGGCAATGGAATATTATGGTTTGAGAAAACATGGTGATGACTTGGATTTTATTGTTTCAAATATTGACTATATAAAATTAGAAAATAAATATAGAAACAACAGAAAAGATATGTGGGGAGATTTTGGTGTAAGAGTGAATGAATACGAAATGTTCAGAAGTATGTATAAGTTCGATTATCCATATTTTGACAGAGGATCAATAGAATATGATAATTATAAAGTAATTTCAATTGATATGCTTTTTAGGATGAAAGTATTTGCCATGGAATCAGAAGAAAAACATAAGAATGATGTAGAACTGATAAAAGGATATTTTATGAAACAACAAAATAAGATATATCAAGAATATATGGAGAAAAATGCGGAGAGATATTTGAAAATTGAGAAAGGATTAATACTAAATGGGGATTATTATTAAAGCGCACCTCGCGCCGTCCTGGCGCTCAGCGAACAATGAAGAGGCCCCAAAAACCAGCAGCTAACAACCTACCCGCGCTTCGCCCCTTGGAATCCTGTGGGGGCTCGGGCCTCGTTCCGCTCGCATTCGCTCGCTTCACTTCGGCCAGATTTGGGCTCGCCTATGCTCGCCCAAACCTCGCAGGTAGGGACCGTTAGGCGCAAGCCTATTTTTTGCATTTGTTACGTATTTGCGCGCCTTCCTTGGCGCGCAAAGCTAATAAAAGCATTATTGTGAGTTAGCAAATGCATTGCAGGATGTTATATAACATCAATTCTATAAAAACAATTATTTATTTGCAATGAGGTAATTATGTATTTTGTAGTTGGAATAAAGAACATCAAAACCAACATTAAAACAATGGATAGGATTGGAGAAGATAAATCAGGATGGATAAAATACTATAAGGATAAAAATAATGAAGAGTGGGAAGAAATAGTAATTGATGATAGATCATTTACTACGTTATTAAAGAAAACAGCCTTACCGAAAAATATATATGAATTAATGGAATTATGTTTTTCATCTAAAAACGAAAATGATTGGCAAGGATTAGGCCAGTTGTTTTCCCAAGGTAAATATGCATATATTGATATAGAGAAATTTCTAATAAAAAATCCGAATATCAAAAAAAATAGAAGATTAAAATTTATCGAATCATTTCATCCGATTGATAATCGAGATATGGTTGGAAAGCATTTTAAGGATATGTATTCTTCATATGAAGAATATAAGCGTACGATTATAAACATAAACAAATTATGTAGAAAATGAATATTTAAATTCAATAATTGCCTTCGCCATCCATGGCTCAGGCAATATTTGATAAAGACAAGAAATAGCCCAGCGCCTAACACCCTACCCGCGCTTCGCCCCTTGGAATCCTGTGGGGGCTCGGGCCTCGTTCCGCTCGCATTCGCTCGCTCCACTTCGGCCAGATTTGGGCTCGCCTATGCTCGCCCAAACCTCGCAGGTAGGGACCGTTAGGCGCAATACGATTCGCAAGAGTTTGGAATTTGCAGCGCGCCCGGGCCTCCGGCCGTCGGGCGCATATATTTGATTAAGGATATCATGAAATGTTTGAAATCAAACCAATCTATAAGGATAATAATCAACGAATTAATGAAATAAATAATGTACTCAATAAATCATTTATCACAGTCGCTGTAGAGTTCAACTTGACTAAAGACAATAATCCCTCCAATGGTGCTTTTGTTGAAGTGAAAGATATTTGCACATTAATTGAAAAAGGATTAATGATCTATGGATATTATGAGAAAGAGAATATAATTGGATGTATTGGAATAAAACAAAGTAATATGAAGGATGAATTTTATATTGAAAAATTATGTGTACTACCTGAAAAAAGACACAACGGGATTGGATTTGATCTTTTGCAATTTGGAGAAAACGAAATAAGAAATAGAAATGGGAAGATAATATCAATTGGCATTATAAATAAGAATAATCAATTAAAAGTTTGGTATGCTAAAAATGGATATAAAGAATTTGAGATACGATCATTAAAGCATTTACCATTTGAAGTATGTATAATGAAGAAAGAAATATAGATCATAATTATTTCCATTTCCGCGCCTCGCCCTCCGGGCGTCCGGCGCGCAGAAGTAAATGAAGAGCGAATCGTAAAGCGCCTAACACCCTACCCGCGCTTCGCCCCTTTGAATCCTGTGGGGGCTCGGGCCTCGTTCCGCTCGCATACGCTCGCTCCACTTCGGCCAGATTTGGGCTCGCCTATGCTCGCCCAAACCTCGCAGGTAGGGACCGTTACGCGAAATTGGGCCAGGGCCTCTCGATATGAGAAGATGGATATATGGGTGGGGTCAGTTGTCAGGATCCAACGGGTTTGGCGCAAATCCCTGCCGGTTATCCGCCGAAAGGAAGAGTTATTACGCTTTCTAGCTCGAAGCATTTCTTGTACCTCTCGAAATATAGTTGTGGGGCCTCGCTTTCGGCGGATTTGGAACCAAGGATTTGCACCAAACCCTTGCCGTAATCTCGTCTCATCCCCAGGTTTGCAAAGTCTCATACTGGTTATCAGCCACCTGGCCCAACTTCGCGTAACACACAGCCCGCGCTCGGGCCTTGGAATCCTTGGGCCCTCGGGTTTCGCTCCGCTCGCATTCGCTCACTCCGCTCAACCACATTGCGGCTCGCCTATGCTCGCCGCAACGTCGCAGGCTTCTCTCGTTAGGTGCAAGTTCTACCTGGCTAATAGTTTTTAGAAAATGCGCCATCCATGGCGCATTTTACATGGAGGCAATATGTATTTCATTATTGGAAAACCCCATAGTATTTTTGACTTAAATGGACATTTTGAAACTGATGTAAATAAAAATAGAAAAGAAACAAGTATTGGTATAATAGATGATGAAATATTTCCTAAGACTAATACTTTACGTAATCATGATTTTAATATTAGGGAATTAGGCGATATTAATGATATTAAGGCAACGCTAGCCTATCAAATCGTGTTATGTGATATTAAAGGTGTTGGAAAAAGTTTTGGATCTGTATTTGAAGGAGGGCATATTATTGAAGAGATACATAAGTATTATCCCAATAAGGTAATAATTGCTTATACTGGTGAAAGACTTGATCCTACATACAACAAATATTTAAGTATCGCAGATCAAATTTTAAGCAAAGATACAAAGGACGATGAATGGATTAACATTTTGGACGATGCCTTGGAAATAGTTCATAATCCAATTGAACAATGGCGAAAAGCAAGAAAGAGGCTACTGGAATTATCAATTTCTTCAAATGACTTAATGCGAGTTGAAGATATCTTTGTTGAGAGCCATTTAAAGAAAAGCAATCTTTTTGAAAAAAACAAATATGTAAACATTATGAAAAGTGATATTAAAGCCGTCATCCTCAATATTGCTGCTAGCTTTATATTTAAAGCAATGGTTGGTTGATATGGATTTGTTACCGCGCTACAATAAAAACACCAATAATTTGAAAGAAGGAGAAGCATTCATAATTAATAGTAATTGCAAGGGGAAATTTGGTGAGAAATGTCAACAATACTATAAAACTCTTGATCGGCCAGGAATATATGCATGTCCTTTTGGATTTAATTCATTTGTCACGGACCTCTCAATAAAAAATAACGAAGTATATACATCGATTATAATTGATAGATTGAGTACCGATGCAAAATTAAGAGCAAAGCAGGATGTCAGGAATTCTTTTAAAAAGGAAGAACTAATTAGATTTGTAGGAATAACTGAGCAAAACGAGCGAAGATTAGCTGTTATAACGGACGAAAAAAATGAAGAAATTGGAATTATAATATCTATATTTCATGAAATTAGGAAATTAAGTCGTGATCTAAATAATTTTGCAGAATTATTCCAAAAAATAACACATAATCAAGATGAAATACCAACTGCCTTGACAGATAACATCATTCAAACAATCAACATGATAATGATCAGGGTAAACTCATATGAGCTAATCAAAAATCCTCAAGTTATTACAAATGCTCGTGTAAAAACAATTGAAGTCTATAAGAAATTTGATAAATGCCGCTTTATTATGAACTCAAAATCCAAGAAAAGAAATGTATCTATTAATTTCGTTAATGAAGCGCATTTTACAATAAGCGGCTATGAAGTATTTGATTTAATACCTTATATATTAATCGATAATTCAGTTAAGTATTGCCCGGATAATCATGATATTGCAGTGACATTTAACACAGAAAAAACAGAGGTCTCAGTTAGCAATTTGAGCATACCCTTTGATAAAGGAGAGATAAAATATCTTGGTAATAATAGAGGGTTTCGTGGAAAAAATGCTTCAAATTTTCAAGGTTCTGGATTGGGACTTAATATGCTAAAACAATTATGCGATCTACATAACATTAAAATAGAGTATGGTATCGGCGATGTTATTCAATCACCTAATGGTGAATATTATTCTAAATTTGAGGTAAAATTATCTATGTCTTGAATCGCTCTCACCATCCTTGGCTCGAGCGATGTTGATAAAAACCAAGTAGAACCAGCACCTAACAGCCCCACCCATGCTGCGCCGCTTTGATCCTTAACGCGGCTTGGGCCTCGTTACGCTCGCATTCGCTCACTCCACTTCGGCCACATTTTGGCTCGCATATGCTCGCCAAAACGTCGTAGGTGGGCAACCGTTATATGCAATTCTAGTTTTCCGCATTTATTTGACTAGGACTCGCCCGGGCTTCCAGCCGTCGGGCTCGTACATTTTTATGGTAACCAAAATTCCAAGAACATGAAGGCAGTATGAAAAAAATATCAATCACAATTAAAGCAGCTATCTTAGGTGCAATAATTGGAGGTCTGTTTATTCTTTTTGAATTATTTTTTCCAATATTGTCCGAATCAATTAAAAAGAAAAATGTTGAAAGTATTATTACACAAATCGACTTTAGCGTGGAGAATAAAAATTCTGGTATTAAATTATTAAAAGAGTTAAGTTTGTTTGATAAAAATCAAGAAATTGAACAATCAGGATGGATCGATCTAAAAGGTGATGGGCAAAAAAGTGAATATTTTGCAATAATTTATAAAAAATGGGAAGATTTTAAGTACTTAGCGATCATTAGCATTCGAGATAATAAAAAGGAACTAATATATTATGACAAATCTTTTTACACAGATGACTTAAGTATTGATTTTTTTAAACGAGGGAATATTCCTCAAGTACTTATATATACAATTGGAGGCACTGGACACTATTTGTCTTTTGATATCTATGAATTTGACGGAATATCCAGGTTAGATAAAAAATATTCTTCTAGTGGTTACAGTGATGGAATTTACTACTTTATCAATAATGGGTTTTATATTAGTGGAAATGCAAAAAGATATAAATTAAAGTACCTAAATAATGCTTATAAACTTTATGAATATCATTTGGACCTAAAGGCAGTTCCATATTCGGCTAGCCATATACTAAGCTTTTCTAATTTTATCAAATTTAGGATATTTTATGATGGGAAGGAGATTAAATTTACGATAAAAGAAGATAAGTCGTTGGAGACTAATGATGTAATACAAATAGAATACAATGATATTATGCTTATTGATGACAATATTATAAATGGGCCTGAAGATTCAATAAGGTTTTATTCTGACTATGGAGAAGAAGAAAAGTATAAAATTATTTATGGTTTTTACGATAAGATAAAATTCATAAGAAAGGGGTATATGGAATTAGCTATGCGTGGAAATTACTATAATTGGTATCATTTAAAGTTTTTTGTTCAGTAATTAATCTTGAGGATATCGACACCTCGCCCTCCGGGCGTTCGGTGTCGATATGGTTTCCAAAAACGGAAAACTAGAACTGCATATAACAACCTACCCGCGCTTCGCCCCTTGGAATCCTGTGGGGGCTCGGGCCTCGTTCCGCTCGCATGCGCTCGCTCCACTTCGGCCAGATTTGGGCTCGCCTATGCTCGCCCAAACCTCGCAGGTAGGGACCGTTAGGCGCAAGTTTTAGGCCCAAGCATTTGTTTGGAGCACGCCCGGGCCTCCGGCCGTCGGGCGCGGATGAAGGAATAATATGAATATTTCCGCTATATCAGTTATTTGCTCTGTAAAGGAGTTCTTGGTGGTGGTTTATTTGGCAGAAGGGGGATATTTCACATATGGGAAAATATGAACTCTCTAATATTAAACATGTATTCGGAAGCTACGCCACAACTGGATGTAGCCTAAAAATCGCAACCTACGCCACCAATGGATTTATGGGCGTGGACTCCAATATGCAGCTCAGGCACTGGATCGATGCGAAGGTGCTCTATTTTTCGAAGGTCGCCGGCACTGCAACTCCGAATCTGGATGACATGATCTCGGTTGTAATCAATCTTGGACATAGTTTATCCTCCCTGTTTGGTCAGAACTTTATAGGTGACGTAAGGACGCCCTATCTACTTGCCTTCGTTGACCAGGCCAACCATAAGTCTGGCTATAGCTTAGAAAATGAGGACCAGGCCCTCTTTAAACGTCTACAACATCTCAATGAGATATTTAACGATGTTGCCAAACATCCCGATGCGTCCAAAAGAGACAAGATGGAATCGTTCACGCGCGATGAAATCGCGGACCTAATGGAGACAACAAAACGAGTCTGGATATGGTTTGGCCACCACCGCTATCCTAAGGGCATACCCACAGACCAACTCACGGAATTCGGAGACACTTTCGCAAGCTTAGAGCAGGGACAATCGCAATAAGCATCAGGATGGGCGCTATCGCGAGTGGACCAAAAAAAATATATCTGAAAGGGTCAGGCTGGGAAGAACTCAGCCTAGACGTCGGGAGTGATTAGTGAGCTTTATTAATACAATTACTGTTTTTTTGCGTACTTCATTTATAGATATATGGCACTCATTGTTATTTATGTTAGAATGTCTACCTATCGTCATAGTCATATACGGTATTATATATATATCATATTCAAGAGCGAACAAACGCCAAATTGAACTAAGGAAATCATTTGATAAAGGATATTATAAGGCGATTTCCGAAATTGATAATATATTTTATTCCAATATGCGCGAGGATTATAATCGTATAAAAGAGGAACATACTAAATTACATACTGATGATGAAAAAATGGAACTTGCTAAAAAGGCCAAATCTATAAAAGCAAAAATTCTTTGTTATGAAATGTTACAAAAATCACTGGAAAATAATCATAATGAAGCTACTTTCTTTACCCTTGAACATGATTTGAAAAAATCACGATTACATCTTTTCAATCATGAAGATAATAAAATGATATTGATTTATTGCAATTTAGCAATTGAACATGCTTCGCATCTTCCTAAAAAACAAAATAGTCTATAAGTAACTTCGCGCCTCGCCCTCCGGGCGTTCGGCGAGAAGAAAGAAAAGTGTTTAAAATTGGGCCTAAAACCAGCGCCTAACAAGCCCACCCACGCTCCTCGCTTTGTATCCTGTGGCTCGTCGGGCCTTGCTCCGCTCGCATTCGCTCACTCCGCTGCGACCACATTTTGGCTCGCTTATGCTCGCCCAAACCTCGCAGGTAGGGACCGTTAGGCGACATTATTCTGGGCGCGGTCATTACAGCGGCCCGCCGTCCTGGCGGGCCGCACAAAATATAGTGAGGATGGGAAAATGCAATGTCCAAATTGTAACCTAGAAAACCCTGAATCTGCTTTGTTATGCGATTGTGGTTATAATTTTTCTGAACGCACATTAAATGGAATCCAATTTGATGGAAAAGCAATCGAAAATAGAAAACAGAAAAATATCCTATTATTAAAAATATTTATTTGCTCTGCAACAATTATTTTTTCCATTCTTGAGTTGCTGAATTTACTATGGATTAGTAAGTATCAACTTTCATTTCCTGGAACTATGTCAATAATAAGACTTGGAATAGCTTGTGTTGGTTTAGGAATAGGAATTGGAATAATTCTTAAGAATAAAGTAGTAGGAAAAATACTATGGATTTGGTGGTTAGTGCAAATATTAGTCATTACACAACAAACCTATGAGTCTTCATTTGCAATGAATGGAACTAATAAATTCACGGTTAGTAATGTTTTTAATTATGCAATGGCCATTAATATAGGAATCAATTTTGGATCAATTATTGATAAAACACAAATTATATATGAAATTAATTTGATCGCGGTAGCTGGGTTGATAGCATCTATATTAGTATTATCTTTTAAGGAAAAGCAAAAAAATAGTTGAACAAATAAATTATTAAAGATGGATAAAGGTTTTAAATTAAGGAAGCCGCTGAAAAATGGAATGCCCTCGCCATCATGGCTCGGGCGACAAAAAACGATAGGTTAGGGGAGAGCGCCCAGAAAAACGTCGCCTAACAAGCCCACCCACGCTCCTCGCATTGGTATCCTTGGGCTCGTCGGGCTTCGCTGCGCTCGCATTCGCTCGCTCCGCTTCAGCCAGATTTGGGCTCGCCTATGCTCGCCCAAACCTCGCAGGTGGCAACCGTTAGGCGACATTATGATTTGGGGCCTAAGATTCATTAGGTCTCGCCCGGGCCTCCGGCCGTCGGGCTCGAACATTATT
>CAZBGA010000006.1:0-93721 GCA_964491385.1 uncultured Treponemataceae bacterium | reverse complement strand
CAGCGCCACCGCCAGCAGAATTACCATCGCTCTCTTCATCCAAATACCTCCATGAATGACGTTACCGCCCCGCCGAGGCGGGGCAGCGTCGCCAGTGTAACCGATCCGCGGTAAAAAATCTCCGCAAAAAAGCCGGCTATGGTACGCACATACCCCGTCGCTCGGCGCCGGGGACGAGGAATAGCACTATGCACGGGGCCGGTTCGAGGAAAGTCCAGGCCCCGGGCTTATCGCTTCAGGTTGCGGTACACCTCGGCGGCCGTGTGGAATCCGTCCCTTATTACGGTGGCCTCGAGCGTCTCCTTGGTGACCGGAACGGGCTCAAGGCGGATATAGGGGACCTTGCCGACGCCGTCGTCTATGGTGGAATCCGTCTCCACGCTCTCGCCCTTGGCCAGCATCACCGCGAAGCCGGCGGCCTTGAGGGCGAGCCGATCGACCGGCTTGTAGACCGTCGCGAACTGCGAGCCTTCGGCTATGCGCTGGCAGGCGGCCAGGTCTGCGTCCTGGGCGGCCACCTTGGCCGAGATCCTGTTCTCGGCCAGGACGCCGATGACCGCCTCGGCGAGCATGTCGTCGCCGGCGATGACGGCGTCGATGCCGCGGTTGCCCGCCACCACGTTCTCCATGTCCGTCCTCGCTTCGTCGCTGTCCCAGAAGCTCGGCCAGATCTCCGATATGATCCGCAGTTTCCTCGAGGCGACGAAGGGGTCCAGCACCTTGTGCATGCCCGAATTGAGCATGATCGCGTTGTAGTCGTTCCGGGCCCCGTTTATTATCACGTAGTTGCCCGAGGGGACGGCCCGCACGAGAGTCTCGGCCATGAGGCCGCCCACTTTCTCGTTGTCGAAGGATATGTAGAGGTCGACCCCCGCCCTCCGCACGAGGCGGTCGTAGGAGAGGACAGGCAGGCCCCGAGCCTTCACTTCCTTGACCACGGCGGAGAGGCGATCGGCGTCGTTGGGCACTATCACGAGGACGTCGATGCCCTTCTCGACGAGCTCGCGAACCTGCTTCTCCTGCACCACGGGATCCTGGTCCGCGACCTCCACGGCGAGCCCGGCGCCGAGATCGGAGGCGGCGCGCATGAAGACGTCGAGGTCCCTCTGCCAGCGCTCCACGACCAGGGAGTCCATGGAGAATCCGATGAGGGGAGCCTTGCCGGCCGGGATCTTGTGGCGCTTCGGCGCGCAGCCGGGGAACGCGGCGGCCAGGAAGAGGACCGTCGCCGCGGCGAGGACGCGCGCGAAGCCCCGTCCGCGCCTCGATATCCTTCCTCGAGCCGCCCGGCGCTCAGGTGATCTCATCGCTCGCCTCCGTCGCCCCGGAAGAGAAGGAGCTGGGCGTGAGACCGGTCTCCTTCTTGAACAGCCGGGAGAAGTAGTTGGGATCGGGATAGCCGCAAGCGGCGCTCACCTGCTTGATCGTCGCGTCGGGGCGGCCGAGCATCTCCTTGGCCTTCTCGATGCGGTAGTCGATGAGGAAATCGGAAAAGCCCTTTCCGGTCTCCTCTATGAAGAGCCGGGACAGCCTGCTCGGGGAAATCCCCAGCTCGTCGGCCACCGATTCCAGCGTGATCGGCTTCGCGAAGTTCCCCTTTATGCTGTCGACGGCCGCCCTGAGGGGCGTGAAACGGCGGGGATTCCTCTCCGCCGCAGCCGAGAGGGCGGAGAATCGCGCCCTGAGCGCGAGCTCGAAGCCTTGGCCGTTTGCGGCCCGGCGCAGGTCCTCCAGGTCCATGGCCGCGGCGGCCTCGTCGGCGCTCAGGAGGCCGCGGCGCCTCAGGGAGCGTATCGCCTCGCCGAAGAGGGAAATGAGGCGGTAGGCATCGGAGGAGACGATCGAGGGAAGCCCCCGCAGCGGAGCGACGAGGCGCTCGAAGGCGAGGCTCGCCCTTTCGGGCGAGGGCGCGAGGAGGGATTCGAGGAAGTACTCGCCGTCCTCGAAGGACCGGTCCTCGGCCTCGATCGGGGCGGCGCCCGCCGCGCGGCCCCTGCCCGAGGGAAGGGCGCCCCGGAGGAGATCGGCGAGGGCCTCCTGCCACGAGGTCGCGGCCTCGACCAGGGGCATCGCCTTCCCGAAGCCGAGCCTCAGGCGCCCGCGCGAGAGATCGCCGGAGTGGGAGGCCTCGACCGCGAGCCGGAGATCGGCCTCGCTCCCGGCGGCCTCCGACTCGTCGCGGAGGGGAAGGAGGAGGGCGCAGCAGGCCCCGACGAGGGGCCCGACGAGGGCGCGCGTCTTATAGCGGATCGTTCCGCGAAAGGCATCGAAGGCGGCGCGCGCCTCGGCCGCGGGATCGAGGGCGCCGGGCGAGGGAAAGAAGGCGGCGGCGACGAGGGAGGCGAGCGGCTCGGCTATGCCCAGGGCGGATCCGTACCTCTCGATCGCGGGGCCCCAGCGTTCCCCGAGCATGATGCCCTGGAGGAAGGCGGCCTCGACGAAGGCCCTCATCCCCTCCTCCACCTCTCGGTGCCGTATCTCGCGGCTCTCTATCTCGCCCTTTCTCGCGATGAAGCTCGCCGCGGACCGCAGCGAGAGCGCGAGCCTGTCCTTGGATACGGGCTTCAGGAGGTAGTCGAGGACGCCGAGCTCGACCGCCTCTCGGGCGATGTCGAAGCGCTCGTAGGCGGTGATGAGGACGAAGGCCGAGGGCGACCCTCGCCGCCGGAGCTCGCGTATCGCCTCGAGGCCGGAGATGCCGGGCATGCGGACGTCCATGAGGATGAGGTCGGGCGAGAGGGCGGCCGCCTTCTCGATGGCCTCCCTTCCGGAGCAGGCCGTGCCTACGACGGCGAATTCGCCGGAGAGGTCGCGGCGGACGATGTGCGAGATTCCCTCGACGACCGGCCTTTCGTCGTCCGCCACGAGTATGCGTATCATGATCCGCTCCCGACGGGCAGGTATATCCGAACGGAGGCTCCGGCTCCGGGCGAGCTCTCTATCTCCACGCGGCCCCGCCCGCCCGTCGCGAGGGAGACTCGCCTGATGACGTTGTGCAGGCCTATGCCCCCCTCGCCGAGGGGGGAGCCGTCGTCGCTCGAGCTCTCGCGCATGACGCGGGCTATCTCCTCCCCGCTCATGCCCTCCCCGCTGTCCTCGACGGCGAGGAGGGCTGTCCCGCCCTCGAGCCTCACCCCCACGCGGATCTCGCCGCCGGCTTCGCGGTCCCGGAGCCCGTGGGCGACCGCGTTCTCGACGAGGGGCTGGAGGAGGAGGGCCGGGGTCTCCACCGAGAGGGCCTCCTCGTCGACCGAGAGCCGGAAGCGATAGCGCTCGCCGAAGCGCAGCCGCAGGAGCCAGATGTAGCGCTCGACGCACTCGATCTCGTCGGAGACTCGGACCGAGCGGGCGGGAGGCTTGAGCGCGTAGCGGATGAAGGCCGCCAGGTTGTCGAGGAATTCGGCCGTCTTGTCCGCGTCCTCCGCGAGAGCGAGCTGCATCCCCGCCGACAGGGTGTTGAACAGGAAATGGGGATTGATCTGGGTCTGGAGGGCGAGGAGCTCCGCGTCCTTGAGCTTGTGGTCCAGCTCGAGGACGCGCATGCGCTCCTCCATGAGCCGCCTTTCGACCTCCGACTTGGATTTCAGCTCCTCGAAGGCCCTCCGGACGCTCTCCTGCATGCTCCTGAATGCGGCGGTCATCGTCCCGATCTCGTCGGTCGATTCGAGCGCGGGCAGCGCGGAGTCGTACTCGCCCCTGCCCACCGCCCTCGCCGCCTCGGCGAGGCTCGAGATGGGGCCGGTAAGCTTGTAGGAGAATCGCACCAGCAGCACCAGGCCCAGGAGGCTGGCGGACACCACCAGCGCGGCGTTCGAGAGGATGACCGTCGATATCTGCGCGCTGTAGCCCGAGTAGGCCGCCAGCGAATTCGAGAGGAATATTCCGTCGATCTTCCCGATGAGGACGCGCGCGAGCTCCGCGGCGCGCTCCGAGCTCTCGTAGCGCGCCGTATACGCCGCCACGTCGCGGCCTCTCTTGGCCGCCACGCTCGCCTCGGTATCCTCGAGATAGCTGTCGACGAGCCCGACGAGGTCGCGCTGCAGGAGGAGGGACTCGTCCTGCGCGATATTCTGGTTCAGGCTCCCCGACTCGTCGGCCAGCTTGGTGGAAAAGCGGATATAGTCCTTGAGGGAATCGGAGCTCTTCGTCGTCAGGTAGCCCTCGAGGCCCGCCTCGGTTGACCCGAGGAGGTCGCGCAGGCTCTCCATCTTGCGATTGCTGCGGAACAGCAGCTCGACGCTCTTCGTCAGCTCCAGGGACGCGAATCCGGAATACAGAGTGGTCAGGGACAGGATGAGGAGGATGAGGGCCGAATTGGCGATGATCTTGCCGCGCACCGTCCCCGGAATCATAGCGGGCTTTTCTTCGTCTTGATCACGAGGAAGCCCGTCTCGACGGGCGCGGGGCTCATTCCGCCCGCCTTCAGGCGCGAGAAGACCCGCACGGCCTCCTCGCCGATCCACCTTGAATCGCGCACGACGCTCGCCGCGATGACGCCCTTGTCGATGTACCGCTGGATGTCCGGAGTCTCGTCCGCGCCGATGATGAGGACCTTCCCCACTTCGCCCCAGTCGACGAGGACCTGCGCCGCTCCGACGCTGTCGCGGGCGTTCGAGCAGAGAACGGCGTTTATCGCGGGATGGGCGCGCAGCATGGCTTCGATGACGGCCTCGCCGGAGAGGATGCCGGGCCGGGTCGCGGCGACCGCGACGATCCGGGCTCCCGCGAGAGAGCCCAAGGTCATGCGCACGCCTCGATAGAGGGGATCGTCGGCGCCGCTCTCGACCTCGGGAGTCGAGATCACGATGCCGACGCGGGCCGACGCGCCGAGGAATTTCCCGATGAGCTTGCCGCCCTCCATGCCCTGCAGGAGGGATCCGGAGCCGATGAAGGGCCCTTCCTCGCCCGGCGGGGCGTCCGTGCCCACCGGGATGAAGACGACACCGTTCCGCGCCGCCTCCGCGGCGCGGGCCGCGGCGGAGCCGCGACCGTCCCGAGGCGTATACATTATCAGGCCGTCGACCTTGGCCCGCAAGGCGATCTCGAAGTACATGTCGGCCTCTCCCTCGCGCGTCCCGGGGTAGCGAAAGACCTGAACGGCGGCGCCGGCCGCGGCGGCGGCCTGCGAGACCCCGTCGAGGAGGCCGCCGAAGAAGGAATCGTCGGTATCGGGAAGGACTACGACGAGCTGGAAACGCTCCGCCTCGGTCCTGGCCGGCGACGGTCGCCCGGCCGTCGGGCCCCCGGCCGCCGGCCGCGAGCCCGATGGGGCACCGCCGCGGTAGGCGCCGGCGAGGGCGGCGCGCGCCTTGCCCACGAGGGCCGCGTTCATGACGGTCGCGCCGATGAAGGCGATGCCGAAGACGACCGCCAGGATCCAGGAAATTCTCTTCATTTTCGGACGATTATAGCACGATCCGGCGACGCCGGAAGCCGCGGCTATCGCCTTGACAGACCGCGACCGGGGGGCGACCATAGTCCATCGGCCGGATGAAGGAGATACCATGGAAACGCTCGAGCTGAATACAGGCGATGAGATTCGGGACTTCGTTTCCACGAGGCTGCAGGCGATCTTGGATTCCTATTCCATCCTAAACGTCGGATCCATCACCAGATTCGTGGAACCGATCAACCACAACCTGCGCATTTCCGAGGCCCTTGAGATGTTCACCTCGACGGTGGACGTGAATTCCCTGCCGGTCGAAGGCGACCGAGGAGTGATAGGCATCGTCCACAAGAAGGACCTCCTGCAGAAGAAGACGACCTTCACCGATCCGCAGGTGGAGAAGGTCCTGGGGCGCCCGACTTTCTCCGTCGACGCGTCCGAGAACTGCGAGAAGACGATGGGGCTCATCCTGAACCGCGATCCGGAGAGCCTTTACGACGACTTCATGATCTACGAGCGGGGGAAGTTCTTCGGGATAGGCACCTTCGCCGACCTTTCGCGCAACATCGCCGCGATCAGGAACGTCGATCTCGACAAGGCCCGGAAGATGCAGGAGTTCCTCATGACGAGGAACGCGATTGCCGGGCGGGGAGTCGCCGTGGAGCGCTACGTGCGGATGGCCCACGCGATAGGCGGGGACTACATGCAATGCATGGACATCAACGACGGGCTCTCGATGCTCTCCTGCTTCGACGTGTGCGGGAAAGGGACGGCCGCCGCCCTCCTGACGAGCATCCTCAGCGCCTTCTTCGCGACCCTCAAGGCCTGCGGCTCGCTTCCGTCGTACTCCCCGTCCTCGATCCTGTCGAACCTGAACTCCGTCATAATGGACCAGACGCCGGAGGAGATCTTCGTCGCCGGCGTCCTCGTGTTCGTGGATCGCGCGAAGCGCGAAGTGACCTTCTACAATTGCGGCTTCTCTCCCCTGTACGTCTTCTATACCGACGAGGAAGAGGGGAAGACCAGGGGCAAGATCATCAACCCCGACCTCTGGCCCCTCGGGATCAACAAGTTCTCGGATCCGCGGGGGAGCACCTTCCCGGTATACAAGAATTTCAGGCTCTTCCTGCACTCGGACGGCCTGACCGACGCCCGCAACGAGCGGGGCGAGCAGTACGGAGAGGAAAGCCTCCGGAAATTCCTCTATCCGAGGTGCATGAAGAAGGCGCAGGTCATCGTGGAGGATCTCGACAAGGAGATAAGCTCCTTCATCGCCACGGCGCCCCAGGCGGACGACATCACGGTGCTCATGGCGGAGATATCGTAGGGCTACGGCCGCGATCCCCGCCGCCCGGGGATACAATGAATGACCGCGTTTGACCGGAGGAGCGCATGAAGGCCAAGTTTCACATCGACAGGGAGTTCCAGATCGGCGCGGTGGACGATCGCATGTTCGGCTCGTTCATCGAGCACCTGGGACGCGCGGTGTACGGCGGGATCTTCGAGCCCGGGCACCCCAAGGCCGACAGCCGCGGCTTCAGGACGGACGTGCTCGAGATGATACGCGAGCTCGACGTGCCGGTGGTCCGCTATCCGGGCGGCAATTACGTATCGGGCTTCAATTGGGAAGACTCGGTGGGTCCGGCGGAACAGCGGCCCCGGCGCCTCGACCTCGCGTGGCGCGCCCTGGAGCCCAACTCCTTCGGGCTCGACGAGTTCATGAAGTGGACGAAGGCCGCCGGGACCGAGGCCATGATGGCGATAAACCTGGGCACGCGGGGCATCGACGCGGCCCGCGGCCTGGTCGAGTACTGCAACCATCCGGGCGGATCGTACTGGAGCGATCTTCGGAAGAGTCACGGGGCGGCGGATCCGTACAACATAAGGATGTGGTGCCTGGGCAACGAGATGGACGGCCCCTGGCAGGTCGGCCACAAGACCGCGGAAGAGTACGCCAGGCTGGCTCACGAGGCCGCGAAGGCCATGAAATACTTCGACCCGTCTCTCGAGCTGGTAGTCTGCGGAAGCTCGAACGCCATGATGCCGACCTTCCCCGCCTGGGAAGCGACGGTCCTCGAGGAATGCTACGATTCGGTCGACTACCTTTCGCTGCACAGCTACTTCGGCAACGCCGACGACGACCTTGCCGACTTCCTCGGCTGCTCGGCGGGGATGGACCTCTTCATCAAGTCGGTAGTCGCGACCTGCGACTACGTGCGGGCGAAGAAGCGGAGCGGGAAGACGATCAATCTTTCCTTCGACGAGTGGAACGTGTGGTTCCATTCCGCCTATCCCGACCCCAAGGTCGAGGCCTGGACCGTGGGCCCGCCCCTCATCGAGGACAGCTACACCTTCGAGGACGCCCTCGTCGTCGGCTGTCTCCTCATCACCCTCCTGCGCAACGCTGATCGGGTGAAGATCGCCTGCCTCGCCCAGCTGGTCAACGCGATAGCGCCGATCATGACCGAGAACGGCGGTCCCGCATGGCGCCAGTCGATATTCTACCCCTTCCTGCACGCGTCGAGGTACGGACGGGGCATCGTCCTCGATCAGAGACTCGAGTCGCCGGTCTACGGGACGAAGCGATTCGGCGACGTGCCGTACCTGGACTCGGTGACGGTATCGACCGGCGCGGGCCTCACGATCTTCGCGGTGAACAGGTCGCAGAGCGAGAAGCTCGACGTCCAAGGCTCCTTGAGCGGTTTCGCCGGGCTCAAGCTGGCGGAGCACATAGAGATGAGCCACCCCGACATCAAGGCGGTGAACAGCCGGGCCGAGCCGAACGAGATCGCCCCGAGGGTCGTAGCAGGCAAGGTCCGTCTCGATGGCAGCCTGCTCGAGGGGAGCCTCGAGCCGCTGTCGTGGAACGTCATCAGGCTCGCGAAGTAAAGGGCGCGGCCGCCGCGGCCTTCTGGCCGGCCTCAATGGCGCGTATGTTGAGCGGTACGAGCTTGCGCTTGGACTCCGGGAAGAAGGTCTCCAGGACCGACTCGATCTTCCCGAGCCTCACCGCGCCAGTGGCCGCGGAGAGCGCGCCCATCATGACCATGTTCGCGGTCTTCGCGTCCCCTATCTCCTCGGCGAGCTCGACGCAGGGCACTTCCAGCACGCGAAGGTCGGAGCGGACGGGACGGGACTTCACGAGGCTCGAATTAAGGAGGAGGAGCGCGCCCCGCCGGGCCATTTCCTCGCAGACGGGCAGGGAGCCGTCGTTCATGACCACGCAGGAGTCCGGCGAGGTGACGAGGGGGCTCGCAATCTCGGAGCTCGAGACGACGACCGAGGCCCTCGCGATGCCGCCGCGCTTCTCCGCGCCGTAGAAGGGGAAGAAGGTGACCTCGAGGCCCTCCTTCATCGCGCAATAGACCCACAGCTGGCCGAGGGAGATGATGCCCTGGCCGCCGAAGCCCGACATGAATGTCCTTTCCGTCATTCCATGCCCCCCGCCGCCGAAGGCTTCGCCGCCGAAGCCGGCGGCAGTTCGTTCTTGATCTCCCCGAGGGGGAAGACGGGCAGCATGGCGCTTGTCACCCAGGCCGCGGCCTCCGTCGGGCTCATCTGCCAGTTCGTGGGGCACGGCGAAAGCACTTCCACCATCGTGAAACCCACTCCCCGGAGCTGGGCCTCGAAAGCCCGCTTTATGTACTGCTTGGTCTTGCGCACGTTGGCCGCCGTATCGACGGCTCCCCGCGCGAGGTATCTGGCGCCGCCCAGGCTTGCGAGCATCTCGCAGACCCGCACCGGATAGCCCATGCCCGCGACGTCGGGATCGCGACCATGGGGCGCGGTGGTCGCCTTCTGCCCCACCAGGGTGGTCGGGGCCATCTGGCCGCCGGTCATGCCGTAGATCGCGTTGTTCACGAAGATGGTCGTGAACTTCTCGCCGCGGTTGGCGGCGTGGACTATCTCGGCCGTGCCTATCGCGGCGAGGTCCCCGTCGCCCTGGTAGCAGATCACCAAGTGATCGGGGCGCATCCGCTTGACGCCGGTGGCGCCGGCGGGGGTGCGCCCGTGCGGCACCTGGACCGAGTCGAAGTCGAAGTAGAGGTCGGCCCAGATCGAGCAGCCCACCGGGTTCATGATGATCGACCTTTCCTGGACGCCCAGCTCGTCCACGACTTCCGCGATGAGCCTATGTATCACTCCGTGCCCGCAGCCGGGGCAATACTTGGTCTGTACGGGCTTGAGACTCTTCGGGTGAGCGTAGATTACTTCCATCCCATCAACCTCTCGGCTTCCGCCAATACTTCTTCCTCGCTGGGCACGACGCCCCCGCAGCGGCCGTAGAAATCCACGGGGGCCGCGCCGTTCACGGCGAGCCTCACGTCCTCGACCATCTGCCCCATGCTCATCTCCACCGCCAGGAAGCGCTTGCCCTCGCCAGCGAGCCGCGCGAGCTCGGCCTTGGGGAAGGGCCAGAGGCTGATCGGCCTCAAGAGGCCGAGCTCGATGCCCCGGGCCTTCGCCGCCTGGATGGCCCCGAGGCAGACGCGGCTCGCGGTGCCGTAGGCGACGAAGACGAGCCGGGCCTTGTCCACGTTCACCGCCTCGAAGCGCGTGCGCTCCGCGGCGATTTCCTCGTAGCGCGCGAAGCGGGCCTTGACCTTGGCCTCGAGCTCGGGCGGGTCGAGGATCAGGGACGACACATGGTTGGTCGGCCTTCCGGCGCTCGGGCCGCCGACCGCCCAGGGCCTGTCGGGCCGCCTCGAGGCGTCTTTCGCCGGCGGAAGGACGACGCCTTCCATCATCTGGCCGATGAGTCCGTCGGCCAGGACCATCACGGGCATGCGCCACTTCTCCGCGAGGCCGAAAGCCTCGTAGGTGAGGTCGGCCGCCTCCTGGACGCTCTTGGGCGCGAGGACGATGTGGTAGTAGTCGCCGTGGCCGCCCCCACGGGTGGCCTGGAAATAGTCGCCTTGGGAAGGGGCTATGCCGCCGAGGCCGGGACCGGATCGAGCCACGTTGACCACGACGCAGGGAATGTCGGCGCCGCAGGCGTAGGAAATCCCCTCCTGCTTGAGCGAGACCCCGGGGCTCGACGAGGAGGTCATCGCCCTGCCGCCCGCGGCGGCCGCGCCGTAGACCATGCTCATCGCGGCGACCTCGCTCTCGGCCTGGATGAAGACCCTGCCGCGGTCGAGCATGCCGGCCGCCATGTAGGCGGTAAGCTCGTTCTGAGGCGTGATCGGATATCCGAAGTAGGCGTCGCAGCCCGCCCTGATCGCGGCTTCGCCTATCGCCTCGTTGCCCTTCATCAGTCGCTTTTCCTCGTCCATCGCTTCCCCCTAGAGCCTGTAAACCGTGATCGCGGCGTCGGGGCAGACCACGTAGCAGTTGCCGCAGGCGATGCACTTCTCCTCGGCGACGGCCTTCGAGGGATAATAGCCCCAGGAATTCGGCGAATCGTCGACCGCGAGAACCTTGGTCGGGCAGGACCCGATGCAGAGGAGGCAGCCTTTGCAGCGCTCCCTGTCTATTTCGACCTTTCCCTTGAACGCCATACTCTTCTCCTTTATCTCGAGGCCAAGGCCGCGAAGGCGATGGAAGCGAGCTTCGTCTCCGCCGTGTCGGCCCTGCTCGTGAGCACGACGGGAGCCGCGGCTCCCATCACGATTCCCGCGCCCTTCGCCCCCGCGAAGCCTATGAGGCATTTATACAGGATATTACCGGCCTCGATATCCGGAGCGACGAGGATATCCGCGTCGCCTGCGACTTCCGAGCTGATGTCCTTGATGCGCGCGCTCTCGGGGCTGACGGCGTTGTCGAGCGCGAGGGGCCCGTCGACGATGCAGCCTCCGAGCTGACCGCGGCGGCACATCTGCGAGATGATCGCCGCGTCCGCGGTACACGGCATCTTCTCGTAATTGACCTTCTCGACCGCCGCGAGGAGGGCCACCTTGGGCAGGACCAGTCCGAGGGCCCGGGCCGCCCTGGCGGCGTTGGCGATGATCCCGAGCTTGGCGCCCAGGTCGGGCGCGATATTGATCGCCGCGTCGGTGACGAAGAGGAGCTTGCCGTAGGAGGCGACCTCCATGGCGGCCACGTGGCTCGCGAGGGCGCCGGCGTTGATTCCGGTCTCTTTGTTGAAGGCCGCCTTCAGCAGGGTCGAAGTATCGATGAGGCCCTTCATCAGGACGTCGGCGTCCCCGGTACGCACGAGTCGCACCGCCTCCGCCGCGGCGGCATCGGGGCTCTTCGCCTGGATCCGCTCGAAGCGCGCGAGGTCCAGGCCGAGCTCGGCGGCCGAGGCGTCGATCGCCGCCAGATCCCCTATGAGCACGGGGTCGGCGAGGCCGTTCACCCAAGCGTCGACCGCGGCCTCAAGGGCGGAGGGGTCCTGCGCGGCTGCCACGGCTATCCTTTTCCGTCCGGATTTCCGGGCCGTATCGATCATCTCGGCGATAGTCCTCATTCGGCCTTCTCCCCGGCTAATAGACGGAAATCGCCGCTTCGCCGGACAGCACGCCCATTCCCGCCACGGCGAGGGCCTCGAGCTCCCCTTCGCCAGGATAGACTGCGATCGGCGCGATGAATTTGCACATTTCTCCGATATTTGTCATCATGTTCGAAGAAAATGCAATCCCCCCCGTGAGGATAACCGCATCCACGTCCCCCGAGGCCGCCGCCGCGAGGGCGCCGATGGCCTTGGCGACGCCGTAGGCGAAGGCGCGAAAATGCAGCTCTGCCCTCGCGTCCCCCGATTTGATCCTCTCGTCGATGACGCGAAGGTCGTTCGTGCCCTCGAGACTCACCAGGCCGCCTTTGCCGTTTATCATGGCCAGGACCTGGCGCAGCGAGTACTTCCCGGAAAAGCAAAGCCGGGCGAGGTCGCCGGCCGGGAGGCTTCCCGAGCGCTCGGCGCTGAAGGGGCCTTCGCCGTCGAGGGCGTTGTTGACGTCCACTACCCGCCCTTCGAGATGAAGTCCGACCGAGACCCCTCCGCCCATATGGGCGACGATGAGGCGCGCCTTCTCGTAGGGACACCCCTCTTGCCTGCACCAGCGCCTTGCGACAGCCTTCTGATTTAAGGCGTGGAAGACCGAGCGGCGAGAGAAGAGCCGATGCCCCGCGACGCGGGAGACGTCCCAAAGCTCGTCGACGACTACCGGGTCGGCGATATAGGCCCCGATGCCGAGGGGAGTCGCCATCCGATCGGCGAGAAGCGCCCCGAGATTGCTCGCGTGCTCGCCGAACCGCGCGGCGGCGAGGTCGTCCAGCATGGCCGGGCCGACGCGATAGACACCCCCGACGAGGGGCTTGAGAAGTCCTCCCCTGCCCATTACGAGAGAGAGGCGACTCGTATCGTAACGGCGTCGCGCCAGTGCCGAGCGAAGCTGCTTCTCTCGATAGGGCAATTGCGCGAATATCGAGCTGAAGGAAGAGGCCATATCGCTGGTAACCTGCTCGTTTTCGCTGAATAGCTCCATGCCGTCCTCGTAGACCGCGATCTTCGTGGATGTCGAACCGGGATTTATGACGAGAACGCTCCGGGGCATGGCCGAAATTATACCATCGAGTCCGGATTGAACAAGCGGAAAGAGCGTATTATTGAAAGAGCGTTTCATTAATCGAAACTATAGGGAGCTTAATTCGGGTCGACGCGAGCGCCGAGGAGCTTGATCATGTAGAGCTGGAGGTAAAGCTCCAGGGCTTGGTGGTTCTTTATCTTGAGGAGGGTGGGCGAGTCGGCGAGGCTCGAGCCGAGGTTCTTCACGCGCTCGGTCGTGAAGGAGCTGTTCCCCATGTTCCGCAAGACCCCGCGCAGGTAGTCCCTGGCGAGGCTCTCGACATCGTAGGTCAGGTTCTTCTTCGCCTCGGAGCTGAGCATGGTATTCCACCGCCCCTCGAGCTCGCGCAGGTATTCTTCCAGCCCGGCGCCGCGCGGCAGTATCTCCTTGGCGATGCGGTTGGCGTCCGCCTCGAGCTCGGCGCGCCTCTCCTTGGCGGTGAGGCCACGCTGGCCCTTGGGCGCCTTCCTGGCCCGGGCCTCCTCCAGGGCTTCCCGAGCCGCCTGGGCGCGCGCCGCCCTCTCGCCGCGGCGGCTCTTCCTGAGGCGATGCACGAGCCGCGCGAAGCCCGACAGGACGGGGACCGAGTACCAGAAGGGCAGAAGGATCCTGGCGTCCACGAGAAGGGGCTTGCGGGCGAGATCGAGGAGCTCGTCGAGGGGAATGAGGTCGTCCTTGTAGAAGAGGTGGTCGACGTCGGGTGGGAGCTCGCCGCGGGAAGCGGCCTCGTCGCGCACGAGGGGGAGGAGGCGGTCGCGGATCAAGGCCTCGAGGAGGGGGAAGCGGGCCTCGACCTGGGATACTAGCTCAGCGAGGAAGGCCTCGTCGTTCTCCATCGCGGGGCTCGTGCGAAAATCCTCGAGCAGCCGCTTCCATTCCTCGAGCATCTTGGAGCGGAGCTCGGAACGAGCGTCGGAAATGAGCCTGACCGCCAAGAGGAGGGCTTTGTCCTTGGCGACGAAAGCCCGCCGCCCGCTCGTCGATACGACGAGGAGCTCGGGAAGGGCGCCGTCCTCCGCCTTCGTGCTCTTCTCCCTGATCCGCGACTCGAGCTCATCCTTCGTGAACTTGCCCAGCACGGGAGTCCCCTTCGCGTCCCGAAAGCCCAGTATCTCGTCGAGGGTGTAATTGTAGGGCGGCTTCCGGATGCAGATGTCCAGGGACTTCATCGCGGCCTCGAGGTCTTGGAGCCGCTGCGCCTTCCCTTTGTAGTGGTTCGCGAAGAATTCGGCGAGGACGGCCGACTGATGAAAGGACCAGTCCTCGGGCGTCTTGTCCTTCTTCTTGTCGAGGTCCTTTTTGATCGCGCTGACGAAGTAGGCCCAGAAGGGGAAGGTGAAGTCCGAATCGGAGCGCACGATGCCCTTGACCGCCTCGAGAGGCTTGGTCAGGACGGCGGCCAATGCGTCCTTGAGCTGGCCTTCTTTGCCCGGGAAGGCGTAGCTCAGCTTGTTGTACATATATTCCTTGTTCGCGCCCTTGCGCAGGTATTGCCGGAGCTTCAGCACGGCGTACTCGAGGAGCTTGTCGGGAACGAAGGCCGCGGGCACGACCAGGGGCCGAACGCCGTCGGGGAAGGTGACGCGATACAAAGGCACCCGCTTTTCGGCAGCCCCCTCGCCCGCCGTCTCGGACAGCGCGCCGAGGTCGGTATCGATGGAGATGGACTGAATCCACTCTCCGGGCACCGAAATCTGCAGCGATTCCTCGTCGGGGAAGGGCACGTCGGGGTTTTCGTCCATGCGGCGGTATTCCTGGAAGAAAGCCTCCGCGAAGTGCTCCGGCAGTATGATGGACCGTATCTCGTTCCCGGCCGTCTGGAGGACGAGCTTCCTGTCTTTGGAGAGGAGGAAAAGTCTGGGTACGAGCACGATGTCGGGATTCAGGGCGAGATCGCGGAAGACGGGCTCGGATTGGTCTGAAAGCCGCGCCTGGCGCTGGATGGCCTGGGCGAAGGTCCTATAATCGAGTTCGCTGAGGCTGTTGCGATGCGCGAAGGACCTGACGAGCTGGTAGACGTCGATGCCACGACCCATTGTCTATAATCGTAACTGATCCTTCCTGATCGGGCAAGTCGCCCGTCGGAGGAGCGAAAAAAAAGCCGCTTCCCTGGGGAAGCGGCCCCGTCGGAGCCGAAAGGATAGCGACTTCAGGCCCTCGTCTTGTGTCTGTTTCTTCTCTTCTTCTTCTTGCGCTTATGCGTCGCTATCTTCTTGAGCTTTCGCTTCCTACCACAGGGCACTGTAGCTCTCCTTCATGTAGCGGTTGTGAAGTATGCACGCCGCCTGCGGCCTAGTCAAGTGGCCCGATCGGCAGTGACGGCCGGCTTCGACTCCTCAGTATATTAACACTGGCGTTGAAAGAGGTACGACTGATGGAAGAAGCATCGAATGACGTTCTCACGCGCGAGTGCCTCACCGAAGGCTGCGGAAAGACGGTCGGGCTCGAAGAGTTGAGGGCGAAGCTCTCGGGCGCCCCGGACTTCTACGAAGGCGAGCGCTATTGCAAGGGAGCCGGCAAGTATTGCGCCGACGAGGATTTCTGCGTGCAGCTCGTCGCGCATGCCCATTTGCCCTCTCGTTTCGGCGATTTCGAGCTCTACGGGTTCTACGATGCCCGCGAGGACAAAGAGCATACCGCCATGGTTCACGGAAACGTGGCGGGAAGGAAGGGCGTCCCGGTACGCGTCCATTCCGAGTGCCACACTGGCGACGTGCTCGGCTCCCTGCGTTGCGACTGCCGCGACCAGCTCGAGGCCGCGCTGCGCTTCGTCGCCGCGCAGGATTGCGGCGCGGTGATCTACCTGCGACAGGAAGGCAGGGGCATCGGGCTGCTCAACAAAATAAAGGCCTACCGGCTCCAGGAGCTGGGCCTCGATACGGTCGAGGCCAATATCTACCTCGGCTTCCCCGACGAGGCGAGGGACTACAAAGTAGCGGCCAAGATACTCGCCCTGCTCGGCATAAAGTCGCTCAAGCTCCTCACGAACAACCCGGACAAGATAGAGCAGCTCAAGGCCGAAGGGGTGGCCGTGGACGGTCGCCTTCCCCTGGTCATCGCGCCCAACCCGCATGACGAGGGCTATCTGTCGGTCAAGCGCGAGAAGATGGGCCACCTCCTCTGACGGAAGCGGCCTTGCAAAGCCCGTGCTCTTCTATTATAACCGTAGCTGTGGACCCTTGGGCCGGCCTGTGTCGAGCGGTCCTGTCCGGGAAAAGGAGCGTTGAAGCGTATGATCGCCAAGTCCGACATGCCGAACATCAACGAGAAACACCCCGACGGCGTGAAGCCCGACGGTATGCCATACCGCGTGATGATCGTGGACGATTCGATGTTCATAGCGAAGCAGCTCGGCCAGATACTCACCTCCGAAGGTTTCGACGTGGTGGGTACGGCGGGCGACGGCATGGCGGGCCTCGAGAAGTACAAGGAGCTGTGCCCGAACGTCGACCTCGTCACGATGGACATCACGATGCCGAAGATGGACGGCGTCACCGCCCTCGAGAAGATACTTGAATTCGACAAGAACGCCTGCATAGTCATGGTCAGCGCCTTGGGCAAGGAGGACGTCGTCAAGAAGTCCCTTCTCCTGGGCGCTAAGAGCTACATAGTAAAACCGCTCGACCGCAAAAAAGTCCTCGAACGCATCCTGGCCGTCCTGAAGCGCTGAAAACACCGTCGGGAGGCCCTCCCCTCGCTCCAAATCGGCGAATTCGGCCGACCATCCTGCAGCCGCTTATCCTTTACCCCCCATTCGGCCCCGTTCCGCGTCAAGACTTCCTCTCTCCTGCAAGAAAAGGCCGCCCGGGAGATCTGTCCCGGGCGGCCTTCGGGCCAGGGTCGGCGAAAGCGGCTTACTTGCCTATCTTGGCGATGAGCGAGTCGACTTTATCGCCGTAGCGGTCGGGCGCGTCGTCGCGCGCGATCTTCAGGAATCCCTTGGCGTCGTCGAGACGATTCTGGGCGTAGGCGTTCACCCCGAGGGCGTAGTTGGTTATCGCGGGATCGCAGCCGAGCGCCAGCGCCTGCTTATAGTGGGATTCGGCGCCGTCGAAATCGTTCTGCGCATAGCCTATGAGGCCGAGGTAGTATTCGGGCACGTAGCTCTCCGCGTTCATGGACTCGGCCGCCACGAATGCGTCGCTCGCCTCCTTCCACGCCTTGTCGGCATACTTGCGGACGCCGGTGGCGACGAGCTCAGGGAAGGTCTTGCGCTGGGCGAGGTAGGCCTCGAAGGCCTTCTCGGTCGCGTCGTTGCCGTACCAGGTGCTGACGATCTTGGCTACCGCGTCCTGGTTGTCCTCCAGGCTCGCGTCCCTCCGAAGGGCCGCGATGGCATCCCACAGGAGGCGGTTATAGGCCTTGTCGTCGCTGTTGAGGAGGAAGGAGGTCAGGGCCCAAGCCTGGGGATAGAAGACGTCCAGATCCGCGCTCGCCTCGTCCTGCCCGATCGAGAACAGCTTGTCCAAAGGCATGAGGAGGCTCCGATCCTTGAGGGACTTCACGGTCTCGAGCCAGGCCAAGTTTTCCGGGAAGTCGAGCTTCCCGGCCTTGTCGTCCCACTTCGCCGACTCGAAGCAGACGGCGACGCCCTCGCGGATCCAGAGAGGCGGGTTCGGGATGAAGGCCTTGATGAATTGCACGAAGCCCTGGTGCGCGAGGCTGGCGGAGAAATCGGGTTCGCTTTTGGAGAAGACGAGAAGCTCGGAGCGCTCGGGACTCGGGTAGTGCAGGTAGACGAAGTCGTCCTTGGTCTCGCCGACTATCTGGTTCATATAGACGTCGAAGCCGGCCTTGTCCTTGAATTCCCGGACGTTCAGCTTGGCCTTGAGGTCCGCCGGATCGTAGCGGAAGAATCCATTGTAGAGATTGAAGAGGGCCTCGAGCTGGCGGACCAAGGAGTCGGCCCGGTCCTGCCCGAGCTCGGATAGCACCACGTAGTGGTCGCTCGAAGCCTGGCCGAAGACTGCGCCGGAGGAGGGCGCGGCGGGAGCCGCCGCGGCCGGAGCGGGGGCCGGGCTTGCCGCGGGCGTCGTCGCGGCGCCGTTGTCGGCCGGTGCCGTCGCGGGCGTTGCGGCTGGAGCCGCCGCCGGCGCGGCGTCGGGCGGAGTCGCCGTGGCGCCTGCATTCTGCGCCGCGGCGAGCGAAACCGCGAAGATCGCGGCGATCAGCAGTATAGTATACTTCTTCATGATTCCCCCTGAGTCTGTTCCCTGACTCGGCTTTACCGGAAATCCGCTTCGCATCCGACTTTAATTTAATTAAAGTCAATCCTTGAGCGAAGTACTATATATCGTAGCCTTGCAAACGACGAATGTCAAATGAACGCGGTCCAATCGGCGTCGATTTCGCCCATCGTATCGCTCCTCTGGCGCCTCGAGGCTCCGGGAAAAGGATTCTGTCCACCGAAATGGGGGGAGTGCCCGCGATGGCCGCGCTCGCGCGGCGACGCCGCCCTATTTCCGGGGGGAGAAGCGATCGATGACGATGCTCACTTCCTCGATGAGGATGCCGGTAAAGCGCTCGATATTGTCGATTACGTACTCCTGGAGGGCATGGGCATTGGATGCCAATCTCGTGCCGAAGGGAACCTCGAGCACTATCGTGAGCCGGTATCCCTGGGTATCGGAGCGGACGGCAAGGCGACGGATGCGCAGCGAGTCGTCGAACTCGTCGACGCAATGTATGACCATCTGCGATAGCGCCGCCTCCGAGATGGACACTCTTCCCCTCTTCGAATACTCCGGACGCACGACGGACTTCTCGTAGATCCTGGGGCGCGTCGGCGCGGCTCCGAAGTTGCGTTTCAGGAACACGCGGATCGAGTCGTAGAATATCGATGGATAGTTGCGCCTGATCTCCAGCGCGGGCACGGGAATGACGTGCTTGCCCTCGACCTTGCGCGAGCGGACGGCCTTCTCGATCTCGTCGCGGCTCGCTATGTCCTCGATCTTGATGACCTTGACGGGATGGGGTATCTGGAGCCGCTCGCAGATCTTGTAGGCCATGCGCTCCGAGGTGCCGATGACGAGTATCTTGCGGAACCTCTCCTTCTGGAGGACGCGCGCCACCTCGTCGCGGTGGGCCTTGTCGTGGAAGAGCGCTGTCTTGACCGCAGCCATGTAGAGCTGCTCCTTCTTGGCGGAGCGGCCGGCGAGGAGGGTGTCGCCGCGGATGAGAAGACCGTCGTCTATTATCATGTCTATGCCGTACTTCTGCGCGACGAGCTTGGCGCGGAAGCTCTTGCCGGTGCCGCTCTCGCCGACGAGCGCGTAGACGCGCACCCCCCTGATGAGCCAAAGAAGGCCGCTTAATGGGCTGAACATGCGGCCTTCACTATATCGGCGGCCAACGGTCGGCGCAATCCGGAGCCGCCCGGCGCCGATCGCGGGGAACATCGGCGCATTTCGCTAATCCAGGACTCGCGGCTACCGAAAATATGAAGCGAAGGAGTGTCCACATGACGCAGATGGAGATCGTCAACGCCCTCTCGGCGGCTATGTCCGCCGAGATATCCTGCTTCGAAGCCTACGTGGCTGCGCAGCGTTCCTTCACCGCGGCGGTCCGGTCCAGGGACTGGGCTGCCCTGCAGATGGCGATCGGGATCCAGGACGAGCTCGCCCGTGCCATAGCCGCGAAGGAGGGCGAGCGAGCCGAGGTCTTCGAGCTCCTGCGGGCCCGGACCGCCTGCGAGGCGGGCGGCATGTACCGAGTGGCCATCCTGGTGCCCGAGCCGGAGCGCAGCGAGCTCACGGACCTCTATCGCAGGCTCAAGCTCGCGGCGATGCGGGCCAAGTTCGAGAACGCCTCGGCGGGCGACTACGCCGCGAGCAATCGGGATCTCCTGCGCGCGGTCCTCGAGGAGCTCTTTCCCGAGAAGAAGCACCGCATGTACGGGAAATCCGGAAAGGCGGTCCAGCCCGACCTGGACGCCCTGCTTCTCAATACCGCCTTGTGACATAGCGAGCAGTCGAGTACTCGCTGGGGGAAAACGCCGTGCAATCGACCTTCCTTGGCATAGAACTGGGCAAGCGCAGCCTCAACGCGCATAATCAGGCCCTCGATACGATAGGCCACAACCTGGCCAACGCCTCGGCGGAGGGCTACTCGCGGCAGCGAGTCGATCTCGCGGCCACCGACCCCCTCTACGCGCCCGACCTCACGAGGGAAGAGACGCCGGGGCAGATAGGGCAAGGCGTCGGGATACAGAGGATAGAGAGGATCAAGGACGATCTGCTCGAGGGCCGCATCGATGCCGAGAGCGGCCTCGAGGGCTACTGGACAACGCGGGACAAGTACCTCTACCAGCTCGAGCAGGTGCACAACGAGCCTTCGGACACCTCGGTGCGGACCCAGATGGACAAGTTCTGGGATTCCTGGCAGGAGCTCTCCCTGCGGCCTTCCGACACGGCGGCGCGAGAGGCGGTGCTCTCGCGGGGGGAGGGCCTCGCCGAGAGCATGCGCGACAGGTACCGCCGCCTCTCGGACTTCCGCTCGATGGTCGACGGCGATATCCGCGGCACGGTCTCGCAGGTCAACGACCTGACCAAGGAGATCGCAGGCGTAAATCTCGAGATACAGAAATCCAGGGCGATCGGCGACAATCCCAACGACCTCATGGATCGGCGCGACGTGCTGGTCGAGAAACTCGGCCACCTCGTCCCGATCAGCGTCGGGCAGAGGGACGCCGATGAATTCATGGTCCACGTCGACGGTCTCGTGCTCGTCCAGGGCAAGATCGCGCGCGCCTTCGAGATGCAGAGGCCCGACGAGGAAGGCTTCGCCTCCCCCGCCTGGCAGGACACCGGCCTCCCCGCCTCGATAAAGGGAGGCACGCTGGGCGCCCTGCTCGAGCTGCGCGACGGCGACGCGAGGAAGGAGATGCAGACCCTCGATACGATGGCGCTGAGCTTCGCCGACCTCGTCAACGAGACGCACCGAGCCGGCTACGGCGCGAACGGGAAGACCGGCCTCGACTTCTTCAAGGAATGGCCCTTCATCAACAACGTCGCCGGCAACTACGACCGCAAGGGCGACGGCAAGTACGATTCGACCTACGTATACCGGATGACCGGAGCCAACGTCCTGACGGCGCAAGAGCAGATCGGCCTCGCCGGGACCATCAGGCTCTCGTCCGCGGCGGGCATCAGCGAGGTCGGCTACAACCCGACCGATACAGTGGCGGATCTCATCTCGCGCATCAACCACGCGGGGGCGGAGGTGACGGCGAGGCTCACCCGCGAGGGCAAGCTCGAGCTGCGCGCGACGCCGGCGGCCAATCCGGGCGATCCGTCCTTCGTAGTGCGCCATGTCGAGGACTCGGGCCAGTTCCTCGCGGGCTATTCGGGCCTCCTGCGCGGGACCGGCGCGGCGGGAGCCTACGACTGGGGCCATGCGGACGCGACCGGCTCTCTGCGGTCCGATGGCGCGGATTTCGCCGTGGCGCCCATCGCCCACCCCGCGGGATGGCTCGAGGTGGCGCCCGAGATCAAGTCCGACGTCGGCTCCATCGCGGCCGGCTTCGGGGAGAACGGCCGGCCGGCGGCCGCGGGCGACGGCTCGACGGCCCTCGCGATCGCGGCTCTGCGCACGCAGAGCGTGATGGTCGGATCCCTGCGGACCTTCGACGACCACTTCGCCGAGGCGGTCGCCCGCGTCGGACTCTCGGGGGAGCGGGCGCAGATCGGGATGGACACCCACGACAGGATCGGCAAGGAGCTCCGCGACCTCAGGCAGGCGGCGTCGGGGGTGAACATGGACGAGGAGCTCGCCAACATGATCAAATTCCAGCACGGGTACGAGGCCGCGGCGAAGTTCATCACCCGCGTCGACTCGATGCTGGATACGATAATCAACCGACTAGGAGCGTGACCTAGATGCAGCGCGTCAGCAGCGACCTGATGAACGACGACATGCAGTTCTGGGCGAGGCGCCGGGAGCGCGACATGGCCTCGGCCGAGACCAAGATGGCCCGCCAGAGCAGGATCGAGAACCTCCGCGACGACCCTCTCGCGGCGGCGCGAGCGACGCGCTACGACTCCGTCGGAGCGCGCCTCCAGCGTTTCGAGAAGAACGCGGCCTGGGCCGACGACCAGTACAGGGTCTCGGAGGACTACGTCCGCCAGACCATCGACATTTCGCAGAGATTGCGGGAGATAGCCGTCCAGGGAGCCAACGGCACCTATTCCAAAGAAGACCAGAAATACATGGCCCAGGAGGTGGATCAGCTCCTCGGCGAGATGGTGAGCATGGCCAACTCGAGGGGGCCGGACGGCAGCTACATCTTCTCGGGCGACAAGTCCCGCACCCAGCCCTTCCGGGAGATAACCGGATCCGCCCCGGGAGCGGCGGGCGAAGTGACCGTCGGCGTACAATACCTGGGAGCCCAGGACGGTCCCAAGGCGGAGATATCGGAAGGCGACTACGTCCCCCTATCGCAGAGCGGCTCGGACGTGTTCTGGGCCGAGAAGCAGCAGGCCGTCTCGAGCTTCGACGCCCGAGACTGGCGAGCCGCGGCCGACGCTACGATAATCGTGGACGGCAAGGCCGTCGGCGTCAAAGCCGGGGACAACGTCTACGCGGTGGCCGCGAAGATCAACGACTCGGGGGCAGCGGTAAAGGCCTCCATCGACCCGAGGAGCTTCTCGCTCGCCCTGGAGACGACGACCGCCCATCAGATGCGCCTTGAGGACGGGCCCGCGACGCCGGGCGCTCCCGCGGGCGGCGTGCTGAAGGAGCTCGGCCTCCTCGCGCCGTCGGGCGCGGCCCCGGACAACTGGGCGCCGAGCGCGCGCGTATCGGGCGGCTCCCTTTTCGACGCGGCCATCCGCCTGCGCGACTCGCTCAATCGCGGCGACACGCTCGAGACCGGCGGCGCGGCCCTCGCCGGCATCGACGCCGGCATCGACAACCTCAATCGCCGCGTCGCCGAGATCGGCGCGCGCAGCCAGAGGCTCCAGGTCGTCGAGGCGAGGCTCAACCGGGAGATTCCCGACACGGCGAAGCTGGAGAGCGAAGAAGCCGACCTGGACATGACCAAGGCCATCACCGACTACAAGATGCTCGAATACGCGCATAAGGCCTCCCTGGGTTTCGCGGGGCGCCTCTTCCCGCAGACGCTTCTTGACTTCCTGCGCTGAGGCCCGGTATTTTGGAGCGACAGATGAGAGTCAAGACCAAGGCCTACGGAGAGATCGACGCGGACGAACGGCAGCTGGTTACCTTTCCCGCGGGCATCCTCGGCTTCGAGAAGTTCAAGGACTACATCCTGCTCGACGCCCGGCAGAAGCCCTTCTTCTATCTGCAGTCGATCGACGTCCCGGACCTCGCCTTCATACTCATCGACCCCTTCCTCTTCCGTCCCGACTACTCTCTCGACGTGAACGACGACTCGCTGGTCGATATCGGCGTGTCCCAACCCGGCGATGTCCTCGTCTTCGCGATAGTCACAGTTCCCGGAGAAGGGGGGTCGGTCACGGCGAACCTCATGGGCCCCCTCATCATCAACAAGGCTAACCGCCTGGGGATTCAGACCGTGCTGGGGGATTCGCGCTGGCGCGTAAAGCACGACATCATGGCCGAGCTGGCCGCGTCCAAGGGATAGGGACAATGCTCATCCTCTCCCGCCGCGTCAACGAGAAGATCGTCATAGGCGACGACATCGTGGTGTCGGTGGTCGAAGTCCGCGGCGATCAGGTCAAGCTCGGCATCGACGCGCCTCGCAACGTGAAGGTCTTCCGACAGGAAGTGTTCGACGCGATCCAGGAAGAGAACAAGAAGGCCGCCGCCTCCGGCGTGCAGCTTCCCCTCATGGACATCCCACTCCGCTCGAAGGACTAAGCCGCCCGGACAAGGCCGCCGCCTTTCCGACCCGCCTAGCCTTACCTCCGCCCTCGCCTGGGCGAGGCTCCTTCGCGCCCTTCCGATGCCGAAGAGCCGGTCGATGTACCCGCGTCGGCGGCCGCCGCGAGCGCGGGCGTACCGGCCGTCGCCCTGGCGGCCTCGGCAGCCGCCTGCTCGATGAGGCCGTACTCGTGCTCGAAGTTGGGCGTGAACAGACCCATGCCGAGATTGGCGCGTATGTCGGAGAAGCTCCAGAACCTGCCTTCGTCGATCTCGGCGACGTCGGGGGAAAAAGGCCCTCCGTAGGTTACGATGAAGGAGAACACGAGCTCGGACTCGCGATCGCTGTCCCAGCGGTAGCGGAGGATGGGCTCTATCTTCCCCCCGGAGGCTTCGATGGCGAGCTTGGTGACGCCGAGCTCCTCGCGGAGCTCCCGCGCCAAAGCGGCGTCGAGGTCCTCGCCCGCGGAGACGTGGCCGCCTACGGCGCTGTCCCACATGCCGGGCTGGATGTCCTTGCCGGCGGACCGCTTCTGCAAATACATGCCTCCCCTGCCGTCCACGATCTGAAGGTGGACGACGGGATGGAGCTTGCCCGGTCCCTTGTGGCACTCGCTCCTGGGCGCCGTTCCCAGGACTTTGCCGGACTCGTCGATGAGGGGGAGCATCTCCTCGCCCGAGCCTCCCCGCCCGGCGCGCCTCGCCCGCAGCCTCGCGGAGGCGAACTGGCTTATGGCGACGGCGGCGAAGAGGATGTAGAGAAGGCCTCCGGAAATGAAGCCCCAGGCGGCCGTCGACATCGCAAGCGCGGCATAGACAGTGAGCGCGACGTGGGCTACGAGGACGGCGAGCATGACGGCGAGGCTCTTCTTCATGGCCGGCATCGCCGCGTCCGGGATGGCGATGCCGCGAAGCTGCCTGCCGACGTAGCCTTTGAGATAGCTCGGGGGCAGGACGAGAAGGGCACCCATGGCGGCGGCGAGAATCGCCTCGATCACCGCCGGCTTGAGCTTGAAGAAGATGTCGTTCCCGATGAAGAAGGAGATCCCTCCGGCGACGGCGAGGAGGATCGTGTCCGCCGCGACGAAGGGATCGGCCTTTCTGTCCCTGCGGAGTATGTAGGCGAATTCGACCAGACCCACGCCTATGCCGACGAGGAGACCGATCTTCTCGCCGAATACGGCGTCGGCGCCTACGAATATGACGAGAGGCAAGAGACCGGGAACCAGCGATTTAAGGAGCATCATCGGGTTCATCGGTCAGAGGATACCGAGGAGCCGAGCGGAGGAGCAAGGCCAGGGCGGATGCTAGGCTCGAATCGAGCCAGAGGGGCAATCCCTGATGACTTCTTTAAGCGCCTCCCGATCGGACTCCTCGCCCCCGAGCCCGGCGCCTCGGCGGACGCGCACCTTGCCCTCGGCGACCTCGAAATACTGTGGAAGGACATCCGCGCAAATCCCGCAGTCGATGCAGGTCTCGTCTTCCAGGCTGATCATCGCATCCTCCGTGATATAACATATCAAAAGATCGGCCTCGCGACAAAGGGCCCGGTTGGACTATACTATCAGCCGCTATGCCCAGGATAACACTGCCCGGAACGGATTTCACGGTAGGCGACCCCGACATCGTCCCCTTGAGCGCGGACTCCTTGCCGGGAGCCGCCGAGGTGCGGGCGGCCGCGTCGGCCCTCATCCTCTCGGCCTCGGGATGGCGCAAGGTCTTCGCCGAGGACGGGGACGAGGAATCGGACTCGGACGCGGTGTCCGGCGCCGATATCGTCCTCGCCGGAGCGGCCGCCATCGCCTTCGCGGGTCTCGTAAGATCGCGAAGCCCTTCGGCCTCTCCACGCGTCCTCGTGGGCATAGACTCGAGGCCGACCGGCCCCGCGATCGCGGACGCCATTATCCGCGTCTTCCTCGGCCTCGGCCTGTCCCCGCGCTACCTCTTCATCGTCGCGGCTCCCGAGATAATGGCCTACGCGCGCGCGATCCCGGCGCGCGGGGCTACGGGACGAGGGCCAGGCGCCGACGCGGGAGCGGAAGGCTTCTGCTATGTCACGGCGAGCCACAATCCCCGCGGACACAACGGGTTGAAGTTCGGCCTGGGCGACGGAGGCGTCATCGGCGCTTCCGACTCGAGCTCCCTGATCGAGGCCTACCGCGCCCTGCTCGCGGGAAGCGGTTTGTCGGCGCGCGTGCTCGCGCTCATGGAGGCGGCCGAGGCGCAAAGCATAGCAAGGGTCTATTCGGGCTGCGCGGGCTGGAAGCGCCGCTCGATCTCGGCCTATACCCTGTTCGCTCACGAAGTGATAGCGGGAACCGACGACCGGCGCGGGCAGGAAGGGCTCTTAGACGAGATGGCGAGCGCCGCCGAACGGCGGCCCGTCGGCGTCGTAGCCGAGCTCAACGGCTCGGCTCGCTGCGTCTCGATAGACCGCGACTTCCTCGAGGGCATAGGAGTCAGGGTCCGCGCCGTCAACGACAGGCCTCGCGAGTTCGCGCACCGCATCGTCCCCGAGGGCGAGTCCCTGGTGGACGCGACGCGGGAGCTCGAGGCGGCCGCCGCCGAGGATCCCGCCTTCGTCGCGGCCTATGTTCCCGATTGCGACGGAGATCGCGGGAACCTGGTAGTCCTGGGGCGCGACGGAATCGCACGGCCGGTGGAGGCCCAGGAGGTATTCGCGCTCTGCTGCGCCGCCGAGCTGTCGCAGCTCGTGCGCGACGGCCGCCTCAGCTACGACGAAGCGGGCAACGCGAGGGAAAAGGCCGCCGTCGTGGTCAACGACGCGACGAGCATGAGGATAAACGCGATCGCGCGGGCCTTCGACGTCGATGTCTACCGCGCCGAGACCGGCGAAGCGAACGTCGTGGGCCTCGCGGGCGCGCTGCGCGAGAAGGGCTATATCGTCCGCATTCTCGGCGAGGGCTCGAACGGGGGCAACATTACCTACCCGTCGGCCGTCCGCGATCCCCTTTCCACCCTCGGCGCCCTGCTCAAGCTCCTCCTCCTCCGCGGCGGGCCGACGACGGGCGAGCGCGGCGGCCCAGGCTCCGCCGAGACGGGGCTCTTCGCCATATGGTCGAGCCGCTCGGCCGCCGGCAAGGCGGGGAGAGGACCGGCATACTACGCGGATTTCGGGGTCGACGAAATCCTCGAATCCCTGCCCGCCTTCGCGACGACGAGCGTCTTCGAGCCGAGGGCCGCCCTCCGCGTCAGCACCGTCGACCACTCCGATCTCAAGGCGCGTTATGCGGCGGTATTCGCCCGCGAATGGGAGAAGCGAAAAGGGGACCTCGCCCGGCGCTTCGGCGTCTCGTCCTGGGAGGCCTTCGCCACCAAGGGCCAGGTCGAGACTCGCATAGGCTCCGATTTCTCCGAGTCCGGGAGCGGCGGATTGCGAATCGCCTTCGCGGATCCGGCCGGGGCCCCGCGCGCCTTCCTATGGATGCGCGGCTCGGGTACGGAGCCCGTCTTCCGCGTCATGGCCGACGTCGAGGGCGGACGCGCGGCGGACGAGGAATTCCTGCTGGCCTGGCACGCGGCGATGGTGAGAGAAGCGGACGGGGCCTAGCGGACCGCTCCGAACCTCAGGTACTATCGAGAGGCGAAGGGCGAGGAGCGGCTATGGGCATTCGGGGCGAGCTTTTCTCTACGAGGGTCAGCTGCAACGGCAGGACCTACTTCTTCAACGTCAAGGAAAACCGCATGGGAGATATGTTCCTCACCGTGGTGGAAAGCAAGCCCTCCGAGACGGAGGGGTTCGAGCGCCGCTCCGTCGTCGTCTTCCGCGAGGACATGGCGGAATTCGTCAAGGCGTTCCAGGGCGCTCTCAGCTATATGGAAAAATCTGGGCGCGGCTCCGGTGCCCTGGATTTCTCCCCGCCGGCGAAGGGATCCGCGGACAAGCGCGGGAGGACCACCGGCTTCGCGGGCAGCGAGTCGAGCGAGGCGCCCAAGAAGCGCCGCATCGTCGTGCGCCGCAGGCCGGCGGCGCCGGGGGACCCGGACTAGCCCGCCATGCACTTCGCCACGACGCTCCGCTCCCTCGGTCCGTCGAACTCGCATAGGTAAATCGCCTGCCAGGTCCCGAGGACGAGCTCTCCTTCGCTTATCACGACGGCGAGGGAGGGCCCGAAAAGGCTGGTCTTGATATGCGCGTCGGAGTTGCCCTCGGCGTGGCGGAAACTCGGGTCGCGGGGCGCGAGGAGGGCGAGCTGCTTCTCGATGTCCCGGCGGACATCGGGATCCGCCGACTCGTTGATAGTGAGGGCCGCGGTCGTGTGCAGAGTTTGGAGCACGCAGACGCCCTCGCCGATGCCCGACTCGCGGACTACCTTGGCGACGAGCGACGTAATGTCGATGATGTCCACCCGCCTCGCGCTTCGGACCTTGATGACCGACGGTTTCGCCATATCCTCCGGTCCTGCCTATTCCGCTATGTAGTTGAAGCTCTCGCGCTGGATCGGCGAGGGCCCCAGCCTGCGGCAGGCCTCGCGGTGCTCGAGAGTCGGGTAGCCCTTGTGCCTCGCGTAGCCGTATTCCGGGTAGAGCCAGTCGTATCGCTCCATCGCCCTGTCGCGCGCGACTTTCGCCAGGATGGAGGCGGCCATGATCGCGGGGACGACCGCGTCGCCCTTGACGACGCAGGCGCAGGGGCGTCCCAGGCGGGGCGGGCGGTTGCCGTCGACAAAGACGGCTCCAGGCGGGGGGCGGTTCCGCGCCGCCAGCGCGGAGGCCATTCCCAGATAGGCGCGGCGCATCGCGAGGAGGCTGGCGCCGAGGATATTCAAGCCGTCGATCTCGCAAGGGTAGGCCCAGCCGACCGACCAGGCCAGGGATCCTTCGACGATAAGCGCGTAGGCCGCCTCGCGGCGCCTGGCCGAGAGGGCCTTCGAGTCCCCGAGCTCCTCGACGGGAAAGGCGTCCGGCAGGACGACGGCCGCCGCCGATACCGGCCCGGCGAGGGGACCGCGTCCGGCCTCGTCGATGCCGCAGACGCCGGGGCCGAGGGGCGGGCCTTCGGGAAAATCGTCGGCCCGCAAGACTCGGCCCCCCGCCTCGGGAAGCTCGAAGAGCTCTTCGTTCACGACCCGATGATACCGCGTCCCCCGCGAGGCGCATAGCCCGCGGCGAGCTACAACACGGCCCCAAGTCGGGATACTATACGCGGATGGACTTCACCTTCTACAAATTGCGCCTCTGCGATTCCGACATGGTGCTGGTGGACGACCTGGAGGGCGACGGGAAGGGCAGGGATTGGGCGATGGCCGCGAAGGCCCTCCTGCATAGACGGCGAGGAGCCGGGGCCGACAGGCTCGCCGTCGTCTCGAAGCCCGAGGGCGAGGCGCGGCTCCGAGTCTATCAGCCCGACGGGACGACGGGCCCCTTCGCCGACGCCGCCATCTGCGCGGCTCGCTTCCTCCTCGATTCGGGCCGGAGCGGCGCCGAGGACGTCTCGATGAGGATTCCCGGCGCCGAGCTACGGGTAGACGTCCTCGATTCGGCCTCCCTCGGCCTCTCGCTCGGTCCGCCGAGGGGAATGCCGGACGGCGAGGCCCTCGGAGCGGCCGAGGCGGCGATGCGCGCCACGAGCATCGAGGCGGCGGGCGAGCGTTTCCAGGTCGTCCTGCTGCGCGCGGGAATCCCTTCCGCGGACCTGGCCGCCGTCTTCGCCGAGGGCGGCGCCGCCAGGGCGAGGGCGCGCATCGCCTCCTCGCGGAAGCGCGAGCCGAGGCGCGCGGAGTCGGCGCCGGTCGTCATCACCGTCCGCGTGACCTCGCGAGGGCAGCTCCTCGTGTCCGCGCCGTCCGGCGGCGCCGTGGACTGCTGCGCCGCGGCGGCGGCCGCTCTCGCTGCCTCGGCCGCCGTGGGCTATGCGGACCGGGAGGCTATGGTCAGGCTCGGATCCGGCGCGCTCTGGGTCGAGTGGACCGTCTCGGGGGCGCTCTATGTCGCAGCGAGGCCCGAATACGTGTACAGGGGCGAGTACCACCTATCCGAATGACTCCCGCGGGGGCGGCGCGGCCTCTCGGCCCGTCTCTTTCAGGCGCGGATGCGTATTTTGAATCCCACGAGCGCCGTGCCGGCGAGGACCAGAGCCGCCCCGCCTATCATCGCGAGGCTGATCCTCTCCCCGAGGAGGATCCGTCCCCAGAGCATCCCGAAGACGGGAATGAGGAAGGTCACGGTCAGGGCCTTTGTAGGCCCGAGCTCGGCTATCAGCCTGTAGTAGATCAAGTACGCGACAGCGCTGCAGAGCAGCGCGAACAGGGCCAGGGCGGCGAGAACGGATGGACCGGGCATCGCCCTGGGCGGGAAGGCGGCCGCGAGCGGCAGGATGATGACGCCGGCGGCGAATTGGCTGCCCGCCGCCATCGCGCGAGCTTCGATGTCCGCCGCGCGCCTTTTGATGTAGACCCCGCAGAGGCCGTAGCAGGCGGTCGCGAGTATGCAGGCGGAGATCGCCGGCGCAAGCATGGGGGAGGCGGGCAGGGACCCGAAGCTCGTTATCGCCGCGACCCCCGACGCGCCTAGGACGAGGCCCGCGAATTTGGCGGCCGAAAGAGCCTCCCCCAGCCAGATCGCGGAGAATACGGCGCCGAAGAGGGGCGACAGAGCGTTGAGCACCGACTCGACGGATGCCGGCACGTAGAGAGCCGCGAAGGAAAATAGGAGGAAAGGCAGGCCGGAGTTGACGATCCCGATCACGACCAAGCGCTTCCAATCCCGCCTCCAGCCCAGGCGGTAGCCTGTCGCCGCGAAGAAGGCGAGGAGGGAAAGACCCGCGATCAGCATCCTCATATCCGCGGTGAGGACGGGCCCGACGATCGGGGAGAGGTAGCGCATGAACATGAACGAGCTACCCCATATCGCCGAGAGCGCGAGAAGCAATGCCGCCTGAATTGCGTTCATGGTCCCGAAGGTAACAGAGGCCTGGAACTTCGGTCCACCGAGAAAGGGTGTTCGAATTCCTCGCTTCTCCGCGGCTTAAGCCTCGAAATAATCGGCGCGATAGTCCCCTATGTCATCGAATCCGAGGCCGCGATAGAGGGCGCAAGCGGCCGCGTTGGAAGGCTTGACGAATAGGGCTGGAGACCGACCCTGATCGGATATCTCGGCAAGGAGCGCCGCCATGAGGGCGAAGGCGATCCCGCGGCCCCTTCGCGAGGGAAGCGTGTATACCCCGCCGATCTGATCGACGGCGAAGCCTCTCGCATTCGTTCCCGCCTTGGCTACTATGACCCCTCCCTCTTCCGCGGCGAACACGAGCTGCCTCTCCAAGGCCCGGGCGAGCGAAGCCTTGCAGGCCGCCGGGTTGAACCGATGAATGCGCGTAAGCACTTCCTCGCGTTCGTAGGCCTCCTGGAGAGGGAGGAGGGCGGCGAGGTCGGCCAGGAAAGCTCGTCGGATCGACAGTTCCGGATGGCCGGGAACCGTCGCGTCGAGCGGCTGCCGCTCGCATTCGGCCCTGGCCATCATCCGATAGGCGACCGACGCCAGCGGCTCGAGGCTCAAGGCCGATTCGTATCGCTCGACGTCCTCGGTCATTCCGGTGACCGAAGCGGGCGGGAAGGAAGAGGCGAGGAGGGATATGCCCGCTTCGCGATCGTCGTTCGAGGCCGGGAAAATCGGGAAGACCAGGCGCGAAGGATGACAGAGGACGGCGCCTGCGATCTCGGGGCCGTCCGAAGCGGAAGGCGCCGCCGCGGAAGCGTCTTCGACGTCGACCAGCCACACGGCGCCGCGGAGAGGCGAGGGAAGCCGGACGGACGCCGAAGCGCCGAAGCCGGCTTCCCGAAGGAGGCGGCCTGAGAAGCCCACGCGGCGCTCTTCACCCTCCCGGAGGAAGGCGGAGAGGGCGGGAATGTCCGCCCCTACGGCCCGCCGCCATCGCGGCGCGCCCGTTCGCGCGCTCGGGCGACTTCCCGTTCCTAGGCCGGGAGCCTTCATTCGGGGAGATGCAGGGGCAGCCTGCCCTGTGCCTGGGCCTTGCCCGCGAGGACGGCGATGCCGGCCCTGATGGAGTCGCTCGAGTAGCTGTAGACGGCCACCGAGGCCTCGGCCCAGGGCGCCCTCGCGAGAGGCGCTGGGCTCTGGACGGACAATATCGCCACGCGCTTGCCCGCCTCATGGGCACGCTCGGCGAAATCCATTCCCGCTTCGTTGGCGACGCAGACGACCACGGCGTCGACGCCCGCAAGGTCGCGGGCGAAGGCCGCCAGCTCGGAGCCGACCGCGGCGCCCTCCGGCTCGTAGGAGAAGCGGAAAGTCCCGGCCCCAGGATAGTCGACGCGGGCTGCGTCGAAGAACTCCTTGAAGGGCCCGGCAAGGAGAAGGCGCCCGCCGCCCCGATCCCGAGGGGAAAAGGGAATTCCGCCCGAGCGCAGGACGGTGGCGCTCCGATAGGCCTGCGCCGCGAAGAAGGCAGCGGCCTCGGGATCGGGCACTTTGGCCGCGAGCCCCGCGAGATCTGGGACGAGAACCGCCTTCCCGCGAGGCCTCAGGTACCTCAGCTTCGTCTCGACGACCTTGGCCGCGGCCGCGCGAACCAGCGCCCGGAAGACGGGCTTTTCCCGATAGGACTCGAGGAGGCGCGTCCAGGCGGGATCGTCGGTCGTAAGGAGCTTGCTTATCATGAGCAGGTCGTTGCCTGCCTCCACCGCCTTGATGCAGGCCTCGGAAATGGAGCCGGCAGCCTCCCCCGCCCCGTTCATAGCGAGGTCGTCGGTCACCGCCAAGCCCCTGAAGCCGATTCGGCCGCGCAGGAGGGTCGTCATGAAATAGGGCGAGAGCGATGCGGGCCACCCATCGCCCGTGACTAGGGGGAAGCAGAGATGGCCGCTCATTATGGCGGGGATGCCCTCGGCCGACAGTACGCGGTAGGGCAGGAGCTCGCGGTCCCAGAGGGTCTTTTCGTCGACGCGGATGACCGGGAGGACGCCGTGCGAATCGTCCTCCGTATCGCCGTGCCCCGGGAAATGCTTCGCGGTCGCGATGACTCCGGCGTCGGCGAGACCGCGGACGAAGGCCGAGCCTAGCGATGCCGCGAGCTCCGGGTCGTCCGAGAAGGCACGCGGCCCGATTATGTAGCTCTTGGGCTTGGTGGCGAGGTCGACGGAAGGGGCGAAGTCCATGTTGACGCCGAGCGCCGCGAGCTCCCTGCCGATGAGGTTCGCGGAGCGATAGGCGTCATAGGGCCTGCCCGAGGCCCCGATCGCCATATTGCCGGGCGTGATCGTCGTCGCGCCCTTGATGTGGCGTATCCACCCGCCTTCCTGGTCGGTGGCCACGAGGAGAGGCAGGCCCAGGCGCGAGTCGAGGGCGGCTCCCTGAATCCCGTACACCGCCTTGGCGACTTTGCCGCTGTCCTCGGCGTTCCAGCCGAATATCTTCACGCCTCCCAGGGAGCGCTTTTCGATCCATTCGTACAGGAGGGGACCGGGCTCGTCGCCCGGATAGGCCATCATGAGGATCTGGCCTACGACTTCCTCGTCTCTCATCCTGCCGACGATCGAGGCGGCAAGCGCCGCTTCGGCGTCGCCTCCTTTCACCTCCGAAGCCCAGAAATCGGCTTGGGGCGGGGAGGCCGAGGCGAAGCTCGCGGAGGCGAGGACAACCGCGAAAGCGAGCGTCCTGCCGTGCGGCGCGCGGCCTCGCGCTCCGCGCCTCGATCTATGGAGAAGAAGGGGCGTAGGCTTCTCCCTTCATCTCGTCGATATACTGGGATGCGGAATGGGCCGCGATCGCTCCGTCCGAGGCGGCGGTGACCAATTGGCGGAAGCTGCAGGCGCGCACGTCTCCGGCCGCGAACAGCCCCGGCTGGCTCGTCGCCATGCGATCGTCGGTAAGGATGTAGCCCGCCTCGTCTTTCTTGGCCCCGGTCGCGAGGGCGCTCTGGGGGATCGAGCCGACGAAGACGAAGACCGCGTCGAAGGCCTCTTCATGGGCTCCTCCGCCCTCCGCCTTGTCGAGAAGCACGGACTCCACTTTCTTTGTCCCCCTGATCTCCTTGATGGTCGTATTGAAGCGGACTTCGATATTGGGATTGGAGAGCGTACGCTCGGCCAAAGAGGCTTGCGCCCTGAAGCGGTCCCGGCGGTGGACGACCACTATCTTGTCGGATAGCTTGGCGAGGAACGCGGACTCGTCGCAGGCCGCGTCGCCGCCTCCGACGACCATTATGCGCCTTCCCTTGAAGAACGGACCGTCGCAGGTCGCGCAATAGGATACGCCCCGCCCCGCGAACTCCTCCTCGCCGGGAACGCCCGCGTGCCTGTGCTTGGCCCCGGTAGCCAGCACGACGGTCTTGGCCCTGAGGCCGCCCTCGCTCGTGTCGACGACGAAGAACCCGCCGTCTTTTCGCAGCTCGCTCACCGTCGCGGTGAGCGAAGAAGCGCCGAAAGCCTCGGCCTGCCTGCGCATGACCTCGGACAAGTCGTAGCCGCTAACGGGGCCCATGACGCCGGGATAATTCTCGAGGGCATCGACGAGAAGGGCTTGCCCGCCGACCGCCAGTTCCTCGACGAGGAGTGTCTTGAGATTGGCGCGAGCGCCGTATTGAGCCGCGGACAGGCCGGCGGCTCCCCCTCCGATGACTATGAGATCGAATTCCGAATCCATATACCCTCCAGCGGCGGCTCTCGACGATGATATTATTAAGATAACGACTTTTACGATTTATCGTGGCTTACTATACCCCGAGGGAATTAGATTTGAAAGTGATGAAGGGCTTCTTATGCTTTCCCTTCCTGTTTCTCCTCCTGGTTGCCGGGCCGGCCTGGGGCGCCCCCGTACCGGAAGTCGGCTTCCTCGAACCCGAGCCCGGATTCTCGGAACTCGGAGCGGTCGCGGATCCCATGGACTTGCCGAAACTCGAGAGGGCCGCCCTCCTCGCCTCCGGGCTGCGGCCCGAGGAGCTCGACCCCTACCAGTCGCGCCTCGACCGGATCATCGTCGAGGCCGGCGCGGCAGCGGAACAGGGCCCTGACGCGACGGCGAAGGCAGAATCGGTGCTCACTTTCCTCCATAAGAATGTGCTCCGATCCTACCGCGAGGACGCTACTACCATAGACGGGATCCTCGACACGGGGCTCTACAACTGCGTATCGTCGGCGGTCCTGTACATGCTAGCCGTTCGCGGAATAGGCATAGACGTAGCCGGCGTAAGGACTTCCGACCATGCCTTCTGCACGGTCCTCGTCGGGAGCAGAAGCGTGGACGTGGAAACGACCAACCCCTATGGTTTCGATCCGGGCGGCAAGAAGGAGTTCAAGGACAGCTTCGGCCGTCTCACGGGTTACGCCTACGTTGCCCCCGGAGGCTACGGCGACCGCAGGGCCATCGGAGAGCGGGAGCTCGTCGGCCTCATACTATCCAACAGGGCATCCGTCCTCGAGCTTTCCGGCCGCTTCGCCGAGGCGACGAGGCTCGGCGCCGACTATGCGGCGCTCTGCCCCGGCGCGGATTCGCGGGCCTTCCAGGTAGACCGCATCAATAATCTCGTAGCCTCCCTCGAAGCCCGCCGCGACTTCGATGGAGCCGTGGCGGCCGCCCGGGCTGCGTCGGCCGCGCTGCCTGGCGAGGCTCGCCTCTCGGCCCTCGCCAGGACCGCCGCCTACAACCAGGCCGTCGCGCTCTCCCAGGCGGGTGACTGGGACGCCGCCTTTCAAGCCGCGGCTCGTCTCGCGGCGGCCTCGCCCGAGGACGCCGCCTCGGCCGCTCTCGTAGCGGGGTCCCTTTCGGGCCTCGCTCAAAGCTATGGACGAAAGGGCGATTTCGCCGGCGCCCGAGGCGCGATAGCGGAGCGCGCCGACCGCGCCGGCCCGGCGGCCGTAGCTGAAGCTAGGTCGGTCGTCGGCGAAATGGAGCTGGTCGGGGCCGCCAACGGCCTCCCGCTGGCGGAGGCGGTCGCCGCCGCGGACAGGATACTCGCGGACGGCGAGATCAGTCCCGCCCGCTACGCGCAGGCGATCGAGGCGATCTACGGGAAAGAGGCGAGCAGGATCGGAGCCGGCGGCGATTGGCTCGCCGCCGCGGCCATCGCCGATCGGGGCATCGCCAAGCTCGGCGTAGCCAGGCTGGGCGGAACCGACGGCTCGGGGGACGGAAGCCTCGCCCGTCTCGCCCAGACGCTCCGGCGGAACTTCGTCGCGGACGCGCACAACCGCTTCGCGCGATTCTACAATTCAGGAGATTACTCGGGCGCCAAGGCCGCGTTGACTTCGGCCCTCGCCTCGATGCCCGGCGATCCGACACTGACGCGCGATTTGGCCGCGGCGGAAGCCGCGTTGTCGAACTGAGAGCCTGAACTCGAATTTCACCTGGCGAAGGAAATCGAGACCAGTGTCCCGGCACCGCCTCTTCCCGGGGAACGGGTCACCTCGCCGCGCACCTGCGCGGCGAGGGCGAGTACGAGTTCGGTGCCGATGCCCGACTCCTTCTCGCCATCGGCGAGGACGCCGGCGGCGCCTCGGTCGAAGCCGACGCCGTCGTCCTCGACCTCGAGGAGCCAGCCTTCGCCGGACTCGCGCAAGGATACCCGGATCTTGCCGTCGCGTCCTACCGGAAAGGCGTGCTTCATGCAATTCGACACGAGCTCGTTCACGATGAGGGCCACGGGCATGGCGTCGTCAAGGTCGAGCGAAGCCCCGTTCGCCTCGACCCTACACGAAACTCCCCGGTAACCGCCCTCGTATACGCTCGACAGATAGTCGACGAGGCGCTCGAAATAGGTATCCATCCTCACGCCTTCGAAGCTCGAGGACCTATAAAGGACCTCGTGCACCATCGCCATCGTCTGTATCTGGGTTTGGCACTCGACGAAGACTTTGCGCGCGTCCTCGTCGAGTATCGCGGCTTCCTGGATGTTGAGGAGGCTCGAGACTACCTGGAGGTTGTTCTTCACCCTGTGGTGTATTTCCTTCAGGAGGACTTCCTTGGACGCGAGGTCGGACTCGAGGGCCAGCTCATGCTCCTTGCGCAGGGTGATGTCGCGTATTATACCGACGGTCCCCTGCTCGACTCCCTGGAATTCGGGTAGGGCGAAACCCGAGCAGCTCACTTCGCCGTAGGAGGTGACTGAGCCGATACGGTAATCGCCGACCATGTCGCCTGGCCGCAGCCGGAGCTCGAGATTGCGCGTCATGCGCCGCCCTGATCGCCGTTCGTCGAAGAGCTTCGGGGCTCCTTCGTCGCCCGTCACGACTCCGCGCAGCGAGCGCAAGGCGTCGGCGCGGCTCACCCTGGGAACGTCCTCGGGATGGACTATCACGCTGAAGTGCATCCCTATGAGCTTTGAGGGCTCATAGCCTATTCCTCGGATCGAGTCGTTGACGTAGACGAACCGTCCTCCGCCGTCGATGATGTAGACGATATCGGGGATGGCCTGGAGCAGGTTCATGTACTGATGCTCGGACATCTGGAGATGCGCGTTCTGGCGGGCCACGCTCTCGCGGACGTTGAGCGACTTGCGGATCAGGAGCGGCAGGGCGCGGATATGCCCGAAGCCGGGGATGCGCAGGACGAATAGCGCGGCCTCGTCGCGGACGGTCTTCTCGACGCGGTCCATGTCGTCCTCCGGGTCGACGAGGAGGACGACGGGCAAGGGCCAAAAGGTGAGCCAGTCCGCGAGGGCGCCGCCGTGGAAGCGGAGGTCGGTCACGATGGCGTCCGCTCGGTCGTTGGAGTAGAGAGCCTCGACGTCGGCGATGTTGGCGGGGAAGAACAGCTCGCCGCCCGGGCATGAGGACTTGAAGGCCGCGGCGAAGGCTTCCCTTTCCTCCTCGCCGTCGACGGCGAATATGACCCTCGGGGCTCCGCCGCGCCGCTGAGAATCGCTCATGCCGCGGCTCCGCGCTTCATCGACATTCCGCGCGCCGAATCAGCTCGGCACGTTGGCTCTGCGAGGAATGGAAAAAACGCGGGGTCATACTCTTTCGCTCCTTTATGACGGCTGAGCGGCGGAAGCGCGGCGTTATTCCGAGGGCGAATCACGCCGAAAGTGTAGTTTTTATCCTGCCGCCCAGTCAAGGACCGCAGGCGACGCGGCAGCGCGGGCTCCCGCGTTAATTGCGCCCGCCGGATCCTTCCGCTATACTCTTAGCCACGATGAACGAAGAGATCGATTTCAGCGTTCAGGTCCTCGGAAGGTGCGGCATCCCCTCGCCGATCGTCCTTTCCACGAAGACCGGCGACTCCCTCGCGAACTACGTCGCCGACGACGAGTTCGTCCGGTACGACGTCGACGCTCGACCGGGCGACCAAGGCAGTCTGGAGCGGGCCGGCCTCCTCGAAAAGGCGGGGCCGCGCCAGCAGATATTCTTCGCCCCGAGCCACGTCCATGCGGGCGTAGTCACTTGCGGCGGTCTCTGCCCCGGCATCAACGACGTCATCCGCGCCATCGTGCGCTGCCTGTGGTTTCGCTACGGGGTCCGCCGCATTACGGGGGTCCGCTACGGCTACCGCGGCTTCCTCCCCGAGTTCAATATCGGCACGAAGCCGCTCGATCCCGAGACGGTCGACGAGGTGCACAAGGTCGGAGGCACCTTCCTCGGCTCGTCGCGCGGGGGCGGCGAGCGGACCGTCGACATCGTAGACGCCATCGAGAGGCTCAATCTCAACATGCTCTTCACGATAGGCGGCGACGGGACGCAGAAGGGCGCCGTCGCGATCGCCGAGGAGATAGAGAGGCGGGACCTCAAGATCGCGGTAGTCGGCATCCCCAAGACCATAGACAACGACCTCCGCTTCGTCGACAGGACCTTCGGGTTCGAGACTGCCGTCGCGCGGGCGGCGGAGGCGGTATCGGCCGCCCACGTCGAGGCCCATTCGGCGATGAACGGCGTCGGCCTCGTGAAGCTGATGGGCAGGGAATCGGGCTTCATCGCGGTCCATACCGTCCTCGCGGTCCACGAGGCGAACTTCGTCCTCATACCCGAGGTGCCCTTCGAGATCGACGGGCCAAACGGCTTCCTGCGCCATCTCGAGGATCGCCTGGCACGCAGGTCCCACGCCGTCGTGGTAGTCGCCGAGGGCGCGGGCCAGGAGTTCCTGAAATCCGAAGGAGTCGACGCTTCCGGAAATCCGAAGCTGGGCGACGTGGGAGTCTTCCTCCGCGACCGGATCGCCGACCACTTCAGGAAGAAGGGCATCGATGCGACGGTCAAGTATATAGATCCGAGCTACATGGTCCGCTCGGCCCCCGCGGTCCCGACGGACTCGGCTTATTGCGAGCGGCTGGGCAACAACGCCGTCCACGCGGCGATGGCTGGACGGACGAAGGTCCTCATAGGGATCGTCCACGGCCAGTATGTGCACATCCCCGTAAAGGCGGCGGTCTCGCGCCGGAATTACGTCGACCCCGAGGGCGCCCTTTGGCGAGACGCGGTAGACGCGACCCAGCAGCCCCCGGTCATGGTCAACCCGAGCTAGCCATGGCGCGCAAGAACGTACTGATAATTGACGAGTCCGATCTCTTCCGCGAGTACCTCAAGGACAGGCTGACCGCGGGCGGGCTGAACGTGGAGACCGCGATCAACGGCCTCGACGGCGCGGTCAAGCTCCGCAACTCGCTCCCCGACCTGGTGATCCTGGACTACAGCCTCACCCGCAGGACCTGTAAGGAGGTCCTCGAGGAAAAGAACCGCAATCCCAATACGGCCTCCATACCCGTCGTCCTCACTGCCCAGAAGATCGAGAAGAATCGCCTGCTCGAGCTCGTCCCCTACAACATCAAGCGGGTCATGATGAAGCCGATAAAAATCGACGGGCTCTTCGCGACCCTTTCGGAGATCCTCGGCGTGAGCCTCGAGGTGGATACGACGCCCTGCGTCATCGAGGCCCACGTCAACGACAACATCGTCTTTGTCGAGATAGCCAAAGGTCTGAACCGGGAGAAGGTGGACCTCCTGCGCTTCAAGATCGCCGAGCTCCAGGGACTCTACTCCATCCGCAGCCCGAGGATCCTCGTCATGCTCGCCGACATGGAGCTCAGCTTCGTCGACGGCACGAATCTGGAGCTTCTCATCCGGATACTGCTCGACCGCTCGGGGGCGAAGGCGCGCCATATCAAGCTCCTCACCAACTCGGCGTTCGCCCGTGAATTCGTTCGCGGCAGACCCGCCTTCGCCGACCTCGAAGTGGTTTCCAACCTCCAATACGCGCTCGACGGCCTGCTCACGGACTACGACCCCCAGGCCGAGCTGGGAGAGGGCAAGGCCGAGATGCTCGCCGAGCGCATACTGTCCGCCCAGACGCACGAAGCCTCGCGCGAGTCCATAGAAATGCGCTTCGTCGAGGAGGCGAAGAAGCCGCTCAGCATCGAGTCCATGCGCGAGGCGGGAGCGGGGCTGTCGATAGCCGTCGTCGACGACGACTTCGTGATCCAGGAACTCGTCAAGACGACGTTCGGCGCGATAAGCGCGTCGGTGAGCGCCTTCCAGAACGGGAGCGAATTCATCGAGGCGGCCAAGGCCAAGGGCTACGACCTCGTCTTCCTCGATATCCTGATGCCGGGGATGGACGGCTTCCAGGTCCTGGCGCGGCTCAGGGCCGAGGATATCGAGATACCGGTCATCATCCTATCTGCGGTAAGCCAGCGCGAGGCGGTCATGCGCGCCTTCCAGGCCGGCGTCAAGAGCTACCTGATCAAGCCCCTGAAGCCCGATCAGATCCTCAAGAAGACCCTCGAGATACTCAAGGCGAATTTCTGATGTCCTTGCCCGATGCCCTCCTGAGGGCGGTCTTCGACCAGGCGGCCCTTCCCGTCGCGCTGGTCGACGGGCGGGGTCTGCTCGCCATGTGGAACTCCGCCTTCGAGTCCCTCTTCCGCAGCCTGGCCGGAGTCGGGCCCGAAAAGCTCGCGATCTCCTTCTTCGATTTCGTCGCCGAGCGCGAGGGCGCGCGCCTCGGCTATTTCGCCGCCGAAATACTCCTCGGCGGCAAGAAGAACTCCACGATCGAGAGCCCCATCCGGGCCGCCGACGGGACCATGCGCTGGCTAGGCCTCGCCCTCTCGCGAGTGGAGCTCGCCGCGGCCGGGCAAGGCGGCAGCGCCGAGCGCTTCCTCATGTTCGTCGCCGAGGACGCGACCGAGCGAGTCCTCCGCGAGAAGGGCCTCCGGGACGCGAAGGACGAGGCGGAGAAGGCCACGCACACGAAGAGCCAGTTCCTGGCCAACATGAGCCACGAGATCAGGACGCCGATCCAGACCATACTGGGCGTCGTCGAGCTCCTGCGCGAGACGGAACTCGATACGGAACAGTCCGATTACGTGAATCAAGTACGCTTCTCGGCCGACGTCCTCCTCGGCCTCATCAACGACATCCTCGATTTCTCAAAGATCGAGGCGGGCAGGCTCGAGCTCGAGACGACGAGCTTCGACCTCAGGTCCTGGGTCCACCAGTCCGTCGATCTCCTCGCGATGGAGGCGAATCGCAAGGGCCTCGAGATTATCGTCGACGTGGACGACGAGCTTCCCGCCCTCGTCCGCGGCGATCCCGGCCGGCTTCGTCAGATCATCGTCAACCTGTTCAAGAACGCCGTCAAATTCACGCGCGAGGGAGGCATAACGCTGATCCTGCGCCGCGTGCCGTCGCCCGCCGGTCCCCGCATGCGCTTCGAAGTCGCGGACACCGGCCCGGGGATCCCCGAATCGACGCGAGAGAGGCTGTTCACGCCCTTCTTCCAGGGCGATCCCGCGCAGGCGCGCAAGGCGGGCGGTACCGGCCTCGGACTCGCCATCTCGCGCCACCTCGTCGAGCTCATGGGCGGCGCGATCGGCGTCCTGCCGTCCGGCGCGGCATCCCGTCCCGAAGGGGGCGATATCGGCTCCGTCTTCTGGTTCGAGCTGCCTCTGGACGCTCCCGAATACTCGGCCTCGCCGAGGGCCGCCCTGCCGAATGCGGGATCGTCGCGGCTGGCCGGTCCCGAAGGCGGAGCGCGCCTCCTCGTCGTGGACGACTACGCTCCTGCGCGGGCCTTTGCCGGAAGGTCGGCGGCCTCCGCGGGCTACCGCATCAGCGAGGCGAGCTCAGGCGAGGAGGCGCTCTACGCGCTGCGCGAGGCCGTCGCCGCGGGAGACGCCTTCTCCCTGTGCCTCGTCGACCAGAACATGCCCAGGATGGACGGCTGGCGCCTCGCCAGCGAGATCACGGGCGATACGGCTATCAACGGCGCGCGTCTGATACTAATGGCTCCCCTCGGGACGATCAGCGGCGACGCCAAGATGAAGCTCCTTCGATGGTTCAACGGCTACATCTCGAAGCCGATAAAGCCGGCAGAGCTCATCGACGCGGTCGCCCGCGCACTTTCATCGGAAGTCGACCTCGAGGCCGCGGAAGCCGAGCTCCCTGAAGCCCACGGCATCGAGGAAAGGCGATTCGAGGGCGCCGTGCTGCTGGCCGAGGACCATGAGGTCAATCGCGAACTCTTCACGCTGCTGCTGGGAAAGATGGGTTGCAGCGTCGTGACGGCGCGCGACGGCGTCGAGGCGGTCGAGATCGGCTCAGGCCGGCGCTTCGATCTCGTCCTCATGGATATCTTCATGCCGAGGCTGTCGGGCTACGACGCCGCGCGCGCGCTCCGCGACAAGGGCTATTCGGGTCCGATCGTCGCCGTCACCGCGAGCGCGCTCAAGGGAGAGCGCGAGAATTGCATCGAGGCGGGAATGAACGACATCCTCGTTAAGCCGTTCAAGAGGGAGGACCTCGCGGCCGTCCTCGCGGCATATCTTCCGGCCGCGGGCTCGGGAAGCGCCGGCCCGGCGCGGAAAGGGGCCGCGGCCCTCGCAAGCGGCGCCGCGCCGGAGGCGGAAGCGACGGACTCTCCCGCGAAGGCCCTCGCGACCGACCCTCGGGCGGCGCGAAGCCTGGATTCCACGGTCTTCGACTGGGCTGGCGCGCTCGAGACCTTCCTAGGGCAAAGCGATACCGTGAAGAATCTCCTCAAGCGCTTCGCGGAGAAGGCAGGCAGGCAGGTCGAAGAGCTCGCGGAGGCCTTGGCCGCCGGTGACGCGACGCGGTTCAAGGAAATATCGCATTCGCTGAAGGGAGCTTCCTGGAATCTCAGCGCCAGGCGGCTCGGCGACGCCGCCCTCTTGGGGGAAACGGCAGGCAGGGAGGGAGACATGTCTGCCGCCTACCTCGCGCTCGAGGCCGTACGCTCCGCATTCGCGGATTTCGCCGAAGCGGCCTCGCCGCATTTCAAGGATTGACCGCGCCGTCGGCCGCGACTGTTCAGGCGCAGCCGAAACGCGTTACCATGCCGGCGTGCGCGCGAACTACCATACGCATTGCGATTTCTGCGACGGTCGCTCCACGGCTTCCGAGATGGCCGCAGCGGCGGCCGCCAAAGGCTACCGAATCCTCGGATTCTCCTCCCACAGCCCCCTGCCCTTCCCGAACGAGGGCAATATGGAGCTGTCCCGCCTCGGCGAGTACGCGGCCGAGATCCGAAGGCTCGGTCGGGAATGGGAGGGCCGAGGTCTCGAAATCCTCCTTGGCCTCGAGATCGAATGGATAAAGGGTCTTTCCTCGCCTCGCGACGAGCTGTTCCGGGCGGCCGGCCTCGATTACTCCATCGGATCCCTGCACTTCGTCGACCTTCCGGGCTCGGGACGCTTCGCGGTCGATTTGGGGCTTGAGGATTTCGCGAGCCACGCCGCGCAGTACGACGGCGAGGACGTCGGCCGAGCGGTATACCGGGACTACTACGAACAGCTCGGCGAGCTGATCGCGGAGGGCGGCTTCGACATCCTGGGCCACTTCGATCTCGTCAAGAAGAACAACGTGGAAGGCCGCTGGTTCGACGAGTCCTCTCCCGGCTACCTCGACGAGGCCCTCGGCGCCGCCGGCGCGCTCGAAGGCAGGGATATCGTGGTCGAGATCAACGTCGGCGGGATGAGCAGAGGTAAGGTCAAGGAACCCTATCCCTCGCTGCCGATCCTGCGCGAGTTGCGGTCGCTGCGAGTCCGCATAACCTTCTCCGCGGACGCTCACGCCCCCGAGCACCTAGGCGCCAACCTGGACTCGGCCCGAGAGCTCGCTCGGGCGGCAGGCTACGACTCGATCGCGGTGCTGTCCAAAGGGGCGTGGACTGAAGTCGGGATCGATGAGACTTGAAAGGACGTTGAATGAGACATGGGAGCCTTTTCGGCAAGCTTCTAACGGTTCCTGCGCTCCTCGCCTTTTTGGCAGTCGACGCAAAGGACGGCGTAGGGTATGGCCTGAAGGCGCTCCGCGGGGATCTTCTTATTGCACTTCATGCATGAGCCGTATTTGCCCTGATTGATCCTGCTGAGGGCCGCGTCTATCGCGCGTAAGCGCTTGATCTCAACCGAGCCAAGAGCTTCTATCATTTTCCTGTCGATATCGTCCGAAGCGACGTCGGCGAAGTCCTTGGGGTCCATTTCCTCTACGATGGCGCGGAAATCGGCGTTCGTTGCGATGAGAGTATCCAGGATCTCTCGCTTCTGCGAGAGGAGCAGCTCCTTCATCTTCTCGATCGTATCCTTATCCATTCGCCACCTCCTAATGCTCGAAAGACCGGCACGATGCAATAAACCAGCGAAAAAGTCAAGCGAGGTTGGCTATGCCGCGCGCAACGCGATAGCCCGGAGCCGCTGAAATTCTAGGAAAATCAGTCCCTTCCTTACGCGAGGACGCATCCTTTGCGTATCGGTTGACATTCCTCCGGATAGCACATACTATTTTATGCGCTCGAGGCGTCTTTGCAACTGCCGCGAGTCCGTTTCCCGATGGCGCCCATGAGACGCGGCGCCGATCCGTCTGAGGAGCAACCGTGGCCAAGGAAGAAGCTATAGAGGTCGAGGGCGTCGTCAGGGAATCCCTCCCCAACACCATGTTCCGCGTAGAGCTCCAGAACGGCCATGTCATCCTGGCCCACCTATCGGGCAAGATGCGCAAGCACTACATACGCATCGTGCCGGGCGATAAGGTGAAGGTCGCCCTCTCCCCTTACGATCTCAACCGCGGACGCATAATTTACCGCGAAAAATAGACTAAACCAAGGAATTTACCCTTTCTTCCTGATCAGGACCCATAGGGCGCCGGAGCCGCCGTCGGTTCTATCTGCCTCGCCGAATCGTCCCGCCAAGGGATGGGCCTCGAGCGCGCGCCTAGCCGCTTTCTTCAGGACGGGCATCCCCGCCGAATGAAGCCCCTTCCCATGAATCAAGAGCACCTTCTCGAGACCCATGCGCGAGGAGCTATCCAGGAAGACCGCTATGGCCGACTCGGCCTCCTCTCCGGTCATCCCATGGAGGTCGAGCGCGGCCTCCGGCTTGAGGGCTGCCAGGCGGCGAGCCTCTCGACTGCGCTCCGCGTCGCCCGCGGCCTCGCCCGATTCCGCGTCCTTGTCGCCGACATCGTGCTCGGCCAGCCAGGCCTCGAGGGCTCCCCGCGCCGCGGCATCGGGGGAAGAAGCGTCGGCTACGGCGCCCTTCCGGGCAAGAGGCGGGCTCGAGTCCCCACGCCCGCGTTTCATCCTCTCCCAATCGTCCAAGATACGACCGAAATCCATCCCTCGCCCCTCAACTTGTACGCTTTGTACGCTGTGCATCGCGCGACGTCCTTACTCCGGCGTTGCCGCGTGCGGCTCGCGCTCGACGCCTCGGCGGCGCTCGGTCCCGATATAAACAAACGAGGCGCCGTCAAGGCAACGGCCAAAGCGGGCCGGGCGAACGAAGGACCTTGCGGCAGGACGAGCCCCGCCCCGCGGTCAAGACCTTCATGCCTCCGTCAGGAGCCGCTGACGTAGGCGCGTGAGGCGGGAAGGTAGGAGATGTATTGCCTGTCGGCGAGGAGGGTATGCTTGAGCGCCCAATCCTTAAGGAAACTGTCGAGCTCCTCGATCGCCTCCGCGTCCCCGCAGTCGATGCGCGCGCGGTAGGCCGTCGCGTCGCGGAGGAGGGACTCGTGCTCCCGCGAGTGGGCGGCGAGCTCGGGATAGCCTCCTCTGCGCATGAATCCTTCCTCGGTCGCGAAGTGGAGCTTCGCGAATTCGATGAGCTCCGCGACGAGGCCAGGGGCGTCGGGACAGGACTCGGGGCGCCATATGGCCATGTCTAGCCTTCCTATGAGGGCGAACAGCTCGACGTGCTGCCCGTCGATCGCCGGCTCGCCCACGGAGTACGCGGGGCGCCAGGAAAAATCGAACACGTTCTTGACCACGGAAAGTCTGCTCTCGAGCTTCTCGCGGAGCCTCCACAGGAGGATGGGCCTCCCTTCGATCGCCTCCGAAGGGACGCGGTACAGCTCTAGGGGCTCGAGCGCGATGGCGTCGAATAGGCAGCGGCCATCAACGAGTATTCCTTCCTCGCCGAAGACGTCCCCGGGCCCGAGAGAGCCGACGGTCCTTCCCCCGGCCGTCACCCGCGCGCGACCGAGGGCGAACAGGCAGAGCGCGGCCTCTTCGCCCTCGATGAGGCTTCGTCCCGCGGGCAGGCGCTCGAGCCGAGCCATGGAAGCTATCGTCTCGAGGGCGCCCCGCCCCCCCTCGAGAGCCATCTCCGAGAAGGGAGGTATCCGCTCGAGGAAGGCCAAGATCCCCTCGGATCCTACCGTCGATCCGATATCGACCGGAGTCCCACCCTCCTCGGCCCGCCCGAGAGCGACCGACGGTAGGACGTTGCCGCGCGCGATGAGGACGTCCTCCTCTCCGAAAAGGGCTACGGTTGTCCTTCCTCCGGGTTCGACCGGGGCCGGGGACGAAGTGTGGCTGAGAAGGATGCGCCCGGATTCGTCCATCGCGAAGTCCGCCGCCGAGCCGTGGATCATGCCGCCTCCGACGTCCACCTTCTTCACGTCGGCCGGCTCGAGGTAGGCGGACTTCGTCCTTGCGGCGAGGTCCGCCGAGACGCCCGGCAGAGAGCGATCCTCGACGATCATCGAGTCGAGGACGGCGAAGGACGCGAGGTCCGCCAGGTGAGCGTAGCTTCGAGAGCCGCCCTCCCCGCGGGCCCGGAAGCGGAAGGTGGTCGTCTCGACGGGATGGGGCGACATGATAGGCAGGACTTCCAGCCCGTCCAGGTCGTTCCACCGGCCCTCCTCGAGGTCTCGGACATTGAAATATCGGCGGAATTCCCTCGCCCCAATTCCCGTCAGCGCGCGGAACTTGGCCTCTACCGATGCGCGCACCCACGGCACCGCGTAGTACGCGAGCCTCCGATCCCTCCGCAGAAGGGCGGTCAGGCCGACGAAATGATCGTCGTGCGCATGAGTGTGGAAGATCCCTCTTAGATCGCCTATTCCGAGCCCGAGAGCTTCGAGGCTCGCCTCGATATCCGGCCCGGCGTCGACGAGGTAAAAATCGCCTCGGAAGCAGACGAGCGAGGCCATGCAGGGCCTGTCCGGATCCCAGCCGTCGCCTTCGCCGATATGGACGACCGAGAAATAGGCTCGAGAGATCGCGCTGCGCGGAAGTTCGTAGGGAAGCTTGCGGTCGCCGGCGCCGGAATGGCCTGGGTCGAGGTCGACGCTCGCCGTCTGTCCCGCGTAAAGGAACTCGTAGCGGTTCTGGCCGATCCTTCGCACGAAGGCTCCGTCGCGAAGCTCGATGGCGTGGCCGTCGAAGACTCGCAGATCCAGCAGCTCCTCCGTCTTCTTGATCGAGCCGAAGGCGAACCAGAGCTTCATTCTCAGGAACTCTTCCGCCCTATCCCGGCCGAGGCCCGCGCCCTCGAGCTCCTCGACCGTGGATAGCCCGTAGTTCCCCGAATAGATATAGCGGCTTTGCGCTTCGACCTGATCGCGCATGCCTATGATCATAGGTCGAATCCCGGTGTTGTTCGGATGCCCGGGGATGATCATCCCCTGGCGATAAAGCATCTGAAGCACGGGAAACTCGCTGAGGTTGCGGAAGCGACCTCCCTGCACCGGCATCTCGGAGAGGAGGATGGCGTTCGGGCCCGTCTCGAAGCGTACCCCGTTCCGCTCGATCTCGCGTATCAGTCCGCCCTTGAAAAGGAATTTGACCGCATTCTCGGGACACCCGCAGAGGATCGAGAGCCCGGTTTCCGGTATCTCGACCACGGACATCCCGTTCGCGAGAACCGTCTTGGTCATCGATCCCCCGCTCGCGATTCTCGATTACGCCTTCTTCATCCAGCCCCGCGTATCGGCGACCGCTCCGTACTGTATGCCTTTGAGCTCGCGCCCGAGCGCCGCGGTGAGCTCGCCGGCCTTTTCGCCGAATGACACTTTCCTGCCGAGGTGGGTGACGGACTCGACAAAGGTGACGCCCGCCGCGGTACCGGTGAAGAAGACCTCCCTAGCGTCGGCGAGGACCTCCTCGATGGCAATCCGGCGCTCCGTGACCTTGACGCCCCGGGAGCGGGCGAGCTCGACGACGCTCTTTCGCGTTATGCCGGGGAGCACCGTGTCGCCGAGCTCCGGCGTGACGAGCTCGCCCGACTTCAGGTAGAAGAAGGCGTTGCAGGAGGAGCCCTCCTCGACGTAGCGGCGCTCGCGCGCATCGAGGAAGAGAACCTCCATATAGCCCGCGTTCTCCGCCTCCTTCTTCGCCAGGGCGGAGATGACGTAATTGGCGTCGCACTTGATCCAGCCGGTACCGTTGGGCGTCGCCCGAATGCGCCCGGAAGTGATCGCGGAGGAAGAACCCGGCTTGAAGTAGGAGCCCACGGGATTGGCGACGATGAATACGCTCGGCCTCTCGGAGATGCCGACGCCGATCCCGCCTTCGGCGTACGAGAATGGCCTCAGGTAGACCGCGCTCGCGTCGGCGAAGCCTCCCCGCTCCCATTCGGCTTCGTATGGGGGCCTGAAGCCCAGGGCCGCATTGCGCGCCGTAACCTCGAGGCAGGCGCGAAGGAACAGATCCTCGGGAAAGCCCGGCATCCCGAGGCCCTTCATCGATCTCGCGAAGCGCGCGGCATTCTCGTCGGGGCGGAATAGCCTGATCTCGCCTCCCGTCCGGGGTCCCTTCTGGGGAAAGGCCTTGAGGCCCTCGAAGCAGCCCATGCCGTATTGAGTCGTATAGTTGACGAGGGGGACTCCGGCGAACTCGTTGCGCCGCTCGTTGAGCTCGCCGAGCTCCCTGGCGGATAGGGCCGCCTCCTCGGCGGGCGTCAAATGCGGCTGTTCGACGTAATCCTCTCTCCAGGCTTCGCCGTCGAAGCGCGCGCGATAGGCGATCGGATAGAGCGCCAGGGAAAAACCCATGCTTCCCTCCCTAATATGGCTACTTTATCGCCTAGCCGCGCCGATGCGCAAGCCGGCCCCGTTGCCGCGGAGCGCGAGATCAGTTACTGTTGGGCCGAAGACGGGGAGAGCTATGCAAGGCCGCACGCGCTACGTCCCGCTAAACGTCCGGTGGTTCAACAGACTGATCCGCGGTACCTATGGCCTCTGGGTTCACCTGTTTTTCAGGGTCGAAGGCAGGAATACCCAGGCCGCCAAGGCACTCAAACCTCCGTACGTCCTCGTCTCGAACCACGTCACGGTCCTCGATCCCTTCATCCTGAGCACCTTTCTCCGCGAGCCCGTCTATTGGATAACGAGCGACGGCAACATGCGCAGCCGCCTCATCCGGGCGCTCCTCAGGCTGGTCGGCTCGATCCCCAAGTCCAAATCCATCCCCGACATAGAGACGGTCAACTGGACCGTCGAGGTCATCCGGAGGCGCGGAGGCGTCGTCGGGATATTCCCCGAGGGTCAGCAGACCTGGGACGGGACCACTCTCCCCCTCGTCCCTTCGACGGCCAAGCTCCTGAAGCTCCTCAAGGTGCCCGTGCTCGCCGCCGTCATCAAAGGCGGCTACTCATCGCTTCCGCGCTGGACCAATGCGCGTCGACGCGGCCGCATGGAGGTGGAGTTCAAGCTCGCATTCGCGCCAGAGGAGCTCAAGCGCCTGGACGTCGCCGAGATAAGATCGAGACTCGAAATCGCGCTCGCCCATGACGAGGCCGCCTGGGAAGAGAAGGCGCGCGTTCCTTTCGAGGCCCTGAGGCGCGCGGAGCACGTCGAGCTGGGATTGTTCATGTGCCCGCGTTGCGAGGCGCTGGGAGAGCTTCGAAGCTCGGGGGCCCGCCTCAATTGCCTGGCCTGCGGAATAGCGCTCAAGCTCGACGCCTTCGGGCGCATCAGGCCCCGGAAGGGCGAAGCGCCGGTCTTCACGACTATCAGGGATTGGGACCGATGGCAGGCGATCGCCTTCGAGCTTCGAATCAGAGGGGATGCGGCCGCGCGCCCCGATCGGCCCATCTTCTCCGATCCCGGGGCCCTGATCCTGCGCGGGCGAAAGATGAACCCCCTGCGACGGCTGCGATCCGGAACCTTGATCCTCTATCCCGACCGCGTCGAGCTGGCGACCTTCCTCGGCGAGCGCCTGCGCTTCCCGATAGCCGACATCGAAGGGATCAGCGTGCTCAAGCGCAGCACGCTCGAGTTCTACGTCGGCAAGATCCTCTATCAAACGCGCTTCGCGCTGAGCTCGGCCTCGGCGAGAAAATGGTCGGCGGCCGTCGAGATCCTCGCCCAATGGGCGGCCAAACCCGAAGAAGCGACGAAATGAGCGGCTCGTACGCACCATATGGCGAGTTCGGCCTGTCTAAAAGTTCGTTAGGAGCCCATTAGATGATCATCTGCAGCGAATGCGGCGCGGAAGCCGATGGAGGGACGACCTGTCCCCGCTGCGGCGCCGCCCTCCCGGCCGACCGCCGGGACAAGCCCCTCGCCCTTGCCTCCGCTATACTGGGTGCTGGCTGCGGCTTGGCCGCGTCGGTCGACCTCATAGTCGATTACGCCACGAACGGCGCTCTCGGCTGGTCCCTGATCGGAGCCGCATCCTCGGCGATCGCCTGGATCCTCATCGGCTTTCCCATGCTCGTCTATCGAAGGCCGAGGCTCTTCCTCCCGGTGATGGGCGCCGCCTCGCTCCTTTACCTCTGGTCGCTGGATGAGCTGACTGGGGCTTCGGGCTGGTTCCTCTCCCTCGCCCTGCCCATCGGTCTCGCGGCGATGGCGTCCGGAGCGCTTTCCACCCTGCTTTGCCTAAGGGCGAAGCGGCGCGGTCCAAATATAGCGGCATTCGTCCTCTTCGGCTCCGCCCTTGCCTGCCTCTTCGTCGACGGTATCCTGTCGCTTTATTCACGAGGCGACCTCTCCTTTTCCTGGTCGGCCGTCGTCGCGGCCTCCGCCCTTCCGGTGGGCTTCCTCCTTCTCGGCATTCAACAGCGGCTCAGGCAGCCGGATTAGCCTTCCTTCGCGAACTCGTCGAGCAGGTAGCGAGCCACGCTCCCCTTGGGCGGCATCTCGGGGAGCTCCGCCGGCAGGCACCAGCGGAGCTCCCCTATCTCGACTCCGTCGGGCCTGGCCTCGCCCGAGGCCCACTCGGCCCTGAAGGCGACCATGAGAGAATCAGGAAAGGGCCAGGGCTGCGACTTTATATAGCGTAAATTCCGTATCTCGATTCCCGCTTCTTCCCGGACCTCGCGCGCCGCCGCCTCTTCCAGCGTCTCGCCGGCTTCTACGAAGCCAGCGACGAGACCGAAAAAGCCCGGCCGGAAGCGCGCATTGTGGGCGAGCAAGGCACGCTTCCCCTTGCGAACGAGCACGATGACCGCAGGCGATATCCGAGGGAAATGGGCGCGGCCGCATATCGAGCATTTGCGGCTCCCGGGGTCCGTACCATCCGTCTCTTCGTCTTCAAGGGGAGAGCCGCAGGCGCCGCAGAACCGCGCAGTCTCGAGCCAGCGCAGAAGGGCCATGCCGCGCAATGCGGGCTTGATAGCCTCGGGACTCCGTTCGGCGAGCGCCTCCCGAAGCGGCATCCGTCGAAGGCCGAGGGCAACGGCGGCCCCGGCCCCCGCCTCGTCGAGCATGAACGCCGCGTAGCGCACGCCGTCCTGCTCGAAGTCCCTGCGGCCAAGGACTCCGGAATCGCCTGCCTCGGGCGGAGCGTCCAGGACATCATCGGAACTGGCTGGGAGGAGGATGTCCTGTCCGGAGAAAAGCAATCGTCTCATCCTACGACCCGCTCATTCGGTTAGGCCCTTGGTTTTCAACAGGTCGAAGACTTTCTGGCGTTCGGGAAGATCGGGTTCCGCGAGAAGGGCGGAGGCCGCGTCCTTGTCGGAGAAGCCGGCGTCAAGCGCGACTTTGAGGGCAGCTAGGCCTTTCTCGGCGTCATCCGCGACCACGAGCCGAAGGCGCGCGAGGGAGAAGGCTGCGGCGGCCCTTTTGGGGTCCGCCTTGAGGGCCGCTTCGAGCGCGTCCATCGCCTCCGAGAAGCGCCTCGTCTTCTCGTAGAGCTGGCTCATCCGCACGAGCGCATCCGCGTCCGTCTTGCCGAGGGTCTTGGCCTTCTCGTAGGCCGCGAGGGCCGAGGCATCCGACTCGTCCAGGGTCGCCGCTCCTCCCTCAGCTGCCGCGGGCGCCTTCGCGACCGCGGCAGCGTTCGAGGCGCGTCGATCGATCGCCCGCCCGAGAAGGAGAAATGCCTGCCCGTCGTCCGGCTTGGCGGAAGTAAGGCGCTCGAGATCGGCAATGGCCGCGGATGCGTCGCCCGAAGCGAGCTCGAGGAGGGCGGCGTTGTACACGGCGTCGGGCGCGTAGGCGTCGAGTGCCAGCAGTTCGCGATACGCGGCAAGGGCGGCTTTAGCGTCGCCTTTCTTATAGAACGCATAGGCGCGGGCCGCGATAATGTCGACGTTGTCGGGATCGCGCGCGGCGAGGATATCCAGGACCTTGAGAGCCCTGTCGTAATCGCCCGACTCGGTAAGGGCGCGCGCCAGGTTATAGGACGCCCCGGCGAAGGATGGATCGAGGGTCAGGGCATGGGAATAGGCCTGCCCGGCCTTTTTCCAGTCGCCCTTCTCGAGCCAGGCGTTTCCGAGATCGAACCACTCCTGCGCGACCGGGCTCGGGCCGGTCGACGCGCATGACGCGAGGCCGAGCAGCATCGAGGCGCCGATCAGGATCGCGATGAAGGCACAGTTCTTTCGCTTCCGCTTCATCTGCCTCAATCCATCCTGGTCGGAACGAGGGGCATGAGGAGAATATCAAGATCCTGGGCGACCTGGAGCTCCTCCAGCTCCCGCCTGAGCGCGCCGATCGCGACGCCCTGGCCGAGGACCACGCTCGCCTTCATCCTGAAGAGTGGGGCGCCCGTCAGCGGCGCCCGCTCCGTCCTCGTCTCGAGGTCCTCGATGTTTATGCCGTGTCTCCGCAGCACGGCGCTCACGGAGTGCACTATACCCCTTCCGTCGAGGGAGACGGTCTCGAGTACGTAGGGCCTCCCGCGCGCGGAGACCGAGCTATCGCGCGTGGGACTTTCGCGAGTGCGCTCGACTCCGAGTTTGAGCGAGAGCCGGACCTCGATATCCTTGGTCCGGGCGGTTAGGGCATCCAACGCCCGGGACTCCATGGAGACGAGCATGATCACGGCGAACTCGCCGCCCAGGACGGCCATCTTGCTCGCTTCGATGTTGCCTCCGCTATCGGACACGATGCCCGAGAGGTCGTCGACTATGCCCACTCTGTCGGCGCCTATGGCTGAAAATACCGCGTATGCTTTGCCCATGGGACCATTGTGCCATGTATCGCCAAGTGAGGCAATCGCTTGGCTGCAGGATGAGGCCTGCCAAGAGGTTCTCATTGTTTTAGGAGGACAAGGGCAACTCCTCATGCTAAAATCCTTCTACCATGAAACGCGCGACAATCGCACTATCCGTTTTAGCCCTGACCGCCTCGTTCTGCCTGCTCCTTCCCGGATGCGATCCGTCGGGCGGGAAGCCGCGTATCGGCGTCGCCGTGTTCAGCGTCGACGACAGCTTCGTAGGGGCCGCCAGGCGCGCCCTCGAGACAGAGTCGACGGGCAAGGCGGTACTCTCCGTCCTGGACGGCCAGAACCAGCAGACGATCCAGAACGAGCAGGTCGACGCCCTCCTCCTCGATAAGGCGAAGGCGATCATCGTGAATCCCGTCGACCTTTCCGTCGTCGGTTCCCTGGTGTTCAAGGCCAAGGCGGCCGACGTACCGGTCGTCTTCTTCAGCCGGGACCCCTCGACGGTCGCCATCAATATGTGGGACAAGGCCTATTTCGTAGGCGTAAAGACCGAGGAGGCGGACGCCCTCCAAGTCCAGATCCTCGCGGACTACTGGAAGGCCCATCCCGAGGCCGACAGGGACCAGGACGGAAAGATCGAGTATGTCCTCATCAGGGGCGACTCAAACCACGAGGCTTCGCTTGTCAGCGACGCTAACAGGCAGAAGGCCTTCGACGCGGCCGGCCTCAAGGCCGTAAAGCTCACCGAGGTGAGCGCCAATTGGACGAGAGTCGAGGCCCAGCAGAAAATGGCCGTCGTAATCGCGGCTATCGGCGCCAAACGAATAGAGGCAGTGCTCTGCGCGAACGACGAGATGGCCCTCGGCGCCATCGAGGCGCTGAAAGTAGCCGGCTATTTCAAGGGGAGCGGGGGCGACTATGTGCCCGTAGTCGGAGTCGACGGCACTCGCTTCGCCCTCGACGCGATCTCGGACGGCAGCCTCCTAGGCACGGTGCGTGGCGACGCCGCCAGCCAGGGCAGGGCCGCCTTCGACCTCGCCTACGCCCTCGCCATGGGCAACGATCCGGGTGCCGCCGGCTGGGCGCTATCGGACTCCAAGTACGCGTTCGTCCCCTACCAGAAGGTGACTCGCGATAATCTCAAGGATTTCCAGAACCAGTGATTTCGAAGAGGATCGAGCGAGCGGGGGTTCGATGAAGCGCTTTTCTTGCCCGCGGGGCACGCGCAATAATATTATTTAACCATGAACACCAACCTCGGGGGCGTCGCCGGCCACCTGGCCAAACCCAGCGGGAAAGGCCCCTGGCCCGCGCTAATAGTAATTCACGAATGGTGGGGGCTCGACGAGCAGACGCGCCGCATCGCGGACCGATTCGCGGAAAAGGGATACCTCGCCTTCGCGCCCGACCTGTTCGGCGGCGAGCTTGCCGCTTTGGGGGACAACGCTAAGGCGACCGGCCTCGTCCAGAAATACGCGACCGGGTCCGATAAAAGCCTATGCGCCGTCTACGATGCAATTAGAAAGCTTCCCGATGCCGGGGCAAAGGTCGGCAGCGTGGGCTTCTGCTTCGGCGGGAGGATGTCTCTCCTCCTCGGGATCAATCGTCCCCTGGACGCCGTGTGCACTTTCTACGGCGGCGGCATGCAGACGCTATTCGGCGACTTACACAGGCTCAGGGCGCCCGTCCTCGGGCTTTTCGGCGACGCCGACCTTTCGATCCCCGCGGGTACGATCGAGAAGTTCGACCAGCTGCTGGGCGAGAACGGGAACGTCCACGAGATTAAAGTGTACGCCGACTCGGGGCATGCCTTCTTCCGCGATTCCGATCCCCAATCGTACCGGCCAACAGCGAGCGCGGACGCATGGGTCAAGGCGACGGGCTTCTTCGCCGCCCATCTGCGATAGCGGGCGCGTCGCCGCATGGCGGGTGCCGCTCGCGAGTCCGAAGCGCGTCGGAAGGCTCCGAAAGGCGCCCTTTCGCGAGATTTCGCGGCGCGCGCGATGGTTCGGCAGTTCGTCGTCTTCGGGACGCCGGACACTGCGAAAGCGTTTTTCCAATCGCTGCGCTACTGGGTATTCGCCTACCCTCTCGGCGCGAATCGGGTCATCGTGTCCGTCTACGTGCCGGCCCTTCTGGTGAGCAGCGTTATGATTTTCATGCTTCTACTAAGTCCCGACCGCTCCCCGTTCGGCGGAGCGGTGAGGAAGTGAAACCGATCCTATCCCGATGCGAGGAGCTAAAGGCATGAAAGCGATCATGGTCAGGGAGTACGGAGATCCGGAGGTAATGAAGATCGACGAGACGCCGAGCCCGATCCCGGGAGCCGGGCAGGTCGTCGTCCGCATCCTCGGAGCCGGGGTCAACCCCGCCGACACTTATTCTCGAAGCGGCAACTACGCCAACAAGCCTCCGCTGCCATTCACCCCGGGGACGGACGGGGCGGGCCTTATCGATTCCGTGGGACCGGGCGTAACGCTCGCGAAGCCCGGCGATCGCGTCTACCTCGCCCGCAGCCTGAGCGGTACCTACGCCGAATACGCACTTGCCCTCGAGTCCCAGGTTCATCCGCTCCCCGAGCGGATATCCTTCTCCCAAGGCGCAGGCGTCTACGTACCCTACGCCACGGCCTATCGTGCGCTGACGCAATTGGCGCGAGCGCGCGCAGGCGAGACGATCCTCGTCCACGGAGCGAGCGGCGGGGTCGGCATCGCGGCTCTGCAGTTCGCCAATGCGGCAGGCCTGCGGGTCATCGGGACGGCGGGCAGCGCCAAGGGACGCGAACTGGTCTTGCGCGAGGGTGCGCATCACGCGCTGGACCACGGCGATAAAGGCTACCGGGACGAGGCCATGCGCCTGACCGGCGGGAAAGGAGTGGATGTCATCCTGGAGATGGTCGCCAACGTCAATCTCGGGGCCGACCTGCAGATGCTCGCGCGCCGGGGACGCGTCGTAGTCATCGGCAGCCGCGGCGAGACGAGCGTCAATCCTCGCGACCTGATGTCCAAGGATGCCGCGGTCCTGGGGATGCTCCTGTGGAACATACCGGACGAGGAGGCGACCAGCGCTCACGCCGCCATCGCCGCGGGACTTCGGAGCGGCTTTTTACGGCCGGTGGTCGGCGCCGAGCTGCCCCTGGTCCAGGCCCCCCAGGCGCACCGCAGAGTCATGGAACCAGGCGCCTACGGGAAGATCGTATTGCTGCCGTAGCCTGCGCGAGGTCCCGGCGAGAACGCGCGTTCGATGAAGGGTAGAAGCGGATCGGGGGGAGCGGCGACTCGTACGGCCCCGACCGCGCTCCCCCTTCCGCCGCTATCTCCTGAGCACCGTCGCCTCGATCGTGCGCAGCTGGGATCGGTAGAGCCCCGTGACGTTTGAGCCGTAGTCCGCGATGAGCTGAAGGATGTCGCGCGGCCTCTCGTCCTCGTCGCGGCCGTTGATGCGGTCGCCTGCGTCGCCGAGGCCCGGCATGATGTAGGCGCGCTCGTTGAGCATCGGATCCATCCATAGCGTGTACACGGTCGCGTGCTCGACGGCGCGCGTTATACGCAAGGCCCCCTTGAGGGCGGAAATGACGTTGAGGCACTTCACGGATTTCGGCTTTATGCCGAGGTCGAGGAGGTACCGCACGACGGTGACCATGCTCCCGCCGGTGGCGTTCATCGGGTCCGCGAATATGAGGTCCTTGCCGTCGAGCTCGTCCGGCTTGAAGTAGGAGCGCTCGAGATCCATGATGTATTCCATGTCCATCTCGCTCTTCGAGTCGTCGCGCTTGATCTTGAACAGGGCGAAGGGCGTCACGTAGCCGGATGAGGAGTACTCCTGGATCTCCTTGGACATGATTATCGACGGGAGGAGGGCGCCTCGGAGCATGACGCACATCACCGAGCTCTCGATCGCGGCGTCGACGTTGGGGATCTTGTGCACGGCGTAATTCTGGACGGGGACGTTCACCGGCGTCTTGACGATTAGGTGGTTCTTGTCAGGACGGGGAGCGCCCGAGGCCGAGGGGCCCGAGGCCCCGAAGGCCAGGTTGAACAGGAGCTCGTAGGCCCGCTGAATGTAGTAGACGAACTCCTGGCGGCCCGTCCGCACGTCGCGCAGCTTGGCGATGAGGCGGCTCGCCTCGCCGTGGCTCTCGGGCGGAGTGACGAAAGAGTAGACCTGGATGCCCTTCTCGTCCCGGCAGATATCCTGCATCAGGGAGCCCATGTCGTTGTAGAGGCCGATGAGGCGCTGCTCTTCCTTCCGCCGCTCGCCGTCGGTGGCCGCGTTGGAGAGAATGTCGAAGGAGGCCATGGCCTCCCGGAATCTGGCGTCCATCCGGGAGAGGGAGGCCTTGTCGGCCGCGGTGAAGAACCCGTCGAGGTCCTTCGCTTTCAATACGATCTTGCTCATTTCTTGATTATCTCGCCGAAGCTGCCGTTGCCGATGCCCACGGCGTTGCCCTCGTCGAAGTCGAGATGGCACTCGAGCGCGTAGATCGAGCTGACGCGGCAGACTACGTTATCGAAGACGGCGCCGCGCTCCCCGGGGACTCGAAGTCCGACGAGTTCCTTGTCCCGTACGCCGTAGCGCGCCGCCGCCTCGGGATCGAAGTGGATGTGGCGCTTGGCGACGATGAGGCCGCGCTCCTTCTTCAAGGTACCGGCGGGGCCGACTATCTCCATAGGGAAAGAGCCGTCAAGCTGGCCGGACTCGCGCGTCGGGCAGCCGGGCACGCCAAGCTTGAACTGGTCGCTTGCGAGGATTTCGCACTGAGTCTCCTTGCGCACGGGGCCGAGGATGCGAACGCCATCGAACTGTCCCTTCGGACCCTTGATGGTCACCGTCTCGGCGCAGGCGAACTGGCCGGGCTGGATGAGGTCCTTGGTCTTTGTCAGTTGGTGCCCCTTTCCGAACAGGGCCTCGAGGTCCTCCTTCGAGACATGGATGTGGCGGTTGGACAGATTGATGAGCACGCGGGTTTCGGGCATGGAAAACCTCCTGGAGTATCCGTAAATCGTGGCGCTGATTTGTAAGCGGGATACGGCCAAGAATAATCGGCTCAGGCGACTAGGGTCAAGCGCTCGATATGGAGGCGAATGCGCTTTTCAGGCCGAAAGGCCCCTTCGTCGACGATGCCCTGGAGCCGGTCGGCTTGGTACCATTCGTCGGATTCCCGGATCAGGGCCCCGCCAGGTAGCCTGGCAGCTCGACCAGGCCGTGGACGCGAGGCAATCCTTCGTCGGCGAAGCGGTCCGCCTCGTCGACGAGGAGGCCCCGGCCGCCGAGATCGAGAAAGGCGCGTACGTATTTGGGCATATCGTCCACGAAGAGCGTCTCCTCGATTTCCACCCCTGAGGCTTCGCACGCCCTGCGATAGGCCTCGGCATGGGGCTTGCCCCGAAGAGCGTTGAAGCGAATGTCATAGACGGCCGCGAATCGGTCGGACAAGCCGAGCTTGCGCAGGACGCGATAAGCGTGCTCCGAAGGGCTATTTGTGAGGACGGCTTTGGGCAGATCCACGGCGTCGAGGGCGCGCAGCAGCTGGGGGTCGGGCTCCAGGCAGTACTCCTCGCCCTCGGGATGAACGGCGGCAAAGAAGGATTCCGGGTCGGTGAATCCCTGCTCTACCGTAAGCCACTCGAGCGTAGTGCCGTAATTCTTCGCCCTCTCGCGGCGTAGGGCCAAGGCCGCTCGAGTCGATATCCCCAAGTAGCGCGCTACGTAGCCGTTCATGCGCTCGACGATATCGCGGTCCATGCCCCGCGATTCGGGATAGAGGGTATTGTCGAGGTCGAGGAGGAGAAGGCGGAGCATGAAGCTTAATAGCATGTCCGAACGCCGAGGGGCAACCGGGCGATGATTGACAGCCTCCTCGCGCGGGCCGGATACTCCTCGGCGTGCCGACGAGGAACTTGGTCTACGAAGCCCTCGCCCTCCGCGCGAGGGAAAGCCCGGGGGGTTCGAGAATACTCACCCTGATGACCGCCGAAGCCGGACTCGTCGACGTTTTCGTCTTCGGTGGACCCAAGTCCAAACTGCGCTCCCTAGCCTCGCCCTATGCGTCCGGCAGGGCCTTCGTCTACCTGGACCCGGTCAAGGACTTCCAGAAGCTCTCCGATTTCGAGGTCAGGGACTCGTATCCGGCGCTGCGAGACGATCTCGAGCGTCTTTGGTCGGCCGGCCTCGTCGCCGAACTCCTCATAAAGACCTCGGGCGGCGGCGGCGACTTCCCCCTCGTACTCGATCTCGCCACCGGCTGCCTCGCGGTCTTGGACCGCTTAGGCGAAAACGCCGCGGGTGGAGGCGGCGCGGCGCGACCAATCCTCGCCTTCGTCTGGCGCCTGCTTTCCCTCATCGGCGTCGGACCCGACCCAAGCGCCTGCTCCCTCTGCGGATCGGCCATCCGGCCCGCTTCCGGCGGCGCCTATTCCTTCGTCCGGGAGGGCTTCCTCTGCCCGGGCTGCGCCGCGCGCGAAGTCAATGCCTCTCGACCGGAGGGAGAGTCCGCCGATCTCGGGTCCAATCAGGGCGACGCCTCGCGCTTCATCGGTACTGGAGGTCGAATATTGCGCCTGGGACCGGATGTCTTCCACTGGCTGGAGCGCGCCTCGGCCTTGCCCTTCTCCGAGGCGGCACGAGCGAAGATAGCGCCCGACTGCCTCGACTCGCTCAAGGTCCTGGTATTCGGCCTGGCCCGCCGCGCCGCGGAGGCTCCCCTGGCGTCATTCTCGCACGGGGCCGGGCTGCTGTGAGGTGCTTCATAGCCTTGCCCCTCCCCGAAGCCGCGCGTGAAGAACTGGCGCGTGCCGCTGCGACTTATCGCCGAAGCGTCCGGAGCGGCATATCCTCGACGCCGAGACTCACGGCGACGAAGCGCGCTCGGGAACCCAAGCTGGCTTGGGCGAGGCCCGAAGGCTATCACGTCACCCTCGCCTTCCTGGGCGAGATCGAGGGCCGGTCGGTCGAAGTAGCCGCATCGTCCCTCGATGCCGCCGCGAACTTCGGGGATGTCCCCTTCTCCTTCGCCGGATTGAGCGGCTTCCCCTCGAAAGCCCGATGGCGCGTCCTGATCGCCGAAATCGACGACGCGGGAAGCTTGCGCGAGCTCCGTCGCCGCCTCGATGAGGCGCTTGCCATGGGCGCGACGAAGGCGGGTATCTCTCCCCTCGTCGCGGGGCCGCACGGCGGACGGGCTTTTTCGGCGCACGCGACTATCGCCCGGCTCGTTTCCGGCGTCGGGAGGCTTTCCGCCCCGTCCCTCGAGGAAGTCCGGCCGGAGGGGGCATGGACTTTTAAACGCTGCGTCCTGTACAGATCCGAGCTTCGGAGCTCGGGAGCAGTGTATACTGAACTGCGGGACGTAGAGCTTTAGCAGGAGTTCGAGGCTCGCTGCGGGTTTCGTCGACCTTTCCGTGAAGGCCGACTTCGTCTTGAATCGCGCAGCCCGACCCTGCGCGTTGAGTCTAGGCTGAGAGGGATAGCCATGCGCGCAGTCGACATCATCATGAAGAAGCGGGATGGAGCCGAGCTTTCCCGCGAGGAGATCGCCACCCTAATCGACGGCTACGTTTCGGGCTCCGTTCCCGATTACCAGGTCTCGGCCTGGGCCATGGCGGTCTTCTTCAAGGGAATGAGCGCCCACGAAACCGCCGACCTCACCGACGTAATGCTCCGCTCGGGCAAGGTCATGGACCTCTCGGGGATAACGGGCCCCTTCGTCGACAAGCACTCGACGGGAGGCGTCGGCGACAAGGTATCCCTGGTCCTCGCTCCGATGGTCGCGGCCTGCGGCATCAAGGTGCCGATGATGTCGGGCAGGGCGCTCGGCCATACGGGCGGAACCCTCGACAAGCTCGAGTCCATACCCGGCTACCGCACCGGCCTATCCGAGGCCGAGTTCCGCGAGTTCATCCGCCGGGACGGCTTCGCGATGACCGGCCAGACCTCGGAGACGGTGCCCGCGGACAAGAAACTCTACGCCCTACGCGACGTCACCGCGACGGTCGAGTCCATTCCTCTGATCACTGCCTCGATCCTTTCGAAGAAAGTGGCCGAAGGCGCCGAGGCAATCGTCTTCGACGTCAAGGCCGGCCCCGGCGCCTTCATGAAGACGGCGGAAACGGCCGAGGCGCTCGCGCAAAGCCTCGTGAGCACGGGCACCGCCATGGGCAAGCGGATCGTCGGCGTCATAACCGACATGGCCGAGCCTCTCGGGCTCAAGGTCGGCAACTTCCTCGAGGTCGAGGAGAGTCTCGACTGCCTCGAGGGCGCGGGACCCGGCGATCTCATGGAAGTGACCTATCGCCTGGGCGCCTGGATGCTCGTCGCGGGTGGAGCGGCGAAGACCGTGCAGGAAGGGGAGCGGCGATGCCGCGATGCGATCAGGCTCGGCATCGCGCGCGACCTTTTCCTGGCCAATGTCCGCAGTCAGGGCGGCAGGATCGATCGTCTCTTCGAGCTCCGCGGCCGATGGCGGGCGAAGGATTCCTATGAGATACTCGCTCCGGTGTCCGGCTACATAGCCGGCATCGACGCCTACAAGATCGGTCTCGCGGGAGTGTACCTGGGCGTCGGGCGCGATCGGACCACCGATCCCGTATACCCCGACGTCGGCTTCGTTTTCAAGAAGAAGGCCGGCCACGAGGTCACGGCAGGCGAGCACGTCTGCACGGTGTACGGCAAGGATGCGGCGGCGATCGAGACGGCCCTGCCCCTGGCCGTCTCGGCATTCGCGATCTCCCCCTCCCCGCCCGAAGCCCGACCCCTCATCATAAAGGAAATAAGCGCATTATGAAGGCATCCGAATGAATTGGAACAAAAAGGAGGTCTCGCCCCAATCGGTCAAGGAGCTGTCGACCCGCTACGGCCTCGACCTCCTCACGGCCTCGATCCTCGCGCGACGCGGCATCACCGATCCGGCCGAGCTCCTCTACTATCTCGAGGACGATCCACGCTACCTGCGCAACCCCTTCCTGTTCGTTCAGATGGAAGACGCGGTCGACCGCATCCTCCTCGCCGCCGACGACGGAGAGAAGGTCCTCGTCTTCGGCGACCGCGACGCGGACGGCGTAACGAGCACCGTCCTCATGGTCGAGTCGCTTCGCGAGGCGGGAATCGAGGCAGTCTGGCGCGTTCCCCTCGCGAGGGAGGCATACGGTCTCTCCGTCGCGGTCGTCGAGGAGTTCGCGGCCGCCGGCGGTACGCTGATTCTTACCGTGGACTGCGGCATATCCAACCACGCCGAGATAGAGCGCGCCGCCGAGCTCGGCGTCGACGTCATCGTGGCGGATCACCATCGGCTCCAGGCCGGCGACCCTCCTCCCGCCCTCGCCGTAATCGACCCCAAGTTGCCGGATTCGGGCTACCCCTTCCGCGATCTCGCCGGCTGCGGCGTCGTCTACAAGCTCGCCTCCGCCCTCAAGCTCGCCCGAACCGGCATCTACAAGCAGCAGATCGCCCTGCTCAACGTAAGGCCCGTCAACGAGGCATACGCGGTGGAGGCGGTGCGGCTTTCCAACCTCGTCGAGACGGGGAGGATGAGCGAGACCATAGTCCCCGGCATGCTGGACCTGGGGCGCACGCGCCTCGTGCCCTTCCTACAGGACAGGCAGATCTTCGTCTGGGACGGCGGACTCCAGCGCCGCCTCCTCGAGAAGGCCCTGGGCAAGGGAGCGGAGGTCCTCTTCTACGACCTCGCGCCGGACGCAGGCGAGTACATCGCCCAAACCAAGGGCCAGAGCCTTCTCAGGCTCAAGGAGATCTCCAAGATCGGACGCTACGCGAGCGGGAGCCTCGAGGAGATCGACGTCCTCGAGAACATCTTCGTCTCCTTTGCCCTGAAGAAGGCCGACTGGTTCGGGGAGGACGACCTCGAGCGCCTCCAGCTCGTCGCCCTCGGCACCATCGCCGACCTTATGCCGCTGCGCGACGAGAACCGCATCCTCGTCCGCCGCGGCCTCGCGGCCCTCAATCAGAAACCTCGACCCGGACTGTCCGAGCTTTTCCAGAAGATCAATCTCCTCGGCAAGAGACTAGGCGCGGGCGACATCGCCTGGCAGGTCACGCCCATCGTCAACGCAGCGGGCAGGATGGGAGCGGCCGACAAAGCCGTATCCCTGTTCTCCGCCAAGAGCAGGCCCGAGCGCGAGACATTCGCCGAAGAGGTCATCCAGATGAACGTCGAGCGCCGGCGCCTCGGCGGCGAAACCTGGGACGCGATCTATCCCGCCGCCCGCGAGAGCCTCGCTCCACGCGGAGACAAGTTGGCCGTAGTGGGCTCGTCCGAGGTGCACAGGGGTATCACGGGCCTTCTTGCGTCCAAGATGACGGGCGTATTCAAGGTCCCAGCGATAGTGGCATCCTTCCAGGAGGACGGCACCGTCGTCGGCTCCATCCGTTCGGTCCGCGGCTTCCCCACCTCCTCCTTCCTCGAGGCATGCGCCGACCTCTTCATCGACTACGGCGGACACGACGCGGCGGCCGGATTCAGCCTCGCCATGAAGGATTGGCCGGAGTTCGTGGCGCGGACGATCTCCTATTCCCAGGCCCTCGAGCTCGAGGACGGAGAGGAGAGCATCGAGATCGACGCCGAGCTCCCTCACGACTACCTCAGGCCAGATATCGCGACCGTCTCGGAGCGTTTCGAGCCCTTCGGGGAGGCCAACGAGCCCCTCGTCTTCCTGGCGAAGGACGTGCCCATAGCCGACGCGCAGCTCGTCGGCAAGAAGGACCAGAATCATCTCAAATTGACCTTGGATTTCGGCAAGCACAAATGGCCCGCGCTCTTCTGGGACGGCGCGCAGAGGCTCCAGCGCGATTTCGCCTTCGATTACGACAGCAAGCAAGGCGATCGCATCGACCTCGTCTTCAAGATCACCATAAATCGATTCAACGGAATGGAGACGCCCCAGCTCGAGGTATTCGACGCCCGACGGGCTACTTGACGGAAAGCGCGGGTATTAAGTAAGGTACGAGTATAGTTTAGGCTTTCCCCGGTTGTGTAATGGTAGCACAGCAGACTCTGGATCTGTTTGTGGGGGTTCGAATCCTCCCTGGGGAACTCGCGAATTCGAGAAATTCCGCCGGGTTCTTCCGAGGCGCAAAATCACCGGCAGATCGCGGAATCCGCGTTGCGGATTCCGCGAGATTGAGTACGCGATTTTCCGCCTTGCGGAAAATCGCGCCGTGAAAGAAACGATCTCTGCGAGATCGTTTCTTTCACGAGGCCCCTTCGTCTATCGGTTAGGACAAAAGATTCTCAATCTTTAAAGAGGAGTTCGACTCTCCTAGGGGCTAAACGAGCAACCCGGCTTTACAGCCGGGTTGCTCGTTTAATAGGGCCCTGGGAGAATCGAACTCCGCAGCCGCTGTCCCGAGCGCATAGCGAGGGCAGGGCGCAGGATGCGCCGAGAAGCGGCGCAGGCGGTCGAAAGGCAAGCTTAAAGGGGCATAAATGGTCACCGAGCCCGACGTGACGGCAATCTTCTCCCATCCTAAATGTGATTATGGGATTTATTCCACAGGCAGTGTTCCCGTCAGAAAACCCAGCACCACCTCCAGTACGCCTCCGCCAATAGCTAACGACTTGTCCGAAACCAGGTAGCAGTGATCAAGTTCGGCTCGTGGATCCACATCGCCGATCTTAAGGCCCGCGCTCACCCATGCGCCGGTCCGCACGAGGCCGCGCAGCACGCCGTTCAAACGGGAATGGACCTCGTGTCCATCGACCAAGGCCAGGACTTGACCGAGCGAGACGCTTTCACCGATCTCGACCAGGCCTCTAATTCTACCGGAAACGGGAGCGCGCAGGAGACGCTCCACCGTTCTGCCGCCGACATCGCCGGGGATGCCGGTATCGGGCTCGGCGCAGCCCTTGTAGATCGGCCTGCCGAGATTATGGCCGCGGTTAGTCTCGATCACGACATGGCAATCCTTCCCCGCGCTGAATCCCGGTCCGAGAGCCACGACGAGCGGCGCGTCGGACATGCTCGTGCCGGTGTTGCGCTTGGCCATGATCGCGTCGATCATGGCTACGGGATTCAACGGCGATCGGCACCGGGCTTCCGGATCGACCATCACCGGAATAGCCCTATCCGCTCTCCGTAGTTGCAGGAGCCGTATGGCATCTTCGACGCAATCGATGCGAACGGCGGTAACGCCTTCGACCTGAACGCGTCCGGCAGTGACGGCCTCACCGAAAGATACCGTACGACGCACCATGAGCGGATTCGGAAGCTCGGTCATCGCTATCGGGAAACCGCTGCGAAAGAGTCTGATCGCCACGCCCGACGCCAAGTCGCCGCCGCCCTTTATCAAGATCAGCGTACTGCTCAGGTCGATCACGCCTGATCTCGCTGCCCCTTCGCAGGGGCGAGAGCGGCCATTATCATATCGCGATCGATGGGTAACGAGAAAAACCGAAGCCCCACGGCGTTATAGATGGCGTTGGCGATAGCCGGGGCCGTTGGTATAGAAGTGATCTCCCCCACTCCTTTTGCTCCGAACGGCCCCTCGCTCGTCGGGTGCTCGACGATGATCGAGGTGATGCGCGGGGTGTATGTAATATCGGGGATCTTGTACTTGGCGAAATTATCGCTCTTCACGTAGCCGTCTTCGACGACGAAGCGCTCGGTCAGGGCGTAGCCGATGCCCATCATTACGCCTCCGTCGATCTGGCCTTCGACGGCCATCGGATTGATGGCCCGGCCGACATCATGCGCGGCGATCACTTCCAGGACGCGAACCAATCCCGAATCGATATCCACTTCCACATGCGCGGCCTGCGCGCCGTAACCGAAGGAGAAGTGGCTATCGCCGATCTCGCCCAGGCCGACCGTGCGGGGCGGAACGTAGAGATACCTCGCGCTCGTCGCCACGCCTGCGTCGAGGGCGAGGGCGATCGCGTCGAGGAAGCCGATTTTGCGACCGTTAGCGTCCTTGCCGATCACGCTTGCGACGAGGCTATTCTCGAAAGCCAGCGATTGCTCGGGGCACTCGAGGGCTCGAGCGACCGCGACCGCGAGGCTGGCTCGCACTATGGACGCCGCCGCGCGGGCGGCATTACCCGTCACGAAGGTGTGCCGCGAGGCGGTCGTCGCGCCCGAGTCGGGCGTCAGGGCCGTGTCCCCAAGAATCACGTCCACTTGGTCCGCGCCGACGCCGAGGACTTCGGCCGTGATCTGGCGCAGGACCTCGTCGTGGCCTTGCCCTATCTCGGCGGCGCCGGCGCGGACGAGGATGCGACCGTCGGGTCGCGCCTCGACGATCGCCTCCGAGTTGTCCGGCAGTCCGTTGCCGAGGCCCACGTTCTTGTATGCGGCAGCCATTCCCCAGCCTCGATGGAGGCTGGGCGGCAGCGGGCGCTCCCTCTCGATTCTGGCTTCGCGCTCCCGCGCTGCCTTGACACGCGACTCGACCTCATCGAGGCAGTCGAGGAGCCCCACGCTCTCGGTCAGCACCTGGCCCGTTGAAGTCGCGGCGCCGACTCTCAGCGCGTTGATGCGCCGTATTTCAACGGGCCGGATACCCAGACTCTCGGCCACGATGTCCATTTGCGTTTCCACCGCGAAGTGGACCTGGGTCACGCCGAAACCCCGATAGGCTCCGGCCGGAGGATTGTTCGTGTAGACGGCATAGCACTCGACCGCCACATCGGGAACTGCGTAGGGGCCGATGCTGTGCGTCGCCGCGCGCGTCATCACCGGTACTCCCAGCGATGCGTAGGCTCCCGTGTCCCCGATGATGCGCGCTCTTTGAGCGAGGATGCGCCCGTCTCGAGAGGCCCCGGTCCTCAAGGTGATGATGGTGGCATGTCGCTTGGGGTGTACTCGCATGGACTCGGGCCGACCGAGAACCATCATTACCGGCCGTCCGGTCACGCGCGCGAGCAGCGCCGCATGGATCTGGCAGCAGATGTCTTCCTTGCCGCCGAAGGCGCCTCCCGTCGGCATGTGCACGACGCGCACCTGCTCATCCCTTAGCGCGAGGCTCGCGGCTATCTGCTCGCGGTCCTCGAAGGGTACTTGAGAGCCCACGTAGACTACTACGCCGTCGGTCTCGGGATCCGGTTCGGCCAAGGCCGCCTCGGGCTCCAGGAAGGCATGCTCGCCGAAGGGAGTGCGATAGGTGCGTTCTACGATGAGATCGGACTTCTCGAAGCCGGCTTCGATATTTCCCTTCGAGAATTGTATATGCATGAGCACGTTGCCGTTACTGTGCACCCGCTCGGCGTCGGGCTTGAGACCAGCTTCGGGGTCCGTGACGACGGGCAGGGGCTCGTACTCGACTTCGATGGCCGCGATAGCCGCCTCGGCCTGAGTCTCCGTATAGGCGGCGACGATCGCCAGGGAGTCGCCGACGTAACGCACCTTGTCATAGGCGATGACGGGCCAATCCTTCTGCATCATGCCGTGGTTCTTGGCGCCGGGCACGTCGGCGGCCGTCAACACCGCGACGACGCCCGGCAGGGTGCGGGCGAAGGAGACATCGACCTTGAGCACGCGGGCATGCGGATAGACCGAGCGGAGAGCGCGCGCGTAGAGCATGCCTGGTCGCCTCAGGTCGCCCGTGTAGCGGTCCTCGCCCGTCACTCGCGCATAGGATTCCTTGCGGGGCAGGCTTCGCCCGACGACATTGAGCTTGGGCTCGGCTCCCCGGATGCGGTGACTCGGATCGCCATGCGGCGCGCCGCGGGTCGACTCCCGCCCGGCGGTCGCGGCCCCTTCGAACGGCCGCGGACCAGCCGCGCGACCCGCAAGCTCGTCGGCCGCCGCTCGTATCGCGGCGATGATCTTCACGTAGCCGGTACAGCGGCATAGATTGCGTTTCAGCGCCTCCTTGATCTCATCGTCCGTAGGCCGGACTACGCGATCGAGGAGCGCCTTCGCGGACATGATCATGCCCGGCGTACAATAGCCGCACTGCACGGCGCCCAATTCGGCGAAGGCCCGCTGCAGCGGATGGAGCGTCCCGCCTCGCGCAAGGCCCTCGATCGTCTCTACTCGCTTGCCATCGGCGCGACCGGCCCGATAGATGCATGCGCGAACGGCCTCACCCTCCACGATGACGGTGCACGCCCCGCAGTGCCCCGAGCCGCAGCCGTTCTTGGTTCCAGTCAGGCCGAGATGGTCCCGCAAGGCCTCCAGGAGGAAAGCCTTCGAGTCCAGTTCGAGTATATGCCATTCATCGTTGACCTGAACGCGGATCGAAGCGAGGGGCATGGCTCCCTACAGCTTTCCCATAGCACGCAAAATACGCTCCGGGCTCATCGGAAGCTCGTCGATCCAGACTCCCACCGCGTCGTGAATGGCCGCCCCGATGGCGCCGGGCGTCGGCAGCATAGTCATCTCGCCGACGCCCTTGGCGCCGAGGGGTCCGTAGAGGTCCGGCTCTTCGACCACAACGGGAACGATCTCGGGCGCGTCGAGCGCGGTGGGAACCATATAAGCAGCGAGGGTCGTGGCCTTCGGACAACCGTCTTTCAACGGGTAGTCCTCGGTCAGGCTGTAGCCCTGGCTCATGAGGTAACCGCCTTCGATCTGGCCCTCGACATTGGTCATGTTAATGGCTCGGCCGACGTCGTGCGCGGCGACGACTCGCAATACCCGCACATCGCCCGTATCCGGATCGACTTCCAGCTCGACCACCTGACAGCCGAAGCCATAGCCGAAGCTCGGCCGCGCCGTCTGACCATTCGAATCGAAGGGAAAGGTCTTGGGGGCATGGTAGGTCACCTCAGCAATGACCGGGAACGCGGAATCAGGAGCATTCGGTCCGAGGGCCCTGAGCTTCTCGGCGACTTCCAAAGAGGCCTGCAGGACTGCGTTGCCGGACACGAAGGTCTGGCGCGAGGCCGAGCTGCTCCCGGCATCGGGCACGACGTCGCTGTCGTTGCGGGCGATACTCACAGAACCCAAGGGCAGCTTCAAAGTGCTCGCGGCTATCTGAGCCCAGACGGTATTGGAACCCTGCCCGACATCGCAGGCTCCGATCTTCACCACGGCCCGGTCGGGCCAGGCCTCGACGATCGCCCCTGCGTGGTCGTCCCATCCGAGGCTGTAGCCGATATTTTTGCAGCCGCAGGCCAGTCCGACGCCGATGCGCCTGCGCCCCGAGGACCTATGACGACCTGGGCGCAGCCCGAGCTCCTCGGCGCGGGCCGTTGCGGCTTCCAGCGATTGGATGCCTCCGACACCGCCCTTCAGCACCTCTCCCGTATGCATCTCCGATCCCGTGCGCAGGATGTTCCGGCGTCTGAGCTCGACAGGATCCATGCCCAAGGCGTCGGCGAGTTTGCTCATCACCATCTCCACGGAGAAGTTGGGCTGATTGGAGCCGAAGCCTCGGAAGGCCCCGGTGACCGGAGCGTTGGTATACACGGCCTTCGCTTCGACGCCGACATTGGGCACCTCGTACGCGCCGGTCGCGAGAGTGACGGCGGTATTGAGGACGACGAGGCTCGTGGACGCGTAGGCGCCGACGTTGGCCAAGAGCTCGATCTCCATGGCCGTGAGCTTACCTTCGCGAGTCGCTCCGGTGCGGTAGCGCATCTCGAAGGGGTGGCGCTTCGTGCTCGCCAACATGGATTCGGTACGAGAATAGACGAACTTGACCGGCCGTCCCGTCTTGATCGCGAGGAAACAGAGGATGATTTGGACGGAAATGTCCTCGCGACGGCCGAAGGCGCCGCCTATGGCCGTGATCACCTCGCGAATCCGTTCCTTGGGGATGTCCAGCGCTTCGGCGATCTGGCGCCTATCCTCGTCGGCCCACTGCGTGGCGACCCAAAGGTTGACGCGGCCATCGTCGCCAATATATGCCAAGCCCGCCTCGGGCTGCAGCACGGCATGATCGACCAGCGGCGTGACATAGGTGCCTTCGATAATCAGGTCCGCGCCGGCGAATCCCGCCTGTATATCGCCATGATGCAGCTCTGCTTTGTGCAGTATGTTGTCGGGGCGATTCTCGTGGACCAGGGGCGCACCGGGCGATTGCGCCGCACGCATGTCGCTTACGACGGGCAAGACTTCGTACTCCACGCGTATGAGATTCAGCGCCGCCTCGGCCGCCTGCGGCGTCTGGGCGGCGACTGTCGCGACGCCGTCGCCCACGTAGCGGACTTTGCCACCCGTTCGCGCCAGGGGAGATTGATCCGGGAAATTCAGCCCATAGAGGCCGGGCTCGGGTAGGTCATCCCCGCAGAGGGCCGCGACCACTCCAGGCAGCGCTCGGGCTTCGCTGAGATCGATGGAAAGGATCCGCGCATGAGGATGCGGACTCCGCAGCACGCGTCCATATAGCATCCCTGGCATGAAAAGATCGGCAGGGTACTGCGCTTGACCCGTGACTTTTTCCCGCGCGTCGATGCGTATCGATCGGCTGCCGATGAGATCGTTTACTTGAGGATACTCGCTACTCATGATGGATGCACTTTCCCTTCCCGAGGATCTCCCAGGAGCCGTCCTCGGCCTTCAGGCTTGCGATGCGAAGGGCGGCAAGCTCGATGGCGGATACGATCTTCGAATAGCCCGTGCATCGGCACAGATTGCCGGAGATCGCCACGCGAATCTCCCCGCGCGTGGGCCTCGGATTGGCGTCAAGCAGGGCCTTCGCGGTCATGATCATCCCCGGTGTGCAATAGCCGCACTGCACAGCGCCCATCTCCATAAAAGCCTTCTGGATCGGATGGAGTTCGCCGTCGGGCCCGTTCAATCCCTCGATCGTCAGCACCTCGGCCCCGTCGGCCTGGGCGGCCAGAACCAGGCAAGACTTCACCGCCCTGCCGTTGAAGATCACGGTGCAGGCACCGCAATCGCCCTCGGCGCATCCATCCTTTACCCCGGTCAAGCGCAAGATCTCGCGGAGGAATTGCAGAAGCGTCATTTGACTCGTTACTGTCGCGGCGCGGAACTGTCCGTTGACTTTGATGCTTATGGCGTGCAGGGTCATCTATATATCTCAGCTCTTTCGAGGGCTTTCGCCACCATGCGCTGCACAAGCGGCGCCGCGACGCGCCTTCTGTACGCGCCGCTCGCGCGTACATCGTCGATAGGAGAGATATCGTCGCGCACGACGCCGAGCCAGTCCCCGTCTTCGGAAGCACGGGCTTCGATGTCGATCACCCTCCGACCGCGCAATGCGGCTTCAGCCTTCCTGCATCGGACTACGGTCGGTGCCACGGATCCTAGAGCCAGGCGGATATCGAAGATAGTACCGGCATCGACGCGGATCCAAGCCGCCGCGTTAGCTACCGATATGGCCATGGCCCGCCTGCGTCCCAGCTTGAAGAAGCCTGAGCCGACGGGGCCCGGCGAGACGGGAAGGCATATCTCCGCGAGTACCTCTCCGGGAAGCAGAGCGGTCTTTCCGGGACCGATCAGGAATTTTTCCAGGGGCAGACGCCGTTCACCGTCGAGGCTAGCGAGCCGAAGCTCCGCGCCCAGGGCCAGCATAGCGGGAACGCTGTCCGCGGCGGGTGAGGCCGTACAGAGGTTGCCTCCGAGAGTCGCCCTCCCGCGGATGAGGGGGTCGGCTACCGAAGCGCAGGCTTCCGCCAAGGCAGTTGCGATGCGCTTTATGCATGGTGATTCGGCCGCCTCGTCGTGCGTTGTCAGAGGCCCGAGGCAAAGCCATCCTGGCATGCGGCGAATAAAATGCAGCTCTTGCACGCGAGTGATGTCGATCACACGGCGAGGTTTCCATTTCCCCGCTCCGACTAGCGGGATGAAATCGGTCGCTCCGGCTACGATGCGACTATCGGGTCGCTCCGCCAAGGACTCGAGCAGGTGCCTCAAATCCCTGGCGATTATAAGGTCGAATTCGGACATCCTGACTACCCTCGAGCAACTTCGCGTACCATCCCAAGACGACCACTATAGACTGAATGAATAGAAGAATTTGAGATAGGGGTCATATTCGGTCTGCTTGTAGTTCGTGCCATCGCCGCTCGCGTAGTCCAAGTAATTCATCTTCAGGTCGGCCTCGAGCGAAAGCGCGCCCAGCTTATAACTGACACCGGGAATGAGTACAAGCCCCTTGTTGTCGTAGTATTCCGTCTTGATGGGGATGGATGAGCTCGCGAAGAGCTTGAAGCCCTTTATTCCGAGACTGTCGAAGGCTAGGGTCAGCTTAGGATCGATGGTGAGGACATAGGTGTTGTAGACCGCCGGCCCTGAAGGCATGGCGATTTTGATCCCCTCGCCTTCGGCGATGGCATAGTAGCTCATCTTGGCATCGAGGGCGGCTGGGCCGTAGTTGAAGGTCACGACCGGCTTGACGTCCGCGAACGCCGTGGCCGGAGCGAAGATGAAATCGGCCTCGACTGCCGGTACTATCGAGAACTGGTTTCCGACAGCTACTTTATAGGCGATCCTGTCGTAGTTCGTGAACAGGATATTGTTATTGGCAGTATTGAAGTCTCCCGTCGTCCCCGCGGCGTATGTGGTGTAATACTGCAGACCGATGCCCTTGTACATCCATTTGAGCGCATTCCTAAAACCGTTCTGATCCGCGCTTGGGTTGGAGAAGGGCGTGAAGTAATAAAGGGGAAGCCCGACATGTATGCTGAGCCCGCCCATGGCGAACTCGGCATAGGGCTCGCCTCTGCCCGCCGTGATGAACTCGGCGGACTGGCTGGCTTTGGAGGCCGTGCTTCCCCAGGTAAGTCCGGAGTAGTTTATGAGCGCGTCTTCCGCGGCGAGACCGAACTTGAGGGTGTAGCCGTCCGTCTTCAAACCGTAACCGAAATTGACGGCCGGAATGACGGCGGGGTAGATCGACGCATCGTTCACCGCCGCGGCGTCGACGCCCCAGGCCGTAAGCCCGGCATCCAGGGTAAGGCCATCGGCGAAAAGGACCGCCGGCGCCGGCAGAGACAGCGCCGCCAGGAAAAGAATGAGCTTTTTCATGAGTCCCTCCTATTTCGTTATTGCTCCACCGGCAATACCGGGGGCAGGTCGAGCCGGGCAGTCGGGACTGCGCCTATTCGCGACAGCTCCTCATCCAAAGGACAATTCGCCGCGATGGATAGACGACGCCAATGCATTTATCTCATAAATGAGTAACAAGATAGTCGTCATACCACTTATAGGTCTATAACTCCAGTTCGTCAACAGAAAAGTCGATTTTATCTGGAATGGGGGAATTCGGTCTGGAATTCGAATCCCTGTCCGCTTCGATATACTTCATGCGTATAGAGTAAGGGTTTCTGGAAACTATCGTAGTAGATCCCTTCCATGCATAGGATGGCGTCTCCTAGATCGATTTCCAATAGCTTCGCGACCGCCGCTTCCGCCAGGGCGGCGAAAAAGCGGATCGTTCCCTCGCTGGGCTTGCTTTTGTGGTAGAGCTTCAGGAATTCCTGCGGGGGGAGACTGCCTTCGGAAACCGGGATGTCGGCGGCGAGACCTCGTCCCTCGATCAAACTCGTAATCGCTCCGATCGGCATCTCGTCGGCGAGCACTAGGCGGCGTATCGCCAACAAGGATTCTCCCTTTTGGATCGCCAGATGCCTGGCCTCCCCTGACCGGGCTGGCCGTAGTCTCATTTCCAGGATGCGGAGAGAAGGCTGACGGCCGCTTTGCAGGATTTGACGCTCGATATCCCATTGCTTCCCGGAACGGAGAGTGAGATGGAAGTTCCATGGGCAAGCGTATGTTCCATCGCCATGATGCCGACGAATGTATCCTTCGGCGGCGAGGCTGGCCAGAGCCGTACGTAGCGAGCTTCGGCTTATATGCAGCTCATCGGCGAGCTGGGCTTCGGAGGGCATCCGTCGTTCCGGGCCGTAGACGCCTTGTACGATACGCTCTCTGATAATATCCGCGGCCTGATCGGAAACCGACCTGGAACGGACTACGAGATTGGGATCGGCCATCTTAGGTTCCAGTCTCCTCGGTCTGCCCTGCGCAGGCCCCGCTCGGACTCGGCAAGGTCCGAGCGATTCAAGGTCCAAGACTGCCGATATTGGTGCTTTTCCCAACGAGCGCGATTCCATCGATAAAAGCCAGAAGATGGCGCGGCATGGCAGCCCTACTAACTCTATACCAGGAAACTGCCGCTAGCACAATCAGCTCAGGCCCCGCCGACGGAGCCAGCGAGGCCGGATGAATCTAAATATCAGGGATAAGTCGGGTCGGTCAGGATACCCGCCCATCCGCGAGCTCGATGACCTCCGTGCAGAGTCGGGAGATCTCATCGCGCGAATGGCTTACGAGAATGGCAGTGACTCCCGATTCCGCCCGTATTCGGAGGAGCTCTTCGCCCAAGGAATACCGAAGGTCCTCGTCGAGGGCCGAGAGCGGCTCGTCGAGGAGAAGAAGCCTGGGGCGCCTGCCCAGGGCCCGCGCGAGGGCCGTCCGTTGCTTCTGCCCTCCGGAGAGCTCGCGCGGAAAATGCCGGGCGATCGTCGTGAGGCGCGTAAGCTCGAGGAGTTCCTCGGTCCGTCCGTGGTCGCCCGTGGCATATTGTATGTTGCCGTAGACGGTCATATGCGGAAACAGCGCGTAATCCTGGAACACGAGCCCGATAGATCTCCGTTGGGGGGGGAAAAAGACTCCTTGCCGCGAATCGTACCAGGTCTCTTCGCCCATTTGGACGCAGCCGGAATCGGGATGGTACAGCCCCGCGAGGCATCGAAGAAGGCTGGTCTTGCCGCTGCCCGAGGCACCTCGGATCCCGAGGAGGCCTCCCTCGGCGAGACTGTGGGCCGCGTCCAATCGGAAGTCGTGGTCTCCCGCGCGCAGATGGATCCTGAGATCGAAACGGAGCATGCTCAGCGCTTCGCCTCTCGGCGCTGGAGCCGGTTGAGGAGGAGTACGCCGCCGTAGCTGATGACTATGAGTATCCCCGCGTAGACGTGCGCATCCCCGAAATTGAGGCTCTCCACTCGTTCGTAGATGGCGATCGATACGACCTTGGTGACGCCTGGTATGCTCCCCCCTATCATGAGGACGACTCCGAATTCGCCTAGAGTGTGCGCGAATGTGTTTATGATGCCTGCCATGATTCCCGACTTCATGTTCGGCACCACGACGCGGAATATCGTCTCGATCCTTCCTTTGCCGAGGGTATACGACGCGTCGAGGAGCTGACTCGGCACCGATAGGATGCCGGTCCTTAGCGCCGACAGCATGAAGGGCAGGGATGCCAGGCAGCCGGCGATCACGATGCCAGGGAAGCTGAAGGCCAGGCGAACATGGAAGACCGACAGGAAGAAGCTTCCCACCGGCCCTCGTGGGGAGAGGAGGATAAGAAGGTAGAAGCCGAGGACCGTCGGGGAAAGGACGAGAGGCAATGTCGTGACCGACTCGATCCAAACTACCCAGCGCCTCCGCGATCTCGCGAACACCCATGCGAGCGGGAAGCACAGGATAAGGAGAAGACTCGTAACCCAGATCCCGAGCTGGAACGAAACCCGAAACGGTACCGGATCGAAGCTCACGGGCTTCCGTATCCGAATGAGGCGAAGACGGCTAGAGCCTCGGGCGAGGTAAGGAACCGCGCGAAGGCCGAGACCGCGGGATCCGCTCCGCTACCCTTCATCACCACGAAGCCCTGCTCGATCGGAGAATATAGGGAGGGATCGACGGCGAACCAGTACTCCCCTTCCTTGTCGTAGGGCCTCACCTCCTTGGAATAGAGGGCCGATTTGTTGACGAAGCCCGCATCGGCGCTGGTCAGCGTGAATTGAAGTGCCTGCGTGACGGTCTGGGCCAGGACGAGTTTGGACTTTACTTCGTCGAACAGGCCGGCTTTACGGAGAGCTTCCTGCGCCGCCCTTCCGTAAGGGGCTGTTTCGGGATTGCAGTTCGCGAACTGAGCCACCGAGGGATCGGCCAGAACGGCGAGGCCCTTGGACAGGTCCAGTTTCTTCGTCGTCAGGAATATCAGCGCGCCGACGGCGTATACCTTTACCGGCCCCTCCGTCTCGCCGGCATCCACGAGCTTCTGCGGGAAGGAGGTGTCGGCGGATAGGAAGACCTGGAAGGGCGCTCCGTTCATGAGTTGGGTAACGAGCGCGCCGGACGCGCCGAAGGTGAACTCGGCTCGATATGCCGGGTACTTCTTGGCGAAGGATTCGCTCAACGCGGGGGCTACCGAGCTTATATTCGCGGCGGCCGCTATGGAGACCTTCTCCTGCGCCGCGATGGCCGAAAGGCAGAGGATTAGACCGAGACAGGTGGCAGTCGCTTTCCGCACATTGACCTCCAAGGGATTGATTATCCGGTAGCGCCGCGGCGAGGAGGCCGGGCGGGATGTACTCGCTTCGATCGCGCGCAGGCAGCGCAAAGCCCGTATGCAAGGAATTGCTTGCCTCTGACCTCGGCGCTCCTGGGAACCGACACTCGCGGCAGCTCCTGGCCGACGAGGCAGGACATGGTGCCGCATTCCAGGCATAGGAAATGTGGATGGCCGCCCGGACATCCCTTTCTGCCGGCCGGGTTGACGATATAGCGCAGGCTGCCGTCGATACCATGGACGCCATGAACGAGGCCGGCCTCTTTCAGGAGCTTGAGGTTGCGATAGACGGTCACCCGGTCGAGGCCCGCGAGCAGATCGACAATCTCGCGGTGGGACAGCGCGCAGGCCGCCCCCAGGAGCGAGGACAGGACGCGGCGCCTGACTTCGGTTGGCCGCAATCCGGAATCCTCCAGCATGGTCGAGGCATCCGAACCGGATTCCATGGTGCCCTTATAGCATCGCTCTTCGAATAATGCAACTGAATTGCATTATTGACCCGACATCGATATTCGTCCGGACGATCGATTCTCGAGCCCATAGACCTATGACATCAGGCTTGGCGGCTTTAAATTCGATTTATCGATCTAAAGCGGAGGGAAGCCCGATGAGATTGAGCGCGAGGAACGTGCTAAAAGGCAAGATTAAAAGCGTGGTTCAGGGGTCGGTCAACGACGAAGTAGTGATAGAGCTCCCCGGCGGCGTCGAAATAGTTTCGGTGATAACCAAGACTTCGGTCTCGAAGCTCGGCCTCGCCGTCGGCAAGGAAGCCTACGCGGTAATCAAGGCCTCGAGTGTCATGGTCGCGGTGGACTAGGGGCAAGGGCCGGATATTCTCGATGGACAGAACGGCCCAACGGGTTTATCGTTTCCCGCAATGGGTCCTCCCGAGGAATTCCGAGCCCTAGACGCTGAACCGAAGCTCATTCCTCCCTGCGCCGAGCGCATCGTCGTCGGCGTCGCCGATCCCTTCAAACCCTGCGGATCGTCCGACGCTTACTGCGGTCGGAAGAGAAAGCGTATCGACGGAGCAGGTCCCATCTTCCTGTTCATGCTCCTTTGCGCGGGTTTCATCCCCTCCCTGTTCAGCGAATTCGACATGGCGCAATTCCTCAGGGCTCTCCAGGCGGCGATTACGGCGATCTCTCAGTCTTCGCCCTGCATCGCGGCCGGGGATCAGAGTCCATCCGGGCCGGCCCGGCTTCAAGCATGCTGCCCGGCCGGATTTCAGGTCGCGGATTCCGCGGCGCCAGTATTCAACGGAAGCTTCGCTCCAGGATCGCCCGCCTCCGGCGCGAGCGGACGGCGACGCAGGCCATTCCGTCGGCGACGCAGGCGAGGGGGCCTCGCTCCTCGCGCTCCTCCTCCTTCCGCTCCGCCTCTACCCAATCACGAGCGGAATTAGGCGTTCATCCACCGCTCCCCCGAGGAGCGACGGCGCGGATGGACGCGCCGACCGCGAACGGGCGATACTCCGGCCGCGGTCGCAGGGAAAAGGAGAAATGCCACATGCAGTTCGATCTCGCAAGCACCGGTTTCATGCTGATAGCGGCGACCCTCGTCATGTTCATGACGCCGGGCCTCGCCTTCTTCTACGGAGGACTCGTCGGTCGAAAGAACGTCTTGACTATAATGTTCCAAAGCTTCGCCTCGCTCTGCATTACGACGGTGATCTGGTTCCTTTACGGCTACTCGATGTGCTTTTCCGGCAGCTACGGCCATGGAGACATACTCGGCATCATCGGCAATTTCAGGCAGTCCTTCCTGATGGGCGTCAACCTCATGGATCCGAGTCCGATGAATCCGCACGTACCCCTGTTCGTGCAGTTCGCCTATCAGATGATGTTCGCCATCATTACGCCGGCCCTCATCACCGGAGCCTTCGCCAACCGCGTCCGATTCCCGGCATACCTCATCTTCCTGGTCGCGTGGCTCACTTTCGTGTACTTTCCCCTCGTCCACCTCATCTGGGGCGGCGGCCTCCTGGCGACCTGGGGAGTCAAGGACTTCGCCGGCGGCATGGTCGTCCATGTCTCGGCCGGCTTCGCGGCCTTCGCCTCCGTTCTTTTCGTGGGCAAGCGCAAGATCGACGACAAAGGAATGCACAACCTGCCTTTCGTCGCGCTCGGCACGGCCATCCTCTGGTTCGGGTGGTACGGCTTCAACGCAGGCAGCGAGTTCGCGGTGGATCCTATCACCACATCCGCGTTCATAAACACCGACCTCGCCGCCTCCTTCGCCGGCCCGACCTGGCTCCTCCTCGACTGGGTCTTCAAGAGAAAGCCGAAATTCTCGGGCTTCCTGACCGGCATGGTAACCGGCCTCGCCTGCGTAACCCCCTGCGCGGGCTTCGTCACTCCGGCCTCCGCGGTCCTCATCGGGGTCCTGGCGGCGGTCGCGAGCTACATCGCCGTCATGATCAAGAATAAGGCGGGTCTCGACGACGCCCTCGACGTATTCGGCGTCCATGGCGTCGGAGGCTTCCTCGGGACCGTTCTCCTCGGCGTGCTCGGCACTGCGGCCGTGACTTTCCCCGGCCATGACCCTTCGACCCTCGCATCGGGCCTCATCGACGGTCACGCCGACTTCTTCTTCAAGCAGCTCGTCTCGGACGTCGGGGTGGCCGCCTACGGCTTCCTCTTCACCCTCCTCATGCTCTGGGTGATCAATAAGATCACGCGCGTCCACGTCAGCGAGAAGGAGGAGGTCGAAGGACTCGACCTGATCGAGATCGGCGAAGTCGCCTACCTTTAGCGTCCTATCCGCGTCGATTCGGGGCGCCGCCGACCGGCGCCCTCTCCATTCGCTCTCCAGGAAGAGCCGACGCACCTGGACAGGACCGCCGGAAGTGATAGACTTGAAGCAACGCAGAGAATGGCGAGGCGCAGTCCGACGACCCCATTCTCGCCCAGGTAAAAGGACCATCCGCGAATGGAAGCGCTCGACATTCTCCTCGTCGAAGACGACCCCTACGACGCCCAGCTGGTGCAGTCGGTAGTCCGCAGATCGGGCATCGAGGCCTCGTGGACGCGGGTGGACAACGAGCCGGATTTCCTGGCCGCGCTCGCCAAGCCGCACGACGCGTTGATAACCGATTTCAGGCTTCCGTCCTTCAACGCGCTCCGCGCTCTCGAGATACTCGAGGAGCGCGGGATCGATCTGCCCGCCCTCGTCGTAACCGGCGCCATAGACGACGAGCTGGCCGCCGACTGCATTAAGCGCGGTGCGACCGATTACCTGCTCAAGGATCGACTCGCCAGGCTGGGCGACGCGATCCTGGGGGCGATCGCGCGGCAACGAGCCCGCAGGGAGAAGAGGCAGGCCGAGGAGAAGCTGCTGGCCGAGGCCGGGGCCCGAGTCATCCTGTATTCCATGCTTTCGCGGTCCGTATCGCGGACGGCTCCGGCGCATGAAGTCGATCCCGCGGACGTGCTGGCTCCGCTCCTGGAGCCGGAAGCGGTCCCCGATCTCCTGGGGCTTCGCTACGAGAGGTCGGGCCGGGCCCTTTTCGAGGGATGGAAGCCGGGCCGGCGGAGCGAGCCGCTCGAGCTTCGACGCGCGCTCGAGAGTCAGGGCGGCGACCTAGGGAGCATAGCCTTCTATTTCGGCGCCGAATCCCCGCCCCTTCCCGAGACCGAGCTGTTCCTGGACCAGGCCGCCGCGGTATTCCTGGATTACCTCGTGCGCACCGAGGCCGAGAGGAATCTCGTAGGCAGCATTTCCGAGAAGAACGCGCTGCTCCGAGAGATCCACCATCGGGTGAAGAACAACCTCGCGGCCGTGGCAGGACTCGTCTCCCTCGAGGCAGAGCGCGCCTCCGACGGATCCGCCAAGGATACGCTGATAGATCTCGAGGGCCGGATCCGCTCCATGGCCCTCGTCCATGAGATGCTCTACGCCCGCGGCGGGTTCACCGGTATAGACTTCGAGGAATACGCGCGCGAGCTGGCGATTCGCGTCGCGCAGAGCGTCGGGGCCGATACCGGGTCCTTCGCTCCCTCCGTCGATTGCGCGGGACTCCGCGTTCCGCTCGAGACCGCGGTCACCCTGGGCATCATCGTCAGCGAGCTCTACTCGCGATCGGCCATGAGGACGATCGGGGGCAGTGCCGTATCGGCCGGCCTGCGAGCATGGGAATCCGGGGAAGGGGACGGCCACTGGAAGCTGGAGTACAGGGAGGACGCGAGCCCCGAGTCGCGGCCGCCATCAAAGAACCTGGATCTCGCCTGGCTGATAGTCAAGCAGCTGGGCGGCGTAGTGCGCGAGGATGAGGCCGGCTTGAGCGTCGCCGTCGACCTGAAGCCGGACGAGGCCGGCGACATCGCCGCGATTCCGGAGCCGCCCGCGGCCGACGAGGAGCTACGGCTCGAATCGGGCATCCTCGGCATGATCCTCCGATTCTCGCCCGCGGGCATCCTTGTCTACGACTCCTCCGCGAACTGCGTCATCGCGAACGAGGCCGCGGCATCCATCGCCGGCGCGACGGTCGAAGCCCTTCGCGCCCAGAATTACCGCAGACTCGAATCGTGGCGAACGGGCGGACTCGTCTACGCCGCCGACGAGGCGCTGGTCTCACGGGGCCAGGTGCAACGCGAATTCCACTACTTAAGCTCCTTCGGCAAGGAAGTGGCTGCCGACTTCCGATTCAGCGCCTTCGACTATCGCGGAGGGCTCTACCTCCTCGTCGTCGTCCTCGATGTCTCGGATCGCCTTCGCGCCGAGGCGGCGAAGGCGGCTATGGAAGACCGGCTCGCCCTGCGCGCGCTCAACGCCCAGGCGGCCGACAGGGAACTGGAGTCTTTCTTCTACGGCGTCACCCACGACCTCCGGGCTCCCCTTCGCGCGATCGGCGGATTCACGGCCATCCTCGCGGAGGACGACGGGGAGCGGCTGAGCGCGGACGGCAAGAGGCTGATCGGGACCATTCAGGGAAACGTGGCCCGCATGGAGAAGCTCATCGAGAATCTCCTGGCCTTCGCCCGGCTCAGCAAAGCTGAGGTCGAGACCGCGGCGGTCGACATGGGCGATCTCGTTCGGACAGTCTACGAGGAAACGGTCGCCGAAACGGATCAGGGGCGAATCGATTTCGCCGCGGCGGAGATGCCGTACGCCCGAGGGGACCCGCGCCTGCTGAGGCAGATCTGGTCGAGCCTCATCTCCAACGCGGTTAAGTTCTCGTCCAAGCGCGAGCGCGCCCATATCACCGTCGAGGGGCGGCGCGAAGGCCGGGAGCTCATCTACAGCATCCGCGACGACGGAGCCGGCTTCGACATGAAGTACTACGGCAAGCTGTTCGGCATCTTCCAGCGTCTCCACTCCATCCGGGATTTCGAAGGGTCGGGCATGGGGCTCGCCTTCGTCCAAAGGGCCATAATAAAGCAGGGGGGCCGCGCCTGGGCCGAGGGCGAGACGGGAAAGGGAGCGATCTTCAGCTTCGCTCTTCCCGCGCCGGAGCCGTGAGCCGGGAGGCCCATCGCGATCCATTCGAGACCGCCCTAGGCCTCCGAGGAGGGCAGCGTGAACGATATGGTCGCCCCCTGCCCCACCGCGCCGATGGCGTCCACGGTGCCGCCGTGCCGCTCCACTACTCGCTGGACTATCGCGAGCCCAACTCCGGTACCCTCGAACTCGCGCGAGCCGTGCAGCCTCTGGAAGACGCCGAAGAGCTTGGCGCGGTAACGCATGTCGAATCCGGCCCCGTTGTCCTTGACGCTGTACTTTATTCCGGATGCCGTCCTCTCGCAGGATATTTCTATCTCGGCGCGGTCGTTGCGCGAGCTGAACTTGATCGCGTTCCCGATCAAGTTCCTCCAGACTTGCATGATGAGCGCCGAATCGCCCGCTGTCGACAGCAGGGGGCGGATGACGAGACTGATCCTCCGCTCGTAGCCCGGGGGCAGGAGCTCCGAAAGCGCCGAGCGCGCGAGCGCGTCCATGTCGATCGTCTCCCATCCCAGCTCGATGCGGCCGAGGCGCGCGAACTCGAGGAGATCGTCGATGAGCCGCCCCATTTGGCGGGCCCCCGAGCGGACCTTGTCGAGATTTTCGCGGCCGGTTCCGCTGAGGCGCGGCGCCTCCTCCTCCAGGAGCACGTTCACGTAGCCGTCGATGCCGCGGAGCGGGGCGCGCAGGTCGTGCGAGACGGAATACGAGAAAGCCTCGAGCTCCGAGTTGGCCGCCTCGAGCTCGGCGGTCCTCTTCCTGACGCGCTCCTCGAGCTCCTCGTTGAGTCTCCTCACCTCCTCCTCGGCGCGCTTGCGCTCGGTTATCACGTCGAATACCGCGACGAAGAAGCCTCGCTCCGGCGAGTACACCGAGACGGAAAACCACAGGCCCAGCGAGCGGACGTCCATCTCGAACCGCTCGGGGCTCCCGCATGCCGCCACGCGGCCGTAGATGGCGAAAAGCTCGGGATCACTCTCCCTGATGCCCGGGATGGCCTCGGTCACCTTCTTGCCGACGACGCCCGCGAGCCCGGTGAGCCGCTCGAAGGCCGGGTTCACGGCGAGGTAGGTCCAATCGACCGGCCTGTCGCCGTCGAAGTCCATCCTGCAGTAGGCGAGGCCTTCCACCATATTCTCGAAGAGATTCTTGTAGCGCTCCTCGCCCGCTCGGATCGCGAACTCCGCGTTCTTCCTCTCCGTTACCACTTCCGAGAGAATGATGATGCCGCCGATGCCCCCTTCCGCGGCGTACCAGGGCCGGACCTCCCACCGGACCCAATCGAGGGAGCCGTCGGCCCGGGGGAATGCGTCATCCTCGCGGATCTCGACCGCTCCCGCGAGGCAGCGGCGATGGACTGCCTTCCAATCTTCGCCTATTTCCGGGAAAATTTCGTAGTGGCTCTTCCCCGTCAAGTCCCGGCTCCCGAGATTATAGCTTTCGAGCCAGCGCCGGCTCGCGAGGATATAGCGCATATCGCGATCGAACATCGCGATGGCCGCGGGGCTGTTCTCCACGAAGAGCCGCAGGTTGAGCTCGCTCGCCTGCAGGAAGGCCTCCGCCTTCTTCAGCTCCGTCACGTCCTGGAAGATGCCCTGGACGAGGACGACCTTGTCCCCTTCCAGGACCGGCCTTCCGATGGTATGCACCCATTTCCGCACGCCTTTGGCGCTGATCAGGTCCAGGACGAGGTCGAAGGGCCGGGCCGACTCGACCGCGTCCTTGACCGCCGCCTCGATCTTCGGCCGGGACTCCTCCGAATAGAAGCCCAAGCCGAACTGGACGTTCGTCCCCGTGGAGGGAACGAGGTCGTGGATCCGCGCGACTTCCTCGCTCCACCATCCGGCGCCGGTCCTCGCGTCGAACTCCCAGCCTCCGACCTTGGCTATCTCCCCGGTCTGCCTGAGCAGTTCGTTCTTTCGCCTGATCTCCTCGGCGGACCGCTCGACGTCGGAAATGTCGTAGCTTATGCCCGTCATTCGGGCGACAGCCCCCGACGCGGCGCGAGAGACTTTAGCATAAGCCCGTACGGACCTGACTCCGCCGTCGCCGAGAATTATCCTGAACTTCGTATCGAAGGCCTTCTCGCCGCTCAGCGCCCGGCCCATCTCCTCCACGGCGCGCTCGCGGTCCTCCGGATGGAGTCTGTCCTCCCAAGCCCGAACAGACCCTCCGAACTCCCCTTGGCCGACGCCGTACAGCTCGAGCATGCGGTCGTCCCAAACGAGGCGGTCCTGCGCGACATCCAGGTCCCAGACCCCGAAATTCGCCGCGCGCAGAGCGATGGAGAGGCGCTCGTTCAGGGCGAGGAATTTCTCTTCGCTCGCCTTCCTGTCGGCGACCTCCCGGCTCTCGGCAAGGCGGCGAGCCCGGTCGACGCGCCCGATCGACTTGGCGCTCCAAGCGGCGAGGCAGCAGAGGACGACGATATCGAACAGGACCGCGAACAGGAGGCCATAGGAAGGCTCGTAGAGCCCGAGACGGACGCCCGCGACCTGGACGGCCCCCACGACCACGGGCACGACCACGGCCGCCGGAATGAGGCGCCTGGATACGTTCCCCTCGAGCGACGGAGAGCGAAGCATGGCGACGAGCCCGCGATCGGGGTCGAGCGCGATGGAGCCGAGAGACAGGAGGATGAGGATGGCGGCGGTCCGGGGGACCGTCCTCGTGCCGGAGCCGAAGCCCGAGGCCGGCTGGAGGGCATACAGGAGGGCAAGGGTCGAAAGAATCGTCAGGCCGAGGGAAACGAGCTCGAGTCCCTCGACGAGGCCTCGGGTCCTCCCCCGTCCCGGCGCGATGGCCAGCGCGGCCGCGAGCAGGGTGAAGACCAGGGCCGTGCTCGGCGCCATCCGCAGCGGAAGGATCGTTCCGGTCGACTCGATCGCGCGGTGGAACAGTCGGTCTATGCCGAAATCGGAGCCGAGGAAGTATTGGGGGAGGGTCGCGGCCCCGATAAACAAGGCGAGGCCGGCGAGAATGCGGCGGGAATAGAGGAGCGCGACGTTCCGCGCCGGGGATTTCCCGTCTCCCAGGGCCCCCAAGAAGAGAGATGAACCGAGAAGGCCCGAGCAGATCGCGGTATTGGTCTTCATGCCGGCAAGGACATTCGGAAGCCCGGCGATCGATCCGATCCGGAAAGCCTGGCCCGCGACGGCTCCCGCGGAAAGCGCTGCCGCCACCAGGCCGCAGGTCCCGGCGGCATACTTGAAAGTCGCTGAAGACAAGGCGAAGCGCGGCGATCCCATCGTCCCCCTCCTTGACGATGATCACCTCGTCGAAGGCGATCGGTTCGAAGAACGAGGCTATCCACCCGGACGCTTGAGGTTTTCTGTCGTCGGCATCATCGGTACTTACGCTCAAAGTCTAGCCCAAAGACCGGTAGTGTCAAATTTCGAGGAGGATTAGATCCTTCAAAGGGCCTCTAGCGGCTCTCCCGCCGGAGCATCAGCACGTCGGCGAGGACAAGGAGGTCGATTCTTTCGAGCCCGACAAGTTCCTTGGCGAAGTCGACGTCGCCTCGGCCATAGCCGGACTCCGAGTTCAAGATCTCGCCCTCCTTGCCGGATTCCGTGAACTCCAGGGCCTCGATCCTCGCCCCGACCGCGCTGCGCGCGTCAATAAGGGAACTCAGCCATTGGCCGAGCGATTCCGGGTCGAAGCGCTTCTCGTCCTCGAACAAGCGCGCGGAGGCCGACCGATCCAAGTCCAGGAATATCTTCTTTTGGTTGAACTCGGCGTCACGCAGAGTCTCGGCCACCTGGTCGTAGAGCTGGCCGATCTCCGCGTCGATCGAATCCCGATCGGAAGCATCGAGGGCTCCGTTCGACCTCTGCGCGAGGAGTCCGCGGATGCTCTGCGCGGTGTCGATCACGTCGCCGAGGACCGAGTCCTCGAGGCGATAATACGAAAGCATGTCGGCGCCGTTCCCGATCTCCGTTCCCAGCGCGCGTACCTGACTCTCGAGGGATCGATAGATGGTATAGTTGGCCGGGTCGTCCGCCAGGAGGATCCGGCCGCCCGCCAGGCGCTCCGAGCCCTTCGCGGCTTCCGACTCCGCGCCGCCGAGAATGCCGTTCAGGAAGTCGAGCGACGCGCTTTGCGCGAAGGCGCTCCGGGCGGCGAGGAGGGATAGAAAGGCATAGCAAAGACGGCTGAGACGGAATCGCGACTTCATCGGGCGGCCTCGATCCGAATATACTTACGACGCGACGGACCGTGCGACCTCGATTACCGCGTCTCCAGCTCCACCGTGACTATCTCGTATGGCGCGACGGCGACGCGGAAGGAGCCTCCGTCCCCGTCGACCGCGAGCTTCGCCAGAGCTTCTCCGTCGAGCCTGGTCTTCGTCGCCGATGATATCGCCGCGCCCGCGCGGACCCTCGCCTCCCGGGCCCGGCCCAGGACGTCGTAGAACCGCAGTCTCAGCGCTCCCCCCTTCGTGAGGCGCAAGGAGCTGAAGACCAGACCCTCGGCTTCGATGGCCAGCAGGCTCGCCCTCGCGCCGAGCCGTCCGGCATGGGCCGCCTGGGCGACCGCCCGGAGAGGACGGCGGTAGTCGGCCCATTCCTCGCAGACGCCGGACGAAGAGAGCTCGCCGGCATAGGCCATGATCGCGTATTCGAAGGTCCATGGACCGAGCTCCTGGGCGTCGGGAGTCGGAATATCGGGCCCCGCGTGGTCGCTGCGCGACGAGAGGTCGCCGCGCGACAGCCAGCCCACGGATCGGAAGAGAGTCAGGCGGAGCTCGCTCCCGAGCCGTCCCCCTTCCTCGCGCTCGACGATCTCGTATTCGCGCAAGCCTCTCGCGAGAAGGGCGAGGCGGCCTTCCGAGGCGGAGCCGCCCCGCGCGCCCGACCAGGGCGCGCCGACGAAGCCCGCGAAGGGATGGGTCGACGGAGGGATCTCGCGGCTCGTGTCGGAGGAAGGGCCGAAGAGGCTCTCTCCGTCCCGGGGAGCATCGGGCGCGCAGGGGCGCCGGAATATCTCGAAGTTCCCCCCGGTCTCGGTCTCGAGGCAGCGTCCGGGGAGCGGGAAGCAGGCCCTCATCCTATGGTCCTCGGCGGCATTGTCCACCTCGGTTCGGAACTCAACCCTTCGCGAGCCCGCGGCGAGGCTTATCCGCCTCTTCGTGGCGATCGCCACCCGGCGCCTCGATCGGCCGCCTCGATCCGCGTCGATCGACGCCGGGACGAGATACGTCGCTTCAACGAGGATGGATGCGCGGAGCGGGCCCGATTCCGCGAGCCTGATCCGGACTCCTCTTCCCGCGAAACCGCGCCGCGGCCGAACGACGAGTCTGTCGCGCGGAGGGCGGTCGTAGTTGTACTCGTCTCCGCGATCGCCTCCGTCGTTCAGGCTGTCGAGCCCCCTGTAAAGCGAGCCGCCGGCCTTGTCGAGGAGATCGATGCTACCGTCTGCCGAGACGTCCAGGCGGTAGTATTCGTTCTCGAGGAAGCGCGGCCCCGCGGAGAGCACGGCCGGAGCCTCGATGCGCTCGTCCGGCCGGGCGCTCCTCAGCGAGTAGCAGGCCGCGCCGAAATCCGGGGCGTTCGCGAAAAAGAGGAGGGTCGCTGGGCCGGCGCGCCTGCCGACGGCGTGGACCGAAGCGACATCGGGGCTCTCGAGCTCGGCGCGGGCCTTCTTGAGCCATGCGCCCCAATCGAAGGCAGTAGGCTGGCCGGAATCGGAGAGCTCGATATCGACCCGGAGGACCCCCGAGGCTTCCCGCGACAACGAAGCGTCCGTTATCCGGTAATTCATGAGCTCGCCCCCTCGGACCAGGCCTAGAGCCAGCTTGATCTGGGCAGGCTTGAAGAGCTCGTCGAAGAAGAGCGAGCCGTCGCCGCGACCGTCATCGGTCGCCTGCGCGCGGCGCTCCCCACCGTCGGGGCCTACGACGACTGGGTCGGTCGGGGGCGAAGGCAGCTCGATCGCTACCAGGCGATCCTCCCTCCGCGGGCCGGGATTCAGCACGACGATGGCCGAGGCATCGGCCGCCGCCCCGGTGTCGACGATGCCCGCGATCGCGGCGGCGGCGGATCGCTCTATATTCGCTGCGATGTCGCGGGCCTGGGAGAAGCGATACTCCATGTCGCGATGCACACGGTCGATGGAGCAGCCGCAGATCGAGTCGTGCGCCTGGTTCAGCAGAAGCTGCTTCCAGGCGGCGTCGAGGGCGCCCGCCGGCCATTCGGCCGCCCCGAGCCACGAGGCGAGGGCCGCGAGAGGCTCGGCGCCGCCCTCCAGCATGGCCGAGATCTCCTGGTCCTCCTGCTTGATCCGGTGACGGGTCGATACGCAGCCCGCCGTGATAGGACTTCTGTAGGTCGATCGCAGCTCGCCCCGCCACTCGGGCAGCGCCGTCGAGCTCGACGCCGAGCGCGCGGCGTCGAGGTAGCCGGCCAGCGGCCCGATCCTCGCCGCGTCGGTCGGCCCCCCGGCGGTCAGGCCGGCCGAAACGAGCTCCCCGGGGAGCCTCGATTCGATGGGACGGTGATCGTAACCGTTCATCGCGAGCAGGGGCAGCCCCTCAAGGAGAGCTCCCTGCGCCTCCTGCCTCGAGCGCAGCTCGGCGAGGGAGCCCGCTATATCCGAGCCCTCGGCCAGCAGGTCGGCGCCGTTGCCGTAGCCGTCGATCAGGAAAGCCACGAGGACGCTCGAGCCGTCCTGCGCCTTCCAGTCGAAGAGGCAGCGATTCAAGGCGCGGCCGGGCCCGCGCATCAGGCATGCCGAGTCGATGCCGAAGCCGCGTAGTACGGCGGGGAGGCTGCCGGAATGGCCGAAGCTGTCCGGCAGATATCCCACCATCATCGAGGCGCCGAAGCCCTTAGCCAGGCCGATGCCCCGCTCCAGGTTCCGGACGAGGGCCTCCCCCGAAGGGAGGATGTCGTCCGGCTGGACGTACCATGGCCCGACCGCGAGCCGCCCCGACGCGACGAGGCGCGCGAGATCGTCCCGCCGCTCGCCCCTGATTTCGAGATAGTCCTCGAGGGCTACGGTCTGGCCGTCGAGCATGAAATGCGCGAAGCGCGGATCGGCCTCGAGGGTGTCGATGATCCCGTCGACGGTCCCGACGAGCCTCCATCGGAAGTCCTGGAAGGAGAGGTACCACTCGCGGTCCCAATGCGTGTGCGGGACTATCCAATACTCGAGGGCCACGGCTTCCTCCCGGGTCAGCGACCGGTCTGCAGATGGCGCAGCTCGTCCGCGCTCAACGTCTCCTTCTTCGCGAGGCTACGGATCACCGCCTTCTCGTCGTACAGGAAGAAGACGCCGAGGCCGGCGAGGCAGATCAGGACCGAGACTATCGCGCTCATCCTGATGCCGAAGGGATTCTCCACGCTCATGCCGAGAAGGAGGAGGGAGGGGAAGAGGATATTGGCCACCGACATCCCGAGATTGCTCTCGAAGGACCTGACCCCGAAGAACATTCCGGCCTTGAAATTGCCCGTCTCGATGCCGTCGGCTTCCGCGATGTCGGCGACGATCGCGTTGGGGACGATCGTGAAGATCGCGATCGGAACGGCCGCGGCCCCTATCGTGATGAAGGCGAGGAGGAGGGGAGGCACGGGCAAGAGGCCGTAGACGGAGAAGACCACGAAGAGCAGGGCCAGCAGCGCGAAGCCGACGATGGTGACGCGCTTCTTCTCCCACTTGACCGCGGCCGCGGTGATGAACGGGTAGAAGACGAAGGACAAGATGAACATGACCATCATGAGGATGGAGGTGAGCTCCTTCCGGAGGCCGAGCAGGGTGACGACGTAGTACACTATGCCCATCTGGATGACGGTCTGGCAGATGTTGTACAGGAATTCGGAGACGATGAAGCGGACGAAGTTCTTGTTCCGGAGCGAGGAGCGGAGGGCCTGCCCCGTGGTCTCGTCGGAGACCGAATAGGCGGCGTAGCGCCGCTCGTCGATAAAGATCGGCGGCAGGAGCATTAGCACCGCGGAGACGACGGCGAATATGGCCTGGACTCGCTGGAACGCGTCGACGGAGTTCATGCCGGTCTTCTCGAGCATGCCCTGGAAGTCGTAGATGAAATTGCCCGTGGCGAAGCCGAGGGACCAGGTCACAGCGATTACGGTGCTGATGATGAGCCTTTCCTTGGGGTTATGGCCGAGCTCGCTGATGAGGGCGTTGTAGGGAGCGAAGTACATCACGTAGAAGAAGTAGAAGAGGAGGATCGTCGCGCAGAGCCAGACTATGTTTAGCCAGCTCGCCGAAAGGCTCGGCGGTTGCGTAAAATGCCGAAGCGGCAGGAAGACGAGGTAGGCGAAGAACGCGAAGGGGACGGCGCTGACGGCCATGAAGAATCGCCGCCTGCCCATCTTGGCATGCGAGCGATCGGACCAGGAGGCGAGGATGGGATTCGTGACCGCGTCGAAGAAGCGCGCGACGAAATTGATGATCCCTATCACGGTGAACAGGCCCAGGACGGCGCCCTCGAAGATGAAGGGGGGAAATATTCGCGTGGCCGAGGCCGTCTCGGGAGGCATATAGAAATACATGATCAAGGACCCGACGCTGTAGGAGGCGAGGGACCAGCCGAGCTGGCCGAGCGCGAAGATGATGAGCTTCCAGAGCGGGAGTTTCTCGGGGCGTTGTTCCATTCCGTGTTCCTCCGCTTTCCCTGCCGACGTGTCAGGCGAAGAGCCGCTTCTCGACTATCTCGCAGATGATATGGCCCGCCAATATGTGCGCTTCCTGTATTCGAGGCGTGTCCGAGGAAGGGACCCTAAGGCAGATATCCGACCGCTCCGCGAGAAGGCCGCCATTCTCCCCGGTGAAGCCGACGGTGACGGCGCCGATGCCCCGAGCCGCCTCCATCGCGGCGACGATATTGCGGGAATTCCCGCTCGTGGATATGCCGAAGGCGACATCGCCGGGCCTAGCCGAAGCCTCGAGCTGCCGCGAGAAGACCTTCTCGAAGTCGTAATCGTTGCCTATACCCGTGAGGATCGAGCTGTTGACCGTGAGCGCCTCGGCGCTCAGGGCCCTCCTCTCGAGGTAGAACCTGCTGACGAGCTCGGTTGCCAGATGCTGGGCGTCGGCCGCGCTCCCGCCGTTCCCCATGAAGAACAGCTTGCCGCCCTTCCGATAGCATTCGACGACCGCATCCGCCGCCCTCTCGATGACGGCGAGGCGATCCTCCGACCCGAGGATCGCCCTCGCGATCTCGGCGTTCTCAGATATCCTTCGCCGTATGAGCTCTCCCGCGTACGACATCGGCATCATGTACCCCCTTTTTGCCTTATCGAATCGCGCACCATGAAGGGGCAGTGGATCAGCACCGTTTTCCTCGCGGGGGCCGTGCGGCCCGCCGAGGCTATGATCTCGAAAAGCAGGTTCGCCGCCTTGGCGCCGATCTCCGGGAGCGGCTGGCGAAATGAAGACAGGCTCGGATTGATGTAGGCGGCCAAGGGAGAATCGTCGAAGGAGACGATCGACACCTCGTCGGGTATCGCGATCTTCCTGTTCTCCAGGGCCCTGTAAGCGCCGATGGCCAGGAAGTCGCTGCACAGGACGATCGCGTCGACCTCTCGAGTCCTGGCCAGGAGCCGATACGCGCCCTCGGCGCCCCCATCGTCGTCCCAGGACGTGACATCGTCCACGACGAGGCTCTCGTCCTGACCGATCCCAACCGCCTTGAGGCCGTCGAGGTAGCCGAGGTACCTGTCCTTGTGGTTGCCGAGGCTCAGATAGCCGCCGATGAAGGCGATTCGCCTGTGCCCCATGCTCGCGAGGAAATCGACGGCCTTCTTGGCCGACGAGTAATTGTCGCTCTTCACGAGGTAGGCATCTATTCCGTCCTCGCAGTTGTTTATGACGACGCAGGGGATGCCGTGCTCCCGCACGATGCCGTCGTAGCGATCGTTGAACATCGGCTCAAGCCACAACAGCCCGCTGCAGTTGTCGAATATCCTCGCGCGGCCGTACTTCATCATCTCGAGCTCGATCTGATCCGAGTGAATGAGCATGGTGGTGTAGCTGTACGCGTGTATCCGCTCGTCGGCCCCTTCGATAAGACCCGCGAGATAATATCCGTTGATCTTGTGGCGGGAATAGGTATCCACTATGCCGATCGTCCGCAACGCGTACTGGCCTTCGTCGCCGGAGTCGAGAGTGCCGAGGTAGCGCAGCACGCGCTCCTTCGTCGCTGGATGGACCCCCTCCTTCCTGTTGAGGACACGCGAGACCGTCGCGGTGGAAACGTTGAGGGCATCCGCAATCTCTCTAATCTTCATTGCGCAGACCTTGCTTTTACTGTACGAGCATCATACATTTTTGTCAAATTAATTCTGGCAGGTTAATATAGAATTATTATATCCCTATCATATATTAAATTAAAACTGGAATATCTCCTAATATACATACATTTGTTTACAAAACTGTACGTCAGGCAAAGGGATATTGTTACCGGCACCGATCCGCATTACTATACGCTCATGCGCTACCTACTCGGCGTGGACCTGGGCGGCACGAAGACTTCGGTGGTCCTCGCGACCGGCGGGTTGTCAATCCTCGCCCGCCGCAGCTTCGCCACCCCGGAGGCGGGCGGACCGCGGGAAGTCCTGGAGCGGATCGCGACCAGCGCGGAATCGATCCTCCTCGAAACCCGATGCCCGAAAGAAGAGGTTTCGGCCTGCGGCATCAGCTCGGGCGGCCCCCTAGACCCCGTACGCGGGATCGTCCTTTCCCCGCCTAACCTGCCGGGCTGGGACAGGGTCCCGATCACGGCCGCGCTCCGCGAGCGGATCGGCGTGCCCTGTCGACTGGAGAACGACGCAAATGCCTGCGCGCTCGCCGAATGGAAGCTCGGCGCGGGGAAGGGGACCTCGACGATGGTGTTCCTGACCTTCGGGACGGGCATGGGCGCGGGCATCATCGTGGACGGCCGCCTCCACCGCGGCGCCGACTGCCTCGCGGGAGAGATCGGCCACATCAGGCTTTCCCGGGCCGGGCCCGAGGCCTACGGCAAGCGCGGCTCCTTCGAAGCCTTCTGCTCCGGCTCGGGCATCGCGAAGATGGCCAAGGAAGCGGCGTCGGAGGCTATGAGCCGAGGGGAGGACGTGGGGTTCTGCGCTAGCCTCGACGAAGCCGAGCGCATAAGCGCCAAGGACGTGGCGCTGGCCGCGGCGCGAGGGGATAGGCTGGCGATCTCGATCCTCGCGCGGTCGGGGAGGCGCCTCGGCTACGGCTTGGCGGCCCTGATCGACCTCTTGAACCCCGAGGCCATCGTCATCGGGAGCGTCTTCGCGCGCTGCAGGGAATTCATATATCCGGAGGCCCGGCGTATCGTCGCCCGCGAGGCCCTGCCCGTCGCGGCGAAGCGCTGCCGCATAGAGCCGGCCGCCCTCGGCGACGAGCTCGGCGACTACGCGGCCCTCATCGTCGCCGATGGAGAATGAATTCGGTCGATCGCGGCGTTATCTTCTATGGTAGTTGGAGCAGCGCATGAAACCTACCCGCATAAGCGTCATAGTCTTGTCGCTCTCGCTCGGCGTTGCCCTCGGCGCGGAGGCCCTTCCCTTCGCGCTCGATCCGCTCGAGGACGGCGTCCTCCTGGGAGGGGGCCTCGCCCTCTACGGCGGGAGCCTCTACCTGCAGTCCATCAAGCCCGCGCCGAGCGCGATCGGCCTCGATCCCGCCGACATTCCCTTCTTCGACAGGGCCTACCCCGCCAATCCCTCGAATACCGTCGTCTCGGTCGGGGATGACCTGTCCATAGCCATGGCCGTCCTTCCCCTGATCCTCCTCCCCGGAAGGAGCGGCG
>CAZBGA010000005.1:0-112578 GCA_964491385.1 uncultured Treponemataceae bacterium | reverse complement strand
AGGCGACCCTCTTTCAGCGCCTCGAGCATGCTTTTCATTTCGCGCTACCTCCCTTCGCCTGTGCTCCGGCGATTATACCGGGCCGAGCGCATCGGCGGAACCCGTCGGCGGAAAGCCTATAGTACCGGAGCGGAGCGACACATGGGAGCTATCCTTCGCGGCCAAGCCATTTCCTGAACTGCCCGAATACGGCCACGCTCGAGTATCCTCGGACGTCCGTGAGCTGATTCATGGCCATCCCCCAGAAAAGGCAGTGCAAGGCTCTTGCGCCGAGCTCGGGATCCGACCCTTCCGCGAGCCGCGATTCTCCCGCGACGCCGACGACGGAAGCCATGAACTGCCTCCTTAAGGCAGGCAATATTGATTATATTAGCTCATGGAAACGATCCGCCCGGCCCTTCTCGTGATGGATGTTCAAAATTCGGTAGTCCAGCGCTTTGCGGATAAGCCCGATGCCATCGAAGCATTCCCACGGGCTCTGGACATCGCTCGCCGCGCGGGGATTCCGGTCATTTTCGTTCGCCTCGCCTTTCGCGAGGGCTATCCCGAGGTGAGCGCGAGGAACAAAAGCTTCTCGGCCATCTCGGGACGCGGCCCCATGACCGTCGTCGACGCCTCGACGCGGATTCACGATTCGGTGGCTCCCCGTCCCGGCGAGCTCGTGGTGACCAAATTGCGCGTAAGCGCCTTCGCCGGCAGCGATCTCGAGGTAATACTCCGATCCCAGCGCATCGACACGCTCATCCTGACCGGCATCGCGACGAGCGGCGTCGTGCTTTCGACCCTTCGGGAAGCCGCCGACAAGGATTACAGGCTCGTCGTTCTCTCCGACGCCTGTATCGACGCCGATCAGGAAGTCCACCGTGTCTTGATGGAGAAGATATTCCCTCGCCAGGCGGATGTCATGACCGTCGATGGGTGGGCCAAGACTCTGAGTCCATCGTCCTAACGGATTTCGCGAAGCTTTCTCATCGGAAATTATTCGGAACCTAAAAATCCTCTCTCGACACCGCACTATCATAAGGCTGAATGAAGCTCGTCACCAAGCTCGTAGTGTCTTTCGTCCTCACCCTGGTCCTCGTCGTCGCCGTCTGCTCGGCGTTCATGGATTCGAGGACGAAAGCCGTCATCCAAGCCGGCATACGCACCAAAGCCCTCGTCCTCGTCCGGACCTTCGAGTCCCAGATAGCCGGCGGTTACGGGAAGGAGGACTATGACGGCAGGAACGAGGATTTCACCATCGCCTTGGACTCCCTGGCCTCGTTTTTTCCCGACCTGCTGGAGATCGACATATACAAGCTCTCGACGGGCAAGGTGGTCGCGTCGAATATAGCCGGCATGGTGGGAAAGCCCTCGAATCACATTGCCACGTACGCCGCCGCGAAGGACAGCGCCGTGGCGCTCTTCGACAAGGCGGAAGGCGGAAATATCTTCGACGTTACGGCCCCTCTTCACCACGGGGGCTCCATCGACTACGTGATGCGGGTCAAATCGGACACCGGGTCGGACATGAGGCGAATCGACGCGATCATAGCGCAGAACTCCGCGATAGGGGGCGGCTTCATCCTCCTTGTGGGCCTATTCGCGCTCGCCCTGTCGACGAGGCTGGTCAGGCCCATCAAGCTCGCGGGCAGCGCCTTCCGCGACATCGCGACCGGCGAAGCCAATCTCACCAAGCGCCTCGACGCGGGAAGGGCGGACGAGCTCGGGCGCATGGCCGCCGACTTCAACACCTTCGTCGAGAAGCTCCGAGTCATCGTCATCGGAATCAAGGAAGCCCAAGGCCGGCTCGCCTCCATGGCGGCGGCGCTCGAAGACGGCTCCTGCCGGACCTCGGCCTCCGCCGCGCGGATAGCGTCGAGCGTCGCCGGCGCCCGGGACAAGGCCGCCGACCAGGCCGAGGTAGTCCTCAAGTCGGCCGGAGCCATCGAGGAGATAGCCAAGGGCATCGGGGCCATGGACGGCATGGTCTCGAGCCAGGCCGCGTGCGTGAGCCAGGCGTCGGCGGCCATCGAGGAGATGGTCGCCACGATCGCCTCGGTCTTTCAGGCCACGGAGAGGATGGCCGGGCGGTTCGCGGCCTTCTATGCCGCGGTCGAGGAAGGGAAGGTCGCCAGGGACTCGGCCGCGAGCCTCGTAGCGGGCATAGCCGAGCGCTCGCGCTCCCTTCAGGACGCCAACTCGATAATATCGGCCATCGCCCAGAGGACCAACCTCCTCGCGATGAACGCCGCCATCGAGGCGGCGCACGCCGGCGCCGCCGGCCGGGGATTCTCGGTCGTCGCCGACGAGATCCGCAAGCTGGCGGAGAGCTCAGCCGCCCAGACGCGAGCCATCCGGCAGGAAATCGGCAAGATGGGCGGCGCGATCGACGGCGTCGTGGTATCGACCGATCTCCTGGGCAGGGCCTTCCGCAAGGTGGAGTTGAATATCGGCGAGACCGGCATGCTCGTCGCCGAGGTGCGCTCGGCGATGTCCGAGCAGCAGCAGGGCTCGCGAGAGCTCCTCGGCCTCATCCAGGACCTCAACTCCCTCACCGTCCGGGTGCGCGACGGCTCGGCGGCGATGGCGAAAGGCAACGATACCTTGCTGGTGGGCACTACGGTGCTCCGCGCGGCGGCCGAAGGCATGAAGACCGACATCGAGGTGATCTCCAAGGCGGCGGAGGAGCTCGACGAGAGCGCGCGAGGCGCCGCGGTCTCGGCGATGAGCGCAGGACGGGCCGTCGAGGCGATGGAAGCCGCCGTCGGCTCCTTCAAGGTCTAGCGGCGCAGTTCAGTCGCACCCGCGGCTCATTGCCTGAGCGAGATGAAATTCACGTCCACGCGCCGGTTCTTCGCCTGATCGACCGGGTCGATCGGGTTGTCCCAGCCGACGCCGGTGGCCAGGACGCGATTGGACGGAAGACCGTAGTGGTCGATCAATACCGACCGAATGAACTCGGCTCGGCGTTTCGACAGGTCCAAGAGAACGGCGGCGCTCTCCGCGTAAGCCTGGGGCCCCTGGGCCCTGAAGGTCGCCTGCATCGAGGTATCGGAGTTTCCGACGAGCTCGATGGCGGTGGTCGACAGGAACTTGGTCTGCTCGGCCACCTTGTCCAGGAGCGCGACGTTCTGCCTGAACTCCGCCCGGCTCGAATTGACGTCGAAAGAGCTCTGATTGGGATCGAAATACAGCACGACGTTGTCGGTCAATACCACTTTCGAGGATTCGAGGTCCGAAATGCCCAAGCCGGGCTTGGCGACGAAGGAGTCGAGCATCGTGTTCTTCTGGTCCTTGAAGAGGCCCGCCTTGTCGATTGCCGAGAGGACCCGCGGGGCGAGGACCTGGTCGGCTTCGTAGGAGCTTCCCTCGGGAATGATGCCCAGCTCCTTGTAGTATTCCTGAGCCAGGATGAAGATTTTGTAGGCTCCGATCGTGTTGGTCTCGTCGAAGAACATCTTGTTCTCGGGGAAATTCGCCACGTGGACGTCGTCGAGCATGCTCTTGGCGTCCCCCGCGCCGGCCAGCTTGTAGAAGCCGGCCATGTCCTCGTAGGTCTTGGTCGAGATTTCCCGGGACCCTTCCATCATGGCCTCGACGAAAGCCAGGGCGATCTCGGGCTTTTCCTGGAGGAAATCGGTCCGGACGATGTAGCAATCGGCGATCAACTGGTTGGCGTCCTTCGAGGAAATCATGAGACGTGTGTCATGGACGTAGCTCGGCGATTTCGGGTCGAGGCAGTCATTGATGTAGGGAGTCCAGGTTACCCAGGCGGCGATATCGTTGTCCTGCTTGAATAGCTTGAGCGCCTTTTCGCCGTTGTCGTTCCAAACCACCTTCACGTCGTTGCCGGTCAGACCGTATTGGGCCAGATACCACAGCAGGAAGAAGGCATAGGGGGTGTTGCTGCTGGTCAGGACTGTCTTGCCCTTGAGGTCGGCCGGAGTCTTGATCCGGGACTTCGCCAGGATCCCGTCGCCGCCGGCCGACCAGTCGAACAGGCCCAGCACTTTAGGGGCCACCCGCTTGTCGGTCTTCAGCGCGTCGTACAGCAGGGGAAGGGAGTCCATGGAAGCCCAGATGATGGGATAGCGACCGTCGGAATATCCGGTCAGCTGATCGGTGGCGCTCTCGACGTGGACCAGTTGCACGGCGAAGCGGCCCTTCTTGTAGAACAGCGATTCCTTCGAGGGGGACAGCCCGCCGTTGGCCGCGAAAAGCGCCGCATAGCCGCCCCAGGTATCGAGGGGAAGGGTGAGGAGAGGCACCGGACCGTCGCCGAGGTCCACCGTGGGAAGCTGGAAGCCGCGTACGGGAGGAGCCTTCAGGGGCGCGGCCTTGGCATAGGTCAAGCCGGCCGGCCCTGTCACGGCGGCAAGGGAGCCGCCGCCGGAAGCCCCCAGGGCGAGCCTCTTGTAGGACAGGGCTCCCACGACGACCACGGCGAGTATCGCGAGGCCGATGATGGATCTTTTCATGCGCGTCGATTCTCCTTCACGATGGCGCAATTATAATCCTCCGGCGCGGGACGGGAAAGGAAGCCGGAACCGATTCGGCCCTCGGGTGGGGGCTTCCTTTCGGCGACTGGAAATAGGATATTCGGATAGTGGTCGCAGTCAATGGATCCGCGGAGCCCGCCGTAGACGCGGCGCGACGCAGGATCGTCGCCATCGACGCTCTCCGCGGCATCGTCATGGTCCTCATGCTCCTCGATCATACGCGGAGCGGATGGAACGAAGGCAGCGGCATCGATCCCCTCGATCTCGCGAGAGGCTTCCCCCTCCTCTTCCTGACGCGCTGGATCACCCATTTCTGCGCGCCCGTCTTCGTGTTCCTGACCGGCCTCTCGGCGGGGCTCACGCGACGCGCCAAAGGGGAGACGGCCGGCCGAGCGGCCGCTCGGCTGGCCAAGCGCGGATTGTGGCTCTTCTGCTTCGAGCTCATCGTCATTTCGCCGCTTTGGGGCAGAGTCATCTTCCTAAACGGCATCATGTTCCAGGTAATCGGGGCGATCGGCGTTTCGCTCCTCGCCCTCGCTCTCCTCCAGATGATGCCGCGGACGGCGGTCGGGGTGGTCGGATTATCGATCATAGCCTTCCACAACCTGATCCCCGACCGCTCTTTCGGCGCTCCCCTGGGCAATCTCCTGTGGGGACTTCTGCACCAAAGCGAATGGGTCGCCTTCGCCCCCCGATGGGGGGTGGTCGTCCTCTATCCCGTGCTTCCCTGGATCGGCGTCATGGCCTTCGGCTACGGGCTGTCCGGCCTCTACGCGACGGCGGAGCGCAAGCGGAGGCTCATCCTCGCCGCCTCGGGCCTCCTCTTCATCCTGGCCTTCATGGCGCTTCGCGCGATCGACGGCTACGGCGATCCCCGGCCATGGCAGAGACAGGCCTCGGCCCTCGTCACTCTTCTCGACTTCATCAAGGTGGAGAAATACCCTCCCTCGCTCGTGTACATCCTGATGACTGTCGGCCCCGCCCTACTCTTCCTGGCCGCCTTCGACCGTCTCCGCCTCGCGATCGAGCATCCCCTTCTCGTCTTCGGCCGCACGCCGCTCTTCTTCTACCTCGTCCACCTCGTCATGCTCGCCTTTTTGCTGATACTCTCGGACGCGCTGCTGTATGCGCTCGGGATCGTGCCGACCTTCGGGGCCATCCCCTTCGCCTTCCCCCTCGGCTGGACCTATGCGGTATGGCTCGCGCTCCTCTCGCCTCTGTACTTCATCTGCCGCGCGCGTGACCGCGCGGGGAGGCAGCGGCCGCGCTGGTGGCACGCATGGCTGTAGCGGCCGCCGGAAAGGAGACTATCCATGATCGCCCGAATCCTGCCTCTCGGTGATCCGCGACTCCGCGTCGTCTGTAAGCCCGTGACCGATACGGCCGACCCCGAGTTCCGGGAAGAGAGCCGCCGGCTGAAAGGCGCCCTTGACGCTTTTCGGGCCGAGCACGGCTTCGGCCGCGGAATAGCCGCGCCTCAGATCGGCGTTCCGCGGCGCTTTATCGCCGTCAACCTGGGCGAAGGCACGCGCACGATCGTCAATCCTTCCATTGTATGGCGCAGCGAAGAGACATTCACGCTTTGGGACGATTGCATGTGCTTTCCCCATCTTCTCGCGAGGGTACGCAGAAAGGCCTCGATCTCTATGTCCTTCCTGGACGAGGATGGCGGGACGCAGGCATGGAAGTATCTAGGCCAAGCCGCATCCGAGCTCCTGCAGCACGAGCTGGATCATCTCGACGGGGTCCTCGCCATCGATCTGGCCTTGGACGCCCGGGGGATCATCTACCGCGAAGCCTTCGACGCCGATCCGGAGTATTTCAGGAGCCAGGTGGACTACATCATCCAGCCGACGATCAGAACCTAGCCCCGAGCCGCCAGAGCCGCAGCCGCGGCCCGTATCGTCTCTATCTTATACTCCTGGTTCCACCTGTTGACCCCGACGAAATCGAATATCTCGGCCTTCAGGTGGCGGCAGAGACGTTCCATCTGCTCGAAGCAGCTGACCATGCCGTTGCCGGTCCCTCCCGGGGAAGCGATCAGAAGTACCTGCTTGCCGTGAAGTGCGCTCGAGTCGCCCTTAGACGCCTCGCATCGGCGGTAGCGGTCGAAGAAGGCCTTCATCGTCTCGGACATGTCGCCCCAATAGACGGGCGTAATCAGTATGAGCGCGTCCGCGAGGGCGAGCTTGCCTTGCAGCTCGTCGAAGCCGTCGTCCCCGAAGCGGCAGACGTGCTCCTGCCGGCAGCTTCCCCAGCCATCGTCGCATACCGAGCATCGCTTTAACCCGGCTTCGCGGAGGTTCGCGATTTCGCAATCGCCGCCGGCTTTCAGCACTCCCTCGCGGGCGCTCTGCACGCAGGAAAAGCATAGGCCCTCGCGCTTCGGCGTGCCCGAGACGATCAAGACTTTCATCTTCAGTCCTCCATGTGATCCGAATCACGTATGAGCCGCGCGACCGCCCGACCTACCAGGGGACCGATCCGTTCTCGCCGATCGCGCTTCGGATCGACGAGCCCGAAGGCGCCTTCCATCAGTATATTCGACGTATCGCTGCGCATCTACTGGAATGCGCATCCTGGCCCTGCCGGGCCGGAGGTGGCTCATGAGAAGCGTCCGGAGATCAGTCTCTGGAATGGCCTTGGCCGCGGCCCTGATCATGTCTGTCCTGGGGAAGCCCATGCTGGGCGCGGAGGATACGGAAGGCGCGATGCAGGCCCTCGTGCGGGTTCGGGCCACGGTCCCCGCGGAGGCGACCACGGCCCCTTCATTGGGAACCGAGCGGGAGGGCAACGGGATCGTCATCGATTCCGACGGCCTCATCCTGACGATCGGCTACCTTATCGTCGAGGCGACCAGAATCGAAGTCCAGACCGCCGAGGGCTCCTTCCCGGCCGATTTCATAGGATACGACGGCGACACCGGCTTCGGCCTGGTACGAGTCCGTCCGCCGGCGAAGCTCCATTCCATGCAACTCGGCGAGTCCTCCCCCATCGCGGCGGGAGATACATTGGAGGTGGGAGGCTTCGGCGCGGCGGCCCAGCCCGTACAGGTGATCTCGCGGGCGGAGTTCGTGGGAAACTGGGAGTACCTCATCGACAACGCCGTCTACACGACGCCGCCTTTCCGCGATTACGGCGGAGCGGCGCTCATGAGCGAGGGGAAGCTGGTCGGGGTCGGATCGATTTTCGAGACCTTCCTGCTTTCGGGAGTCGGGCGCGTAGGCTGCAACATGTTCGTGCCAATCGATCTTCTGAAGCCGATCCTCCAGGAGTTGGTGCGTTCCGGCCACTCGGGCTCGACCCCGCGCCCGTGGCTGGGCCTGAACACCACCGAGACCGAAGGCCGCGTCGTGGTGACCATGGTCACTCCCGGAGGTCCCGCGGAGAAGGCCGGCTTGCACCCCGGGGACATCATCTTGGCGGTGGGGAAGAAGCCGGTCGCCGAGATCGCCGAGTTCTACCGCCAACTGTGGTCGACGGGCTCGGCGGGAGTGAGCGTGCGTCTTCGGGTATTGCAGGGGGACGCCATCCGCGATCTCACCGTGAAATCCATGGACCGCAACGAGCGCTTGCATCGCTCGCCGGGCATTCCCGGCGTCTCGCCGGCAAATCCGGCGGCTTGATCGGGTCCGCGCGCGCCTGCCTCGTATAGTCGAGCGGGATAGGCATATTCCCCGAAACACCCATATACTCGGATTCGCGCTTTCCTCGAATGACGCTGAAAGGAAATTCAATGTTGGATGACCTGAAACGCGACACCATCGATCGACTCTGGAGACGAAAGCTGGATCAGGATGCCAGGAAGCTCCCTCAGTCTCAGCGGCACCGCAATCTCGAGCCGGATTCCGCCGAATTCATCTGCGCCCTCGCCGCGGGCTGCCATTCCAAGCGCTTGGCGGAGATCGGGGGATCCAGCGGGATCTCGACCATCGCCCTCGCCGAAGCCGCGCGTCAGGCGAATGGACGCCTGATCTCGATCGAAATCGAGCCCTCCCGACAGGCGGAATCAAAGGAAACGATCGCGTCGCTCGACCTGAGGGATTGGGTCGAGTTCGTGCTCGGCAATGCCGAAGATGCCATTCCCCGGTATGGCGATCTCGATTTCGTCCTGATCGATTGCGAGAAAGAAGACTACATCCGCTTCTTCGACATGCTGAAGCTCGCCCCCGAGGCCGTAGTCGTGGCGGACAACATTTTGTCCCACGATTTGACGGACTACGTTTCGCATGTTCGAAGACGCCATGGCGCGGAATCCGTCACCCTGCCTATCGGCAAGGGACTTGAAGTCACTCGATTGCGAAAAATGGCGGGTTGAATAGGGGCCTTGATCCTCGCTAGAGCCTTGCGCGTGCTTTCCTCTTGACAGCTTGGCCATGGTGTTGAATTCTGGATACTGGATCCAACATCGCTGTCTACCTGGAGGCTCTGGCAATGGTTGCTCCGATTCCTACGATGATGAAGGCATTGGTATTAACCTCCCCCGGGGAGTTCGAGATACGGCAGGTACCGGTACCCCAGCCCGGCCCCGGCGAAGTCCTGTGCCGAATCCGCGCGGTCGCGATATGCGGGAGCGATCCGGAGATCATCCGCGGCGACCTCGCCGGCACCTGGCCGCCGGCCTACCCTTTTACGCCCGGCCACGAGTGGTCGGGAGAGGTGGCTGCCCTGGGCCCTGACGCCGTCGGCTTCGCTGTGGGGGACAGGGTAGCCGGCGAAGCCCACAAGGGCTGCGGCATCTGCAGGAACTGCCTCAACGGACGCTATACGATCTGCCTCAACTACGGAAAGCCGGAAACGGGGCATAGGCATTATGGCTTCATCTCCCCGGGCGCCTACGCGCAATACAACCTGTACTCGGTCAAGAGCGTCAAGAAAATGCCTGACCGCGTCTCGTTCAGGGAGGGCGCCCTGGTGGACACGGCCGGGGTGACGCTGCACGGCATGGAACAGACGGGGATCACCGCCGGGGGCACGGTGGCCGTCATCGGTCCGGGCCCCATCGGCCTCATCGCGATGCGCTACGCCAAGGTCCTGGGTGCCGCGAGGGTGATCGTGGTAGGGCGCGGATCGAGGCTCGAGTCGGCGAGGAGGATGGGCGCCGACTCGGTCGTCGACTTCGAGCGGGAAGACCCGGTCGAGGCCGTCAGGAGGGCCACGGGAGGCGAAGGCGTCGACCAGGCCTTTGAGTGCTCGGGCGCGGAGGGGACCTTCGCTCAGGCGGTACGCATGCTCCGCAAGGGCGGGGGCCTGGCCCTCCTCGGCGTGCCCAACGACAGGGTCCTCGAGAAACTTCCTTATAAATACATAGTCCACAACGAACTCGCGATTTTCGGGTCGAGGGCGAATCCCAATGTCTCCTGGAAGATCCTGGAATCGATAGCCTCTGGATCTCTGGTAGTCAAGGATCTCATAACCCATGTCTTTCCCTTGGACAAGTTTGCCGCGGCGCTCGATACCTTCGTCGGCCGCAAGGAAGGGGCCATCAAGGTCGTCATAGAGCCCAATGGGCCGGAGGGCGAAAAGCTCGCATGAAGGGCAGGCTCGTCACCGGCCCGGAGCGGATGCTCCACTCCGGATACGGCAATTGCGTACGATTGGGCGACGGCGTCGCCGAGCTCCTTATAGCCGTCGATTATGGGCCCCGCATCATGTCATATTCCCTCGCCGGCGGGCGGAATGTGCTGTTCAACAATCGCGATCCGGACAACGTCAAGAAGGGCGCGGCCTTCGACGAAGTCTTCCATCCCGGAGCGTATTGGAACATTTACGGCGGCAACAGGCTCTGGGTCTCGCCGCACTCCTTTCCGCGGGCCTTCTATCCGGACAATGAGCCGGTGGAGGCCGAGCTCCTCCCAGACGGGGCGATATTCCGCTGCCCTCCGCAGAAGGTGAACGAGGTGCGGAACGAGGTCGAGATCCGCATGGACAAGGGCGGAGGAAGGGTCTCCCTTCGCTTCCGCGTGACGAACGTCGGGAAGGCGCCCAAGCGCATGGGCGCCTGGTCGGTCACCGCCATGGCTCCCGGCGGCCTCGAGATAATCCCCCAGCCTACCCTGCCTGCGGGAGTCCTGCCCAACCGCCGGATCGCCCTCTGGGACTACACGGCGATGCGGGACGGGCGGATCTACTGGGGCGACGCCTATATCGCCGTCAGGCAGGATCCGCTCGACGAGAAGCCTTTGAAGCTGGGAATCAATAACGTCGACGGATGGGCCTGCTACCTGAACTCGGGTACCTGCTTCCTCTGCAGGCATCCGCACGTCGAGGGGGCGGAATACCCGGATTTCGGCGTGTCCTACGAGACCTACACGCATGATAGGATGCTCGAGATGGAAAGTCTCTCGCCCCTGGCCCTCGTCGCGCCGGGCGATTCGGTGGAGCATCGCGAGAGCTGGGAGCTCTTCCCCGCGCAGGCGCCGAAGGACTGGCGCGACGAGTCCGAGGTGGCGGCCTTCGTCGCGGCCAGGATCGCCCCCGCGGACGACAAAGATATAGCCGAGAGACGGCCGCTGTGAGCGGTCCGTAAAGTTCGTTTCGAGGAGGAAGATGATGAAGAAAGCCTGGATGCCCCTGCTGACGGCGGCGATGCTGCTGTCCGCCTTTCCGACCTGGCCTCAGTCGAACAAGCCGGTCAGGATCGGCGTGGACTTTTTCGATTTCTCCAATACCTATCTGTCGTACATGCGCGGCGGCATGAAGGCCTTCGAGAAAAGCCTGGGGCCGAACGTCACCGTCGAATACGTCGACGCCAAGAACAGCCAGGTGACGCAGAACGACCAGATCGACACGCTGATCGCCCGAGGCGTCGACGTGCTGGCGATCAATCCCGTGGACCCGACCGCCGCCGTCACCATGATCGCGAAGGCGAAGGCGAAGAACATGCCCATCGTGTTCTTTAACCGCTGCCCGTCCAAGGAGGACATCCTCAGCTACGACAAGGTCTGGTACGTGGGGACGACTCCGGAGGAGTCCGGCGTGATCCAGGCCCAGATGATCATGAAAGCCTGGAAGGACAGGCCCTCCCTAGACAAGAACAAGGACGGGAAGATGCAGTACGTCATCCTTCGGGGAAACCCCGGCCATCCGGACGCCGAAGCCCGCACCAAGACCGTCGTCGAGACGATGAAGAACGCCGGCTTCCCGATGGAGGAGCTGGCCGTCCAGCCCGCCAATTTCGACACGATGCAGGCGAAGAACATCATGGAGACCTGGCTGGCGAAGTTCGGCGACAGGATCGAGATGGTGATCTGCAACAACGACGCCATGGCCCTCGGCGCGGTCGAGGCGCTCAAGGCCGCCGGCTACTTCACCGGGAACAAGTACATGGGCGTCGTGGGCATCAACGCCCTCTCCACCGTCGTGCCCCTCATCAAGGACGACATCATGCTCGGATCCGTGCTCTCCGATCCCAACAACGAAGGCCAGGCCATCCTGACGATGGCGGTCAATCTCGTCCGGGGAGGCGACCCTCTCGCGGGCGTCAAGAAGGGCAAGGTCGGCGGCTTCCGCGACGTGCGCATGCCCTATGTCGAGATCACCAAGGACAATGTCCAAGTGGCCCTGGACGCCTACGCCAAGACCGAAGTGAAGTGATCTCCGACTACGTTCTCGAGATGCGGGGCATCTGCAAGGAATTCCCGGGGGTGAAGGCCCTCGACGGGGCCCGGCTGCTGCTCCGCCCCGGCTCCGTGCACGCCCTCGTGGGCGAGAACGGCGCGGGAAAATCCACGCTGATGAAATGCCTCTTCGGCATCTACCGCGCGGATTCGGGCGAGATCCTCTTAGGCGGCAGGCAGGTCTCGTTCGAGTCCCCGCGCCAGGCGCTGGACTCGGGCGTGTCGATGGTCCATCAGGAACTGAACCAGGTGCTGGAGCGGAGCGTCGTCGACAACATCTGGCTGGGACGCTTCCCGACGAAGGGCGTGGTCGTGGACGAGCGGAAGATGCTCGCCGATACCCTGCGGACCTTCGGCGACTTGAGTATCCAGTTGAATCCGAGGCAGAAGATCGGGACCCTCTCCGTGGCGGAGAGGCAGATGGTCGAGATAGCCAAGGCGGTCTCCTGCGGCGCCAAGATTATCGTCCTCGACGAGCCGACGTCGTCCCTGACGGAGACCGAAGTCGAGCACCTCTTCCGCATCATCAGGAAGCTGAAGGAGGAGAGGGTCGCCGTCATCTACATCTCCCACAAGATGGACGAGATCCAGATGATCTCGGACGAGGTGACGGTGATGCGCGACGGCAAATGGATAGCCACCGAGCTCGTCGCGGACATCGACAGGGGGAGGATCATCTCCCTCATGGTGGGCCGCGACCTGACCCACCTCTTCCCGCCCAAGGACAACCTGCCGTCGCGCGAGATCGCGATGAGCGTGCGCAATCTCACGGCCGCCTACCAGCCGTCGATCGTCGACGTCTCCTTCGACCTGCGTCGGGGCGAGATCCTCGGCATCGGGGGGCTCGTGGGGTCGAGGAGGACGGAGCTCGTCGAGACCATATTCGGCATCAGGAAGATGGCGGGGGGCGAGATAGTCGTGGGACGGAAATCGGTCTTCGCGCCCTACCCGAAGATGTCGATCTCCAACGGCCTCGGCCTCCTGACGGAAGAGCGGCGCGCCACCGGCATCTTCGCCCTGCTCAGCGTGCAGTTCAACGCGATAATCGCCAACGTCGGCGCCTACTGCGATCGTCTGGGGATCCTGCGCCGCAAGGCCGCCGCCAGTGACGCGCAGTGGGTGATCGACCGGCTTTCGGTGAAGACGCCCTCGCAGAAGGCTCAGGTCGGCAACCTGTCCGGCGGCAACCAGCAGAAGGTCATCCTCGGCAGGTGGCTCCTCACCAAGCCGGAAATCCTCCTCATGGACGAGCCCACGCGGGGCATCGACGTAGGCGCCAAATACGAGATCTACCAGCTCATGATCGACCTCGCGAAGGCGGGGAACAGCATACTGTTCGTCTCCTCCGAAATGCCCGAACTCCTCGGCGTCGCCGACCGCATCCTCGTGATGAGCAACGGCCACGTCGCGGGAATCGTCGAGGCTTCGGAGACCGACCAGGAAGAGATGCTCGAACTGGCGGCCAAGTACCTATAGAGCGAGGGGTGACTGAATATGTCGACGGATCCGGACGCGAAGCGTACTCGAACTCGGAGGCGGATCTCCGTGTTCCTCCTGCAGAACGGCCTGTACTTCTTCCTGATAGCGCTGCTTGGGATAATCATCGCAATCGATCCCAGCTTCTTCAGGATGCAGAATTTCGTCTTCATCGTCACGCAGTCCTCCACGCGGATCATAATGGCCCTCGGCGTCGCCGGCATCATCATCCTGGGATGCGTCGACCTTTCTCTGGGCCGGAACGTGGGCATGGCGGCGATAGTGTCCTGCTCCCTCCTCCAGGCGGTCGGCTACGCGCAGCGCATCTATCCCCACCTGCCCAGGCTTCCCGTGGTCCTGCCCGTCCTCCTGGTCATGGCCCTCTGCTCCCTGTTCCTGGTCGCGATCGCCCTCATCGTGACCAAGCTGAAGGTCGAGGCCTTCATAACCACCCTCGGCTTCTCGCTGATCATCTACGGGCTCGAGTCGCTGTATATCGACCGCCTGAACGACTCCGCGCCCATCGGCGGCCTCGACCCCGCCTTCAGCGCCTTCGCCCAGGGCGCGATCGAACTCCGGAGCTTCAGGATTCCCTATCTTATCCTGTACGCCGCCGCCGCGGTCGGGATCATCTGGTTCGTCTGGAACAGGACCAAGCTCGGCAAGAACATGTACGCGATCGGGGGCAACATCGAGGCGGCCACGGTCTCGGGCGTCAATATCGTCCTCAACAGCGTGGCCGTGTTCGTGATCGCCGGCCTGCTCTACGGTTTCGGCGGCGCCCTCGAGGGCGCCCGCACGGGCAGCGCGACCAACATGCTCGGAGAGGGCTACGAGCTGGACGCCATCGCCGCCTGCGTGGTGGGCGGCGTCTCGCTGCGGGGCGGCGTGGGGTCGATCGCGGGCGTCGTGACGGGCGTGATCCTGTTCCAGATCATCAATTACGGCCTCGTCTACATAGGAGTGAACCCTTATGTCCAGTACAGCGTGAAGGGCCTCATCATCGTGCTCGCGATCACGATCGACTCGCAGAAATACAGAAAGCGGAAGTAGCGGCTATATATCGAGATCGATCTGGAAATTCGCGGCGATTCTCTTCGCGGTGTTGAAAAGGTGCTGGCGGGCGCAGAATTCCGCGCCTTCCTTGTCGCCGGCGGCGAGGGCGTTCGCGAGGTCTCGATGCTCGGCGCAGATTTCGGCGTATCGTCCCGGCAGTTCCAGGCCCAGGGCCTGGTACTGCTCGCTCTGCGTATGATACTGCAGGGCCAGGTCCTCGAGGCGGCGGGACTTGGTCGCCTTGTAGATGATGCTGTGGAACTTCAAGTTGTCATCGAGCATAGCCTTGGATTGGCCGTGCTCGATGTCCGCGTCCATCCGGTCGCAGAGCTTGAAGAGCTGGTTTATCTCGGCTTCGGTCAGGTTCCGCGCCGCGAGGCGCGCCGCGATGCCGGAGAGGGCCGCCCTGATGTAGTATATCTCGATGATCTGGTCGACGGAGAGCTTCTTCACGCAGGCGCTGCGGTGAGGAGCCTCCTCGACGAGGCCGATGGATATCAGCCTGTTGAGGGCTTCGCGGATCGGGGTGCGGCTCACGCCGAGGCGCTCCGAGAGCTCGACGGTGTTGAGGATGTCGCCGGGATTCAGCTTTCGCCTGAGGATTTCGTCGCGCAAGGTGGTGAATACGATGTCCTGGATGCTGCGATATTCCCCCCGGATCGATTCTGCCATATTCCCGATTCCCCCGACAGTGGTTTATGTATCCATCATACACTCTCGGGTATCCTGCCGCAATGATGGATCCAGTATACGATCGGCAAGGAGGTTTCATCGATGGACGAGCTTCATGATCTGCTCGGCAAGGCACGCGGCGCGGCAGGGCGTTTTTCCCTCGCGGGGAAGCGGGCTCTCGTAATCGGGGGCAACAGGGGACTGGGGCAGGCCATGGCGCTCGCCCTCGCCTCCGCCGGCGCCGACGTCTGCGTGGCCGGGCGAGGGCCCGAGGGTCTGGCGGAGACCGCCGCCGCGATCGGAGACTTGGGACGGCGGGGGGCCTCGTTCGCGGTCGACGCGACGGTCGAATCGCAGGTGATGGAGCTCTTCTCCTGGATGGACGCGGGACTCGGGGGGCCGGACATCCTCGTGAACAGCCAGGGTGCCGTCCATCTTCGGGAGGCCGTCGACTTCGAGGAAGCCGAGTGGGACAAGGTGATGGACGTCAACCTCAAGTCGGTCTTCCTCTGCTGCAAGCACGCGGGGAAGAGGATGCTCGCTCTCGAGAAGGGCAAGATCATCAACATATCTTCGGTGCGCGGTTTCCAGGGAAGGGCGCAGGACCTGGCCTACGCGCCCAGCAAGGGCGCCGTCAACCAGCTCACGCGATCGCTCGCCATCGAGTGGGGGCCGAAGGGCATCAACTGCAACGCCATCGCGCCCGTGTTCACGATGACGGCGATCTCCGCCCCCCAGCTGAACGATCCCGTCAGGCGGGACTGGGTCCTGGGCCGGATTCCGATGAGGCGCCTGGGGGAACTGGAGGACCTTTTCGGGCCCGTCATATTCCTCGCCTCCGCGGCCTCGGATTTCGTGAACGGCCACGTCCTCCCCGTCGACGGGGGATGGCTCGGCGCATAATATTAAAGGAGAGACCATGGCGGAAAAACTGCTCGCATACGTGGGTACCTACACCGATCCCATCCTCTTCGGAACGGGACAGGTCTTGATGGGCAAAGGCGAGGGCATCTACCTGTTCGAACTGGACGGCGACGGCGGCGGAGCCAAGCTCGTCTGGAAAAAGACTGGCGTGACCAATCCTTCCTTCCTGGACCTCTCCCCTTCCCGCCGCTTCCTGTACGCGGTCAACGAGCTCAAGGACTACGAGGGCGAGAAGACCGGCACGCTCAGCGCCTTCGCGCTCGACGCCGGAGGCGGGCCGCCCAGATTCCTGAACCGGAAGGCGACCTTCGGCACGGATCCCTGCCACGTTGCCGTGGCCCCCTCGGGGAAATACGCGGTCGTGACGAACTACATGAGCGGTAGCGTCTGCGTCTTCCCCATCCTGGCCGACGGCTCCCTGGGCGACGCTAGCGATTTCCGGCAGCACCGGGGCTCGAGCGTCAATCCGGCGCGACAGGCCGGGCCGCACGCGCATTCCGCCGTCTTCGACCGCGGCGAAGCCCATGTCCTCGTCTCCGATCTCGGAACGGACGAGCTCGTCGTCTACGCATGGGACGGGATCGGCGGGAAGCTCGATCGCAAGGACGAGCTCTGCTACAAGGCCAAGCCGGGAGCGGGCCCGAGGCATTTGGCCCTCCATCCGAGCGCTCCCTTCGCGTACATCGTCAACGAGCTTGACTCGACGATCAGCGTCCTCGCCCGGGACGGAGCCCGACCTTCGTTCAGGGAGATCCAGACGATCGGCAGCCTGCCCTCGGGTTTCACCGGAGCCAGCAGCTGCGCGGACCTTCACCTGTCGCCCTACGGCGATTTCCTCTACTGCTCGAACCGCGGCCATGACAGCATCGCAGTGTTCAAGATCCTGACCGGAACGGGCAGGCTCGAAGCGGCGGGGCACTTCCCATCGGGAGGAAGGACTCCCCGCAGCTTCGACATCGACCCTTCGGGCCGAATCCTTCTCGCCGCCAACCAGGATTCCGACAATATCGTCGTGTTCAGGATCGACCGGGACAGGGGTGGGCTGCAGGCGACGGGCTCGGAGCTCGAGGTGCCGACTCCCGTCTGCGTGCGGATCTACGGCGCCGTCTCGAAGCCTTGATCGGCGACCTGCTTGACGCGGCGCCGTTACAAGATAAGATGTGTTCCGGGAAGACGGACACCGATACCCGATGCTTCGGACTCGGCGCCTTAAGCAAAAAGGAGACCTTTAGTGAGAGCTAACGACCCGCGCGTGGCGCTGTCCTTGATCCTTGCCGTTTCCTTCCTCGCCCCCGCCGCGCTTTTCGCTAATTCCGGGCACGAAATCGACGCGAGCGCCGACGAAGCCCTGGTTCGCTTCGAGAAGGAAGTGAAGGGAGCCGATCGTCTCCTCGCCGAGGCTCGCGGCGTCCTCGTGCTGCCGAAGGTGGTCAAGGGAGGCTTTATCGTAGGCGCCGAGTACGGCGAAGGCTCCCTTAGGATAGACGGGCGGACCGTCGCCTATTACAGCGTGGCTTCGGCCTCGCTGGGCCTCACCGTCGGCGGGGAGATGAAGGACATCATCATCGTGTTTCTCGCCGACGGCGTGCTCAAGAAGTTCCGGTCGAGCAAGGGATGGGAAGCGGGCGTGGACGGCAACGTCGCCGTGATCAAAGTCGGGAGCGGAGCCTCGATCGACACGAGGAAATTCAACGAGCCGATCGTCGGTTTCGTCGTGGGCGTGAAAGGCCTTCTCGTCGACGCCTCCTTCAACGGCTCCAAGTTCACTCGGATAGAACGCTGATAGAAAGTATCCCTGTCTCCGATGCGCCGAGCCGGATCCGACGCGAGTATTGCCCGCTTTGCGATAGCGGCAAAAAGGGCAATTCTTAACGATCCCATAACGAAACCCTCTCTCGCTCTCACTATTACTATGCAGGCGGAATCGCCATGCGAGAGGAGGGTATATGGCCGAAGTTGCGGTCGAAGACAGGTCGACGTTCCGGATAGATAGAATATACATACAGAATATAGACCTCATGGAGAGATTGGCATTCCTCCAGGAGGCCATCCGAATCGGCAAGGGACAGGTTATAGTCGGTCAAATAATCAATGATCTTCTCGATTACGCTCAGGAGCATTTCGGCCAGGAGGAAGATTATCTTCAGCCGTATCTTTATGCCGAATATGAGGAGCATAAGGTATCCCATCGCGAATTCAGGGAGAAAGTCGAATACTTCTATTATTGCTTCCAGATGGGAGCCGAAATCGACGCCGCCGAGGTCGCCGATTTCCTGCAAGGATGGATGAAGGACTGAACCCTCGATAAAACGGACGTCGTTCGGTTTCTCGATTGTATGCCGTGAGCTTCATGAGGTATACTGAAGCTGGCCCTGCTTAGCGCATACGAGGACAGATCGGAAACCGAAGCATGAGAAGAGCCTTTTTCGCGGTATTCGTCCTTCTTTCCGTTTTTCTTGAGTGCAGCGCTCAGGAGATTCAGCCTTTACGCGTAAGTGTCGCCTATAGCAACGGTTTATGGCTCGAGGGCGAATACGCCATTCCCCTGTCTTCCGTGACGCTGTCGCCGGCCCTCCTTATAGGAGATCTATCCACGACGGATGTCGGAGTCGGCGTACAGGTTCGCGTTTATCCTTTCAGTGCCGTGGGAGCCGGATTCTATGGAGCCGTCGCAGGAATATACGATTACCATTACGCGGGGGCCGCCTATACCAACCTCGACGCGGAGCGGATCGGGGTCGGGTATCGATTGATCCTGTTCAAGGTCTTGACGGGAAACCTGGAAGTCGGCTGGTCCTTGCAGAACACCGTCGGGAACGATATCGGCATTTTCTCCAATGTCACCCAGCCCAACTCGATATACGAGGAAATCGGTATAGGCGTGGCGCTATAGGGTCCTTACGGCCTGAGCTCTCCCTCGGCGACGGGATAGGCGTCCACGAGGTAGTAGGCCAGCAGGAGCCTGCCCGCGTAGTCCTCGGACCAGGAGACGGACACCCTGTCGACCCTGCCCTGGGGATCCGCATGTACCAGCGTATTCCCCGTGTAGTACAAGGGGAGGGCCTCGCCGTCCGAAGCGTCGACGAGGAGGAGGCTAAAGTTGTGCTCACTCTCCTTGAGCTCGCCGCCGCTTACCGATACCGCGGCTTCGCCTCCGGCCCTGCCCGGCCGGGATGTCCTTAAGACAGAGAACGCGGCCGATCCCGCGCCGGAAGGCGGCCTCCTCGGGCCCTTGCCGAGAGTCTCGAGCCGGAAGGCGCCCGCGACCGTCATCTTGCCCGTCTTCCAATCGGAGAGGCCGAGTATCTTGAGGCCGAGACCGTAGAAACGGACCTGGTCGCAGAGGGCGACGGCGTCGAGGCCGGCGGGGCCGAGGATGGCGCCCGTGACGGGATCGGCCCTGGCCGCGAGGCGGTAGAATCCGAAAGGCATGTCCCAGGATCCGACGAAATTGATCTTGAAGCCTCTGTAGTTCGACAAGGTGACCAGGCCGCCGTCGTAGTCCAGGTTCAAGGGATAGCGGGCGGCGAGACTCGGGTCGACGACCGTCGTGCCGGTCGCGGGATCGTATTTGCCGGCAATCACCCAGGCGAGGGCCTTGCCGTCCCCGCCCTCGACGATGCCGGCGATATAATGGAGCGAATCGAAGCCGATCTGGTTCCACGAAGGGAGTATCGAGGGATTGGGCGCCGCGCCGCGGGAGAGGTCGAAGGCCGTAGCCGGGTCGCCGGGCTTGGCCGGTACGGCGTAGGGCATCGGGGTCCTGCCTCTCGCCGGGACGTCCACGCCGAAACTCTCGTCGAAGCTCCCGGTCTCGCGGCCGCCGAAGGCCTTGAGGCCGAATCGCCACATGCCGGTTCTATAGGATCCGGAGACGCGGAAGGTTACGCGGCCGCCCTTCGAGTCCGTCCAATAGCCTTTCGGCGATATCGTGAGGAAGTGGCCGGCCGCGTCCACGTTGACTGCCGCGGCGGAGGGGCCGCCGCTCGGGCTCTGCGTCGACACTCTCAGGCTCGCAGGGTCCAGCATAGCCGCGATGACCGATCCCCCGGACTTCGCGATGAGGGTGAAAGCGAGGCGGGCGTTGGCGTCGATCGAGGCGGGGACGGAGGGCTCGAGATAGCCGAAGCTCGTCGTATAGACGAGGCTGGCGCCGTCGTCCCTGGTCTTGAGGCCCGCCGCTACGGAAGAGCGGGGATCCTTCCTGCCCTCCTCGGTCAGGGGATAATCGTAGGGCACGAAGAAGACTCCTCCGTCCTCGCCCCCCACGACCACCCCCGTCGGGCCCAGGGCCGGGGAGGAGTTGAGGTCGTCGCGATCGCCCTCGATGCAGCGATAGCTCCAGCGGAGGCTGCCGTCCGGATTGAGGCAGTAGAGCCTGCCGTCGCCGCCGCCGACATAAACTTCGTCCCTGCCGTCCACGGCGGGGGAGGAGCGGATGGCCTTTCCGGCATCGAAGGACCAGCGCCTGCGGCCCGTCGTCGGATCGAGTCCGTAGACCGTGCCGTCCGCCGAAGGCTCTACGAGGGTGCCGTCGGAGAGCTGGGCCGGGCTTGCGTAGATGTGGTCGCGGGCGGGAAATTTCCAGAGTTGCTTGCCCGTCGAGGACTGGAGGGCCCTGACGTAGCCGTCGAAGCCCGCCGTGATGAGGGCCGCCCCCTCCCTGTCGGAGGTGAGGAGGATTGAGGCCGCTTCGCTGCCGAGGCGGCCCGTCGTCCACAGGGGCTTCCGTCCCCCGACCTCGTATGCGAAGACCACCTTGAGCGCCAGGTTCTGGGTCGCGAAGTAGATGCGGCCCCGCCTGGTGTCGACGGCAGGGAGGGACCAGATCATCTCGTTGCCCCGATAGACGCGCTTCAGGGCGCCGTCGTCGCGGTCGAAGGCGTAAAGGAGCTGGTTGTCGTTGGGAGCGAGGACGGTCCCGTCTCCGAGCATCGCGATGTTGCCCTCGAACCAGCCCACGTTGTGGATGACCACGCCGAACTGCTTCGCGGCTTCCTCGGCGCTATGGGCCCTGGCCGTCCAGAGGACGGATCCGCTCGCCCTGTCCATGCAGTAGACCTTGCCGTCGCCCGAGCCGACGAAGACCCTGCCCCTGTCGTCGAGGAGAGCGGCGGAGTCGATGACTCCGCCCGTGAGGATGCTCCAGGCGGCGCTGCCGTCGGGCCTCAGAGCGTAGAAGCTCTGGTCGGCCGAGCCTATGTAGACGCTTCCGTCGCCGCCGACCACGGGAGAGGAGAAGATGCCCTTGCCCGTGCGGAAGACCCAGGGCTTCAGTCCCGGACGAACGGCGGGCAGGACGGGGCTCCGCCCGGTTTGGAGCTCGTTGGCCCTGAACTTGGGCCAGGGACTCTTGGGGTCGAGGGGAACGGAGTAGGAATAATCGCCGTTCCCCTTGAGGAGGAGCCTCGCCGGGCCCACGTCGATTTTCCCGAAGGGAACGGTGAGGAAGATTACGCCGAGGGCGGCGAGGGCTAGGAAGCCTAGCGGAATCAGGAATTTGCGCCCGCCTTTCGGTTTCGCTGTCTTTGGCACGGTTACCTCCCGAGGGGCGCTGTAGCGCGCATGAGCCGCCTTTTCCCGTCCGGGAGGTCGAGCGCGAGGGTCCCGCCCGGGTTCATGATGTTCTTCGGATCGAAGTGGCTCTTCAGGACGCGCAGGACGGCCATGGCCTCGCCGCCGATGTCGCCCTCGAGCCAAGGCGCGGTCATTTTCCCGATGCCGTGATGGTGGCTCATCGTCGCGCCGGTCTTTTGGATATGGTCGAGAATGCCGCCCTGATAGGCGAGGTATTCCTCGGGCTCGCTCATCCTCGCCATGAAGATGAAATAGAGGTTGCAGCCCTGCGGGTAGAAGTGGGACATGTGGGTCATGCAGATCGTGGCGGGGCGCGAATGGCAGAAGTCCCGGACCCCGGCGTACACGTCCTGGAGATTGGTCCAGTTCACGGAGCACTCCAGGGTGTCGATCATGATGCCGTAGTCCTGGAAGTCCTCGCGCATGTAGGGGTCGAGGAAGCGGCCGCGCTCCCAGGAGCGCTCCACCAGACCTGTGGCGGACATCGCCCCGTGGCTCTTCGAGATGCGCCTCACCATGGCGGCGACGTGGCGGGAGAAGCCGGCCTCCCCGTCGGCGCTGCCGAGCATGAGACAGCGTTCGCCCTTCTTGTAGCCACGGGCCGTCATCAGGCCGTCGATGACGGTGCCCTCGACGCCGTAGGACTTGAACGCGATGTCCGATTCCTCGGGATCGGAGAGACGAAAGACCGAAGGGTAGCCGAACTCGCCCTGCATGATCTCGCGGGCGGCTTCCCTGGCGTCCACCCAGTTCTTGAAGACGTACGAGAAGCGCCGCGTGCTCCGCGGCTCGTAGTGCCGCACCCTGAGAGTGGCGGAGTAGAGGATGCCGAAGGTCCCCTCGGAGCCCATCATGACCTGGTCCAGGTCGGGGCCGTCGGCGGCCGCCGGGTAGTCGCGCGTGATAATATCGCATTCCGGGCAGATATAGTCCTGGGCGATGACCATGTCCTCGATCTTGCCGTAATAGGTCGAATTCTGCCCCGCGCCTCGGGTGACGATCCAACCGCCCACCACGCTGTACTCGAAGCTCTGGGGGAGGTGTCCGCAGGTGTAGGCCCGGGAGGCCCCGAGGGTCTCGGGCGCGTTGCGCAGCAGACGCTCCAGCTCGGGGCCGCTCATGCCCGCCTCCACGGTGACGGTGTGGTTCTTCTCGTCGAAGGAGAGCGCCCTGTTGAGGTGGACCCTCATGTCGATAGTCGCGCCTCCCTCCACGGCCTCGACTCCCCGCGTCACGGAGGAGCCGCCGCCGTAGACGTATACCGGGATCCCGTTCGCGCCGCAGTAGTCGACGATGGCGCGGATATCCGCCCGGTCGCGCGGATGAAGCACGATATCCGGAATGTTCTCGATGATTCCCTTCCTCAGCCTCATGAGGTCGATCATCGTCTTCCCGTAACCCACCTGCAGACGATGGAAGGCGTCGGTGAAGGCGTTGCCGGGACCGACGAGGGCAGAGAGGGCGTCGACGTGGCGTTTGTCGAGCCTGCACGGAACATCCTCGGGCACCTTCTCCATGCCCATCTCCCGCCTCTCCCGGAAATGGGAATCGTCGAGGCCGAAGACGCGCTTCATCTCGCGGTACAGGCGCCTGTTCGGATGCTTGTACGCCTTGGGGTCGCCCCATTTGAGGATGGAGCGGAAGCTCCCCTCCGGGAGCTCCCCCTCGAACCACGCGGGTACGAATTCCTTTTCGGCCATTCTGTCCTCCTTCAGCCGCGGCTCTTGTTCCGCTCGGGATAATCGGTGATATCGCGTATCGCTTCGTAGAAGGGCTCGAGGGCGGCGTACATCTTCCGGTAGACGCGCCGGTAGAGCTCCTCGTAAAGCTCCGCCCGGCATCGGTCGGGCTCGAAGACCTTCGACCGTCTCGACATGGCGGCCACGGCCTCGGCCACGCCTGGATACATGCCGAGGCCCGCCGCGACGGTCATCGCCGCCCCGAGGCCGCTCGTCTCGTAGGTCTCGCCCCGTACGAGTGGGAGATCGAAGACGTCGGCGGTCGTCCTGCATATCTCGTCGCTCTGGCTCGCGCCGCTGGACACGGCGAGCTCCTCGATCCTGACCTTGCCCGCCTTCTCTATCGCCCGGAGACCATCCTTGAGGCCGTATGCCAGGCCCTCGATGATGGCGCGGTACAGGTAGGCGCGATCGTGGACGTCGCCGAAGCCGATGATTGAGCCCTTGGCAGAGGGTGTCTTGAGCATGGGCGTCCAATACGGCTGCATCACGAGGCCGTTGCCCCCCGCGGGCGTCCTCTTGAGCAGCTCATCGAGCATGACCTCGGCCGAGATGCCGCGGCTCCGCGCCTCGAGGACCTCCGCGTAGGCGAACTGGTTCTTGAACCAAGTTATCATCCAATAGCCGCGGAATATCTCGACTTCGGGGTTGTAGGCGCCCGGTATAGGGGCGGGATAGGCGGGCATGAAGGAGAGCGGCTCGTAGTATCGCGCCGACGTGGTCTGGATCGTGGCCGTCGTCCCGAAGGAAAGCGAGGCGCGGCTGTCGTCGACGACTCCCATGCCGATCGTCTCGCAGCCTTTGTCGCTCCCCGAGGCGAATACGGGCGTCCCCGCCCTGAACCCCGTTTCGGCGGCGGCCTCCCCCGAAAGGCGTCCAAGCTCCTTCCCCGGCTCGACGAGCTCGCAGAGCTTATCCGCCGGCACGGGGAAGAGCTTCGCGTTGAGCGCGCCCGGCCCGCACCACTCCTGCCTGCGGTAGTCGAAGGGCATGTGGCCGATCTGGGAGGCCGTCGAATCCGCGAAGCGGCCCGTGAGACCGTGGTAGAGGTATCCCGATACCTGGACGAATTTGGCCGTCCTATCCCAGATATCGGGCTCGTGCGCCATTATCCAGCTGCCTTTGCACCCTTCCTGCGTCTTCAGGATCGCCTCGCCCATCCCCACGGCGGCCAGGGCGGCGCGCATCGGGAATCGGGGCCGATAGGCCGGCGGCGCCTTGCGGAGATCGAGCCAAAGTATGGCCTTGCGGAGGGGCAGCCCCTCCCCGTCGAGGCATATCATGGTGTCGCGCTGCGCGGTGACCCCGATGCCGGCCACCGCGGCGGCGAGCTCCGGCCTCCGGCCCGCCAGGTCCCGGCAGGCTTCGGACGCGGCCTTCCAGTAGACGCCCGCATCCTGCTCGGCCCGTCCCGGCTCTCCCGCGTCGTAGGGCGCGTACTCGATCCTCGTCTTGTCGAGGAGCCGTCCTTCCCGATCGAAGATCAAGGCCCTGGTGCTCTGCGTACCGCAATCGATGGTCAGGATGAGGGGATCCATGCAGGCTTCCTTTCGGCTCATGCGCCGATATCGTCGGTCGCGACGATGTCGACCCGGAGACCGAGGATGTCGCGGACGACGACTTCTCCTAGCTTGACGGGTCCGGTCACCACGACGGGATCGAGGGCCCGCGCGGCGTCCACTAGGCGTCCGAGGGGCAGGTCGGAAGAGCTCCTCACGGACAGGCGCCGCCGGGAGAGACCGGCGGCCCTCACCGTGCTCGTGAGGCTCCTTCGCGGGTCGATCGCCTCGCGGCGGCCGTACTCCTCGCCGCGCCTGCAGGCGTTCCCCCGAACCGCGAGGACCTGATTGCCGGGCGCGCCCCCGACGTCGACCTCCAGGGCGCAGCCGCGGGGGCATACGATGCAAAGTATTCTCAGCGTTTCAGGCACGGCTCGGCTCCTTGCGCTCGAGCACGAGGAGTACGGAGTCCGCGTCCGCGGGTATGGATGCGACGTCGAGCTCGAGTCTTTCCATCTCGGGCGGCCTCAGCGCGGCATAATGCCGATCTATAAGGGTGGCGCCTCCGGCCTTGATCGTCACGCGGGCTCCGTCCTTGATCGTGGAATCGGATCGGAAGTAGACGACGGCCTTCCCGCGGCGCGAGAGGTCAATCGTCTGGGGCACCGCGTAGAGGAAGCCGGGACCCGCCTCGAGGGGAAGCCCGCCCAGCCCGGCTCCCGCGCCGTCCCGTTCTCGCCCGCCGCGGGCGAAGGCCGCGGCCGCGGCGCCCGCGGCCTCTCCCGACTCGGAGACATAGTCCACGAGGTCGTTCACGTGGAGGGCGTTGCCGCAGACGTAGACGCCTTCGATCTCGCTCCTGCCGACCTGGTCGACCCGCGGGCCGCGGGTCGCGGGGTCGAGGGAGAGGCCGAGCGACCGGGCGATCTCGTTCTCGGGGATCAGGCCGACCGAGAGGACGAGCGTATCGCAGTCCACGAGGCGCTCCGATCCGACGCGGACGCTGCAGCGGGCGTCTACCTCGGCCGCCGTGACGGACTCGACGCGGCGCGAGCCGTGGACCTCGGTGATCGTCGTCGAGAGATGGAGGGGGATGCCGAAATCCTCGACGCACTGGCGGATGTTGCGCGAGAGCCCCGAGGGTTCGGGCTTTATCTCGTAGATGCCCTCGACGTCCATGCCCTCGAGCGTGAGTCGCCTGGCCATGATGAGGCCGATATCGCCCGAGCCGAGGATGACGGCGCGCCTTCCGGGGAGGAGTCCCTCGATGTTCACGAGGCGCTGGGCGAGACCCGCCATGAAGATGCCCGCCGGCCTGTCGCCGTTGATGAAGACTTGCCTGTCCGTGCGCTCGCGGCAGCCCGTGGCGAGGACTAGGGCCTGAGCGGCGGCCTCGTAGACACCTTCCGCCCCGCTTACGCACTCGAGGACGATGCGTCGGCCCTCGGGAGGGACCCGCTCCTCCCTCGCGGCGTGCACGAAGGTCTCGAGGTGGATTTCCATCGATCTCCGCTTCGCGAGATCGATGTAGCGAAGGGCGTATTCGGGGCCGGAGAGCCGTTCCCCGAAGCGGACGAGGCCGAAACCGTCGTGGACGCACTGCTTGAGAATGCCGCCGAGCCTGTCCTCGCGCTCGACGAGGCCTACCGACGCCCCGCTCTCGGAAGCCGCGATCGCGGCGGCGAGGCCGGCCGGACCGCCGCCCAGGACGATGACGTCGTAGTCCTTGCGCTTCAGCACCTCTCGCCTCCGGCATCCGCCGCCTCCGCGCGGCCGCCCGGAGTCTTCGTCTCGGCGAGCGCGACGCGCGATCCCCTCCCCTTCTTCGTGACTTCGGACAGGCCTATGCCGAGCTCGTCGGCGATTATCTCCATGACGCGGGGCGTGCAAAAGCCTCCGTGGCATCGGCCCATGCCCGAACGGGCGCGGCGCTTGACCGCGTCGAGGCTCGCGGCAGGGACCAGGGAGCGGAGGGCGTCCCGTATCTCGCCGTTCGACACCTCCTCGCAGCGGCACACGATTCGGCCGTACGACGGATTGGCGGCGATGACGCGCGCCCTCTCCTCGGGGGGGAGGCGGCTGAGCTCGGGGGAGGGTTCGCGTTTCGCGGCGAAGCCCGCGTTGGGCTTTACCGCCTTCGTCTCGCCGAGAGCCTCGAGGGCAAGGCGGGCTATCTCCGCCGCGATGGCCGGCGCCGAGGCGAGTCCTGGGGACTGGATGCCCGCCGCGTGCACGAGGTTGGGGACCCTGGCCGAGCGCTCGAGGATGAAATCCTCCTCGTAGGTGCAGGGCCGGACGCCCGCGAAGTAGGTGATGGCCATCGAGGCCGAGAGACGCTTGTTGAGTCGGATGTGCTTCTCGAGCTCGCGCAGCTCGGCGGGGCGGGTGCCGTAGCTCTCGCGGCCCGGCTCTTCCGAGGCCGTCGGCCCCACGAGGATATTGCCCTCGACGGTCTTCACGAGGCCGCCGCCCTTGCTCCTGGTGCTCGTCTGGAAGACGGAGGGCATGCCGAGGATGTGGTTTTGCAGCCTTCCCGCGGAGGAGTCGAGGATCATGTCGACGCCGCGCCTCTGATGGAGGCTGAAGAAACGATCGTCGGCCCACGATGCGACGGTGTCGGCCCAGTTGCCCGCGGCGTTTACGACCACGGACGCGCGGAAGTCGCCCCTCGTCGAGAGTATCCGCGTTATGCGCCCTCTTTCGCGCTCGAAGCCCGTAGCGCAGGCGTCGAGGACTATGCGCGCGCCGTTCATCGCGGCGCTCTCGGCGAGGGCCACCGTGGCTTTGTACGGCGAGACGATGCCGGCGCTCGGGAGGAAGAAGCCCCCCCGCTCCGCGTCGGCGATGTTGGGCTCCTCGGCCCTTACTCTCCGCGGGCTCCAGTACTCCCAGCCGTCGACGCCGTTCCTCGCCGAGCGCCCCGCGAGGAGGGGATAGGCCGCGGCCACGGCGGCGTTCCCGAATACTATGAGGGAGCCCGGCCGCTCGAAGCGCAGGCCGAGCTCCCTCGCCAGGGGTTCCCAGAGCCGGTTCCCGAGGACGTTATACTTGGCCTTGAGGCTGCCCGGCTTGGCCGCGAAGCCGTCGTGGATCATGCCGTCGTTGCGGCTCGAGGTGTGCGAGGCAACGTCCTCTTCCTTTTCGAGCAGGACGATCGAGACGCGCCACCTGGCGAGTTCGCGGGCTACGGCGCAGCCGATGACGCCGCCGCCTATGACGGCTACGTCGAAGCTCGCGCCCTCGAGGGGCCTCACGCCGTCCGAGGCCAGGGAGCCGGACGCGAGCGGCTTCTCGCCCGCCGCCCATTCGAGGCCTTCCACGCCGATGTCGTTGACGACGCCCTTGAACCCGAAGCCCGCGGCGTACCAGCCCGCCTCCACCTTGGCAAGCCAGGTCGGGGCCACGCCCTCGAGGACGACGCTGCCCCGGTCTTCCAGTGCCTCGACGGAGCGGCCTACGCGCCTGCGCAGGCCCGCCCTGAGCTCATTTATTCTCGCGGCCACGTTTCCTCCCGCTTTCCGCGCTGCCCAGGATGCGTCTGAGGTTGCTCTCGCCGTACTCGAGTATGGCTCGCATGATCTCCGTCGATCTCTTCTCCTTGTACGAGGCTATCGCGGATGCGAGCTCGCGATGGAGGCGGAAGACCTCGGGCACGACCGAGCCGTCGGTATAGAAGCGGTCCAGGATCGTCTCGTATATCCTCTTCATCGAATTCATGAGGAGGGGGTAGATGTCGTTGCCCGAGGCAATAGCCACGGCGAGGTGGAAGTCGTAGTCGAGGACGGTCACGTCGTGGGGCCGGCTATACTCGTGGAGCCGTTCCCTGGCCACCACCCGCTCTATCTCCTCTGCCTGCTCGGGGCCGTGCCGCAGAGCCGCCAGCCTCGCGGCGTCCGTCTCGAACAGTATGCGCAGCTCGAGGAGGCTGTCGAAGATGCGGGGGGAGATTTCCCCGCCGGAGTAGCTCATGATCGAGAGGAGCATCTCGACCGAGCCCTCACGCCGCCAGTCGGCGACGAAGACGCCGCGGCGGCTCTCGATCCGGACGAGGCCGCGGCTCGCTAGCTCGTCCAGGGCCGCGTGGACGACGGGTCGGGAAGCGCCGAGGCTGTCCGCCAGCTCGCGCTCCGGGGGCAGGCGATCCCCCGGGGAGAAGCGGCCCGAGAGGATGAGTTCCTCGAAGCGGGCGATGAATTCTTCCTTCCTGCCCCGGGGAGCCGGACTCCCCTCGTTATCTACGGCGTTTCGATTCCCTTGCATCTGGTATGTCCAGCCCTATCTGTGGTATTACCAGATTAGTAAGCGTGGGTTTTCACCACCTGTCAATGGGGAATCGGATCACCTCGTCGCGTCGATGAGCCGGTAGTACTTGTCCCACTTGGCCCCGAAGCGCTCTTCGACGAGCCTTCGGGTGTTCGCCCTGAAGGCGTCGACGTCGAGACCCTCGGCGGGACCGATCACCGTCATGCCCTTGGCCCTCAGCGCGGCCAGGTCGGCCGCCTCCCTCTCGAGGGCGAGCCTCGTAGCGTAGGCGCCCGCCTCGGCCGCGGCGCGGGAGATCCCGTCTCGCTGCGCGCTCGAGAGCCTGCGCCACGCGGCATCGTTGACCACCACGCTGTCGGCGGCCAGGATGTGGTTCGTCAGCATGAGGTAGGGCTGGGTCTCGTAGAGCTTCGAGTCGAGTATGATGTCGAGGGGATTATCCTGCCCGTTCACGACCTTCGCCTTGAGGGCCGTAGGCGTCAGGACCCAGTCGATCGGCGTGGGTATCGCTCCCAGCCCTTCGATCGCGGTCATATAGATCGGGAAGGGAATGGACCGCACTTTCAGCGACTTCAAGTCTTCCGGCTTCCTGATCGGGCGATCGCAGGTGAGCTCGCGGGCGCCGAAGTAGAACGTATAGAGGAGCCTAACGCCGCTCTTCATGAGAAGGCCGGCGCTCAGCCTTGCCATGATAGGAGAGCCCGGATCGGCTACTTTGAGGAGATGGGCGACGTCGCGGTAGATGTAGGGGGTGTCGAGGACGGAATAGTCCTCGAAGAGCTCCCCGATCGTGCCGGCGGTGTTGTGGTGGAAGGCGACGACGCCGGAGGACACTTCGTCGGCCATCTCCTTGAGCGTGCCGAGCTGGGAATCGGGATATACCTCGACCTTGACGGAGCCGCCGGTGTAGAGGCCGACCCGCTCCGCGAAGAAAGCCGCCTGCATGCCGGGGACGCTCTCCGGCGTGTTCATGTGCGCGTAGCGCAAAGTGGCGACGGTCGGCTGGGCCGCGGTCCCGGACGCCGAGCCCGAGACGAGTGCCAGGGCCGAACAGAGCGCGGCGAGCGATGCTCCTTTCCTCATTGCGGTTCCCCTCCTTTCCCTCCCTGCGCCGACGCGGGGAAGCGAAGCTCGGCCCGCGCCCCCGCGCCGCCCGGTCCCGTTCCCCAGGAGACCGTACCTCCGATCTGCCCGGACAGGGCCGAGACGAGGGACAGGCCGATAGAGCCGGACTTGCCGTCGACATCGAAGGCCTCGGCCGGTATCCCGGGTCCCGAGTCCTCGACGACGAAGACGGCGGAGACTCCGTCGTCGCCGGGCCCGAAGACGATGCGCACCGGCTGGGCGCGGGAAGGCTTCGCGTACTTGAAGGCGTTGGACACGAGCTCATTCAGGACGAGGCCGAAAGGGATGGCGCGCTCGAGCTCGAGCTTCATCTGCCGCAGGTCGGAGACGACCGAGCCGTCCGGTACGGCGTAGGCCGCCTCGAGATTGGAGATGAGCTGACCGGCGTAATCCGAGGCTTCGATGTAGGCGAGGTCCGGTACCTGATACACGAGCTCGTGAGCGAGGGACATCGCGTAGACCCGGTCCTGGGCCAACCGCAGGGCGCGGAGCGCAGCCGCTTCCTCCAGTCCCTCCGCCTGGAGGTTGAGGAGGCTCGAGACGATCTGGAGGTTGTTCTTGACTCGGTGATATACCTCGCGGAGGAGGAGGGTCCGCTCCTTGAGGGCCTTGACCGTCCTCTCCTCCGCGAGTCTGCGCTGGGTGACGTCGAAGACGATGCAGTAGAGGTCGGCCTCTCCCTGGAGCTCGACCGGGCTCATGTACAGCTCTACATCGCGGGCCTCTCCCGATCGGAGGAGGTGCCGCGAGAGGATGCGCCCCTCCCAGCCGTCGGCCGCCGAGCGCAACTGCGCCTTGAGCTCGCCCGCCGGCGACCGGTCGATGTCGCCCAGCACGCGGGCCGCCAGCTCCTCCCTGGCATATCCGTAATACGAGAGCGCCGCGTCGTTGGCGTCCCGAATCGCCCCACCTCCCGGCTCGACGATGAGGGCGGGCACCCTGTTGCGGTGGAATAGGAGGCGATAGCGTTCCTCGCTGCGCTGGAGCTCGCGGTCGCGCTTCCCTATGGAGTCGGCCATGGCGTTGAAGGCTCGGCCTATCTCCTTGAACTCGGTGGAGAACTCGCCTTCCACCCGCTCGGCGTAGTGCCCCTCCGCTATGCGATCGATGCGGCGGACCAGGGCGGAGAGGGGCGTCGAGATATTCTTCCACGCGAAGAAGGCGATGATCGCGGTGCAGACGAGGGCCGAGGCGAGGATGCCGAGGATGCTGCCGACGAAGGTGGTCATCGGCGCGTCGGCGTCGGGAGCGGCGCGGAGGTAGAGTACGCGCCAAGCCGTCCCCTGCAGCTCCCTAGACGAGGCGTAATACTCGTGGCCTTCGGACTTCACCCGCGCCGGTCCGGGGACGAGGCAGGAAGCGTCCACGCTCTCGAGTCGCTGCGCGCGCGAGGGATCGCTGCAGGCCAGGTAGCGGCCCCGGCCGTCCACTATGCCGAGCCGATCCGAGGGCGATTGGGCGATGAGGACGAGCTTCGAGGATATCTCCCCGAGGTCGAGGAGCGCCAGGACCGTCTTGTGGCCGTTCGAATAGGCGGCCTCGACGGATACCGCACGAGTCAGATCGGAATGGAAAGGATCGGAGAACGAGACCTCGCCCGGCCTGAGACCGGCATGGAGGGCATAGGCCCGACCGGAGGCGCCCGATTCGGGAGGGTCGACCGCCTCGATTCGGCCCGAGGCCTCGTCCCGGACCGCGAGGAGGGTATATTCCGCGTGGGGCAACCTGAAGGACTTCAGCAAGTCCGCCTCCCGAGAGACGCCTCCCGAGGATTCGGCCAGGAGGAGGAGGGCCGGAAGATTCCGCTCCGCGCCGACGAGGAGGCTCGAGTCGGCCTGGGCGGCGAGGGACCTCAGCATGGACTGGGAGAGAGAGCGCGTCTCGCCGAGTATCTGCTTGCCCAGCACGACGCTGAACGCCAGGCCGAAGACGAGTAGGGGGAGGCCCCCCGCGGCGATGAGCGCGAATGTCAGGAAGCGTCGAACGCTCATGCGGGACACCGCCGTTCCGGGAATTGCCGGGCTTCCCCGAATGGCCGGCGACTACTGCCCTTCCGGGAACTTTCCCACTCCCGGCCCCAATTTTAGCGAGTCCCGGCACGGCGTCAAGACTGTCATCGGTCGGCGCCGCCTCCGTCCGTCAAACGATCTTGCAGGGGATGACGGCGTCTTCGTCGTACGAATAGACGGCGCACAGGCGATGATAGCCGTCGGCGATGATCACCTTCCCGTTGTTGGCGTCCCTGACCAGCAGCAACGGAGACAACTCGCGACCGGATTGGATCTTGCGCTGGTCCTTCTCGACGTGGGCGTTGCTGACTCCGAGCAGCGACAGGCCCGAGGCTCGGAAAATGTCCTTCGCCTTGTATTTCGATACGGGGGCCGATCTCAATTTGCCCATCAGCGTCTTGACGGCTTCCTCGCCGACGAGCAGCGACAAGAACGACTCCGCCGCCGGGTAATCGTGTTCCTCAGGCTCGCTCAACCATTTGATCTCGAATTCCTTGGACATGCTCGCCCTCCCGATCGCATCGCTCATTCTCTCCAAGTCGGCCAGGGCCGCTTCGCGAGATTCGAATTGGAATAGCGGCGATCGGCGGAGATTTCCTTCGATACCCAGGGAGGAAGCTCGACCTTCGCGCCCTCATCCTCGAGCTCGATCTCCGCGACGACGAGGCCCTCGTTGTCGCCGTGGAAGACGTCGATCTCCCAGGTCCTTCCGGCGTAGGCCTCGAGGTGGCGCGTCTTGTCGATCAAAGGCCGCTCGCAGAGGCTCTCCAGCATCTCGCGCGCCTCCTCGGGCGGGATGGGGTACTCGTACTCCGAGCGCGTCAGGCCTACGGCCGCACCCTTGACCGTGAGCCTCGCATCGTCGCCTTGCAGCCGCACGCGTACGACGCGCCCCGTCTCGGAGCTGAGGTAGCCCTGCACGATTCGCGTCCCGGCGCTTGTAGCCTTCCACTCCGAAGCGTCGACCAGGAACTTCCGCTCGATCTCGATGCCCATTGGACGATACTATTGCGCGCGCTTCGTGGCGCGCAAGATCCACGCGAGGGAGGGAAGACCATCGAGAGCGGCGCCGCCGAGCGGACCGGGCGACGGCTCATGGTATCGGGCCCCCACCGCCTTTTCGCCGGTTTCGCGGAAAACCTAATGTTTCCGCTTTTCGAAGTTCTCGATTTACGACCCTTATATTATCTTTTTCCTATGTTTTGCGACCCTTGCGCGGTACATTGGCGGAAGGAGATAAGGAAATGCTCAAGTCGTTCATGTTCGTCCTTTTGACATCCATATGCCTGACGGCCGTAGCTCAGAAATACACTTCGATGGATCTCGGGAAGGTGACGACGCTCACCCACGTCGACGTACTCGTGACCGTAGATTCCGCCGGTACGATCATTCTATCTACTCCGACCCACAGCATTTACATCGATCGCCCCGTCGCGCTCTCCTTCGGGAATACTCTCGACGCCATCCTCACCGGGATGCGCGAGATCGAGACCAAGGACCTCACCGTCGTCGACCATCGGGTGATCGGCAGGCTCACCCGCGACGGGACGCAGGACAATACCCTGGACGGAATAATGTTCCTCCTGGAGTTCAATTCGACCAAGGAGAACAAGGTTCTCCTCCTGATGTATTCCACCCACGACCTGGAGGACTTGCTCTTCACGACGGAATCGATCGCCCAGCTCGACGATCTCGTCAAGAAAGCCTTGAAATCCGTCGTCGATTACAGCGACCAGTATGCGTACATCCAGTCGGTCATCGAGAAGATCGACACGACGGCTTTCAAATAGGCCGTCCGGCCGGCAAGAGCTGCGGCGGCCTCGGCGATCCTCCGGGTCTCCGAGGTGAGCGAACCAATCGCGCTTACGGTCTTGAGCGCGTCGATCATGCCCCTGAGCTTGGCCGTGACGCTGTAGAAGCTCCCCGACAGGACGCCGACCTCGTCCTTCGTCGAGACGTGAAGCTCGGAGGGATGCGGGCCTATCCTCACTGCGCCGTCCACCCTCCGTCTACCAGCAGCAGCGAGCCGGAGACCATGTCCGACGCGGCCGACGCCAGATATATGACCGCACCCGCCACGTCGTCTATCGTCCCTACCCGCCCGATCGGCAACTGCGCCAGGACCTTATCCCGAAAATCCGGAGTATCCAGCCTTTCGGCCGTCCCCGGCGTATAGATGAAAGTCGGCCCCACCGCGTTGACGTTGACGCCCCTCGAGGACCATTCCAGGGCCAATACCTTGGTCAGCTGGTTGACTCCGCCTTTGGAAGCGCAATAGATCGCCTCGCCGGGAATCCCGATCACGCTCGCCTGGGAGCTCATGTTGATGATCTTCCCGCGTCCCTGCCTCAGCATTATTCGGCCGGCCGCCCGGCAGCAGAAGAACAGGCCTTTCAGGTTAAGCGACATCATCTCGTCCCAGTCATTTTCGGTGATGTCAACGGCCGGAATGGGCCGCCCCATTCCGGCGTTGTTGACGACGATATCGATTCTGCCGAAGCGGCGATCGATGTCCTCGAATACCACGTCGATCCGCGCCACGTCCCGCGCATCCAGCCTGTAAGTCTCCGCCTCGCCGCCCGATGCGAGTATTTCGAGTCGCGCGGACTCTAGCTCCTCGATGTTCCTGGCGGCAAGGGCGACCTTCGCGCCGGCTTCCGCCAATCGGGTCGCGACTCCGCGACCGATTCCCCTGCTCGCGCCGGTGACTACGGCGACCTTCCCGGAAATGTCGAACATCGATTCCCCCATCCTTTTACCACTCCTTCCGCCGGAAATTGGCGGCGATACGTTTCACTTTCCGTCGGCTTGATAGTACCTTTTCTAACCAGAGGTTAAAAGGAGAAGCAAATGACGGCGAGACAATCTATGCGCTCGGGCCGAGGGTTCGCGGTGTCCGTGGTCGCTCTGGCGGCCGTCCTTCCGATGGCGGGCTGCTTCAGCATGGGCGGCGCAATCAACGCCGCGATGGGAAAGCCGGCCGCGCCGAACGCGCAGACGGCCCCGGCCCAGCAGGCTCAGGCCGCGACTCCGCAGGCCCCCGCGCAAGCCCAGCCGCAGGCAGCCGGCAGTCCGTCGGTAGCCTACCAATACCAATTCGGCGCTTTCTATAGCGGCATGTGGAGCATGGGATGGTTCGGCTACGCGGACGCGAACTACCAGCCGGGACAGGGAACCGTGTGGACTTTCACGGGCTCGGGCGGAAGCTCCTCCAAGCCGCTGACCTTCGAGCGAGCCCTGCTCAAGGTCAACGCGGACTCGTCGCAGTGGTGGCGGTTCAAGCTCGAAACCGACAAGCGCACCATCATCTATGAATTCCTGATCGGGGCGGACTCCGCCCTCCAAAAGGTCCGCTACCAGGATCCCGACAACGGAGCGATCGGAGAGTTCGATCCCGGCCCGACTCAGCAGCAGCCGAGCCAGGGCCAGCCGGGCATGCCGAGGAGTCGAGCCGACATGGCCAGCTATCTCGTCGGTTCGCAGCCGGTGCAGGTCAAGGGAGGCAGCTTCACGGCCGACCATTACCTCTACGGCGACGCCAACGGCAGCGCCGAGATGTGGATAAGCGACAAAGTCCCCGGCTACATGATCAAGACCGTATTTACGTCCAAGAAGGACAACAAAACTTCGACAGGCGAGCTCGTGCAGATCGAAAGCGGAGTCACGACGGCCCTTTCCTCGTATTAATAGCCTGCTGAAGGATCGGCCTATTTCACCCGGACGCCGTTCACGAAAACGGCCTCCGCTCCCTCGGAGCTGGCGCGCCACACGACATCGTGCGCCAGCACGATACCGGTCGCCGCGTCCATGAGCCGCGATACCGATTCGGAAAAGGCGCCCGAGACGCGGGTCCGCGCGATCAGGAAGTGCGTGGCGCCCATCGCGGCGGCCTTCTGCCGAACGGCCGCCGGGTCCGGCTCGGCGGCGCTCGATGCCGCCGAGCCGAGGCGGAGGAGTTCGACGCCCGGATTCGCGGCGAGGGCCGCCGCGAGTTTGTCTTCGAGGATGGTCTGCGGCGCCTGAGGGGCGGTAATAGGGGCGTTCCCCTCCGTTCCGGGCGGAGCCGGGCTGTCGGCAAGGGCGTAGAGGCGCACCGGAGCCCCGCCTGCCGACAGAGATTCGATTCGCTTCATTTCGTTCTCGAACTCGGGATGGCCCGGATTGGGCGGGGCAGGCATCTTCGTCGGCTCAGTCACGGCGTCGAGCTCTATGCGCTTCGCCGCCGCCTCGCTCGCTACGTCGCCGAAGAGGATCTTGCCGCGCGGATCGGGATGGGGAGGAGCGTCGGTGAGCACGATGATCTGCCGTCTGTCGGCGCTCCATTCGAATTCGGTCGCCGCCGCGTAGAGAGCCTCGACTTCCGCCTCGGGGATGTCCCCGCCGCCGTATACGGTCGCGCTCTTCACGATGCGCTCGATGGCCGAGATATCGGACGTATACGGAAAGTTCCGCGTTATGTACTCGTCGGGCCAATAGTCCTTGTACAGGACGACCCCGATGCGGTAGCGGGCGAATCCCGAGACTCGCTCGCGGAGCAGAGGTCCGATGTTCTTCCGTATGTCGTCGAAGTAGGGAACCATGCTCGCGGTCGTATCCAGGCACAGGACCAGGTCTAGGCTCTTCCCGGGGGCCGAGCCGATGAGGTCGGCGATATTCGACGACGGGCGGTCGTCTTTGGGGGGCGGAGGGGCGACTGCCTGCTCCTGGATCTGAGGCGCCGTCGAAACGGTCGCCGGTTCCGTGGACGGCGCGATCGGCTTCGCTGCGATCGCGATCTCGTAAGGATTGTCCCGGAAGGCGCCGCCGTAGTCGGCATAACGCTTCTCGAAGGCTCGGATATTGACGTAGGTCCCCTGCCCCACCGCGACTGTGCCGGAACGGCTCCAGGGGTAGCCATAGATGAGGACGGGGGGAATGAGGATGCGGAAGGCCTCGCCGAGCGAGGCGTCGGGCAGGGGCGTAGAGGATATGAGCGAGTAGAGCCTGCTCGAGGCCGGGATGGGCTTGCCGTTGAGGAGCCGCGTTTCGCCGCCGTTTACGTCGTTCCGCTCCATGGCGCGATAGGCGAAGTTGGCCGCCTTCATCGCCGGGTCCCTGGTGCTCTCGGTGATGAGTATCGACGCTATGCCGGGTTTCGCGCGAACGTAGAGATCGTAGCCGCCGTCGTCGCGCGCGGCGATGCGCACGTCCTCGGGCCCCACGGACAGGTCGGCATCGGCCTTCGCGCTGCCGAGGGCCGATGCCGCGAAGGGGAGGGGCAGGGCGACGATGGCCAGGACGAGAATGAAGCAGCCCCAGCGCCTGAAGCTCACCGTTCCTCCCCCTTCAGAACATCTTGGCCGCGGCCTGCTGGCACATGTCCAGAAACCCGTCCGGAGAATCGGCGGACGCGATGCTGGATCCGATGACGTCGCCAGTCTCGACCGTGATCAGCCTCACGTTCAGGTAATACTTCTTCCCGACGAGGCTGATGGTGCCCGTGACGATGATGTCGGCGCCCGATAGCTTGCCCACCTTCACCGCGGCGCTGTCGTTCGCCGCGAAGGCGTCGCTCGATTGAAGTTCGAGTTCGCTCATGACTTTATCTATGTCGCGGCGGTCGACGATGGACACCGAGCCGACGTTGACGAAGGCATTCTCCAGGAAAGTCGTAGTGCCGTCCAGGTCCTCCTGACCGATGTTCTTGGTCGCGCTGGCGAGTCCGACTACCGCGAGCTTCTTCCCGGTGATGTCGATGTGCTTTTGCGTAAAGACGGGAGCCTGCGCCACGGGGACCTGGGCAGTCGTCGTCGTTGTCGTCGTTGTCGTCGTCCCGGCGGCCCGCGGCGGGGCGCTCCGCGCCGCCAGCCGGAGGGCTTGGATACGCTCGTCGAGGCTCTGCGTCCGCCCCTTGGCGCTCTGGCCGGCGCCGACGCCGATCTCGTCCGCGGTCAGGAAGCCGGTATGCTTCACGTCGAGGGCGACATCGAGGGGATTCGAGGGATTGACCGGATGGGGCCTGAAAAATTCGACGGCGCGCTCGACTTCCCCGGCGTCCAGCTTCCCTTCTCCCTTCAGATCGAAAACGGCGAGCAGTTTAGGGGGGACCTGGTCAGCCGACGCGCCTTGGAGGAGCGCCTGGGCGTCGATCTGCAGCTCCGACTCGGTGACTACGCCGTCGCCGTCGATATCGAGGAGGGCGTCGGCCTTGGTGACGACGGGGAAGGGCGCCGTCGCGTAGGGCTGGGCCTTGGGGGCAGGCAGGAAAGCTGCGCGTTTGGCGGCGGCGATATCGGCGGCGTCGACGAAGCCGGTGGCGGAGAAGTCGATGGCGCTATCGAAGGGGGTCGCGACCGGATGCGGTGCCTTGAGAGCCTCTTCCGCCGCGCTGCCTTCCTGCTCGCTGACCGTTCCGCTCCCGCTCGTGTTCGCGTAGGCCTGAAGCTGGTTCCTGACCTGGCCGCGGGCCACCAGGGTGATCCGGGTCGAGGGAGCGGCGGCCAGGGGCTGGGTCTTGAGGAAGGCTTCCGCCGCTCCTCGGAACACGAGGTCCAGGGCGGAGCGGATGGCCTTCTCGTCCAATACTTGCGCGCCTCCGGCCAGCTTGCGCTCGAATTCGTCGCGGACGGCGTGCGGGACAAGGAAGGCGCGGGGCTGGGCGAAGAGATTCTCGCGCCAGACCCTCAGATCCTCGGGCGAGAGGGCGACGCGGGGCGGAGCCGCGATCCGCGCGGCGAGCGCGGGGTCGACTCCGTTGAGATCGAGGAGGGCGGAGCCGAAGAAGAAGCCTCGGGCCACGCGGAGCTCATCCGGATCGATTCGACCGTCGTGGTTGTTGTCGAACGCGAGGTCGAGGGAGGTCCGGACGGGATGCAATCCCCTGCAGAGATCCCAGATGTCGCGGCCGATCTGACCCACCCTCTTCGCGTCCGGGATCCGATCGGCGCCCAGGCCGAGGGCCGCGCGAACCTTCGCGGGGTCGGGACGGAAGGAAACCGGCGGAGCGGGACGGATTCTGGGATGACTTGCGCAGGAAAGCAGCAGGAATGCGAAAAGGACTATGCCCAGCCGTCGTTTCATCGAAGCTATCCTCCATCCGAGTCCGGGAAAGCCACTCCGGGACGCCCCGAATTCTAGCATGAAAAGGGGTCCCGATCCCGTGCAAAGAGTGGACGGCGCGAAATCTTAATGCCCGGTTAACTAATCCCATTCTTCCGCACGATCGCCCTGCCCTTCCGTCCGTCCATCACGATCTCCAGGGCTCCGGGCAGGCGCGCGCGCGCGCAATGGGCCGTTCGCCGATCAGGAGGGAAGGAGGACAGCCAGGCCCAATCGACGAAGCTCGGGCCGCCGCCGGGAACTCGTCCCCTGTCGGGGACGGTGAGGTAGCCTACGTTCATACTTATCACGTTGTGGAAGAAATGCGAGCCGAAGGAGAAGTCGACGGCGAAGCCCGGCATCTCGGTCTCGACGATGACGCGGGCGTTCGCTATCTGGGAATAGACCACGGGTATGCCCAGCCAGCGGTCCCGCGTGCCCCAGCGACCCGGACCGACGAGGACGTAGCGCCGCCCGAGCTCGCGGAGCTCGCGGTCGAGTTCCTCGATCTCCTTGGCGGCGGCCTCGGTAGCCGAGCGGTCGAAGGATGCGGGATCGACCCAGACTACGTCGCATATGGTAGCGTCGCGACCGTTGCCCATACTCTTCTCGGAGAGAATGAAGGCCTCGCCGGGGTCCTCGCACTCGAACTCGAAGCTCGAGTCCTGCTCGGGATGGATCAGGGGCTTCATCTGGAGGAGGTAGAGGGCCGGCTTGCCCGATGCCTCGTCCAGGTTGAGGGCATACTCGATCTCGACGGGCGTGCCCATCGAGCGCGAGCCCACGTCGAGCACTATCTCGATGGCGCGCGCGAAGGGCAGCGCCTCGTATTGGAGGATGCTCGAGAGGTCGACGACGCGCATGCCCTGCGGCGCCGTTCCCGGCACGAGGCGGTCGTTCTGGGCGTCCCAGGTCGAGGCGAGTAGGGAGAAGGAGGGATCGGCCTCCGCGACGGAGAGCTCGAGGTCGACGAGGTCGGCGTCCTCTCCGCGCCTGAGGTCGGGCTCGGCCGTTTCCATGTCGAGGGCGCGGAAGCGGCGCTGCGAGTCCGAGCGGAGCCGCTCCGGAGGCATGGCCTCGAGCTTGGGGTAGCGCGGGCAGAATCGGTACGCGGGGAGCCCCTCGACGACGTAGGAGCCCAGGCCGAGGGCGGCGACGCATAGACCGTCCTCCGGCCTCGCGTAGGAGAGAGGATAGTAGTTGAAGGATTGGGCGGTGCCCGAGATGTGGGGATAGAACCATCTCCCGCGCCTCGTTCCGACGAGCTCCTGGACGACGACGGCCATCCTCTCCTCTTCGAGGTTGTATTTCGCCATCTCGAAATAGGAGCGCGACCGCGCGGAAAAGAGGCTGACGTAGATGAGCTTGATCGCCGCCTCCAGCTGGCGCAGGCGCTCGGCGGGATCGGGGTGGCAGTTCGGGATGAGGTAGGTATCGTAGACGCCCGAGAAGGGCACCATCATCATGTCCTCAAAGAGGCCCGACGAGCGGACGGCGAGGGGCCCTCGCACCGCGGCGACGAAGCGCGCGAGCCTCCGGTCGAGGAGCCCGTCGAGGGGGGCGGCGAGGAATCGCTCCCTCAGCTCCTCCTCCGAATCGGCCTCGTAGAAGGCGTAGGACCAGAGCCCGTTCGACTCCAGGAAGCGCTCGAACTCGTCTATGCCGACGAAGGCGCTGCGAGGCACCTTTACGTCCAGCTCACCGAGGTAGCGCCCGAAGTCCAGGTTGTCGAGGAGGCTGCGGATGAAGAGGATGCCTCTGCCCTTGCCGCCCACCGACCCGTCGCCGAGGCGGGTCAGGCTGTCCTCGTCGCGGAAGGTCGTCTCGTCGAAGTAGGGAATCGTGCCGCGCGAGCTGTCCTTGCGCGCTTCGAAGAGGAGGCGGATTATGAAGCTCCTGATCTCGACGGGCGTCGCGAAGTCGGCGATCTCGTAGTCGCGCAGGATCTTCGCGAATCCTATCTCGCCCCTCGCGAGGAGCCAGGCCGAGAAGTGATTGCGCTCGGCGTGATAGAGCAGGGAGTCCGTAGGCAGGTCGGCCAGGGCCGCGATGAACTCGTCCATCGTGGCCGCTTGGGCGAGCGGGGCGCCGTCGGGGGAGCGGAAGCGGAACGGCCCGAAGCCGAGGCTGTCGCGGAGATAGTCGCCGAGCTCCCTCTCGAGGGATTCGGAGTTCTTGTCGGCGTAGGCGGCGCCGAGCTCCTCGGCCTTCTCGCGGCTCCCCGCCTCGCTCGACTGGATCATGACCGGGAGGTCCTTGATCCTGCCCTTGGCCATGCGCAGGAAGTCGAGCCCGGCCGCCCCGTCGGCCTTGCCGCCCCTCGGGAAGCTCAGGTCCGTGATCACGGTCAGGATATAGGGCTCGTAGCGCTCGAAGAGTGAGCAGGCCTCCTCCCAGCTCGAGGCGAGGAGGACCTTGGGCCGGGCCCGCGCGCGGAGGAGCTTGTAGGTGTCCCCGCCCTTCTCTCGCTCGATGAGGCTCTGGGTCTGCCGCATCGCGACTTGATAGAGGATCGGGAGATAGCGGGAGTAGTAGCGCACCGAATCCTCGATGAGGAGTACGACGCGGATGAGTCCGGTCCTCGTGTCGGCCTCGACGTTGCGCGCATCCTCGATGTACTTCAGCATTCCGACGAAGAGCTTGGAGTATCCGTTCCAGACGAAGACCCTGTCGACGGCGGCGAGCTCGGGCCTGGCGAGGTCGAGGCGCTCGAGGCTGGAGTTGTTGGTGACCATGAGGAGGATCGGGACGGAGGGCCATGCATCCTTCATGGCGCGCGCGAGCGCCAGGGGCCCGTCGAAGTCGAGCCCTGCCATCAGTATCGCCGCGTCGAAGCGCCCCGATCGGAAGAGCTCGAGCGCCGCTTCGACCGTATAGGCCGAGGTGATGCGCGGGACGTTGTTCAGGTTGAGCCGGTAGTACTCCCCGTAGATCTGCTCGTTGAGGATGCCGTCGGACTCGACGACGAAGGAATCGTAGAGGCTCGCGACGAGGAGGACCTCGCGGACCCGCCAGCGCATGAGATCGTGGAATACGTCGCGCTCCCGGCGCGACGTCTCGTAGGAGCCGACGAGCTCTTCGAAATACATCTCGCCTCCGCCTCGAGTTCCGCGTCGTCCAGCCGGCTATGGCGGCCTTCGAATATGGAAGGATGTTTCAACTAATCCGCGGAAGCCGCCGCGTCAATAACTCCCGCCTGCTCGGCCGTCGATTCATCGCGCGCATCGCGAGCGGTCCCCGTCGGCCTCAATTATAATCACCATGTCGATCATCGCGCTGATTATCGTGCTGCTCCTGGCGCTGGTCATCCCTCGGATGTTCATGGTATCGCGGATGCCCGAATATGACGCAGCCGGAGAGGGAGAGGACGAAAGCTCCGACGATAAATAGCTTGCTCATTCTGTCTCCTCGACGGGTAAGCCGGAATTCCCCGGATGGAAGGCCAATCCGGCCTTTCGCATCGAACCCGACATCTCCGCTTTCCATTTTACATCTTCGGGAACTGGCGTCAAGGCGAGCGGAAACCGAAGGCCTAGTGAAGCGATTAGCGAAAAGCAGGGGCCCGGCGGAGACGGGTCGAGCGATTCCGCAGCCCATCGGGCCATCAAGGCGAGGACGCGCCCGCGATAGCGGGCATATAATCTTCCCTGCGGCCCAGAGCCAAAGGCCCTAGGACTAGCGAGACCCCTCGCAGCCGAGCGGGGCCCCTGCGTTAAGGACGAATGCGATTCCCGATTCTAGGATGGAGCGGCGCGGGCGGAACACTAACCGGCCGCGCTCCCCCTTTATACCACCCCCTGGTCGAGCATCGCGTCCGCCACCTTGAGGAAGCCCGCTATGTTGGCGCCCGCGACGTAGTTGCCGGGCATGCCGTAGGCGGCCGCGGCCTCGACGCAGGCGGAATGGATGTTTTTCATGATCGTATGCAGGTGGCCGTCGACTTCGTCGCGGCTCCAGTTCATGCGCAAGCTGTTCTGCGACATCTCGAGGCCGGAAGTGGCCACGCCGCCGGCATTCGCGGCCTTGCCCGGCGCGTAAAGGATCCTCTTCTGGATGAAGAGCTCCGCGCCCTCGGGGACCGTGGGCATGTTCGATCCCTCGCTCACCACGTAGACGCCGTTCTTGATGAGATTCTGCGCGTCCGCGAGATTGATCTCGTTCTGGGTGGCGCTGGGGAAGGCGCAATCGGCCTTATGGTCCCAGAGGGGATTGTGGCCCTTGGACGGGTCGAATGGCGTATAGACGGCGCTTTTGTATCTGGCGGCGTACTCAGAGATGCGCCCGCGCCGATTGTTCTTGAGGTCGAGCACGAAGGCGAGCTTCTCGGCGTCGATGCCTGCCTCGTCGAAGATATGGCCGGCGGAGTCGGAGAGGGTCAGGGGCCTGGCACCGAGCTGGAGGAGCTTCTCGACCGTGTACTGGGCCACGTTGCCCGATCCCGATACGAGGCAGGCCTTGCCCTTGAAGCTCTCGCCGCGCGTCGCCAGCATCTCCTGGGCGAAATAGACGCAGCCGTAGCCGGTGGCCTCCGGCCTGATCAGGGATCCGCCCCACTTTATTCCCTTGCCGGTGAGGACGCCCACGAATTCGTTGCGGATACGCTTATACTGCCCGAACATGTAGCCGATCTCCCGGCCCCCGACGCCTATGTCGCCGGCCGGCACGTCGGTGAACTGGCCGATATGGCGACAGAGCTCGGTCATGAAGCTCTGGCAGAATTTCATGACTTCCATGTCGCTCTTGCCGTGGGGATCGAAGTCGGAGCCGCCCTTGCCCCCGCCCATGGGAAGGGTAGTGAGCGAGTTCTTGAAGACCTGCTCGAAGGCGAGGAATTTGAGCAAGCCGAGGTAGACAGTTGGGTGGAAGCGCAGCCCTCCTTTATAGGGGCCGATCGCGCTGTTCATCTCGATGCGGTAGCCGCGGTTGATCTGGATCTCGCCTTTGTCGTCGATCCAGGGAACGCGGAAGCTCACGGTGCGCTCCGGCACGCAAATGCGCTCAAGTATCTTGGCCTTGCGGTAATGAGGGCTCTTCTCGAACACCGGCACCAGGGACTCGACCACTTCCTGCACTGCCTGATGGAACTCCGGCTCTCCGGGATTCTTCGCCCTGATCTCGGACATGAAATCGATCGCGTAGCTCACGAACTCCTCCTTCTTCCCAGGCCTAAATGTTAGCCCGAGCCCGCGCGTCCCGCAAGGGAGAAGAGCCATCCATTTTCGCGAATAAATATGCGTTCGAGTCGCCGCGGTTTCTATTCGTAGAGCCGAGCAGAGAAGGGACTGCGCTTGCGTATGGCGGCGACGCCTCTGCGCCCGTCCATCAGGATCTCGAGGGCTTCGGGCAGCCTGGTCCGGCGGCAGTGCGCGGTCTCGCGCGCCGGGGCCTCGGAGTAGAGCCAGTCCCAGTCCACGCTGCCGACCCGGGACGCGGTGATGTAGCCGACGTTCATGCTCGTCACGTTGTGGAAGAAATTCGACCCGAGGGACGGCTCGGCTTCGAATTCCGGAAGGTCGGCCTCGACGATGACGCGGGCCATGGATATCTGCGTAATGGCGACCGGCACGCCGAGCCGTCGGTCGCGACTGCCCCAGCGGCCCGGGCCCACGAGGACATAGCGCCGCCCGAGCGAGCGCATCTCGCCGTCGAGCTCCTCGATCTCCGCGGCGATCGCCGCTGTCTCGGAGCGCTCGAAGCGCCGCGGGTCCACCCACACGATGTCCGACACCGTCGCGTCGCGGCCGTTGCCCATGCTGCGGTCCGAGAAGACGAAGCACTCCGCTCGGTCGATTCCTTCGAGGTCGACGGCGGCCCTGCCCTCGTTGCGGATGAGGGGCTTGAGCTGGAGGAGATAGAGGGCGGGCGTTCCCGACGGCTCGTCGGCGTTGAGGGCGTATTCGATCTCGACGGGCGTGCCCATCGATCTCGAGCCAATGTCGAGGATCATGTCGACGGCCTGGGCGAAGGGCAAGTCTTCGCGCGCGAGCAGATCCGCCGGGTCTACGATCCGCCGGCCGCGCGTGCCGGCCGCGGCCTCCCCGATGTCGAGCTCCCGTAGGGCCGCCTCCTCGCCCGAGAGGAGGTCGGGCTCGGGGTCCGCCGCGTAGAGGGCGCGGAAGCTTCGCTGCGAGGCGCCGCGGAGTCGCTCGGGCGGGGTCACTTCGAGCTCGGGGTATTTGGGGCAGAGGCGATAGCCCGGGCCGCCGCCCACGACGTAGGTACCCAGGCCGACGGCCGCTACGCAGAGCCCGTCATCCGGCTTGAGGGGAGAGACGGGGTAGTAGTTGTGCGATTGCGCCGTGCCCGAGACGTCGGGGTAGAACCAGTCGCCCCGCCGGCTGCCCGCGAGCTCCTGGACGATCACCCCCATCCTCTCCTCCTCGAGGGCGTAGCCCGCCATGTCGAAGTATGCCCGCGTCCTCCGCGAGAAGAGGCTCGCGTAGATCAGCTTGACGGCCAAGGCGAGCTGGCGGCCTCGGACGGTCCGATCGGGATGGGAATTCGGGATGATGTATGTCTCGTATATGCCCGAGAAAGGCAGCTGGAGCATGTCCTCGAAGAGGCCGGAGGATCTCACCGCTAGGGGACGATCCGCGTCGGCCGCGAGGCGCTCGAGCCTTTCCTCCAGGCCGTCCGAGAGCTTCGTCGCGAGGAATCGGGCGCGCAGCTCCTCGTCCTTGCCCGCTCCGCCGTCGCGGGGTCCCGCCGACTCATAGAAGGCGTAGGACCACATGCCGTTCGCCTCGAGGAAAAGCTCGAACTCATCGATGCCGATGAAGGCCGTGCGGGGTATCTTGACGTCCAGGCCCCGCAGGTAGCGGGGAAAGCTTACGTTGTCCAGGAGGCTCTTGATGAAGATAAGGCCGCGGCCCTTGCCTCCCACCGAGCCGTCGCCGAGCCTCGAGAGGCTGTTCTCGTCCCGGCAGGACGCCGAGTCGTAATACGGGATGACGCCGCGCGCCCGTTCGGCCCGCGCTTCGCGGAGGACGCCGAGAATGAAGTCGCGCATCGCGGCGGTCGTGCCGAAATCCCCGATCCCGTAAGGCTTGAGGCGCTCGGCGAAGCGGAGCTCGCCCCGCGCGGCGAGCCAGGTCGAGAAGTCGTTGCGTCCCGCGTGGGATACCAGGCACTCCTCCGGAACCTCCTCGAGGAGGCCCATGAACTCGTCGATGTCGCGGGCCTCGGAAACCGGCGCGCCGTCGGGCATCCGGAACAGGAAGGGCCCGAAGCCCAGGCTGTCCCGGAAGAAGCTCTCCAGCTCGCGCTCGAGCGACTCTGAGTTCTTGTCCGCGAAGGACGCGCCGAGAGCCAGGGCGCGTGCCCGGACCCTCTCCTCGCTCGATTGGATCATGACGGGCAGGTCGGGAATCCGCGCCTTGGCCATGCGGATGAAGTCGAACCCGGCCTCCGGGTCCGGCTCCCCGCCGCGGGGGAAGCGGACGTCGGTGATGACCGTGAGGATGTAGGGCTCGTACCGCTCGAAGAAGGCGCAGGCCTCCTCGAAGCTCGACGCGAGTAGGATCTTGGGCCTGGACCTCGCGCGGAGGAGCTTGTGCGTCTCGACTCCCTTCTCGGCCTCGATGAGGGCCTGGGCCTGGCGCTGCACGACCTGGAAGAGGAGGGGAAGGTAGCGCGAGTAGTAGCGCACCGAATCCTCGATGAGGAGTATGACGCGGACAAGACCGGTGCGCGTGTCGGAGTCGACGTTGCGGAGGTCCTCCACCTGCTTGAGCATCCCGAGGAAGAGCTTCGAGTAGCCGTTCCACACGAAGACCCTGTCTATCGCCTCGAGCCCCGGCCTGTCGGGCGCGAGGGCGGCGAGGCTCGTGTTGTTCGTCGCCATGAGGAGGACGGGCGTTCCCGGCGACTCGTCCTTCATGGCGCGGGCGAGGCCCAGGGGCTGCTCGAAGTCGAGGCCGGAGATGAGGACGATCAGGTCGAAGCGGCCCTCGCGGAAGAGACCGAGGGCCGAATCGGCGGTGTATGCGCAGGTTATCCTCGGGACCGAATCGAGGTGGAGCATGTAATACTCGCCGTAGATCTGCTCGGTCAGCACGCCGTCGGACTCGACGACAAAGGACTCGTAGAGGCTGGCCACCAGGAGGACTTCGCGCACGTGGTAGCGCATGAGGTCGTGGAAGGCGTTGCGCTCGACGCGGGACCTGTCGAAGGCCTCCACGAGGTCGTTGAAGTACATGTGACCAGTATGGAGCAGGGGAAAGCGCCCGGCAAGGCGCGCTGGCCCGGGGCCGAGCGGGGCGTCAGCCGAAGGAGCCGCCCTTGCGGCCGGAAGGCGGCTCAGCGAAGAGGCGGGAGATGAGCATCGAGGCCGCTCCGTAGGCTACGACGCTGTCCCCGAGGGAGGAGAAGGAGATCTCGCAGCGCGCCTCGCCGGGATAAGCCGAATTCGCCTCGATCTCCTCCGCGAGGATCTTCGATAGGGCCGAGCGCCAATGCTCGAAGCTGCCCCCCACGATGACGCGCCTGAGGTCGAGGAGATTGACGATCAGGCCGACGTTCATGCCGAGTTCGCGAGCGACGCGGTCGAAGGCATCGCTCTCAGTCGCGGCCCTGCGGATCACCTCGTTGGAGAGGGAGAACTGGCTCCTGGTGTCGTACCGCCTGAATACGGACCGGAACTCGCCCGCGGTCCCGTCTGTGCCCCGGTGAACAGTCCCGTCGATCACCAGGCCCATGCCAACGCCGATGCCGGCGGGGAGCTCGCCCGCCCTCTCCTGGCGGAATTCGCCCAGGAGGAACATGAAATCCTCGGAGAGGACTCCCCGGTTCCCGACGAGCTCTGCCCAGCAGCAACAGCGCGCGTCGTTCTCGATGCGAAGGGGCAGGGCGAGAAGGTCGCCGGCGGACGCGAGGATGTTCGCCGGCTCGACGACGCCGAGGGGCACGCTCCTGCGGACGATCCCGCGCTCGGCGTCGACTATGCCGGAAAACCCTAGGCCGATGCCGAGCAGGGGCGGACTCGAGAAGGCCATCCGCTTCCTCGCATCGACGATCGCGTCAATGACGACGGAAGGGAGAGTCCTTCCCGAATAGGATAGCGCCGACTCCGCCTCCAATAGGACCTTGCCGACCGGATCGAGAAGGCAGGCGTGGTAGCGATCGGTGAGTATCTCGATGCCGAGGAAGGTGCCGAAATCGGCGCGTATCCGCAGTTCGACAGGCTTGCGACCTCCCAGAGGCTTCGCCTCCCCCACGGCTCCCTCGTGAACGATCCCGACGTCGATGAGTTGGGCGACGATCTTCGTGATGGTCGATTTGTCGAGCCCAAGACTCTGGGCGAGGTCGATGCGAGGGATCCCTTCGCTTTTCCATATTAAGCGAAGCACCCTGCGGAGATTCGGGTCCTGCGTGATTGGGTTTATTAAGAGGCCTTGCTTGAAAGAATTGGTTTCATCCATCAACCAACACACTATTGATTTTTATTGAGGTTAACAACTGGGAAGAACTAAAAAACCAGAAAAATAGCTTGTTGACAGGAGTCGACTATCATGGAACACTGTAGTTGGTTGCGTAAATCAACCGAAGATCCGGAGGTTCCATGTCTGTATTAGGGGCTCGTTTCCCGTCCTTGCCTCGAAAGCCCCGAATGAACTTCGTATTGCTTTCCATGATGATCCCGGGAGCCATAGCCCTGATCGTATTCAGCTATCTGCCGATGTTCGGCATCATAATAGCTTTCAAGGACGTCAACTACGCCAAGGGAATCCTGGGGAGTCCCTGGCTGGGCTTCAAGAATTTCGAGTTTCTCTTCAGGAGCCCCGACGCATGGACGATCACTCGCAACGTCGTACTGTATAATGTGGCCTTTATTGGGCTCGGCACTGTCTGCTCTGTCGCGGCGGCCATCGCACTGGATCGGATGAGGAGCCGCGTCGCCGGTCGATTCTATCAGGCAGTCATGTTCCTCCCCTACTTCCTGTCCTGGATCGTCGTCGCCTCCCTCGTCTTCTCCTTCCTCTCTGTGGATCTCGGCTTCATCAACCGCCAGATACTGACCCCGATGGGCCTGAAGCAGGTCAACTGGTACATCGAGCCCAAGGTCTGGCCCTTCATCCTCGTCTTCGTGAACCTCTGGCGCTATACGGGCTACAACAGCGTCATCTACCTCGCGTCGATCGCGGGCATCGATCCGACTTACCACGAGGCGGCGGCGGTCGACGGCGCCACCGGCTGGCAGCAGATCCGCCACATCACGCTGCCTCTCCTCTCTCCCGTCGTGATCATCCTGACCCTCCTTGCCATCGGCAGGATCTTCTTCGGCGATATCGGCCTCTTCCTCCAGGTTCCCATGAACATGGGCCCTCTGTTCCCCACTACGAACGTAATCGATACCTACGTCTACCGCACGCTGATAAACATGGGCGACATCGGCATGTCCTCCGCGGCCGGGCTCTACCAGTCCGTCGTCGGATTCGTGCTCGTGCTCGCGTCGAACCTCGTAGTCCGGCGGATAGATCCGGACAAGAGCCTGTTCTGAGGAGAGGGTCGTGATAAAGTACAACCGGCTCGCCCAGGCCGTACTCCACGCGATCTTCATCGCCGTCTGCGTCACCTGCCTCTTTCCCCTTTTCCTGGTGCTGGGCATCTCGTTCACCGACGAGGACACGATCTCGCGCTCGGGCTTCAACCTGCTGCCCAAACTCTTCTCGACGGAGGCCTATCGCTTCGTGCTGAAGGAGAGCGACGCGATAAGCAAGGCGTACCTGCTGACCATAGCGGTGACCATAGTCGGGACGGTGGTCAGCACCCTCATGGTCGCCCTCTACGCCTACCCGCTGGCGCGGGCGGATTTCCGCTGGCGCAAGGGATTCGCGAAATTCGTATTCTTCACGATGCTCTTCTCGGGCGGTCTCGTGCCCTGGTACATCATCTGCGTCCAATACCTCCACCTGCGCAACAGCTTCTTCGCCCTCTGGCTGCCCTACGTGATGAACGCGTGGTTCGTCATGCTAATGCGGACCTTCTACAAGGAGAACGTGCCCGTATCCCTCATCGAGTCGGCGAAGCTCGACGGCGCGGGCGAGTACACGATCTTCTTCAGGATCGTGGTCTATCTCGCGAAGCCCGGTATCGCGACCATCGCGCTGTTCAACACGATCACGCTCTGGAACGATTGGTGGCTCCCGCTCATGCTCGTAAACGACGCGAAGTGGTACAACCTCCAATTCCTCATGTACCGCGTGCAGAGCAACATACAATACCTGTCCACCATGGCTTCGAGCCTCAGCGGGGTCAGCGCCGATATACTCAAGCACTTGCCCTCGCGCACGGCCCAGATGGCCATGTGCGTCCTCGTCATGGGTCCCGTAGTCCTCGCCTATCCGTTCTTCCAGCGCTATTTCGTGAAGGGAATCACGGTTGGCTCGATCAAAGAATGATCGTCCGACCTTGAGAATATCCAACATCAACGGAGGATAGAGTATGAGCAGAAAGATCATGGCCGTCGCCCTGGCGTTCCTGGCGCTCACGGCATTCGGCGCGCTGTCGGCCGCTCCCAAGCCGGTCGAGCTAACATGGTACTTCATCGGCAACGGGCCCCAGACCGATGTCGCCAAAGTCGAGGCCGCGGCTTCCCAGTACATGCAGTCCAAGGGGCTGAACGCGACGATCAAGCTCAATTGCTTCGATTGGGGCACCTACGACCAGAAGCTCCAGCAGATGATCGCCTCCGGCGAGACCTTCGACATCTGCTTCACCGCGAGCTGGACCAACAACTACCGCAACAACGCGGTACGCGGAGCGTTCTTGCCGATCAACGACCTCGCGGCCAAGTACGCGCCTAAGACCATCGCCCAGCTAGGGAAGGACTTTTTCGCCGGTTCCGCTATCGACGGCAAGAACTACGCCATCCCCGCCAACAAGGAGAAGGCCCACAACTGGGGCTTCATCGTCCGGAAGGACCTCGTCGACAAGTACAAGTTCGACCTCGGCAAGGTGAAGAAGCTCGAGGATCTAGAGCCCATGCTACAGACGATCAAGGACAACGAAACCGGCATGTACCCGCTCGAGGCCATCCTCGGCGAGTCGCCCCGCTTCCTCCTCGACTGGGACAAGCTCGTCGACGACGACCTCCCCGTCTCCCTCTATCCGGACAACCGCTCGACCAAGGTCGTGAACGAGCTCGAGGCTCCCGAGACCGTCGCCCTCTTCAAGACCATGCACAAATTCTACGACGCCGGCTTCATCCGCAAGGATGCCGCGTCGGTGACCGACTACAACGCCGACGAGAAGGCCGGCCTGATCTTCGCCGCCGCGAAGTCCCTGAAGCCCGGCAAGGACGCCGAGATGACGAACTCCACGGGGCATCCGTGGGTCCAGATCGACATCACCCCGCCCGTCATGTCCAATCGCGAGACTACCGGCTCTCTGCAGGCGATCTCCCGGACCTCGAAGAACCCCGAGCTCGCGATGCGCTTCCTCGAGCTGTTCAATACCGATCCCTACCTCAACAACCTGATCAACTACGGGATCGAAGGCAGTCACTACGTGAAGGTGTCGGCCAACGTCGTAAAGGCGGGGCCGGATGTCGACAAGTACAATCCCGGGACCCAGTGGATGTTCGGCAACCAGTTCATCAACTATCTCTATAGCAACGAGGATCCGGCCAAGTGGGCGAAGTTCCTGGCCTATAACAAGGCTTCCCTCCCCCAGAAGGACCTCGGATTCTCCTTCGACCCGAGCAGCGTGAAGAGCCAGGTCGCAGCCGTCAAGAGCGTATGGAAGGAGTTCGTCCCCAGCCTCGAGACCGGGACCGTCGACCCCGACACCGCCGTGCCTGAGGCGATCGCGAAATTCAAGGCCGCGGGCGTGGATGACATCATCGCCGAGGCCCAGAAGCAGTACGACACCTGGCTCAAGGCGAACAAGAAGTAGGATCGCGCGCGGTAGGGGCCCCGCGGAGGGCCCGGCGGCGAAGAGGGCAGCCCCGATGGGGCTGCCCTCTTAATCGCGCTGGGGTGGATATCTCCGAGAGCGGCTCATCGGAGGACGCGCACCGCGGCGAAGAGCCCCGGCCATTCCTTCTGCGGCTCCGCGGTCGGCGAGCCCGCTTCGGCGGCCGCTCCTCCGGGGGCGAGCAGGACTTCGTCGCCAATGTTGACCGTATCGAAGAAGCCCACGCCTTTGAGCGAGCCCTGGCTGACCTCCTCCCCGATCGCGGTCAGCGAGATGTCGCCGAGCACGGAGGATTGCGGATAGCTGATGCCGAGGCCCTCGGGCTTCACCTGAGCGGCGCCCTTCTTCACGACCACGAGCTTGGCGCCCTGGGCGATGCCGTCGGCCTTCCCCAGATCGACGAGGACGCTGTCCTGCCTGCGCTTGACGAGGGAGCCGAGGGGGGGCAGCGCCGAGATCAGGAGATCGGCCGCGCGCGACGCGCTATTCTTGACCCTGTCGTTGCCCGTCCTATAGGCCTTGATGGAGGTCGCGGGACTCCCCGTCCGCGCCACGCGGAGGTCGACGTCGATCTCCACGTCGCGTTCGGTCTCCTTGAACGACACTATCGCGAAATAATCGGCCTCGGCCTCCCGTGCGGTCCTGAAAGCGTCGGAGAAGGAGGAGGCTCGGGGGGCGACGGGAAGGACCGCGGCGCGCGAAGACGAGGCCAGGATGTCCGTAAGGTAGCGGAGCGCGAGCTCCTGTCCCGAGGCGTGGATCGTCCCGTCGGGGCTGCCCAGGTACATCAGCGCGATCTTGTAGGGCCGCTTGGGCAGAGCCTCCTCGTCGACTCCCCAGTTCCTGCCCAGGGCGTCGACGAGGAGGGAGTCGTAGGTCTCGATGGAATCGAGGACGGCCTGGTCGGCGGCCCCGTTGTCCTTGAGGAACTGGAGCTCCGAAAGGTACTTGACGGGGAATCCCCTCGCCTTGAGCATTCCCGCATAGAGCAGCCTCGCCTGCTTGGAGTAGGGATATATCCTCAGGGCGCGGCGGTACTCGAAGATGGCCTGATCGTAAGAGCTGAGGTCCTCGAATTCTTTGCCGCGGACGACGTGCCAGTCGGCGTAGGAGGCCCGAGACGCGTCCTCGGCGCCCGTGGATTCGGAGACTACGAGCTCGAGCGCGATGCGCGCCATCTCGTCGTCCGGGCGCAGGGAAGCGGCGGTCTTGAGGCTGTAGATCGCCTCGGAGCGCTTACCCGCGCCCTCCTGCGCGAGGCCCAGGGTATACCAGGCCATTCCGTCCTTGCGATCGCGGGCCACCGCCTCCCGCATGAGCGCGATGGCCTGATCGAAGGATCCCGAGCGGTACATGATGGAACCTAGGAGGAGCCGTGCCTCGGAGTAGCTCGGCTTGAGGTCCAGGGCGTTGCGAGCATGGAAGGCAGCCTTGTCGAAGTCGCCGGCCGCGGCCGAGATGCCGGCGGCCACGTACTGAGTCTTGGGCTCGCTGCCATGGTAGCGGAGTGCGCTCTCGACGAGGGCCTGAGCTTCGGCCTCCCTCCCCTGGTCGGCGGCGATGAGAGCCAGCGAGAGCAGCGCGCGCGCGTTTTGCGGCGAGATGCGGAGGCTGTCCTCGAGGCGCGCGCGGGCCTCGGATTTTTTCCCCTCCGACAAGTCGAGGAGGGAGAGCCCGAAGCGGGCGTCCAGATCGTTCGGCAGCGAGGCGGCGACCGAGGTGAAGGCCTTCCGCGCCCCCGCGACGTCGCCGAGGCCGACGCGCACGAAGCCTTCGAGGTCGGCCAGGCCGGAATCGCCCTTGCGGAAGGGCGCCGCCTTGGCGACATAGGAAAGAGCCTGGTCGTACTCGCCGAGCTCGTAGTAGCACTCGGCGAGCCCCGAGTAGGCCTCGCCGTAGGAAGGGTTCTTCGCTGCCGCGGCGAGGTAGTCGTCGATGGCGGGGTACCAGTCCTCGGAGAAGCGCAGCTTCTCCGCGTCCGCGACTAGTGTCCTGGCGTCGCGGAGCCCCGAGGGGTCCGCGGCGTTCGAAGGGGTGCCGCCGCCGGCCTGGGCGCTCGCGGCGGCGCCGGCTCCCAGCGCGACGGCGATGACGAGAAGCGGGGCGAGAGCCCGGGACGGGACGGGACGGATTCCGTTGCGCGACTTTGGGGGCACCGCTCTACTCCTCCTCGGCCGCGGGCTTCCGGCGGGCGATCTTGACCGACGTTATGCGATGCCCCTCCATGTCCTGGACGGTGAAGTCGAGCCCCCCCGAGCTCGCCCGCTCGTAGCGGGCGGGTATCTTCTCGAAGAGGGCGAAGACGTATCCGCCCAGGGTGTCGAATTCCTCCGCGGGCAGGGTTAGGCCGGTCTCGCGATTGACGACGTCAAGATCGGCTCGCGCGTCGCAGAGCCATGCGGAGTCGCCGAGCCCGACGACGTCCTCCTTCTCCTCGTCGAACTCGTCCTGGATCTCGCCCACTATCTCTTCGATGATGTCCTCGAGGCAGACGATGCCCGAGACTCCCCCGTACTCGTCGACGACGACGGCGATATGCACGCGCCTGCGCCTGAACTCCTTGAGCAGCGAGTCTATGCGCTTCGATTCCGGCACGAAGAAGGGCCTGCGGACCAGGTCCGCGAGGGCGAAGTCGCCGCCCTTGACGAGGGCGCGCAGGAGGTCCTTAGCGTAGAGCACGCCCACGATAGAGTCGATACCGTCGCCGTAGACCGGGATGCGGGAGTGGCCGCAGGCGACGACCTTCTCGAGGAGCTCGTCCCGGCCGGAATCGATGGGGAGGAACACCGTGTCGATGCGCGGGACCATTACTTCCTTTACAGTGGTCTCGCCGAGCTCCTGTACGCCCTGGATCATCTCCAGCTTGTCGGCGACCCTTTCCGCCTCCCGCGCCGCCGTGCGATCGGTATCGGCCTCGCGCGCGCCGTCCGCTTCGGCCCGTCCGGAGCCGAAGAGCCTGCCGAGGAGCCGCGTCATAGGATGCCGCGCCCGCCTTGCGCGTCGTCGAAGGCGGCCAGCTCGCGGAGCAGCTTCTCCTGCGCGAGGAGCATGGGGCGCGAGGGGTCGTTGTCCTCGTGGTCCATCCCGGAGAGGTGCAGCATGCCGTGCGCGATGAGTCGGCGGAGCTCCTCGTCGCGCGAGATGCCGAATTCCTCCGCATTCCGAGCGAGGGCGTCGAGCGATATCACGATGTCGCCGGCGAGGAAGCGCTCGGAGCCTTCGGGGTCGCGGTACAGGTCGCCCTGCTCGAAGGAAAGGACATCAGTGGATTCGTCCTTGTCGCGATATTGGCGGTTCAAGCCCCGGATGAAGGAGTCGTCGCAGATCAGTATCGAGAGGTCCCATCCGTCCTTTTCCATGCGCGAGAGGAGGGCCAGGGCGAAGTCCCTGGCCCTCTCGAGCCAGGTCGGGGTCCCTATTCCCTCGACCGATATCTCGACGGCGTTCATTTGGCCTGCTCCTTGAGCCTTGGATACCCGATGCGCGAGTGGAATTGCCCGGCGAGTATCCGCGTGAAGCTGTCGCGGACGGTATCGATGTCCTTGAAGGTGAGGTCGCTCCGATCGAGTTGGCCGTCCTGCACCTTGTCCATGATGATCTCGCGTATGAAGTCCTCGAGCCGCGACGCCGTCGGCTTCTTGAGCGTGCGCGTGGCGGCCTCCACGGAGTCCGCGAGCATGACCACTGCGGCTTCCTTGGACGAAGGGGGCTGGCCCGGGTAGGAGAAATCGTCCGCGTCAACCTCGCCTCCGGCCTTCTTCGCCTGCTCGAAGAACCAGGCGATGACGGCATTGCCGTGATGCTGCGAGATGATGTCGACGACACCCTCGGGCAGGCCGAGGGCGCGCGCCTTCTCGGCGCCCAGCTTGACGTGGCTGCGAATGACGGTGGCGGAGAGCCGGGGATTGAGCTCGTCGTGCTTGTTGTAGCCGGATTGGTTCTCCACGAAGTACTCGGGCTGCTCGATCTTTCCGATGTCGTGGTAATAGGCGCCGACGCGCGCGAGGAGTGGATCCGCCCCTATCTCGCGGCAGGCCGATTCGGCGAGGTGGGCCACCGTCACGGAGTGGCTGTACGTCCCCGGCGCGACGGTGAGCAGGCGCTTGAGTATCGGGGCGTTGAGGTCGGAGAGCTCCATGAGCCTGAACCGCGTCGGCGCGTTGAGCGCCTGCTCGAGCACGGGAAGTATCGCCAAGGCGAGGAGGGCGCAGACGAAGCCGTTGCCGGCGCCCCACAGAGCGGCGAGGAGGGACTCCGATATCCCCCTCGATCCGGGGGCGAAGAGGGCCGCGCCGATCGCTCCCTCGAGGAGGGAGAGCGCGGCGCCCGCCTTCACGAGGTCGATGCGCGAAGAGGCCGTGCGCACTGAGAACGCTCCCGCGACGCCGGAGAGGACGCAAAAGGCGAAGAGCTTGCCGTCGAGCCCGAAGGCGGCCTGGGCGAGGCAGGCGAGCACGAGACCGAAGAGGACGGCGAAGCGTTGTCCTTCAAGTATCGTTGCGATGATCGCGAACAGCGCGCTCGGCAGCATGAAGGCCAGCTCCAGGGGAGCGGGCCTCGCGAAACGCCCGACGAAGAGGGCCATCGCGAAGTAGGCGAAGGCCGAGAGCGACACCAGCCCGACGGAGGAGCGCCGGACCGCGGAGCCGGAGACGGACTTCCCGAGGAGGAAGCCGCCGAGGCAGAGCGAGGCGGCGAGGAGCCCGAAGGCGCCCGCCGCGGTACCCCAATCCATGCGCGCGACCGCGCCCTTCGCGGCGCTCAACTTGGCGGCGTCGAGCGCGCTGACGATCGCGCCCTTGCGGACGATGCGCTCGCCCTTCGCAATGGTACGGATGACGGGCTCGACTCCCGCTCTGGCCTCGGCGAGCCTGTTGCTGCTCTGCTCGGGGTCGAAGAAGGCGTCCTCCACGGCGAAGCTCATGACGAGGACCGCGGCCAGGGACTCGAGAGGTCTCGCCAGGCGGCTCTCCGCCATCTCCGCTTCCACGGCTTCCGCCAGGGTCTTGAGCGTCACGAGCCGATTGACCGGCACTTCGTCGGCAACGGGCTTACCCTCGCTCAAGGAGCGCAGCTCGACGTAATCGGGATTGTAGGCCTCGAGCCCCGACGCGGGCAGAGCGGCTATGCCTTGGTCGAGGAGCCGCTTGAGAATGGCGTCCGCGAAGGCGAGGGCCTGGGGCCTGAGGGGGGACCGGGCGAGGGCGAGCACTTCGTCCTCCGACAGGAGACCGGGGAAGGCGCTCTGAACCTGCAGGAAGAGGGTATTACCAGCGACCTTGCGCGAGGCCTGGTCGTCCAGGAGGTCCTGGAAGTCCCGGAACCGCTCCAAGGCGCGCGAGGCGGGCTTCTCGTCCACGACGAAGACGGGGAGGACGAGGCGCTCCTCGGCCTCCACCCTCAGCCTGGTCGCGCTCTCGTCGACGAAGCTGATCTCGCGGTCGGCGGTGATATCCTTGTCGGCGACTCGGCCTTCCTCGAGCGCGGCGGGGCCGCCCCGAGAGTCTACGGCGCCGGGGCCGAAGGCGAGGAGGAGGAGGACTGAAACGGCCGCGCAGCCGGCGATGACGGCTACGGACCGGCCGTCCAGGGCGCGGCGGCGTGAGCGCCCGCGCGCCGCGCGGCGGATAATCGAGCGGAATTTCGCCTCCAGGTAACCGGGCGCGGAATCGTCCAAGCCGCGCTCGGCTCGGGTGCGGCTACTCTGCTTCATAGGCTTCGATGATGCGCCGCACTAGCCCCGATCGGACGACGTCGCGGGAATCGAGGCGGCAGACGAATACCTCCTCGACGCGGGAGAGCAGCTGCAGGGCGTGAACAAGGCCGGACTCGCCCTTGCGGGGCAGGTCGATCTGCGTCACGTCGCCGGTCACCACGGCCTTCGCGTTCTCGCCGAGTCGGGTCAGGAACATCTTCATCTGCTCCTTGGTGGTGTTCTGCGCCTCGTCGAGTATGACGACGCAGTTGGAGAGGTTGCGGCCCCTCATGTACGCGAGCGGGGCGATCTCGATGGCCCGGCTGTCCTCCAGCCTGCGCACGACCTCGAAGGGCACGAGGGCTTCCATGGCGTCGTACAGGGGCCGAAGGTAGGGGCTGATCTTCTGGGCGAGGTCCCCGGGAAGGAATCCGAGGCTCTCGCCCGCCTCTACCACGGGTCGGGTGATGATCAGCTTCCGCTTGGACTTCGTGAGCAGCTCGCGCAGGGCCCATGCCACGGCGAGGTAGGTCTTGCCGGTGCCCGCCGGGCCGACCGCGAAGGCGAGATCGTGCGTCGCGAGGCCCCTGAGGTAGAGGGATTGCGACTTGCCCCTAGGGAACACCTTGGCGAAGCCCCCCGGTATCAGGAGGCAGGAGTCCAGGAAGTCCCCGCGACTATCGTCGCGACGGCTGCCGTCGCCGCAGGCCTGGGCTTCCCCCCCGGGAGTCAGATCGGCGTGAATGGCGATGATGAGGTCGGGGCTGGGCGCGAGGCCCTCGGCCATGGATTCGAGAAGGCGCTCGACGAGGAGCCGGAACAGCTCTCGGGACGACTCTTCTTCGGTTTCCAGGAAGAGCTCGTTGCCGCGGCAGAAGATGCGACTCCCGACGAGGCGTTCCATTATACGGAGATTGTAGTCGTTCGCCCCGCACAAATCCGCAAGCTCGCTCGTCTTCTCGAGGACTATTCCTACGGTTCCGTCCACGGACGCTCCTTGGTTTACTCTATCCGCGCGATGGGAAAAAAGCAACTCCGGCACCGGCGAGCCTCAATAGGTGATCGAAGTCAAGGGCGCGACGGGATTGCTGTCGTAATTGACCGTCGATTTGACCGCCGAAATGTCCTTCCACGCGAGCACGATCGAGATCTTGGTGTCGAGATTGTAGGTATTTCCCGTTGGGTTGTACAAAGGACTCGTCGAAACCTGGGCGGAGAGGGTCCAGTCGTCGAGGTCCCTCGCGACGGCGACGGAGAGGCTCTTCAGCTTGAACAGGCTCCTTCGGAGGTCGTCCGCATTCCATATGGACAGCGAATCCCAGATGTCCGTGAGCGGGTTCACCTGGAACGCAGTCGGCGAAGCCACCTGCACGCCGCTGCTGTCGACTATGGGCGTCGAGGCGAACAGACCCGTGTAATATTGCCAGGCCGAGGTGTTCTGGGACAGGCTCGAGATCGATAGAGTGAACTTCTTCCCGATCTTAAGCGAGGCTGTGAGCCCGAACGAGAGAGTCGACTGGGTGAACTGCACCAGGCTCTGGGACAGCTCGAGGTCGGGCGCGATCGACCATTGAATATCGGCCCCGTCCGGGGACTTGAAGACCGGCTTGAGCCCCAAGGAAAAGTTGCTGTACCAATCGAAGGCCTCGTCGTTGTTCGCGACCCAGCCGGAACCGAGGTTGAGCGTGTAGGTCGGCGTCTGCTGGCCCTGGATGGAGACGCTAAACGGGCCCCAGCTCAGACCGGCGGCGTTCGAGACCGGGCCGACGATCGACCCGCCGTAGACGAGATTTTCGGAGAGTGAGGGACCGGGCGTGGTCCCGATCGTCAAGGTCGCGGAGACCGGGTCGAAGGAGAAGTCCGCGCCCTCGGCGCTCCTGTACATCCGCGACTGGGCCTTGAAAGTGGCCAAGCCCGCGTTGAGACTGAGCTGGGCGGAATAGGAATCGAGAGTCGGGGGAAGGTTGGCTACGAGGGAGAGACTCTGCGTTAGCCCGCTCGGACGCGCCGCCAGGTTGAGCGAAAGGTCGTGCGCCGTGATGGAAGACGGGTCCCAGGAGAGCCAGCTTTCGGTGAAGGCGGGCGTAGCCAGGGTCGAGTCGTACTTCATTCCGTACAGGGTCGAGTCCATCTCCCAGCCCAGGCTCGTGCCGGACCAGAGCCACGAATAGGTGAAGGGCTTATAGGACAGCTTGGCCGTCTCGTCGACGCTACGGGTCATATAGAGATCGTCGGCCTGCGTATATGAGGCCGCGGTGGTCGGATCGGCCGTATCGACGGGCCGCCTCTGCTCTTGATCCAGGTAGGACAAACTCAGCGAAGAGGCGAGGATGTCCCCATAGGCGGCGCTCAAGTCTATGGAAGAGGCGATGTGATAGGACAGCAGGCCGTAGAGCAGGCTGTTAAAATTGATCTGCGCCGGACTGGTCCACTGATAGGAATTGCCGTAGTCGTCCAGCCAATCGCTCCTGAAGCGATCCTCGTAGTACAGGGAAGGAGAGATCGTCCAGGTAGCCGACTCCGTCCAGGAAGCGTCCTTCGGCGGCGAGATGCTCGGCGCGCTCGGCGGCGGGCGGAACGTGGTGGCCGGGACGCCGGCCGCGCCGGCGCCGTCCGCCGGGGGCGGGGAAGCGTCGGAAACGGCCGGGGTGGATTTCGGTGGCTGCTTCCCTGCGTCGGAGCCCTCGTCCCAGGGAGCCTGCAGATCGACGGCGGCAGCTCCTTCCTTGGCCTTATCGCCCGCGGCGGGCGTCGTAGGCGCATGGCTTTCGTAGATGCTCCCGTGGAAGGTAGCCGTCGTATCGATGGGGCGGAATACCGAAGGGTAGAAGAATTGCTGCCGGGGGTCCACGCTGCTCAGGGTGGCCTGATAGTCGGGAGAATTCGCGTACAGGGTCGTATCGCTCTTGGTGAGGAGGGTCATCGACGCGCCGAAATGGGAAATCTCTATGGACTGCAGCCAGGGATCGAGGGCCTTGGGTTTCAGCGACAGGGACAGGTCCAGCTTGGGAAGGAGCTGCGTCACGAGGGCAGGGGCGAGGGTGGGGTCGTCGGTGCTGGAGCTGAGCAGCTTGAACCAGTCCATGTCCTCGGAGCGGTAGCGGAAATCCTGGCTGAAATAGGGGTCGGAATAGATCGGCAGGGCGAGGCTCGCGGAGAATCCGCCTGAGTGCATGGACGTCGATAGGTCGAAGGCGTAGCGGAAGGGCAGGGACAGATTGAGGAAGTCCGAGCTGTTCCAGACGCTGGACCAGTTGCCGGCGGCGTCGAAGGGCGAGTAGAAGCCGTCGGATTCGGGAAAGAGGGAGCGGCTGACGCCGACTCCGGTGAACAGATCGGTCTTGTCGAGGAAGGACAGCTTGGGGAAGGAGCCTTGGATGCCGGCCATGGCCCCGAGGCTCGAGTAGAGGTCGAGGATCGTCTTCAGCGTTCCCTCGTCCTTGGGCGCCTGTCCCGAGACGGCCCTCAGGAAGAGGCCCTTCAGCTCCGTAGGCCCGGCCGGGCCGTTGTTCGTCATGCTGAACGTCGATGTAGTGTCGGTGGCGGGCGGCTTGCGTCCTACGAGATAGACGGTCGTTTGAACATAGGTCCCCTCGCGCGAGCGGTAGCCGATCACGGGATGGAAGACGATCTCGTCGCCCGGGTAATAGAAGAAAGGCAGCCAGAGGACCGGCACGTTCCCCAGGGAGAAAACCGCGCTCGAGAGCGCCATTTCCTTGTCTCCGAGGATCCATACTCGCTTGGCCTTGATGGAGTAATGCGGATCCTCGGCGGTGCTGGAGCTGATCACGCCATCCTTGAGGATCATGATGTCGGTGGATCTGCTGATGATAGTGTCCGCCGATATGACGAGGCCGCGCTCGCCCGGCGACGCGGCTCCGGCAGCCGTGCGCATCTTGCCGTCTATGAAGACTCCCGACCAGTCGTCGAGGTTCGCGCTCAAGGCTTCGCCGGCGAAGATCTCGGTCGTCGTTCCCGATTTCCGCTCGTAGCGCACCTTCCCCCTTGCGGTCAGGCTGGAGCGGGCACGATCGTAGGCGATGCTCTCGGCCTCTATGCGATGCGTGTCCCCGTTGGCCTCGACGAGGGTCAGGATTACGCCCCCGGAAGCCCTCACTATGCCGCCCTCCTCCTCTTCGACCTTCACGTAGCTGGCGCGAGCCGCCCTCTCGATCGTCACGACCCTCCCCTTTCCGGGAGGGGCTGGCGCCTCAAGGCCGTAATATTTGTAAAGGCTGGCCCGGATCTCTTCCGCTCCGCCTTTATCGGGCAGGCCCAGCTCGCGGGCGCGCGCTACGAGCTCGTAATAGCCGGCGGTCGATATTTCGACGAGGAGGGCGTCGCGTTGGGTGCTCGCCTCTTGCCGTTCGGCGGTCGCGGCGCCTTCGGTCGCGGCCCCTCCGGGCGAGGCGCCTGCCTGCGCAGATGGCCCGCTCCCGGCCGCGGGGCCGCCTGGAGCCGAGGGCTCTCCGGCCGCCGGGGGGCCGTCCGCGGCCGTCAGCGGCCCGGCCTGGACGAAGAAGAGTGCGAGGGCGTACAGGCATATGGCTATCGCCCGGCGAAGCGGCATTAGCCGGAATAGTATACGGCCTTCGCCACAGTAGTAAAGTCTTGTGCCCCGGCGCGCCGAGGCGGCGGTCGGCTTACTTGAGGACGCTCCTCAGGTACTTGCCCGTGTAAGAGGCTTTGACCTTCGCGAGCTTCTCGGGCGTGCCCGTCGCGATGATCTCGCCGCCGCGGTTGCCGCCTTCGGGGCCAAGATCGAGTATCCAATCGGCCTGCTTTATGACATCCAAGTTGTGCTCGATCATCACGACGCTGTTGCCCGCGTCGACGAGGCGCTGAATCACCTCCATGAGCTGCTTGACGTCGGCGAAGTGGAGGCCGGTGGTCGGCTCGTCCATGAAATACAGAGTCTTCCCCGTGCTGCGCTTGGCCAGCTCGAAGGCGAGCTTCACGCGCTGGGCCTCCCCTCCCGACAGAGTGAGTGCCGATTGCCCGAGCCTGATATATCCCAGTCCCACCGACATCAGGCTGTTCATCTTGTGCGAGATCTGGGGGATATGCGCGAAGAACTCGCTCGCCTCCTCGATCGTCATGTCGAGGACCTCGGATACGTTCCTCCCCTTGTACCTTATATCGAGGGTATCCGAGTTGAAGCGGCGCCCATGGCAGACGTCGCAGGTGATGTAGACGTCGGGAAGGAAGTTCATCTCGATCTTGATCGTGCCGTCGCCCTGGCAGTTCTCGCATCTGCCGCCCTTCACGTTGAAGGAGAAGCGACCGGGCTTCCAGCCCCGCGCCTTCGATTCGGGCAGGGAGGAGAAAAGGTCGCGGATGCCCGTGAAGACGCCGACGTAGGTCGCGGGGTTCGATCGGGGCGTGCGCCCGATCGGGCTCTGGTCGATGTTGATGATCTTGTCGATGTTCTCCAGGCCCTCGATCCCGTCGTAGTCGCCCTCCTGCCACGCGGTGCCCATGACCTCGTTGGAGATGACCGGGTAGAGGAGGTCGGTGAGGAGGGTCGACTTGCCCGATCCCGAGACGCCGGTTATGCAGGCGAAGAGGCCGAGCGGCAGCTCGACGTCAATGCCTTTCAGGTTGTGCTCGCGGCAGCCGCGGATGAGGATGCTCTTCCCGTTCCCCTTCCTCCGCTCGCGGGGTACGGGTATCGTGAGGGCGCCCGACAGGTACTGCCCCGTGAGGCTTCTCCGGCTCCTCATCACCTCTTCGGGAGAGCCCTGCGCGACGACGTGGCCGCCGTGCGCGCCGGCTCCCGGGCCAAGGTCCACTATCCAGTCTGCAGTGCGGAGGGTTTGCTCGTCGTGCTCGACCACTATCAGCGTGTTGCCGATGTCGCGGAGGTAGGTCAGCGTATCGATGAGGCGCTGGTTGTCGCGCTGATGCAGGCCGATGGAGGGCTCGTCGAGTATGTAGAGGACGCCCACAAGGGAAGCGCCTATCTGAGTCGCCAGGCGGATGCGCTGGGCCTCGCCGCCGGAGAGTGTCGCGGCCTTGCGCTCGAGCGTCAGGTACTCGAGACCCACGTTGCGCATGAAGCTCAGGCGCGCGCTGATCTCCTTCAGTATCTGCTTCGCGATCTGCTTTTCGGTGTCGCTCAGCTCGAGGCGCGAGATGAACGCGAGGGTCTCCTCGACGGATTTCCCGGAGAGGGCGTCTATGCCGATGCCGCCTACGGTCACGGCGAGGGCCTCGGGCCTGAGGCGCCGTCCGCCGCAGGCCTCGCAGGGCTTCTCGCTCATGAAGCGCTCGAGCCACTGCTTGATGCCCTCGCTCTGCGTCTCGAGGTAGCGGCGCTTGAGATCGGCGAGGATCCCGGGAAAGCGCGACTCGTACTCGAAGCGGCCCGTGCCCTCGCGGTTCTCGTACTTGATCTTCACCGCCTCCTCGGTCCCGTAGAGGATCGCGTCGAGGACCTTGCGGGGCAACTCCCCGAAGGCCGTGTCCAGGCTGAACTTGAAATGCCTCGCGAGGGCCTCGAAGCGGCTACGGTTCCAGGCCGCATCGGGGTTGTAGGGGATGCAGCCCCCCTCGTCGAAGGAGAGGGATCGGTCCGGGATCACGAGGTCGGGATCGAACTCGAGCTTCTGGCCGAGGCCCGAGCACACGGGGCAGGCGCCCTGGGGAGCGTTGAAGGAGAAGAGGCGAGGCTCCATCTCGGGCAGGGAGATGCCGCATTCGGGGCAGGCGCCCTTCTGCGAGAAGAATTCCTCGACCGGAGCGCCGCCGTCCACCTGCGCCGCAGGGGAGTCGCGCAGCGCGATCACCGTACCGTCGGCGATCTCGAGGGCAGTCTCGACCGACTCGGCGAGGCGCTTGCGCGATTCGTCGCTCAGCTTGAGGCGGTCCACCACTATCTCGATGCTGTGCTTCTTCTGCTTCTCGAGCTTGTAATCGGCGGCGGACTCGGCCGCCAACTCCTTCATCTCGCCGTCGATCCGGGCCCGGACGAAGCCCTGCTTGGCCGCGTCTTCCAGCACTTTCTTGTGCTCGCCCTTTTGGGCGCGCACTATCGGAGCCATGATCTGCAGCTTTGTGCCTGCAGGCCAGGAGAGGATGGTGTCGAGGATCTGATCGACGCTCTGCTCTCGGATGACGCGGCCGCACTTGGGGCAGTGAGGTATGCCGATCCTCGCGTAGAGGAGGCGATAGTAGTCGTATATTTCGGTCACCGTGCCAACGGTCGACCGGGGGTTGCGGTGAGTGGACTTCTGCTCGATGGAGATGGCGGGAGAGAGGCCCTCGATGTAGTCCACGTCCGGTTTGTCCATGCGCCCGAGGAATTGGCGCGCATAGGCCGACAGGGATTCCACATAGCGCCTCTGCCCCTCGGCGAAGATCGTATCGAAAGCAAGGGAGCTCTTCCCCGAGCCCGAAAGCCCGGAAATGACGATGAGCTTATCCCTGGGAAGCTCGAGATCTATGTTCTTTAAGTTGTGCTCGCGGGCGCCTTTGATGATCAGCTTGTCCATAATGCGGCTAAGATACCGCCGTAAGATCGGAGACGCAAGTGTTTAGCTACATTTTTGTATAGTCAAACAGCCAACATTTCACTCCAAGAGGCTTCAAGCGGCCCCAGGCTTCGGTCAGAAATCCATTCTTCTGCACTGTCTGAGGCTTCTCGGACAGGTTGGCAACTGCATGCGCCCAACTTAGCCGGCAGGAGCGGCCAACTTCGGCAACCCTCGAAACCAAGTTGGCCAATCTTCGTGGCCAAGTTGGAGGCCACCCATATCCAACTTAGGCGTTTGGAATTTGCCTGTCATTTTCTAAGATTCTAAATTGGAGATTAAAACGAAAATAAGGAAACTAGTGGCTCGATTTCCTCACAAACATGAATGATTGACAATTTATCAAAATGATATCATATTGATATTGAATTATCCTGTTATGGAGGCAAGATTATGAAAGACTTGGTCGAGAGGAAGATGCCGAGGATCGACGGCTTCTTCGCACTGGCGATCGAGATCGCCGCATACTTCGCGGCCATCTATCTGTTTATCATTTCCAAGCCCGGACTCGAGCACTCGGGCCCCGGACCTGCCTTCTGGTGGGCCATGGTCCTCTTCCTGGCCGCCTGCGTCGCCGTCGGAGGCTTTTTCGTCGTCCAGCCCAACGAAGCGAAGGTTTCGACCTTCTTCGGGCGCTATGCGGGATCGGCCCGCGAGAGCGGCTTCTCCTGGACCAATCCCCTCGTGAAGAGGAAGAGCGTTTCGCTCAAGGCAAAGAATTTCGGTTCTCAGGTGCTCAAAGTCAACGATGCCCAGGGCAACCCGATCGAGATAGGCGCCATCGTAGTTTGGCGAGTCACCGACTCGGCGAAGGCCCTCTTCAACGTCGAGGACTACCAGAGCTTCGTGACCGTACAGAGCGAAACCGCCCTTCGAGTTCTCGCAGGCAGGTTTCCCTACGACTCGGGCGTCGACGAGCCGGCTAGAGTATCGCTTCGTGCCAACCAGGACGAGATCGCGAGGGAGCTGAAGAACGAACTGCATTCCCGTCTCGAGGTTGCCGGCGTAACGGTGGACGACGCCCGCCTATCACACCTGGCCTACTCCCCGGAAATAGCCCAGGCCATGCTCAGGCGCCAGCAGGCGTCCGCCATCATCGCGGCCAGGCGCCTCATCGTGGACGGGGCGGTCGGCATGGTGAAGCTCGCCCTCGACGACCTGGAGGCGCAGGGCGTGGTCAGGCTCGACAACGAGCGAAGGGCCGCCATGGTCAACAACCTCCTCGTGGCTCTCGTCTCAGAGACCCAGGCCCAGCCGGTCCTAAATACCGGGACCCTGTACTCCTAGGTTCAGGATGGAAGAGAGGAAGCGCTTCCTCCTCAGGCTCGATCCCGCCGACTATGATGCCTTGGAAAAATGGTCGGCGGACGAGCTGAGGAGCGTCAACTCGCAGATAGAGTTCATCCTGCGGGAAGCGCTGAAGCGGTCGGGTCGGATAAAGACGGAGAGCGGGGAGAAGTAGGGCACGGTATCGAGGCAAGCGCTTGTGCTAAGGCACACTTGCCACGAGAAGCATATTGATACCTCTGCGTTCTTATTTCTGAACCGAGAGCTTGGAAAGGATTTTCATGAACTCCCGTGCGAGGTCGGGGCCGAGCCGAGCATCGAACCAGCGTTCTAGCTCCCGTCGCACCTCCGACGCGGCTTCGAGAAAGGGCCGTCCCCGTTCAGTCGGGCAAGCCAAGACGGCCCGGCGGTCCCCGGCATCCGGCAGGAGCTCGATCAACCCTTTGAGTTCCATTTCTCGCGCGAGTCGGCTGGCATATTGCTTCGTCGTTCCCAGCTCGACAGCGACCTGCGAAATGCGCGTGCCCGTTTCCTCGATCCGAGCCAGAAAATGGACGTGGGCGATCGTTAGGCCGTCATAGCCGCGTTTCTCGTAACCTCTGGCGGCGCGATCCTGAAATTGCCTGTAAACGTCCATCATGGCTTTCGAGACCGACCAAGCTCCTTCGCTTCGGAGCTGTTGCCAAGTTTTCATCGTGCGCGACCCAGACCCTCACGCTTGACGATATAGTCAACCAAGATTACTATTTGGTCAACGAAGGTGACCAACCTAGATCGACTCTATCATTAGGGGGTCCTTTCGACAAGGAAGCCGTCAAGGAGGAGGAACAGCAGTACGAGACATTCCGCAGCCGGGGAAATGCCAGGTCCTGGTCAGGATGGAATACGCTCCCATAAATCCGTCGGATTCAACGTTCATGGGTGGTACTTACGTGCTGCGAAAGAAGCTCCCCGTTATCCCCGGTACTGTCGGTTGCGGCAGGGTCGTGAAGGCAGGCTCGGGCTTTCGGGCCCGCTTTCTGCTCGGCAGAAAGGTAAGCTGCGCGGCTCCCTATGATGGAGACGGGACTTGGGCCGAGTACATGGTCGCCTCGGCTGCTTCTTGCGCTCCTATTCGGCCCGGCCCGGATATGGAGCGCGCGGCCAATTTATTGAGCAATCCCCTTACAGCCTTCGGCCTCTTCGACACCCTTCGCGAGGGAGATCATCACTGTTTCATTCAAAACGCCGCGGCGGGAGACATAGCGAGGATGGTTGATACCATGGCAACGCGAAACGGCATCGGCGTAATCAATATCGTCAGGCGTCCGCAGCAGATCGAGTTCTTGAATTCCATCGGCGCCGATCACATGCTCGATTCGAGCGACGGCGGATTCGAAGAAGCGTTGCGTCGCTTATGCGAGGAATTGAAGCCTTCCGCCCTCATCGATTCCGTAGGAGGCGCCGGGGCGGAATTGCTGGGAGCCGGGCTCGCCCCAGGCGGAGAAATCGTCTTGTGCGGCAAGTTGTCGGACGAGAGCGCCCTTCTCTCGCAGGGCTTCCTGACCGAGCATCGATTGCGCGTGAGGGAGTTTCGAATAATGGACTGGGCGAGAAGCATTTCAATTTTCAAGACTCTTCGTACTTTATTCCGCGTCCAAACCTTCGCCCGAGACGATTGGAAACCCGGCTCGATGAATAAAGTCTTGCCCGAAAACGTACCTGGGAATGTGACGGAGCTGACGCGGAATTCGACGAAAATCAGGGCATTTATTCGATTTTACTGATAAATTAGTAAGACTATGAAAGGTAAAGCCGCTTGGTTCCTGGTGGGGTTCGGCGCCGCCCTCCTCGTTGGGTTCATAGCTTGGTCCGTTTTCCCCTCTCACGAAAAGCAAATGCGAAGGCTCACCGATGAGCTCACGACAAGCTTGCCGCGGAAGATCGAAGCCAAGACGACCCAGACCTCTTGTCTTTCGATTTCCGGGGAAAATATTATTTTCGTTTATTCCCTACAAAACTACACGATAGGCGAACTCGCACCAGACGAAGTTCATGGAATGAGGGCGAGTCTAACTGAAACGCTCATCAATTATGTTCCGAAGGGGTTCACCTTCCATTATATCTGCATGGACAAGGATGGAGCCGTGCTGTTCGAAATCGATATGCCGCCGCCAATGTATAAGTAATTCGCCGCCACGAAGAGCGGAGCGGCGACGACTTAAATGACCCCGTCGACGTTCGGAGATTCGGCCGGGATTGACTGTCCGCAATCCCACATTTCGGCTATCTTCTCGTCCTCGAAACGGAAGAGGTGAACCGCGACGATTCCCGGTCCGCCGTCGCCCAGCTCGACATGCGAATGGACGGCCACAAGGTCACCGTCGCTCAAGACATTCTTTACGGTCATGCGCTTATGGGGGAACTGGATCTGGTTCTCCTTCATGGCTTCTCTCAAGGCCGGGAAGCCCGCGTCGAAGAATACGTTATGGTGCTTGCCTTCCATGCTCACGTAGTCCCAGTAAGCCTCGTCGATCTCGCCGGCGATAACGAGATTCAAGAATCCCAGGGCCGCTTCCCGATTATCAGCAGAGCTCTGCATGAGCATAAAGATAGCGAGTTCCCGCCATCAATCCAATATCGTGATCTCGACGCGGCGGTTCTTGGCCCTACCCTCCTCGCTGTCGTTGGAGGCGAGAGGGCGAGCGGAGCCGAAGCCGCGGTAGAGGAGCCTTGAAGCTACGATGCCCCGCGCGACCAGCTCCTCGGTCACGCGCTTGGCGCGCTCGATCGAAAGCTCGAGTTCGCCGGCTGCTTTGCCCACCGCGGCGCTGTGGCCAGCCACGAGGAAGGACCTGTTCGGCAGGGTCTTCAGGGCCGAGGCGATCGCGTCGAGGCGCCAGAGCTCGGAAGGCAGGATGGCGTCGCTGTCCGCGATGAAGCGCAGATCCTTGACGCGGAGCACCATGCCCTCGGGGCTCGAGTCGAGCTCGAGGCCGGCCGCGGCGAACTCGCCGCCGTCGGCCAAGGGAGGGCCTTCTCCCGCATTGAGCTTTCCCGGCCCCGCGCCGGACGGCGACCCGTCGCCCGGAGGAATTCCCGCGGCCGAGGGATATGCCTCGCTCTCGGCCGGCGGAGGAGCGGTCTTGACGGCCGAGTCGAGGCTCCGCTCCGGCTTCGCGGCGTCGACTGCGGCTATCATCGCCTCGCCTGCGGCCTTGCGGTCGACCGGGATGCCGCCTTCGAAGAAATAAAGGCAGAAGCCGGAGCGTCGCTCGCTGCTCCCGGCTCCGCCGCCGGCCAGGACGAAGGTCTCGTCGAAGCGGTCGCGGATGAAGAGGGTCGATAACGTATCGGCGTCAATTATGATGTCCAAGTCGTGGGTCCCGGTCGCGCTTTCGATCCTGTCCGACGTCGTTTCGGCCTTCCACCTCGTCGCGAATTTCGCCGATAGGCTCAGGGCGCTTCTTCCGCGATATTCCGACCTTCCCGAATAGTGGTATTCGGCCAGGAAGGGCATGACCATGAAGGAGCCGGAATCCTCGAAATCGAGGGTCTGGGTTCCGGCGGCCGTCCAGCTGGCGCCGGGCTCGAGCTCGTCGATTCGCGGAGGAGGCGAGCCTTCGGGGAAGGACGGCATCCCGCGCAGGCTGGGGTAGCCGAAGTCCTCCTCCACCGCGATGGCGCCCCCGCGTGCGACTGAGAGACGGACGGGGGCGGTCCTGTCGACGCGGCGCGCGGAGTCGCGCGGCGCGCGGAGGGTCTCCTCGAGGACGAGGAACTCCCCTTCGAAGCTCTGCGCACCGGCCTTGACCGCCGGGCGCAGCTCTCCCCGCGATTCGCGGTAGACGTGGCCCAGATAGCGGCCGTCGACGTAGCGCGAGAAATCGCTCCGCTCGGTGAGCCGAAAAGAGCCGTCAGGGGCTTCCCCACCGGATCCCGCTTCGGCGGCAGCCCCCATGGAAGCCAAGGCCCAGACTAGGACCCCCGCCGCGGCGTAACGCCTCAGGTCCGTTCCCCGCTCGGCAGTATGCCGGTCGCGCAGGGCGACCGGCCGCAGACGGCTAGCATCCTCGTAAAGGCGGCTCCGCCCTGGCGGCGATAGGAACCGAGCCGTCCGTCGCACGAGGTGCACGACTCGACGGACAGCAGCTGTCCGACTCCGAGGCGCTCGGCGATCGACAAGTTGGCGGATCGAAGGTCGAGATAGGCGGAAGCACCGCGCCTCCGGACGCCGTCGGCGCCGAATTCGGCGGAGAATCGGGCGGCTCTTTCCCCTGCCACCTCGTAGCAGCAGGGACCGATGGCCGGACCCAGGATGACTGCCATCGAGGAAGGCTCCGAGCCGAGGCGGGCGGCCATGGCGCGAATCGCGACCGCGAGGATTCCCGTACCGCGCCAGCCCGAATGGAGGAGGCCGAATGCCCCGGAACCGCGGTCGAGGATCCAGATGGGCATGCAGTCCGCGACGGTCACCGACGCGGCGAATTCCTCGTCGTCCAGGACGATACCGTCGGCTCCGCCCGAGTCCCGCGCGAGCTCCGATGCGGCCTCTCCGCGGGAGGGGAAGAGGACGTTGCGCGAATGGGCGAGCTCGAGTCCGTGGACGCGGGCCGGATCCATACCGACGGCGCGAAGGAAGCGCTCGCGGTTCCCGGCGCTCCTCGGATCGCCGAACTTCATGTCGCCGGCCGAGGCGAAGGACAGCAGCGCCATCGGCTCGGTGCCGCCCGCTGTCCCGGGAAAGGCCGCGGCGAAACCCGATCCGGGATCTTCGGGCAAATGAGCCGTCGTCAGGACCACGGCTCATTCGTCCGTCGCGAGATCGAGCTCCGCGAGCTCGGACAGGAGGGACAGCGCCTTCTCGCAACGATCCTTCGCGCGGTCTAGGCTGCGCAGGAATTCCTTGTTGGACTTTCCGTCGATATACGACAGGTTCGCGAGCGAGTCGTAGCGTCCCCCCGCCTCGCCTTTGAGGAAGCCGTGCAGGACGTCGACCATCGTCCTCAAGGCGGCGCCTTCGCGCCTGATGATGCGCTCCGCCTCGTCCTCGGCCGCCCTGACGACCGACTGGGTCTTGCGCCTCTTCGCCGCGCCCGTCCCGAGCTCCCGCGAGGCGGCGTGCCAGGAGGCGCCGATATCGCCTTCGGGACCCAGCCTCGCGTCGAGGGCAGAGAGCAGCTCGGGGAGGCGGAGGAGGGCGTCGTAGGCGTCGGTGAACTCGACTCTGTTGTCCTTGCGGTAGAATTCGCCGTCGACGAGGACGATCTTGAATGACCGGTTGAGCTCGCGGAGGAAGGGACCGCGATAGAAGGCGTCGAGGAAGCCGAGGGCGATCGCGAAGCGGAGGGGGGGCGAGCTTTCCTTCTCCTCGCGGGAGATATTGGCGAAGCTCGTCGCGCCCGATTCCCCGACGAAGGCGGCGATCTCTTCGAGGAGCTCCTTGTTCCGGTGCTCGGCCCTCCATTCGTCGAGGGCCTTCTCGATGCGCTCCCGCCAGAAGGTCTTGTAGATCGCGAGCCAATCCTCGCCGCCGGGAAGCTCGCGCGGAAGGTAGTCGGGATCTCCCGAGACGAGCCGCATGAGGTCCCCCAAGGGGACGCGGGAGTTGAAAGAGCGGATCCGTCCCAGCGAAGCCTCGGCCTTCGCCATGTCGCCGCCGAGGACCGAGGCGGCCTCCTCCTCCCCCTTTCCGATCCGATCGCGATCGGCGAAGAAGAAGATCGCCTCGATGAGCTCGGTCGAGGGCGCCTCGGACATCGAGAAAAGGACGTCGCCGAGGTCGAGCAGGAGCTCGCGCAGGTCGAAGAACGAGGCGGAAAGCCTGTCGTCGGGATAGGCGCCTTGGTTGAAGGAGCCGATGAGCCGATCGAAAAGAAAGCCCGAGAGGCGCTTGAGGAAGAGGACGCTGCGCAAGTCCTGGTACATCGCCCGTCTGCCTTTTTCCGACAGGTCGGAGAATATCGCTTCGAACGCGGCGATGGCGGCGCCGCGCACCGCGGAATCCTCGGCCCGGCCCTTGATTTCCGCCATCGAGGCGGCGATCGCCGCGGGATCGGCCTCCGAGGTGAGGCGATCGTGCGTCAGGGGCAGCTCGACGGATCCCAGGAAGGCGTAGAATTCCGCCTTGTCCTTCTCGACGCTGCGATCCAAGGCGTCGTAGAAGAAACGCGCCGCGTCCCGGAGCCCCCGCAGCTCCTCGGCGACGAGCCCCAGGACGAGACTCCGGCGCCTGTCGATTATTCCCGGGTACCGGGCCTCGACTTTGCGGCCGATCTCCTTGAGCGCGTCGTCCCGCAGCAGTTCCTCCCGGCTCTTGCCGCTGAAGAGGCCCCGCAGGAAGAGGACGAACCTGATCATGAGGCCGAGTTCGTCCGCCCTCGCGGCCGCCGCGCCGGAGGCTCCGGGCGCGGAGGAGGTTTGGTAGAGCGGCTCTTCGGAGACGGGCATGGCCATCTTGATCCTGTCGAGTAGGAGGCCCCGTTCTTCGGCGGAGAGTTCCGCGACGAGGATGTCGAAGGAGGAAGCGGCTGTCATCACCCGTAAGCCTATCGGAGTTGCTCCCCAAAAGCAACGTTGGCCCCGTCCTACGGGTCGGCGGTCAAGGAGAGGCGATTTCCGGTCTCGGGATGCTCGAAGGAGAGCCCGACGGCGTAGAGGCGCAATCGCTCGTCAGGAGCGCCTCCGTAGAGGGGGTCCCCCGCGATCGGCAGACCGATCCAAGCCAGATGAGCCCTCACCTGGTGGCGGAAGCCCCGAGACAGGCCAACGCGGATCTCGAGCCACTGGGCCGAGGCCGCCTCGGAACAGGCAAGGATATCGCTCCTGTAGCTCGGTCCGATCCCTCCGGCGCCTATGCAGGCGACGAGCGAGCCTCCGGGGCCGTAGGCCCTGAACGACGACGCGACTCCCAAGCCGGCTTCCGACCGCGCGCCTTCCAGCATCGCCGCGAGGGCTCCCGAGTCCAGTCGATCGCGGGCTTCGGTCCAGGCCGTCGCGTCGAGCCCGCCCGGAGCGGCCCTTCGTGGTCGCGAGCCGGCCGGCATGCTTGCCCGAGAGGCCGCGGAAAGGGCCAGGTAGTCCTTGCGGAAGGCTCCTAGCTCCTGTTGCCGGAGGAGGGCGTCGAAGGCCCCGGGATTCCTCGCGAACAGCACGATCCCCGAAGTCTCGTAGTCGAGCCGATGCAGGAGTCCGCCCTCCCTGGAGGCTCGCCGGCCTGCGGCGGAGGATCCGTCCGCCCGCCCTCCCGCTTTCTCCACATCAGGATAGCGCTCGAACACCCAGGCGCAAAGGTCGCCGCCTCCGGGACCGGGGGCGGTGTGCATGCGCGGCGGCTTGCGGACGGCTAGCAGGCTCCGATCCTCGTAGATTACGCTGGGAAGGCCGACGGTATCGCCCATTCCTACCTTATACTTGCGTCGAGCCTAAGGGGGGAAGCTCCATCCGCCGATATTCTCTTGCGGAGGACCGCGGGATGAGATCCGAGTACAAGATGAGAAACCGTCCCGCGACCGCCGAGAGAGGGGAAGGCCGGATCGGGGACCTCGCGAAGCGAGGTTCGCTCCTGTGGGCCGATATCCGGCATTCGAACCTCGTCGGCATCTTCGGCGCCTTCGCGACGGCCGTCCTCGCCTCTGCCCTGATCGTGTGGCTCGTCGAGCGCCGCCCGGGCGAGGGCATGTTCCGGAGCTTCTTCGACGGGATCTGGTGGGCGGTGGTCACGCTCTCGACCGTAGGCTACGGCGATAAGTATCCCATCACCGTCGGCGGCAAGATAGCGGGAATCGCGGCGATACTGTCGGGGATGGTGATCACCTCGCTCATCTCGGGAACGGTGGCGTCCATATTCGTCGAGCGCAGGATACGGGAGGGAAAGGGATTGCAGGACCTCAGGCTGAAGAACCACCTCATCATCTGCGGCTGGAATCCCAACGCGGCCTCCGTACTCTCCGACCTGGAAGAGATGGAGGGCGCGAAGACCATTCCGGTCGTCCTCGTCGACTGGATGGAGGCCGAGGCCTTCGACGCGGAGAAGGCCCGCTTCCCCGACCTCGATCTCCGCTTCGTCCGCGGCGACTTCACCCAGGAGGCCGTGCTGAAACGGGCCTCGGCCGGTAGCGCCCGTGCATGTGTCGTGGTCCCCGACTCCACGGGCGGGAACTCCCTCAACAACGCCGACGAGCGCACCATCCTCGGCTGCCTCGCCATACGCTCCCTCAATCCCGACATCGAGGTGAGCGCGGAAATCCTCCATCCCGAGAGCGAGCAGCATCTGAGTCGCGCCAAGGTCGACAACGTAGTCGTAGGCGGCGAGTACTCGGGATACCTGCTATCCTCGGCCTACGTGTCCAAGGGCCTGCCGAGGGCCGCGCGCAAGCTCCTGACTCCGGGAGCCGGCCCCCGCCTCCGGGAATCGCCCCTGCCTTCCTCCCTCGTCGGCAAGACCTTCGCGGAGGCCTCGTCCTATTTCCTTTCGAACGGCAAGGGCGTCCTCGTCGGCGTCCTGTCGGAGGAGAAGGGCGTCTCCCTGGACGACCTCCTCGGCGACAGCTCCAGCGCCATAGACGGATTCATCAAGAGGAAATTCATGGAGGCCGAGATCAATCTCGCGTCCGAGACGTCTGCGGGCAGCGACGTTCACCTCGCACCGGGGCCGGATTACCTGTTGCGCGAAGGCGACATCGCCTTCGTCGTGGCATAGGGGCGAGGAATGGCAGCCAAAGAAGCCGAAGAAGTCGCCCTCCTGCGCAAAGTCGGCATACTCGAGGAACTAGGTGACGAAGACCTGAAGAAAGTACTCGCGATTTCCCGCCGCGTCGCATTCAAATCGGGCGAGACGATCATGCACGAGGGCGAGCAGGGCGAGTCGATGTACTTCTTCGTCGCGGGCGAGGTCGACGTGACGAAGAACCTCACCCTGAAGCTGGGCGACAGGGACTTCGCGAGCGCCGAGAAGTCCATGAACAAACTGTCGGCGGATAAAGTGTCGATCTTTGGCGAGATGTCGGTCTTCGGGCCCGAGCCTCGCAGCGCGACCATCACGGCGAGCAGCGACTGCGTGCTCTACAGCGTGAACCGGGCCGAGTTCACGAGGCTCTGCGACGAGAATCCCAAGATCGGACTGTCGATCGTGAGGCGGATAGCGGCCGTGCTCTGCGCCCGCGTCCGCAAAGGCAACGAGGATGTGCTCAAGCTCTCGACCGCCCTCAGCATCGCGCTCTCGAGGTAGGCCGGCGATGAGAAAAGCCCGTTTCGCCCTCGCCGTGGTGCCAGTCCTGCTGATGGCCCTCCTCGGAACTCGGGCGGCCTGGACCCAGGCCGCCCCTCCCGCGGCCGGCGGAAGCCCTGCTCCTGCCGGAGCGCCTCAGGGCGGCGCCCCGGCTCCTTCAGGGCCGGCGGCTCCGGCGCGATCCTTTCGCGGCGTCGAGCTCGGCATGGACCGCGACTCGGTCATAGCCGCTCTCGAGAAGGATCCCATCTTCGATTATCGCGGGCCCGAGGACCTTTCCCTCCTGCCCTCGCCCAATCAGAGCCTCATCGAAGTCGCGGGCCTCTCCTTCGTCAGGCGCGGCTACTTCCAATTCTACGAAGGCAAGCTCTGGGTCATGATACTCGTCCTGAATCCGGACAAGGTAGATCACTATTCGGTCTATACCAGCCTCGTCGCGAAGTACGGAGAGCCCGACGCGCTCGATCCGAAGGAATCGCGCTGGGAGGATAAGACGACTCGCATGGCCTTGGAGCGCCCCTTGAGCCTCCGTTACATGGACATGACCGTCTATGGAAAGCTTCGCGAGGGAGCCGGCGCCAAGGCCTCGGCCGAGGAGCTCGACCGGCAGGGCTTCCTGGGCGGATTGTAGGCGATCCGAGGCCCGACTACCTCGAGCGAAACGGGTTGCGATTCGGGCTCCTTCATAGCATACTGGGCGACATGAGTTCTCTCCGACTTGGGGCGGCGGCGGCGGTCGTCGTCCTGTTGGGATCCTGTGCCGTATTCCGGGCGGCTTCGAAGGTGCAGACGGTCCTGACCAGCGAGGAAGACCCCGAGCTCGCCGCGGGCGCTCTGCCCACCTTCATCATGGTCGAGGAAGCGCTGCTCGAGGCGGACCCGAACGACCAGGGCAAGGTCGTGACGACCGCTTCTTTATACGTCATGTACGCCAACGCATTCGTCCAGGGCCCGGCCTCGTCGCTTCCCGACGATCGCTTCGAGGAGAGGCAGGCTGCCTACGACCGCGCGGGCGCCTTGTATCGCCGCGCCTTTCGCCTGCTCTCCGCCGCCCTCGACCGGCGCTCCCCTGGGATCGTCGAGGCGGCGGTCGACGGCAAGGCGGACTTCTCGCGCATGCGCAAGTCCGACGTCCCCCTCCTCTACTGGAGCGGCGTCTCGGTGCTCGCCGGGTTCGGCCTCAATCCCCTCGACTTCAAGAGCGCGCACTATCTCGGAGCGGCCCCTCTCTTCCTCGCCCGAGCCGCCGAGCTCGACCCGGGTTGGGATGAGGGGGCGATCTATGGCGTCTACGTTTCCTACTACGGGAGCATGCCCAGCTATCTGGGGGGCGATCCCGCCAAGGCGGAGGATGCCTATAAAAGGGCCCTTGCGTATTCCAAAGGCGGCACGGCATCGCTTTTCGTCTCCTACGCCACCTCGATCTGCGTTCCCAAGGATGATTACCAGGGCTTCAAGGCCGTTCTCGAGAAGGCCCTGGCCATAGACCCGAATGCCGTTCCCGAGGATCGCCTCGAGACCGTACTCGCCCAGCGGAACGCGAAACGGCTCCTTGCCGAAGCGGGCAAATACTTTACCCTCCCCGAAGGAGAAACAACACCATGAGGCGTCGCAATGCGGCTATCGCGCTTCTCCTGACGGTCCTCGCCCCGGCCGCGGGGCTCTTGGCCAAGGCGGACGCTCAGACACTCACGCTCAGGATGGCGGCCAACGTGCCCGCGAACAGCCCCTGGGACCTGGGCCTGAAGCGACTCGCGGCGGCATTCGACCGCGTATCCGGCGGTCGAGTCCGGCTGGCCTTCCCGCAGAGCTCCCACGTCGCCTCCGAATCGGACATCATTCAGAAGATGAGGCTCGGCGTCGACGGAGCCCTCCTCACCACCGACGGGCTCGCCGAGCTGTACCCCGACAGCCTGGCCCTCTCGATGCCCAGCTTCATGCGCACCGACGCCGAATTCGACGCCGTGCTCGCGGCGGTGGAGCCCCTGATCGAATCCAAGCTCGGGGACCGCTACGTCGTCCTCGCGCTGTCGAAGGGCGGTTGGGTGCGGTACTTCTCCAGGTCGCCGATCGTCTACCCCGCCGACTTCGCCAAGCTCCGCATCTCCATCAGTCCGATAGAGGACCAGGAAATGCAGCTCATGGAGAGCGTCGGAGCGAGGACGGTCAAGGGAAGCACCGCCGACTTCCTCCTGCAGGTGAATTCGGGCACCGTGGACGCCGCCTGCGTGAGTCCCATCTACATCGCGAGCCTCTGGTCCCAGCTGCGGGGAAAGATCGCCTACATGTCGGGCTTCAAGGTGGCCCCCTTCATCGGCGTGATGCTCATGAACAAATCGAGCTGGGACAGGGTGCCCGCGGAGCTCAAGTCCCAGCTCCAGCAGGTCGTCCGGGACATGGCCAAGGAAATCAGCCTCGACAGCGCCAAGCTCGAGGCCGACGCGATAGCCGCGCTCGACGGGATCAAGACGTCGCCCGAGCCCGCCGACGCCGCCGCGAAGTGGGCCGAAGTCATCGCGCAGAGGCGCAACGGGCTGATCGCCCGGCTCTTCTCCAGCGATATGCTCGACGCGATCGACACGGCGCTGGCGAAAGTTCGGGAGCCTAAGTGAGCGGCGAGGATCAGGGCATACCCGCGCCGGTTCTCGAGGGTCCGATAGTCCGGGTCCTTCGGGGAATGCTGGTCGCGATCGCGGCTCTAGCCGTGGCCTCGATCATCGGCCTCCCCATCGCGGACCTCGCTCTCGCGCGTATTTTCTGGAGAGGGATAGCCCCCGCCGGCGCCATAGCCGACCATGCCACCCTCGTCCTCGCCTACGCCGCCGCCGCCCTCGCCTCCCTCGACAGGAGGCATATCTCCCTCGCCGGCGGCGAGGCAGCGACCGGGAAAGGGAGATTCCGGGGCTCCTTGGCCTATCTCGGCGACGCCGTCGCGGTCGTTTCCCAAACGTGCATTTTCTGGGCTTCGCTCTCCTTCGCGCTCACGGGCTTCGATCCCGCGGCCCGCGTCTGGATAATCCCCACGAGGGCCATCGTGGCAATCATGCCGCTCTGCGTTGCCCTCATGACGGCTTTCACCATACGCGCCGCCGTCCGAGGGAAGGGCGGCCTCGCAGTCGCCGTCGCTACCCTGAGCGTCGTCCTGGGATGCCTCCTGGCGGCCTCCTCGATCCGCAATTTCGCGACTACCGCCTTCGGTTCCGCGCCAGCCTTCCTGGTCTCTCTCGCGACCGGGGCTCAGGCATTCGTCGGCGCCTACGGCCTGCCCCTGGGCGTCCTCATCGTCCTCTCCGTGCCTTTCGGCGCTCCGATATTCACCGTGCTCAGCGGGGTGTCGGCGCTGCTGTTCGTCGGAAGCGGCGCCTTCATAGAGCTGGCGCCCAGCGAGGCCTACTCGCTCCTCAGGGGCGGCTCGATCTCGGCCCTCCCCCTCTTCGGGATCGCCGGGATCCTCCTCGCCGAGTCGGGGGCCGGCAAGCGCTTCGTCGCCGTGTTCCGCGAGCTCTTCGGCTGGTTCCGCGGCGGGGAGGCGATCGCAGCCGTACTGGCCTGCGCCGTCTTCAGCACCTTCACCGGTATCAACGGCGTCACTATAGTCGCCCTGGGAGGAATACTCGCGACGGTCCTCTCCCAATCCGGCGGGCTGTCCGAGGACAGGAGCAGGGGCCTCATCACCGCCAGCGGAGACATAGGCCTCCTCATCCCGCCGAGCGCCGCCGTCATCGTGTACGGCGTCAACGCTCAATTCCTGTACGGCCCTTCGGAGGGCTTCAGCATCGTGTCGCTTTTCAAGGGCGCCCTCGTGCCGGGCGTCATCCTCATCGCCGCGATGTGCGCCGCCGGCATCCTCATGTCGCCTAAGCGGGCCGCGCGCGAGCGCTCCTTCAGCCTTCGGGCCTCCGTCGGCGCGCTGAAGCCGGCGGCTCTCGAGCTCCTCGTCCCCGTCGGCGCGGTGCTGCTCTATTTCACCGGCATGGCCGACCTGAGGGAGATAGGCGCCCTCGCCGTCCTCTACATCGCGATAGTCGAATCGGCGGTAAAGCGCGAACTCGGGCCCCGGAAGCTCGTCGCGGCCCTCGGAAAGGCATTCCCGATAGTCGGCGGCACCCTCATGGTGATCGCCGCCGCTCGAGGGCTCTCCTTCTATCTCATTGACGCAGACGTCCCCGCGGCCTTCACTACCTGGATCCAGGCCTTCGTGAGCTCGAAAATCGTCTTCCTCCTCCTCCTCAACCTCTTCCTCATCGTGGTCGGCTGCCTCATGGACATCTTCTCGGCGATCCTCGTCGTCTCGCCCTTCCTCATCCCGCTGGGCGCCGCCTTCGGCGTCCCTCCCGTCCAGTTCGGGGTGATATTCATCATGAACCTGCTCCTCGGCTTCCTGACGCCGACGGTCGGAATGAATATTTTCCTGGCCAGCTATACCTTCAGGAAGCCCGTTCCCCGCATCGTTCGCGACGTATGGCCCTTCCTCATCGTCCAGGCGGCGGTCCTTATCCTCGTGACCTACGTACCCGCCCTCTCGACCATCCTCAAATAATCGGGGATACTTCCGCCCCATGGACGGCGTGATCATCTACACCGACGGCGGCTGCTCCGGCAACCCGGGCCCGGGTGGCTGGGCCTTCGTCATCCGCCTGCCGGCGGATGACGCGTTCCGCGCGGACACGGAGGAAATAGTCGGCTCGGGCGGCGAGGCCGATACGACGAACAACCGCATGGAGCTCAGGGCCGTCATAGCCTCGCTCGCCGAGGCCGAGCGACGGGCGCCCGGAGCCCAGCTCGTCGTGTACACCGACTCGCAGTACGTGAAGAACGGCATAAGCTCCTGGATATCGTCGTGGAAGCGCAGGGGCTGGCGGACGGCCGCGAACAAGCCCGTCAAGAACCGCGAGCTGTGGGAGGAACTCGATGCGGTCGCGGACCGCGTAAAGCCCCGCTTCCTCTGGGTCGAGGGGCACGCCGGAATCGAAGGCAACGAGCGCTGCGACGCCATGGTGCAGGCGGAGATCGCGAAATTCAGGTAGAAGGGGAGCCCAACCTATCAGCGATGCGGAATTTCCGGACCATCGATCGACTTTACGTAAGAACATCTACCGCCTCTAGGCCGATCCACGCCGTGGCGACCTCGTGAAAGGTTGCCGCCGCTCGGCCGGTGATTCTATATACAGGAACTTGACTGTCCAATCGGCGGCGTGATAGTTTCTATCGGATGAGCATCGTCGGCGTCATGGACGAATCGGGCGGCGCCCTCTCCGGGGTCGCTACACAGGCAAGGGGCCCGGGCCTCCTCGCCTCCTCCAGCCTTCCCTTCAGCTGTTCCCGCCTCTACTTCTTCTTTTATTCCTATCTCCGCTCCTTCGCCGTCCGGCCTGGCGAAGCGAGCGCGTAAATCCTCAAGGCCGGCGAACGCGCAGCCGGCCGAGGGCGAGGCTCCCGTCGGCTACGATCCACATCATCAGAATCCATGCGAAAGGATGTCGCACCATGAGCGATACCTCTCAATCACTTCCCGCTCGACCCCCGCCTGAGGGAGCGGAGCGCGGAGTCCATCCTCTCAAGGGCCGCCGCGAGCCTCTCGTCGGCGCAGGCGAAGGAAATCCGCACGCAGCGGTCGTCCCCGAAGGCCGAGCCGGGCACGACCGCGACTTTGGCCTCGTCCAGGAGGAAGTCCGAGAAGTCGTCGGACGATACGATCGTCCGCCCTCCGGCGCGGGCGCCGAAGTGGGCGGAGACGTCGGGGAAGATGTAAAAGGCGCCCTCGGGCTCCTCGAGCGCCAGTCCCGGGAGCGCGGACGCGCCGGCCACCACGAGAGAGCGGCGCCGGCGGAAGGCGGCGAGCATGCCGCCTATGAGCGAAGTGCCGGACTCGAGGGCGGCGAATGCGGCGCGTTGGGCGATAGAAGAGGCGTTCGTGGTCATCTGCCCCTGGAGGTCGATGCAGGCCGCCACGAGGGCTTCGGGGCCCGCGAGGTAGCCGATCCGCCAACCGGTCATCGCGTAAGCCTTGGACACGCCATTTACCAGGACCGTCCTGTCCGCGAGCCCGGGTATAGACGCGATGCTCGCGTGCGCGCCCACGTAATTGATGTGCTCGTACACCTCGTCGCTGACCACCCATGCTCGGGGGCGGCGCTCGAGGACGGACGAGAGGGCCTCGAGATCGCGCCTGGAATACACGGCGCCCGTAGGGTTGGAGGGCGAGCAGAGTATCAGGACCTTGGTCCTGGGGCCCATAGCCGCCTCGAGGGCCTCGGCCTTCAGCTTGTAGCCCTCGGAGGCGAGGGTCGGGACCGAGACGGGTATTCCGCCGGCGAGCTTCACGAGCTCGGAGTAGCTCACCCAATGAGGCGCCGGGACGACGACCTCGTCGCCGGGGTCCACGAGGGCGAGGAGGGCGTTCGCTATGCAATGCTTGGCGCCGTTGGAGACCATCACGCGGGAGGCGGGATAGTCGAGGCCGTTCTCCCGCGAGAGCTTGCGCGAAACGGCCTCGCGGAGATCGGCGTAACCCGCGACGGGAGTGTAGAAGTTGTTCCCCTCGTCGATCGCCCGCTTGGCCGCCTCCCGCACGGGCTCGGGAGTGGGAAAGTCGGGCTCGCCGACGGTAAGGTCGATGACGTCGATGCCGGCCTCGCGGAGTCTCCGCGCCCTTTGGTTCATCGCGATGGTGCGGGACGGCGAGAGACCGCGAACGCGCGCGGAGAGCTGCTGCACGGAAGGGACCTCCAACTTGACCGGCCGCGTCGCGGCGGATATCATGGCGAGCCTCGTATTTATAGGCTCAAAACCGTAATCGGCGCAATACGGGGCGCGATGCCGCCCCACGCGCCGGTGCGACCCGTGTACGGAGCGAGATCGGCATGAACAACTTGAAATTGACCGGCAAGAAGCCCGGGGGCGCCAGGAGCGTAGTGGAAGTCGGCGGAGTCCGCATCGGCGAGGAGTTCGTCGTCATCGCGGGTCCCTGCTCCGTCGAAACGGAGGAACAGACGCTGCGGACAGCCGCGGCCGTCCGCGACGCCGGAGCGAAGATGCTTCGGGGCGGCGCGTTCAAGCCCAGGACCTCGCCCTATGCCTTCCAAGGCCTGGGCCTCAAAGGCCTCAAGATACTCGACAAGGCCAAGAAAGAGACCGGCCTGCCCATAGTGACGGAGGTCGTCGATACGCGCGACGTCTCATGGGTCGGCGAGTATGCCGACATCCTCCAGATCGGCGCGCGCAACATGCAGAACTTCTCCCTGCTCCGGGAGGCGGGAAAGTCGGGCAAGCCCATCCTCCTCAAGCGCGGCATGTACTCGACGCTCGAGGAATGGCTCAACTGCGCCGAATACATCCTCGCGGAAGGCAACGACAAGGTGATCCTCTGCGAGCGGGGTATCCGCACCTTCGAGACCTACACTCGCAATACGCTCGACCTCAGCATGGTGCCCGCCGTCCACGCCGAGAGCCACCTGCCGATCCTCGTGGACCCCTCGCACGGGACTGGCATCCGGTACATGATAGGGCCCATGAGTCTCTCGGCCGTCGCCGCGGGAGCGGACGGCCTCGAAATCGAGGTGCATATCGATCCTTCGACGGCGATGAGCGACAAGGACCAGCAGCTCACGCCGGAAGCCTTCAAGACCTTGATGCTCCGCATCGCCGCTCTCCGCGAGTTCATGGCCGAGCGCGCCATGGACGACGCGGACGCGATAGCGAGGGGCGACCTCCCGGCCGGGACGCCTCCCGTCCAAAATCCCCCCGCGGCCAAGGACGCCGCGACGCGCGCCTCAAGCTCGGCGCGAAGCGGTGCCTTGCGAGATCCCTTCGCGGACGCGATGGACTGAAGGGAGAGAGTCCGGTGGACATAGAACTTCACGGACAGGGAGGGCGAGTCTCGCGCATCGCCTTCGGTCCCCTCGCCGGAGTCTGCGGCCGAGTCGATCCGGCCAGGACGGTGATCGTCACCGACCGCCTGATCCGCCGTATCCACGGCGAGTCCTTCCCGGCCTGCCCCGTGATCGAGGTCGATCGGGGGGAGGCGGCCAAGTCCCTCGTGTCGCTAGAGGCCCTCTACGGCGCCTTCATGGACAATTCCCTCGGCCGCGACGGCCTCGTCCTCGCGATAGGCGGCGGGGCGATTTCCGACCTAGCCGGCTTTGCCGCCTCGACCTGGCTCAGGGGCGTCGACTTCGGCTTCGTCCCTACCACCCTCCTCGCGATGGTGGACGCCTCGGTCGGCGGGAAGAACGGCGTGGACTTCCGCGGGGTCAAGAACCTCGTGGGCTCGTTCGCCCAGCCCCTCTTCGTGACGATGGACGTGGGCCTCCTCGCGACCCTCCCCGACATCGAGTTCGCGTCGGGCATGGCAGAAGTCGTAAAGCACGCCGTCCTTGCGGGCGGCGCCTACTTCGAGCTCGTCGAAGCCGAAGCCGGGCGGATCGGAGGAGCGCGACGCCCTCCGATCGACGCGCTGGAACGCATAGTGGCGGGCTCGGTAGAGCTAAAGGCGGCCGTCGTGGAGCGCGACGAGAGGGAGTCAGGGGAGAGGCGGAAGCTCAACCTCGGCCACAGCGTCGGGCACGGCGTCGAGGCGGCTTCCGGCCTCCCCCACGGCCACTCCGTGGCCGCCGGCCTGGGGACGGCCTGCCGGCTGGCCCTCCGGATGGGCCACCTCGGAGCCGCGGATTGCGGACGCATACTGCGCCTCATCGAGGCCTGCGCCCTGCCGTCGTCGATCGCGGCGGCGGCGAGACTCGCCGCGACGGTCGACGGCCCGGATTTCCGGAGGGCGATAGGCGACGCCATCCTCGCGGACAAGAAGAGGCTCGGCCCGGACATTCGCATGGCTCTGCCCGCAGCCATAGGCTCTGTCGTCGTCGAGGCCGTTCCCTTGGCCGACCTTCAGGCTTTCGTAATGGAGGCTCCATGAACTCGTTCGGGCTCTGCTTCCGTGTCGAGATATTCGGGGAGTCGCACGGACCCGCAGTCGGGATCGTCGTCGACGGGTGCCCGGCGGGTACCCCCCTTTCCGTCGAGGACATCGAGCGCGACCTCGCGCGGCGCCGACCCGGCGCGACGGGCACTACCGAGCGGCGCGAGGCCGACTCTCCCGAGATACTCTCGGGTTTGTACGAAGGGCGCGCGACGGGCTCGCCGATCTGCGTGGTCCTGCGCAACGCCGACACGCGCTCATCGGACTACGAGGCTTTCAAGCGCGTCCCGCGGCCCGGCCATGCCGACTTCACCTCGCGCTACAAATACGGCGGCTTCTCGGACCCGCGCGGCTCCGGGCACTTCTCGGGGCGCGTCACCGCCGGCCTGGTCGCGGCCGGGGCCGTCGCCAAGCGCGCGCTCGGCGGAGCCCCGGCCGCGGGCGTCGCCTTCGACACGCGCGTCATCGAGGCCGGAGGGAACCCCGACGTGGAGGCGGCCGCGGCCGCGGCCAAGGCCGCGGGGGATTCCGTGGGCGGCATCGTCGAGGTGCGCGTGAAGGGCCTCGCCCCGGGGCTCGGCGAGCCCTTCTTCGACGCCGCCGAATCGCTCATCGCCCACGCCCTCTTCGCCGTTCCCGGCGTGCGCGGCGTGGAGTTCGGCGACGGCTTCGCCGCTGCCCGGATGCGCGGCAGCCGTCACAACGACCCCTTCGTCGAGCGTTCCGGCAGGACCGCGAAGAACGGCGCGGGCGGCATCAACGGCGGCATCACCAACGGCAACGAACTCGTGGTCCGTATAGCCGTGAAGCCCGCATCGACCATCTCCGCGCCCCAGCGCACGCTCGATTTCGAATCCGGCGAGGAGACCGTCCTCGCCCCGGGGGGGCGCCACGACGCGTGCATAGCCCTGCGCGCCGCCGTCGTCCTCGAGGCGGCCTGCGCGGTCGCGCTCGCCGATCTGACGCTCGCCGCGCGGGCAAGGCCAACGTCGGCCGCCAAGGCCGTGGAGGGAATATGACGCTCAAGGACCTCAGGGACGACATCGACCGGATCGACGCCAGGCTCCTCTCGCTCCTCGACGAGAGGATGGAGAAGGCACTGCTGGCGCGGGCCTTGAAGCCCGATATCACGGATCCCGCGAGAGAGAAGGCGGTGCTCGAGCGCGTCGCCCGCTCCTCGCGCTGCCTCGCCAGTCCCGAGTTCACGGGCGAGCTCTGGAAGCGCATCATCGCGGAGGCGAGCGCCATACAGGCTCGCAAGCCGAAGACGGTCGGATTCCAGGGCGAGCACGGCGCCAACAGCGAAGTCGCCGCCCGAGCCTGGGACGGCTCGGCCGCGGCCATGCCCTGCCGGGACTTCTCGGACGTCTTCGACTCGGTACGCGACGGCCATTTCGACTTCGGGATCGTGCCCGTCGAGAACAGCCTCGGCGGCATCGTTGGTCCCGTCAACTCGATACTGATCAACACCGACCTCAAGATCGTCGCCGCCATAGACATGCCGGTGTCCCACTGCCTGCTCGCGGTGCCCGGGACCGATCACCGCGAGATACGCTCCGCCTACTCCCACTCCCAGGCGCTCGCGCAGTGCCGAAGCTTCCTCGCCCGCAACAAGCTTGAGCCCAGGCCCTACTACGATACCGCGGGTGCCGCCCGCATGATCGCCCAGGAGAGGCCGCGGGACACCGCGGCGATCGCCAACCGCTTCGCCGCGGAGATATACGATCTCGAGATAATCAAGGACGAGATCCAGGACGCCGAGAACAACCGTACGCGGTTCCTCGTCTTGGCCAAGAACGACGGCCACGAGGGCGGGAACAAATGCTCGGCCGTCTTCTCGACCGAGGACAAGGCGGGCGCCCTCTTCAGGACCCTCGAGATATTCGCCCGCGCCGGCATCAACCTCACCCGGATCGAATCGGTCCCCAACAAGCCCGGCGACTACGCCATATTCCTCGACTTCGACGGATCCGAGAAGGAAGAGCGTGTTTCCCGCGCCATCGCGGAGGCCGAGGGCGTCGCGAGGGATTTCCGCCTCCTCGGCTGCTATGTCGAGCGGAAGATCTGACCATGCGCATCCAGATCATAGGCACGGGGAGGATGGGCGCGTGGCTCACCGAGGAGCTCTGCCTCGACCACGAAGTCTGCGTCTACGACTCCGATATCGCGAGGATGAAGTACTTCATCAAGGTCAGGCGGATCCTCGACCTCGCCGAGATCGAGGATTTCTCCCCGGAGATGGTGATCAACTGCGTGTTCCTCGGGGACACCGTCGAGGTCTTCAGGAAGGTCCTGCCTTTCATCGGCCCCGACTGCATCCTCGCCGACATAGCCTCGGTCAAGACCGGGTTCGCGGAGTTCTACCGCGAGGCCGGCAGGCCCTTCGTCTCGAGCCACCCCATGTTCGGCCCGACTTTCGGCAATATCCGCGACCTCCACGACGAGAGCGCCGCGATCATCTCGGAGTCGGACCCCAAGGGCAAGGAATTCTTCAAGGCTCTCTACTCGAGGCTCGGCATACACATCTTCGAGTACGACTTCGAGGGTCATGACAAGATGGTCGCCTATTCGCTCGCGACCCCCTTCGCTTCCACGATGGTCTTCGCCTCGGTCATGAAGAGGCAGGAGACTCCGGGCACTAACTTCAAGCGGCACATGATAATCGCGAAGGGCCTGCTTTCCGAGGACGACAGGCTCCTCGCCGAGATCATGTTCAATCCTTACACTATCAGGCAGATCGAGCTCATCAACTCCAAGCTCTCCTACCTCACCCACATCATCCGGGCGCGCGACTACGACGAGATGAGGAAGTTCCTGGCGGGACTGAGGGAAAATATCGAGGATTGAAGGGCGGAGCGCAATGCCTTCCGCGATCGGGACTCCCTGAACCATCGATCGGTCAACGGCGAAGAGCATTTTCATGACGGCTCATTGGGGGCCCTTCGCGAAGCAGCTCCGCTGCTTCGCGGCAACGAAGCTTCGCTTCGTCGGGGCTCCTTATCGCGGCCATTATGCAGGGCCTTCGGTTCTTCTTACACCCGCCGCCCTATACCGCAGAATAAGAGTGCCACGGCTTACGGGCCGATTCATGCCGCGTTCATTCCGCGGATGGTGATCCTCTCCTCTGAAGCCGGGGGGTCCGGCTGTCTTCACCGTTCAGCCGCGGCATTGCTCGCTACTCCCCCGCGCTAGGAAGTCCTCGGCGTCGCACAACGCGCGGTCGCGACGCCTGCGGTTTTCTCCGCTTCCCCCACCCAGCGGCTCCGCTTCAGAATTATTATAGCCTTCGTAATAAAGCAACATGGCCAAAGCGAATGTCGCCTCACTATCGCAGGTATTCGTATATTATGTCCTCAGAGCGCAAAAGGAGATGACGATATTCGTAATCACGTTCGTCTCGGCTTAGCCCATCGGGCAGTCCCGGTGATACTCGGCGTAGTCGCGCTCGCGGGCGCGGGAGCGCTCTTCGCATGGGAACTCTTCCCCGGGCGCTTCTCCGTCGGAGCTCACGGCTATCTCGCCTCAATTCCGCTCGCCTTGATCGCCTTTGCCTACCTCCTCTATCGTGCCGGGACTCGGCCCACTTGCGCGGAATCGGTAAAGGCGATCATGCTGGCGCTCGCCTTCCTTTTCTGGGCCGCCAATCAACTCTGGCCGGATCCGCGCCAGGCGACACTCTTCAATGACATCGCCATCGCGCTGTTCATCCTCGATTCGTTCTTGGTCATCGTCGGCAGGCCGGCGTCGAAGCGCGCTTAGGACGACGACAAAGCAGCTTGACCGCGCGAGGCAGGGCAGGGTCCATTTACCGCTTTCCCTATCTATAATCTTTTCAGTAATATTTACCACATGCCCGATCTCCAGCTTATGGAAGAACAGGGTCCGGAATCGAGCGCTCCGCTGCGGAAGCCGGAGTGGCTCAAGATCCGGCTCGAGACGACGGAGAGCTATGTCGCCGTCAAGAAGGAAGTGCGCACCCAGGAGCTTCACACCGTCTGCGAGGAGGCGCGATGCCCCAACCTCCACGAGTGCTGGGGCACGCACCGGACGGCGAGCTTCATGATCCTGGGGGACAGCTGCACGAGGCGCTGTCGTTTCTGCGCGGTGGGCACCGGTCTGCCCGGCGAAGTGGACAGGCTGGAGCCGTTGCGCGTCGCGGCGGCAGTCTCGCGGATGGGACTCAAGCACGCCCACGTCACCATGGTGGACCGGGACGATCTCGCCGACGGAGGGGCGGCGATGATGGCCGCCACAGTCCGGGCGATCCGCGCGCGGATCCCGGCCTGCTCGGTCGAGATTCTCACCTCCGACTTCATGGGTTCGAGAGAGGCCATACGCGCCGTCGTGGAGAGCGGGGCCGATATAGTGAGCCACAACTTGGAAACGGTGCGCAGGCTCACCCCTCTAGTGCGCTCGCGATCCAGCTACGACAGGTCGCTGGAATTTCTGCGCGTCGCCAAGGACTCGGACCCGAGCGGCGTGACCAAGTCGAGCATCATGCTGGGGCTGGGCGAGACGCCGGAGGAGGTGGTCTCCGCCCTGGACGACCTTCGCGCGGCGCGCGTGGACATGGTGAATATCGGACAGTACCTACAGCCTACGCGCAATAACCTGCCCGTCGACAGGTACTGGCATCCGGACGAGTTCGCCAGGCTCAAGGAAGTCGCCATGGGGAAAGGCTTCCTCTACTGCGAGGCGGGGCCGCTGGTCCGGTCCTCCTACCACGCCGGCGAGCAGTACGAAGGCTTCCGAGAGCGGCTCGCGCGCATCCGCGAGGCGCGGAAGGCGGAGCCGCCCGAGTGATCGAGACCGCGACGCGACGCCCTGCCGCGGCACCGGGAGCCTCCGGCATCCACCGCGTCGTCAGCGTCCGCGACCTTCCATTCGGGGCGTATATCCTGCGATTCTCGAGGGAAGGTCTCGCCTTCCGCGCCGGCCAGTGGGTGAATCTCGGGCTTCCGGGAAGCGGGGACCGGCGGGAGTACACGCTGTATTCCTCGCCCGAAGATTCCTGGCTCGAGGTCCTCGTCAAGGAGATCCCCGGCGGAAGGGTGTCCCGCGTCCTCCGCCTGAGCCGACCCGGCGACGAGCTGGAGGTCGACGGCCCTCACGGTTCCTTCTCCCTCGTAAAAGGAGGTGGCGCCTCCGCCGGCTTCCTCTTCGTCGCCACCGGCACCGGCGTCTCGCCCTTCCGCTGCTTCGCACGGGAAAACCCCGGCCTGGACTATATCCTCCTCCACGGAGCCGGAGACGAGGCCGAACTTTACGGCCGCGACGGCTTCGCAGCCGACAGGCTCGTCCCCTGCATCAGCCGAGGACGGGTCGAGAGCGGCTCTTATGCCGGCCGAGTCACGTCCTACCTGGCCCGGCGATCCGTGGAGGCGTCGCGATACTGCTACCTCTGCGGCAACAGCGACATGATCTACGAGGCCTACGCGCTGCTGAGGGACCGCGGCGTTCCCCGCTCGCGCATCTTCGCTGAAGTCTACTTCTGAAAGTCCGCGGGATCCGAGCCCGCTACGCGTCGCCCTAGGCCCCGGAGCCGCCGTAGATCCAATCGGGGCGCTTGGACATGATCGCCCTCAGGTCCATCCGGATATCCTCAGGGGTGGGTCGCCCCAGGAACCACCAGCCGTTGTAGATCTTGTATATGCTCCTGTCGCGATCCAGGATGAAGGTATAGGGGATGTAGATCTCTCCGTGCGCGGGGTCGGTGGTGTCGACCATCTCGAGCTCATGGAGGAGGCGCCTATCGGGGTCCATGAGGAAGGTCCAGTCCGCTCCGAGGGCTTCGCGGGTCTCGTTGGTGTGCATCTTGTCGTCGACGGAGACCGAGACCATATGGCAATAGTTGACGCGGAATTCGGGCTGGAGCTCGGTTACGTAGGCTGTCAGTTGCCGCCTGTCCTTGGGACAGAAATACCCCCGGCCGAAGATCAGTACGCCCGGGAAACCCCTGAGCAGGCTCGAGAGCTTCCGGGGAGAGCCCTCTTGATCGGGCAGCTCGAAATCGGGAAACAAGGCCCCGACTTTGAGGTCGGAACGCATCGGATAATCCACGCTCGCCCTCCTCGTCCATTCGGTAAGAAATAATATACTTACCGAAAGTCCCGGCCGGATAGGCTATCGCGCGGGGCGGGCTATCGCCGCGAGATCCTCGAAGAAGCCGGGCCAGGACTTGGCGACGCACTCGGAGCCGGCTATCTCGACGGGTCCGGCGCAGCAAAGGGAGGCAATCGCGGCCGCCATCGCGATGCGATGATCTCCGCGCGAGTCGACGCGGCCGCCGCTAAGCCGGCCGCGGCCGACCACAAACATGTCGTCGCCTTCGATCCTGACCTCGGCCCCCAGCGCGTCGAACTCCTCGGAGAGGGCCGCCGCCCTGTCCGTCTCCTTTCCCCTGAGCCTGCCGACGCCCTCGATCTTCGTCTCGCCCTCGCAGGAGGCGGCGAGGGCGACCAAGGGCGGGAAGAGGTCAGGGCAATCGGTCGCGTCGAAGCCGAAGGCTTCGAGCCTGCCTCGCGCCACCCTGAGGGACCCGCCTTCGGATTCGACGATCGCGCCCGCGGAGCGCAATGCCTCGAGTATCGCCCGGTCGGGCTGGGGGGACTCGGCGTCCAGCCCGACGACCTCGACGGGCGACTCGCGCGCGGCCATCGCTCCCGCGACGAGAAGGAAGGCCGCCCCGCTCCAATCCCCTTCGACCTCGAAGTCGGATGCCACGTAGCTCTGCGCGGAGGCCAGACGGAATCGCGAGAAGTCCGCGTCCCGCTCGGCCTCGACTCCGAAGGCTCGCATAGTGTCGATGGTGAGGTCGACGTAGCCCCGGCTAGAGAGGCCCTCCACTTCGAGCTCGGAATCTCCCTCCGCGAGGGGAAGGGCGATGAGAAGGCCGGTGAGGAGCTGGGAGCTCTCGCGGCCGTCGACCTTCGCTCGGCCGCCGCGCAAGGGGCCGCGCACTACGACGGGCGGGAAGCCGTCGGAGCTGCGGCACTCCGCGCCCAGGTCGATCAACGGCGCCGCAATCATTCCCATGCTCCTCTTACGCAGCGAGCCCTCCGCCCCCAGCTCGGTCTCGCCTCCGAAGAGAGCGGCGATCGGCGAGAACATGCGTACGCAGAGCCCGGACTCGCCGCAGGAGAGTCTTCTGACGGCTTTCGCGGTCTCGACGGAAGCCGGGATCCGCGCGGGCCCGCGTATCGCGATCGCGTCCCCCCGGTCCTCGACGCCGGCGCCGAAGCCTCGCGCTACCTCGAGGGCGGCGAGGCAGTCCGCGGATCGGCTCGGCGACCGGAGGACGGACTCGCCGCGCGCCAGCAGGGCGCAGGCCGTCGCCCGCTGCATGGAGCTCTTGGAGGCCGGGGCGCGGACCCAGCCGCCTACGTTACGATACGCGATCGATCTCGTCACGGATCACCTCGGCGACGGAGCGAGCGTCGCGCCCCTCGGTCGAAACGAGGAGCTCGGCGCAGGAGGCATAGGCCCCGCGGCGCTCCGCCTCGAGGACGCCCAGCCTGGCCTCGGCGCCCTCGCTTACGGCGAGGAGGGGCCTCTCCCCGCCGCGCGTCCGCTTCGCCGCCGTCGCCGGGGAGACATGCAGCCATACGCAAAGGCAGCGCTCCTTCAGGAGGCGGGCGATCGCGGGGATCGTCACAGCCCCTCCCCCCACCGCCAGGACCATCGGTCCGGGCTCGGAGGTCACGCGATCGACGGCGCGAAGCTCGCGCGCGCGGAATCCGGATTCGCCCTCGCGCGCGAAGATCTCGGCCACCGATATTCCAGCGTCCGCTTCGATCTCCCCGTCCGAGTCCAGGAAGGGCCGGTCGAGGAGCCGCGCAAGCGCCTTGCCGGCCCGAGTCTTGCCAGCTCCCATGAGACCCACAAGGGCGACCTTTCGCCCCGCCGGGGCGGCGCGGCCGGCCATCGAGACCGCCGTTTCGGCCAGGGCGGGCCCGATCGGGGGCGATCGCCCCATGAACAGCTCGAAGGCGGGCAGAGCCTGGCAGACGAGCCAGTCGGCGCCCGTGGCTACGGCGAAGCCGCGCTCGGACGCGTAGCCGGCGAGGAGGCCCCTCTTGTAGTCGGCGTCCAGCACGACCGCCGCCGGAACGGCGGGGAGCCATGTCGCGGGGTGAGGCAGCGCGTCGGATGCCAGGGTCGAGACGATCACCGAGGCGCGGATCGCGAGGGCGGCCAGGTCCTCGAGGCCGGCGGCGGCGCAGCCGAGCGCGGACGCAAGGAGCTCGGCCCGCGCGCGCGTCCTGTTGACGATGACGACATCTCCTCCCGCCCCGACGAGGACGCGGGCGGCCGCCCTCCCCGCTCCGCCGGCTCCTATCACCAGGCAATGCTTTCCCGCGGCATCGACGCCGCATCCTCGAAGGACATCCATGACACCCCGGGTATCGGTGTTCGCGCCGAGCGCGCGCCCGCCCTCGAGGGCGACGATGCAGTTGATCGCTCCGAGTTCGCGCGCCTCGGGCGTCAGGTCGTCGACCAGGGCGACGGCCTCTTCCTTGAAGGGAGCGGTGAGGTTCATCCCCTTCATCCCCAATGAGCGGAAGAGGCCCAAGGCCTCGGCCGCGCTCTCGGCGGCGATGCGCGTATACGCTGCCTCGATGCCGGAGGAGCCGAAAAGCGCGCGGAACACGACGGGGCTCATCGAGTGGAGAATCGGCCTTCCCGCGACGCCAAGTATCGGGATCATTCTGCCGGCGGCTCGAGGATCAGCTCCTCGATGGGCTGGCCCGAGGGAACTATCGGCAGGACCTTCTCGTCGATGTCGAGGAGGCATTCGAGTAGGGCGGGCTTACGCTCGGAAAGGGCCGCTTCCAGAGCAGCTCGGAATTCTCGTTCGTCGCGCGCGCGGAATCCTCTGACGCCGTATGCCTCGGCCAGTTTCAGGAAATCCGGAGGCCTGTCGAGGGTCGTCTGAGAATAGCGCCCCTGGTAGAACATGCTCTGCCATTGCCGCACCATGCCCAGGGCACCGTTGTTCATCACGACGATAAGTATGGGAAGGCCGTAGTGCGATATGGTGCCGAGCTCGGCGCAGTTCATCCTGAAGGATCCGTCGCCCGCGATGTGGACGACCTGGCGATCGGGATTGGCGACCTGCGCTCCCATCGCCGCGCCCGTTCCGAAACCCATCGTCCCGAGTCCTCCGGAGGAGATGAAGGTGCGCGGCTTCGCGAAGGGGTAGAACTGGGCGGTCCACATCTGGTGCTGGCCGACTTCCGTGGTCACGATGGCCTCGTCGCCCACGCGGGCATGGATCGCTTCCATGATGAATTTCGGGTGCAGAAGGGCGTCGCGGCCGTGGGCCGACGGCACTTCGGCCTTCCACGCGTCGATGTCGCCGTTCCAGGTCGACTTTTCGCGCTCGGGCACCCGTTCGAGCAGGCGCAGGAGCACGTCCTTGACGTCGCCGATCAGGGCCTTGCAGCTCGCCACGTTCTTGTTGATCTCCGCGGGATCAATGTCAATTTGCAGGATGCGGGCATGGACGGCGAAACGCGAGGCGTCGCTCACCACACGGTCGGAGAAGCGGGCGCCGATAGCGATGAGGAGGTCGGACCTGTTCGATGCCATATTGGAGGCCTTCGTGCCGTGCATCCCGATCATGCCGGTGAACAGGGGGTGCCTGGAGGGGAAGGCGCCGTGGCCCATCAGGCTGAGAGCTACGGGCGCCTTGAGGCGCTCGACGAGGGCGAGCAGCTCCTCCGAGGCGCCGCTAGCGATCACTCCCCCTCCCGCGTAGATGAAGGGCCTGCGGGATGCCGCGATGAGGGCGGCCGCCGCGTCGAGATCGGGATCGGAGGCCACGGGCGCGCGCTTGGCCCGAAATCTCGGATCGTTCGCGAGGTTTGCGCTCGCGAATCCTGCCGCGGCAGCCACGGGGGCCCACTCTGCCTTCGCGGCGGTGACGTCCTTCGTGATGTCGACGAGGACGGGCCCCTTCCTGCCAGTAGTCGCTATGTCGAAAGCCTGCCTGAGGACGCCGGCCAGCGCTCCGACATCCTTCACTATGTAGTTGTGCTTCGTGATCGGCATCGTGATCCCGGCTATGTCCACCTCCTGGAAGCTGTCCTTTCCGAGGATCGCGTTCGGGACGTTGCAAGTTATGGCGACGAGGGGGACGGAGTCCATGTAGGCCGTCGCGATCCCTGTGACGAGGTTCGTCGCGCCCGGGCCGCTAGTGGCCATGACGACTCCGGGCCTCCCCGTCGAGCGGGCATAGCCGTCGGCCGCGTGCGCCGCCCCCTGCTCGTGAGCCGTAAGGACGTGCCGGATCCGGTCGGAGCACTTGAACAGCTCGTCGTAGACGTTAAGTATCGTACCGCCCGGATAGCCGAAGACCGTGTCCACGCCCTCCTTTATGAGGCTTTCGACGACGATTCGCGCGCCCGAAAGTTCCATCGCGATCCTCCTGGACCTTCGTTCTTAGCTGCCGCCGCCGGGCGGCGACAGCACGGCACCGCTAGCGGCGGAGGAGACCAAGGACGCGTAGCGCGCGAGCCAGCCGGACCTGACATTCGGCGCGGGCGCATTCCATTCGGCGCGCCGCCTGGCGAGCTCCTCCTCCGGCACCCCGAGCTCGAGTCTCCCTCCGTCGATGTCGATCGAGATCAGGTCGCCCTCGCGGACGAGGGCGATGGGTCCGCCGGCGGCGGCCTCGGGGGAAACGTGGCCGATGGCCGCGCCGCGCGTCGCGCCGGAGAAGCGGCCGTCCGTGATGAGGGCGGTGTCGGCGTCGCGGCCCATGCCGGCCAGGGCGCTCGTGGCCTCGAGCATCTCGCGCATGCCGGGGCCGCCTCGGGGACCTTCGTAGCGGATGACGACGACGTCGCCCGCCTTGATCCTGCCGCCGAGGACGGCCGCGTTGGCCGCGTCCTCCGAGTCGAAGACCCGCGCGGGTCCCTCGTGCCTGAGCATGGACGGCGCGACGGCCGCGCGCTTCACGACGGCGCAGTCGGGCGCGAGGTTGCCGCGCAGCACCGCAATCCCGCCCGTCGCGGAATAGGGCTCCTCGATCCTGCGGATCACGACGCCGTCCGCCTCGGGGGCGCCCGCCGCGATTTCGCCTATCGTCTTGCCCGTCGCCGTGAGCGCGCTTCCGTCGATTAGCCCTCTCTTGATTAGCTGTCTCACGACGGCGAAGACGCCTCCCGCCTCGTGGAGCTGGCTCACGTGGTGCGGTCCGGAGGGCGCGAGCCTGCAGAGGTTCGGCGTCCTCGCGGAAATTTCGTTGACCATGTCGAGATCGAGCTCGACTCCGGCCTCGTGGGCTATCGCGGGCAGGTGGAGCATGCTGTTCGTGCTGCATCCGAGCGCCATGTCGAGGGCCAATGCGTTGCGGAACTGCCTCTCGTCCAGGAAGTCCCGCGGCTTGATGTCCTTCTCGAATGCCGCCATGACGGCGGAGCCCGCCCGCTTGGCGAGCCGTATCCTCTCGGCGTTGACGGCGGGGACCGTGCCGTTTCCGGGCAGCCCGAGCCCGAGTATCTCGGTGAGGCAGTTCATGCTGTTCGCGGTGAACATGCCCGAGCAGGAGCCGCAGCCAGGGCAGGCCGAGTCCTCGAAGCGCGCGAGCTCGGCCAAGCCCATCGAACCGGCATGGAATTTGCCTACCGCCTCGAACACCGAATTCAGGTCGATGTCCGCGCCGTCCTTGCGTCCGGTCAGCATGGGCCCGCCCGAGACCACGATGGCGGGGATGTTCAACCTCGCGGCGGCCATCATCATGCCGGGCACTATCTTGTCGCAGTTGGGGACGAGCACGAGGGCGTCGAGGCAGTGCGCCTCCGCCATCGTCTCGATCGAGTCGGCGACGAGCTCGCGCGAGGCGAGGGAGTACTTCATCCCCGCATGGCCCATCGCGATTCCGTCGCACACGCCGATCGAGGGGAACTCGATCGGCGTCCCTCCGGAGCTCCTTATGCCCGCCTTGACGGCGTCGGCGATGGTTCCGAGATGGACGTGGCCCGGTATGATCTCGCTCTTCGCGTTGACGACGCCCACCAGCGGCCTGCCGAGCTCTTCATCGGTATAGCCCATCGCCTTGAACAGCGAGCGGTGCGGAGCCCGCTCCACGCCCTTCTTGACCCTGTCGCTCCTCATTTTTCGACCTCCCGTACAGCCTTGGCGACCGCCGCGCCCATCGCCTTCGTCCCGACCAGCCTCTCGTCCCCCGCGCCCGTCGCAATATCGGCGCAGCGATAGCCGGCGTCGAGGACCGCCGATACTGCCTCCTCGATCGCGCGCGCCTCCCTCTCGAGCCTGAGCGAGTGCCTGAGCAGGAGGGCCGCGGACAGGATCGCGGCGAGGGGATTGGCCTTGTCCCGGCCGGCGATATCGGGGGCCGAGCCGTGTATGGGCTCGTAGAGGCCGGGGCCTTCCGCCTTGCCGCCGATGCTCGCGCTGGCGAGCATGCCGATCGAGCCCGTAAGCATGCTGGCCTCGTCGGAGAGTATGTCCCCGAACATGTTGCTCGTCGCGATTACGTCGAACTGCCCGGGCGCCCTGACCAGCTGCATGGCCGCGTTATCCACGTACATGAAGGAGAGCTCGACCCCCGGCCATTTCGGAGCCATCGCCGCGGCGGTCTCGCGCCAGAGCCTCGAGGACTCCAGGATGTTCGCCTTGTCGACGACGCAGAGCCTACGCTTGCGATTCGAGGCCGCATCGAAGGCGACCTCCAAAAGGCGCTCGATCTCCCGCCTCGAATAGCGTTCCGTATCCCATGCCGACAGGCCGTCGGCGCTCCTACCCCGCTCGCCGAAGTAGATGCCCCCCGTGAGCTCCCGTACTACGAGCAAGTCGAGCCCTCCTTCCACGAGGGCAGGCTTGAGGGGGCAGGCGCCGGCGAGCTGAGGGAACATGATCGCCGGCCGGAGGTTCGCGAAGACGCCCAGACCGGCCCGTATCGCGAGGAGGCCTGCCTCCGGCCTCTTGTTCCCGGGGAGATTGTCCCACTTCGGGCCCCCCACCGCCCCGAGGAGGACGGCGTCGCTCTTCCTGCAGATGGCCAGAGAGGAGGCGGGAAGGGGCTCGCCGAACTCGTCTATGGCGCGGCCGCCCATCGGCGCCTCGGTGAACGCGAGCCCGAAGGCAAAGCGCTCCGAGATCGCCTTGAGGACTTCGACGGCCGTTTCGACCACGTCCGGGCCTATTCCGTCGCCGGGTATAGTCGCGATCATGTATCTCATCTTCTACTCCCAAAAGCTTCTTCAAGATGCAGGAGCATTTTAGGCCGCTTCACATATAGGCCTTGTAGCGCCTCTCGATGTCGTCGATCAGCTTGTACTCGATGGAATCCACGAGGGCCAGCCAACTGGCCTCGATAATGTCGGTGGAGACGCCGACGGTGGTCCACGCCGACTCGCCGTCGCTGCTCTCGATGAGGACGCGCACGGACGCCGCCGTCGCCCCGTTCGTGTCGAGGACGCGGACCTTGTAGTCGATGAGCCGCATCGAGGCCAGCGCGGGGTAGAATTTCTCCAGCGCCTTGCGTAGAGCGATATCGAGGGCGTTCACGGGACCGTCGCCCTCGGCGGCGCTGATCGCGTCCTCGCCGTCTACCCTGATCTTGACCATGGCCTGGGCGGAGACCCTCCCCTCGGCCGGCTCCTCCCCGATAGTACGGTACCGGCCCAGCTCGAAGAAGGGCTTATACTTGCCCGCGGCCTTGCGCATAAGGAGCTCTAGACTGGCCTCGGCGCCCTCGAACTGGTAGCCGAGCCTCTCCATCTCCTTCAGGCGATCGACGACCTGCCCGACGAGCGGCGACTCCTTGGTGGCCGTCGGGTCGAGCCGCCTCACGCGATCGAGGATCACGGAACGGCCGCTGACTTCGCTCGTGAGGATGCGCCGCGAGTTGCCAACCGTCTCGGGCGGCACGTGCTCGAACGAGACCGGCGTCTTCGTCACCGCGTCGACGTGCATGCCTCCCTTATGGGCGAAGGCCCTGAGGCCGACATAGGGAAGGCCTTCGTCGAAGTTGAAGTTGGCGATCTCCGCGACCCGCCTAGTCGCGCGGGAGAGCTTGGGCAGGGAGTCGGGGCGGAGGCATTCGAGGCCCAGCTTTAGGACGATATCGGCGGTCAGGGTCGAGAGGTTGGCGTTGCCGCACCTCTCACCGAAGCCCACCAGCGTGCCTTGGATCTGCGTAGCGCCAGCCGTCACCGCGGCGAGGGAGTTCGCCACGGCGAGTCCCGAGTCGTTGTGCGTGTGAATGCCTATCGGCATTCCGAATTCCTTCACGACGCGCGCCGTGAGCTCCCCCACCCGGCCGGGCAGGCTGCCGCCGTTGGTGTCGCAGAGCACCAGCCACTCTGCCCCCGCCTCGGCGGCCGTGCGCAGCGTCGACATCGCGTAATCCCCGTCGGCCGAGAAGCCGTCGAAGAAATGCTCGGCGTCGTAGATCACGCGGCGCCCCGCCGCCTTGAGGTAGGCCACAGTATCGCGGATCATTCCGAGATTCTCCTCCAGGCTGGCCTTGAGGACCTGCTTTACGTGGAGGTCCCAGCTTTTGCCGAATATCACGACGACCGGCGTGCCCGCGCCCAATAGACTCTTGAGGCCTTCGTCCTCCTCGCATTTGATCCCCCGGCGCCTTGTGGAGCCGAAGGCCGCGAGGATGGCGCTCTTGAGCTCGAGCCCGGGCGCCTCCTTGAAGAAGTCGAGATCCTTGGGATTCGATCCCGGATTGCCGGCCTCGATGATGTCGACGCCCAGGTCGTCCAGGGTGCGCGCGATGTTGAGCTTGTCCGTCACGGAGAAGCTGATCCCCTCCCCCTGCGCTCCGTCGCGCAGAGTCGAGTCAAGAACTGCGATCCGGCTCATGACTATCCTCCGTATCCTGGGCCATCGCGTTGACGGCCTCGATATATGCCTTGATGCTCGCTTCCACTGCGTCCGTAGAGAGCCCGCGCCCGTTATAGCGCTTGCCGTCGTATTGGATCCTCACTCTGGCCTCCCCTTGGGCGTCCTTGCCCTCGGTCACGGCATCGAGCGAGAATGCCTCGAGCACCGGATGCTTGCCCATGGCTTTGTCGATGGCCTTGAAGCTCGCGTCGATGGGCCCATCGCCGACCGAGACGCGCTCGGAAAGGGTACCGTCCCGGTGGGCGAGCCTGACGGCGCTCGTGGCCGCTATCGTCGATCCCGAATTGATGACGAACCTGTCCAGCCGGTAAGTCCCGGGAACCTTCGCCGCCGCTCCGAGGACGAGGGCCTCGAGGTCGCGGTCGGTCACCGCCTTCTTCCTGTCCGCAAGCTCCCTGAAGCTGACGTACAGGTCCGCCAAGGCGTCGGGCCTCGGGCGGAAGCCGAGAAAGGCCAGCCGCTCCTCGAAGGCGTTCCGTCCCGAGTTCTTCCCGAGCGCGAGCCTGCAGACCGGCATGCCGACCGACTCGGGCGTCATCATCCTGTAGGGCGCAGCGCTCGCGAACAGGGCCGCTTCCCGGCCCCCCGCTTCGCAGGCGAAGGCCTTTTCGCCGACGATGGCCTTGTTGGGCTGGGCGCGGAGGCCGGTGACCGCCTGCACGAGCTTCGAGGTGCCGTAGATCCGCGTGGTATCCACGCCGCAATAGGCGCGCAGGAAGTCCGATCTCGTCGCCAGGGCCATGACGAGCTCCTCCAGGGCCGCGTTGCCCGCCCTATCTCCGAGGCCGTTGACGGTGCACTCGACCTGCTGCGCGCCGGCCCCAATCGCGGCCAGGGTATTGGCCACCGCCAGCCCGAGGTCGTCGTGGCAGTGGACCGAGATCGCGGCCTTCTCGATATCGGTCACGCCGGCGCGCAGCCTTCGGATGAGATCGGCGAACTCGTCGGGGATCGCGTAGCCGGCCGTGTCGGGGACGTTCACGATCGAGGCGCCGGCTTCGATGGCCACCTGGAGTACGCTGCAGAGGAATTCAGGATCGGAGCGCGTCGCGTCCTCGGCCGAAAACTGGACCTCGGCGCAGAGCCCCCTCGCTCGACGCACCGCGCTGCCGGCGAGCTCGAGCGCTTCGTCCGGCCGCATCTTCAGTCCGTGCTCCAAGTAGGGGGGCGAAACGGCCAGGACCACGTGGATCCTCGGCCTCTCCGCGCCCCGAACCGCCTCCCAGGCCGCGTCTATGTCTCCGTCCGCCGCCCGCGCCAGGCTCGCGATAGTCGGCCCGCGGACCACGCGCGCGATCTCCTTGACCGATGCGAAGTCCCCGGGACCGGCGCCGGGGCGGCCGGCCTCGATGATGTCGACGCCGAGCCTGGCGAGCTGCCGGGCCACCTCGAGCTTCTCGTCGAGGCTCATGCAGGAGCCCGGCGCCCTCCCTCCGTCGCTCAGCGTCGTGTCGAGAATCGCGATCCTACGCGGCATTCGAGCTCCGTCAGGCCTTTTCCTCGGCGCTCTTGGTCCAGCTCATCATCGCGCGCAGCTCTTTGCCCACCTTCTCGGAAAGGTGGCCCGCCTCGATCTCGCGCATCCGGTTGAAGTAGGGCCTGTTGGCCTGGTTCTCGAGGATCCAGTTGCGCGCGAAGCTGCCGTCCTGAATCTCGCCCAGGACCTTCTTCATCTCCTTCTTCGTCTCAGCGGTTACGATGCGCTTGCCGACGGTGTAGTCGCCGTACTCGGCGGTATCGGAGATCGAATAGCGCATGAAGGAGATGCCCCTTTGCACCACCAGGTCGATGATCAGCTTCATCTCGTGGATGCACTCGAAGTAGGCGCTCTCCGGCTGGTAGCCGGCCTCGACCAGAGTCTCGAAGCCAGCCTTCATGAGGGCCGTGACGCCGCCGCAGAGGACGCACTGCTCGCCGAAGAGGTCGGTCTCGGTCTCTTCCTTGAACGTAGTCTCGAGGATGCCGGCGCGCCCTCCGCCGATGCCTGATGCGTAGGCGAGCGCGAGCTTCTTCGCGTCGCCGGTCGCGTCCTGGTGCACCGCGACGAGGTCGGGCACGCCCTTGCCCTCAAGGTACTGGCTGCGGACCGTGTGGCCCGGCCCCTTGGGCGCGATCATCACGACATTGACGTCCGAGGGGGGGACTATCTGCTTGAAGTGGATGTTGAAGCCGTGCGCGAAGGCGAGGGTCTTGCCCGCCTTGAGGCCCTGCGCGACGCTCTCGGCGTAGAGCTTGGCCTGCTTCTCGTCGTTGATCAGGATCATGATGAAATCGGCGGCGGTCGCGGCGTCCTTCGCCGTCATCACCTTGAAGCCCTTCGCTTCCGCCTCCTTCCAGCTCTTGGATCCCTCGTACAGGCCGACGACGACCTTGTGGCCGGAATCCTTGAGGTTGAGGGCGTGGGCGTGGCCCTGGCTGCCGTAGCCGATTACGGCGATCGTCTTGCCGGCGAAAGCCTTGGGGTCGCAATCCTTGTCGTAATACATGATAGCCATTGTCCTATGCCTCCTCCCGCTTTCCCTGCGAAGGAAGCGGGTAATCTATGAACGATCCCGCCTTGCGGCAGGCGGGTAGTTCGCTGTGGCTTGCCAGCCGCCCCCGCGGCCCCATCGGGCCCCGGAGGCGGCTAAATAAGAGATAACGGGAATGGTCCGCGCTCGAGGGCCGCGATGCCGGTCCTCGCCAGTTCGCTGATGCCGTAAGGCGCGAGGAGTTCGATGAGGCCGTCGACCTTTTCCTGGTCGCCCGTAACTTCGATAGTCAGACTGTCGTTCGAGACGTCGACGATGCGCGCGCGGAATATGCCGGCGATCTGCACTATATCCGGGCGGCTCCCGTGCGATGCCGACACCTTGATCAGGGCGAGCTCCCTATAGACGGACTTCGTCGGATCGAGGCGGCGAACCGCGCCGACTTCGACGAGCTTCTCGAGCTGCTTTTGGATCTGCTCGATGGTCGACTCGTCGCCGCGAACGACGATGGTCATTCTCGAAACGCCCGTCTCCTGGGTTTCCCCGACGGTGAGACTGTCGATATTGTAGCCTCTACGGCTGAAAAGTCCCGACACTCGGGAAAGGACTCCCGCATGGTTTTGGACTAAGGCCGAAAGGACGTATCGATCCATACAACTCCCGCCGATCGAGTATTGGGGAGTTAACGTATCGTATACTAAAATGCTTGTAAAGAGGCAGTCGTACTAATAAAGGCAATCTCAAGGGAAAATCGGATATTTTGCTTTGCCTTAATGATTCCGTGATTGTAAACACCTTAAAGTGGTAAAAAAGCTCACACCAATGCCAATAGGCGTTTCAGCTATCGAAACGAATATGACTAAAGGTTGGAGATTCGCGACGACAGCAGCTTTCTCCAATCTTTTTTCTCGCCTTCCTTTTCCCATTGTATTCGGCGCTTTACGAAGAAGGCGCTCTCGCTTTTATCCCTGTCCTTGTACTCCACTACTCCGAAAGCGCCCGAGCCGAGATACACGAGCTTCTCCCCGGAAGCGAGGCTTTCGGAAGCGTTGACTCGCTCGAGTACGCAGTCGAAGTGCGCTGGATCGCCCGCATCCCTGCTGGCCGAGATGGCGGTCGATAGGTCGTAGACTGGCTTCCCGCAGAGAGGGCACGCGGGCATGTCGCGCGCGTCTTCGGGCCGCGAGCTTCGGGACCTCTGCCCTTGATCGTCGCGGGAAGGCTGACGCCCGCCTTCGCGCGGGCCCATAGATGAAGGAACTCCGGCCGGCCGGCCGACGCGGCGCCCTTTGAATCCCCTATGCCTGCCGTTCCTTCGGCCCTGTCCGTCATCCCTGCCGACAGCGCCGCCCGGCACGCCGCCAGGCGACGGATCCCCGGGTCCGTCGCGCCGTTCTCTTCCGTTTCTGTCTTCAGGTCTCTCGTCGGCCATCGTGGACCCCCTTGGCGAAGGCTCAGCATATCATTTCTCATTCGTCAGCGCAGCGTCAAGCGCGCGCTGAGGACGGTAGCGATCCTCAGTATGGCCCCGTTCATATAGTCCTCGTCCCCAAGCTTGTCTTTCAATTCCGCCAGGCGCCTTTGATCCGATCGGGGGGCGGCCCTGTCGCGGACGCGGCGCGGTCCTGGGGAAGGCAGTCCCATCGGGCCATTCGCGGGACTGACAGCGCCGGCAAAGGTCGAAGGACCGCCGGCCAGAGCCGGGCTTCCGAGGCCTTGCGCCACGGGCGCGACCGCCGAGCGCATCCTCGCGGGACGCACCTTCGCCGCGCGCCTCTTAACGTCGATTATCCTCGGGTCGCGAATCCTCGATTCGGGTCCTTTCGTCTTTCGGCTCGTCATACATCTCCCGTAAACGCTGAAGGATATCGTTCGGCTACCATCCCTCCCCTGACGAGGACGACGTCGAATCGCACGCTCCAGTCATTATATTCTCGATGCCGGGAGAGGAAGATTTTAGCCGTTTCGATAATTCTGCGTCGCTTATCGGGTCCGATCGCCCGTTCGAGCTCCTCGGGCCCCATCGCGTTCCAGGACTTGACTTCCGTAAACGCGATCACGCCTTCGCGGAGGGCGACGATATCGATCTCGCCGCCCTTCCAGCGGAGGTTGCGGGCGACTATCGACCACCCTTCAGCCTGCAGGAAATCGGCGGCGATGTTCTCGCCGTCGCGCCCTTTCGCGGAGCAGGAGGGCCCCGGCCGCGGAGCCTTGCCCTCGCTCACGAGCCGGCCAGCTCCTTGGGATCGAGGGCGCGGGCTATGAATAGAGTCTTCTCCGCTACGAGGTCGACCGAGTCGCCCTCGTCGGCCTCGTAGCGCTTGCCGAATTCGTCCACGATGATCCGGAGCCTGGGCCGCAGCGGCGCCTCGGGATGGGTCTCGATGACCTTCGCGATGGCCGCGTTGTTGAGGAGGACGGTTGATCCCAATGGATAAATGCCCATGCTCTTGATGAAGGCTTTAAGGATGTCGGGATCGAAGCGTCGGGAATTATCGGAAAGGAGCGCCTTCATCGCCGCGTAGCCTATCATGGAATTCCTGTACGGCTTCTCGCTCACCATGGCCTCGAAGGCGTCTGCGACCGATACGATGCGCGCGAGGACGTCTATCTCCCCGCCCGCCGTTTTTCGCGGATATCCCTCGGAGTCCCAGCGCTCATGGTGCTGGAGGCCGACGAGGCCGACGTCGTCGGGATACATGAGCTCCTTCGTTATTATCCTGTAGGAGAGGAGGGGGTGGGCGCGCACCTTCTGCGCCTCGTCTTCGGTCAGGGCGCCTTTCTTCCTGACTATCGAATCGGGAATCCTGAGCATGCCGGAATCGTGAAGCAGCGCGCCCGACGCCAGGTAGGCGAGTCTATAGGGAGGCAGCTTGAGGGTTATGCCTATGACCGAGGAGAGAATGGCCGTATTGACGCCCGCCCTCGCGAGGTCGGGTCCGGCATTCTGCGAACCTAGGATGGCCGAAATGGCGGAATCGCGCTCGTCGCGGACCAGGGCGAGGACGCCCTGCGAGATCTGGTCCACGGATTTGGACTCTACGGTCTCGCTCTTGCGGATCTTATCGTAAATCTGCGACAGGCGGTCGACGAGCTCGGTATAGCGGAGATAGAGTTCCCTGCTCCCCGTGAAGCCCGTGGGCTTCGGCTTCGCAGTATCGGCGGGCGCCGCCGAGGCGGCCGATTCATCGACGATGGCGCCCTCGGTCAATACGAAGGCTACGCCCCAGCGCTTCAGCGAATCTATGTCCTTCTGCTTGACGGGAATGGTTGCGGGAACGAGAAGATTCCTATCGTCGATGAATACGTCTTCGGAAAAGCGAGAACCGGGCTTGATTTGGTCCAGGGCGATTCTTTTCTTCATACTTCCTCTATCGACTTCACGAAGGCGAAGACCCTCGCAAGGATCTCGAAGCACTCTTCCGGCACATAGTCCCCGACTTCCAACGGAAAGACCGCCTGGGCGAGCGGGCTATCAACCACAATCGGTAGGCCAGCCTCCCTTGCGATGGCCAGGAGTCGATCGGCGGCCCTGCCCTCGGCCTTGGCGGCCAGGAACGGCGCCGGAAGGCCGGACCAATAACGCAGCGCTACGGCCTTGCGCCTGCCGGGTTTGCCCTCAGGCATCGAGGTCGAGCCCTCCGCGACCCGTCTCCCCCTCTTCGTCGCGAAGCGCGCCCCGAACCGAGCAGGAAAGAGCGGCCAGCTCCGCCCCAAGAGCGTCGAACGCGGAACCGGCCAGGCAGCTCTCGCGACCCTCGGGCGGCTTTATCCGCAGGACGGACGCCCGCCCCCCGCCGAAGCCGAGATCGACGGCCCATTCCTCGCGAAAGGCCCCGCGCGACGCGGAGAATCGGGCCTCGAGGAACCCGGCGCCGCCTCGAGCGTAGGGCAATTGTATACGAAAGCTTCCGGCGAAATCAACCGCGTCGAGTGCGAAGCGGAACGGAACTATGACCCAACTGCCTTCTGGCCCCCGCAAGTGATTGAAAAGCGCGAGGCTTTCGCCTTCGCCCCCCGGGCTCCCGGCCCCTGATCGGGTTGCCAGGTCGCGCAGCAGCGCGGCGAGCACGCGCCGAAGCTCGGGCTCGGGAACTATCCGCTCAATGTCCCGTCCGAGATCGTCGAATTCGCCGCCTTCGTGGAGCCGCTCGCGATCGGCCTCACCTCGATCGCCGAAGTCTCTCCCGCCGGTCGCGCCGCGGCGGCCTTCCGACTGCACTCCGGAGTATTCTCGCAAGAGGCCTTCAAGGGCATCGCCTTCGGCGGGGATGCCCTTCGCCTCCATCCTCGCCGCGAGTTCGGTCCTATCGCCGGAATCCAGGAGGGCGGCGCGGCGGACGCGACCGAGGGCGCGAGACTCGGGCGCGACTCCCTCTCGTAGTAGGGCCGCCAGGGCGGAAAAGGAGGCCGCGTCGGCCGGGAGCCCGGCATCCGAGAAGAGGGCCGCGGCGGAGACCCGAGAGAGCACGCGGGCCTCCGCCGGCGAAAACCCGCCCGCGGATGCGCGGAGAATGATCTCGCCGCCCTGGCGCTCGATGCGGGCCTTCAGGATCGAACCGGGTTCCAGAGGCTTCGCCGAAGACGCGACGAAGAGACGCCCTCCGATGGCGATGCTGAAGAGCCCGGGACCAAGGCGTTCGCGTATCTGCGCCGATACGAAGGCGCCGGCCTTGAGGCTTTCGCCCCGGCCGGCGCCCGCCGATCCGTCAAGTATTCGAAGCGACGCTTCGTTCGGGCCGATGTTCCTCATCCGAGGTAGGGCCCGAATCCTTCAGGAACCGGCTTCCGGGGCCGCCTCTTCCTTCTTGTTGGGGAGGAGGACCTTGACCTTGGACTTCTTGCCGACCTTGGTACGGATGTAGTACAGCTTGGCCCTTCGCACCTTGCCGGCGCGCACGACTTCCACTTTCTCTATCCGGGGCGAGTTGACGGGGAAAACGCGCTCCACTCCGACGCCGTAGGAGATTTTGCGCACCATGAAGCTGTGGCCTATCCCGGCGTTCTTCATGGCGATGACGAGGCCCTCGTATATCTGGATGCGCTCGGTCTTGCCTTCGACTATCTTGAAGTGGACTTTTACGGTGTCGCCGACCTTAAAGCCGATCGCCTGGGCCTTCATTTGCGGCGCCTGGATTTTCTGTATAAGGTTCATCGTCTCCCCCTTCGGTCATTATCTCGCGTATGATCCTTCGGAGCTCGGACGGAAACCCTTCCGCCGCGAGGAGCTCCGGACGGTACGCCAGGGTCTTCTTTAAGCTTTCCCTGAGACGCCATCGAGCGATATTCGCGTGGTGCCCCGAGGTCAGGACCTCGGGAACCCGGAGACTATCATAATTCGCGGGACGTGTATACTGGGGATATTCGAGCAGCGCGGGCCCGTCGGCAATGGCTCCGCCCTTGACGGTATTGAAACTCTCCTCGAGGAGAGACTCGCCCGAGATGACGCCCGGGACGAGACGGTAGACGGCGTCGACCAGCACGAGGGCGGCGATCTCGCCCGACGAGAGCACGTAGTCGCCTATCGAGACTTCGTCGGTCACGTAATGGTCTATGACTCTCTGATCGACGCCCTCGTAGCGGCCACAGACGACGACGAGCTCGTCTTCGCGGGAAAAATCCGCGGCCATGGCCTGGTTGAACAGCCGGCCGGAGGGAGTGACGTAGATGATACGCTTGGCCTTCGAGCCTTTCGCTCCCGAGGCTACTGCCGCATCGGCTCGTACGCCGGCTGCCTCCAGGGCGCGGCTCAACGGGCCGGGCAGCATGAGCATGCCCGCCCCTCCTCCGAATACCTCGTCGTCGCACTTGCGATGCTTGTCTGTCGCATAGTCCCTTATATTGACGAGATCATAGGACAAGAGGCCACGCTCGACTGCCCTGGCCATGATGGAAGTTTCGAAAAAACCTTTGAGGATCTCGGGGAAAAGGCTGAGGACGGTGATTTTCATTCGTCTAGGAGCTCCGGGGCGAGGAGCTCGATCGTGCCGGCGGCAATATCGATCTGCCCGAGGTAGGCATTGCGAAAGGGTACGATCGCCTTGCGCCCCTCGGGGAGCAGCGCCTCGAGCCAGGGCTCGGCCCCGCCTTCAAGAACGGAAGCCACTTCCGCCAGCCGCTTGCCGCCCGATACCAGGGTCAGACCGACGAGATCGTCTTCGTACCATTCGCCGGGATTGAGGGGCGCGGCCTTTGCTCGGGGCACGACGATGTCGAGACCCGTAAGGGCCCGGGCGGCTTCGGGCGAAGGGTAACCCTTGAAGGCCATCGTGAGGGATGGGCCCTCGCCCTCGACGCGGAGCACCTCGAGCCTCAGCTCCCGCTCTTTCCCCGCTCCGGCCGTCTCGCTCGAGGCGGCGTACGGCCTGAGCGCGACCTCTTTCAGTTCGCGGAAATGTGCGCTCTCCCCCGAATAAGAATGGACTTTAAGATCCCCCCGGACGCCCTTGGGAGCGCCGAGGCGGCCGATCGAAACGAAGTCGCGGTCCACGCCCTTAATCGAGAATCTCGAGGACTACTCTTTTGTCCGATGCGCCGGCCGATGCGGACAGTATCGTACGCATCGCCTTCGCTATGCGGCCGTGCTTCCCGATCACCTTGCCGATGTCGTCCGCGGCCACCCTGAGTTCCAGGATGGTGGACCTATCTCCCTCGACTACTGCTACCGAGACGGAGGCAGGATCGTCCACGAGAGACTTTGCTATGTACTCGACGAGATCGCGTTCCACGATCCCTCCTTATTTTATCTGAATGCCCTTTTTGTTGAGGAGGCCTCGGACGGTGTCCGAAGGAAGGGCGCCCTTGGCGAGCCAGGCCTTGGCCTTGGCCTCGTCGATGATAATCTGCTTTTCCGCCTTCTCGATCGGATGGTAGAGTCCTATTTCCTCGAGGCAGACGCCGTCGCGAGGAGCGCGGGAATCCATGACGACGATGCGGTAGAAGGGTCTCATCTTGGTGCCGAAGCGCTTGAGCCTGATCTTGACGCTCATGATACTGTCCTCCAGAAACCTTACTCTTGGATTGGGTCCACCTTACGACAGACGATCCGGCTTGCCGGATCGCCATTTCCCCGGACGGCGAACCCGGAGCGGGGCGTTCGAAGGTTATACAACGCCTAGGGGCCTAGGGTCAATGACGGGCTTTCGCGCGCCGGACGATACCGCGTTTTATTCGAGGCCTCTGTCAAGAAAAGCATATTAAGGTATAGCATGGCCATTCTGCTCCGCATCGCCGGAGCGGGAAACGAGGCGGGCAATGCGTGATGAATCCCCTATGGTTTCCGAGTGACGGGAAGTCGAAAAGGCCCAGCGCCCCGCATGACTCATCCCTTCCCTCCCGGCTCCCTCTTCCTCGCGCCCATGGTGGGGCTCTCGCATCGCGCTCTCCGCGAGCTCATCCTGGAATTCGGAGGCTTGGATCTCGCCTATACCGAGATGGCGAGCGCCGGGGCCGCCGTTTCGGGCTCGCCTTACGAGGATTGTTACCTCGATTCTGGCCCGGCGCCCGAGAAGGTAGTCTACCAGCTCTATGCGACCAAGCCTGAGCGCCTCCCCGAAGCCCTCGCCCGCCTGGGCGATAGGCCGGTATTCGGGGCGGATATCAATTTCGGCTGCGCCGCTCCCCACATCGCCAAGGCAGGAGGCGGGGCGGCATGGATGCGCCGGCCGGAGAAAGCCTTCGAGCTAGTCAGATCGGCCCGCTCCGTCTGGCGCAAGTCCCTCTCGGCGAAAATTCGGCTCGGGCCGGATGAGGACTATGACCGGCTCGCCGATTTCGTCAGGGGCCTCGACGAGGCGGGCATCGACTATGTCGCCCTGCACCCGCGCTTCGAAGGGCAGAAATTCAGGCGTCAGGGAAGATGGGATTTGGTGGCCCGCCTCGCCGCCGAAATGTCTCTGCCTATCGTCGGCAACGGCGACGTGCGCCGATGGAGCGACTACAAGCGGAGGCTCGACGAGGCGAGGCCGGCGGGAATAATGATAGGGAGGGAGGCGGCGCGACGGCCCTGGATATTCGCGCTCCTGCGAGGCAGGGAAAGCTCCGAGGATTTCTCGATGGAGGTGGATCTTCGCGCAGCCGCCTTCAGGATGCTCGATCTAATCGAATCGCGCCTCATCGCGGAATTCAGACTGACTCGGGCGCAGCGTTTCTTCTTCTACTTCGCCGACAACTTCAAGTACGCTCATTATATAAAATGGAAGCTTATCAATTCCCCCGACCTGGACGCAATGCGCAAGGAACTCGATGCTTATTTCGAAGAGGCGCCGGGAGATAGGATAATACGGTTCAGCGAATAATGAGCAACTTGCACAGCATTACACTCGACGTTAACATGTAAAAGTGCAAGGAGACGCCATGGCCGACACCATTCCCCAGATGTTCCTGGAGCGGGTACGATCCTTTCAAGGGTTTCCCGCTCAATACTTCAAGGACGAGGCTGGGAAATTCAGGGCCAGAAGCTATTCCGAGCTCCTCGAGGATATAAGGGTATTCGCAGCGGGCCTGCTTGAGCTCGGCGTGGCCAAAGGCGACCACGTGGGCCTCATCTCCGACAACCGCCGGGAGTGGCTCATCGCCGATCTCGCCATACTCGGCCTCGGCGCAGCCGACGTCCCCCGGGGCTGCGACGCCACGGAGCAGGAAACACGGTACATCCTGGACTTCAGCGAATGCCGGATCGCCGTCCTCGAGAATGAGAAGCAGCTCGGGAAGATAGTCGCCCGCAAGGCAGGGATGCCTGGACTCGCGATGGCGCTCCTTTTCGAGGAAGCGTCGCCGGGAGCCATGGCCGCCGCCGCCGCCGCCGGGCTCAGGGTCATGACTTTCGCCGAGGCCTGCGTCCTCGGCGCGTCCCGAGCGGCCTCCAGACCGGCCGAGTACGAGGAGGCGGCGGCCTCGGGGAGGCGCGACGAGCTCGCGACCATCATCTATACTTCGGGCACGACGGGCGAGCCCAAGGGCGTCATGCTGAGCCACGGCAACTTTCTTCACCAGACCGACGTAGTCCCCTCGCTGATCCACATTCTCCCCGGCCACGTCTTCCTCTCCGTCCTGCCGGTCTGGCATTCCTTCGAGCGAGTCGTCCAATACATAGTCCTCAGCGCCGGCGCCGGCATAGCCTACTCGAAGCCGATAGGCTCGGTGATGCTGGCCGACATGGAGGCGGTACGCCCCCATTGGCTCACTTCGGTCCCTAGGATATGGGAATCGGTAATGGACGGCGTCTACAGGACGCTGAAGAACCAGAGCGTGATGAAGAAGGCTCTCTTCACGTTCTTCGTAGGCCTCGGAGAGAGCTACACGTTCTTTCGCGAGCACCTGCTGGGTCGTGTGGCCCAATTCGCGCCGAGAATCCGGGGTATCGAGGCGCTCTGGTCCCTCGTGCCTTTCCTCCTGTTATCGCCTTTGCGCATGTTGGGCGCGATGCTCGCGTTCAAGACGGTCAAGAACAAGCTCGGCGGCCGCTTCATCGCGGGCATATCGGGCGGCGGGGCCCTGCCTCCGGCGGTGGACCGATTCTTCAGCGCGATAGGCATCCTCATCCTGGAGGGCTACGGCCTTACCGAGACCGCCCCCCTCATAGGCGTCCGTCTGCAGGACAGGCCCGTCATGGGCACCGTCGGCCCCGTGATACGCGGTGCGGAGCTGAAGATAGTCGACGAGCTCGGCGAGCGCCTCCCGGCCGGCTCGAAGGGGCTCATCATGATACGTGGTCCCCAGGTCATGATGGGGTACCATAAAAGGCCCGACCTGACCGCGAAGATCCTCGGCGAAGACGGCTGGCTCAACACAGGCGACCTTGGCATGCTTACGCGGCGCGGCGAATTGAGGATCACCGGAAGGGCCAAGGACACCATCGTCCTCCGGGGCGGCGAGAACGTCGAACCTTCCCCGATCGAGCAGAAGCTCTCCGAAAGCGAGTACATCAGGCAGGCGGTAGTCCTGGGCCAGGATCAGAAGTACCTCGCGGCCCTGATAGTACCGGATCAGGATGCGGTCACCGCCTGGGCCCAGGAGAACGCCATCCTCATAGTGGATTACGAAAGCCTCTTGCAGCAGCCCGAAATCGAGGAGCTCATAGATTACGAGATGAACGAGCTGGTGAGCGCGCGCAACGGCTTTAAGAGCTTCGAGCGCATCTTCCGCTTCA